>PBDS01000025.1 GCA_002718155.1 Pseudomonadota bacterium
GCGGGTTGTTTTGCCTTAAGACTAACGTCAAAGGACTGCCGGGTACCCGCTTCAAGCTAGTTCTGTGAACACTACAACCCGACATTTCTCCGTCGCCACTGCGGCTCTCATGAAGGCAGGCGGCTCGTAGTTGGTGAACTCTAATACCGCCGGGGAGCCCTGACTGAGTTCGCGAGGTCGCTATAATCACCGCATGCCGGAAGTGCGGAACATCCTGTTCATCATGGCCGATCAACTCAGGGCCGACTACCTGGGTTGCTACGGTCATCCATCGCTGCAGACACCGAATATCGATGCCTTGGCAGGGCGGGGTGTGCGGTTTCAAAGGGCCTATTGCAACGCACCAATCTGCGGACCGTCGCGGATGTCTTTCTATACCGGCCGCAGTATGGCCAGTCATGGCTGTGCCTACAATCGGGTGCCGATTCGAGTCGACGAGTGGACGTTGAGCGACTACTTGCGCGCCGAAGGGTTGCGGTCTGCTCTGGTCGGCAAGACCCACTTCGGTGCCAATCCGACCGACATCGACCGGCTGCATTTGCCGACCAGTGGTCAGCCGGGTGCTTACGTTCTGCAGTGTGGTTTCGAGCCCTACGAGCGCGACGATGGGTTGCACCCGATGGGCTCGTTCGATCCCAACCTGCGCTACAACCGTTATCTTCGCGAGCAGGGCTATGAGGCTGAGAACCCGTGGAACGACTTTGCCAATTCGGCCATGGATGAGAACGGTGAGCTGGTCAGTGGCCTCTATATGCGGAACGCCCATCTGCCGGCACGGGTATTAGCCGAACATTCCGAGACGGCCTACATGACCGCTCGCGCCATCGATTTTGTTCGTGAGGCGGGTGACAATCCCTGGAGTTTGCACCTGAGTTACATCAAGCCGCATTGGCCGTACATGGCACCGGCGCCATACCACGACCTCTACGGCCCGGAGGATGTTCTGCCAGCGGTACGCTCTAACCAGGAGAAGGATTCTCCTCATCCGGTTGTCGCGGCATTCATGAACCATGGTGAGAGCCTCGTGCTGTCAAGCCAGTCAGCTCGCGAACATGTAATCCCGACCTATATGGGGCTGATCAAAGAAATTGATGACCAAATCGGGCGGCTGATCGGCGTGCTGTCAGAACTGGGACGAATTGACGATACCCTGATTGTGGTGACCAGTGATCATGGCGATTACCTGGGGGACCACTGGCTCGGTGAAAAGGAACTCTTTCATGAGCCGTCCGTGAGAATCCCACTGATCGTGGTCGATCCCTCCGCCGCCGCCGATGAAACACGCGGCTTGGAATCTTTGGCGCTGGTTGAAGGTATAGACCTGATCCCGACATTTATCGAGGCACTCGCCGGCGACCCGGGAAAACCATGGCTGGAAGGGTGCTCGTTTCTGGGTGTGCTGCGAAATGGAAAATACCAGCCACGCGATTACGCGGTGTCGGAAATAAATTTCTTTGCCAGAAAAGCGCGACTGGAACTGGGGCTGCCGGCGGATAAGGCAAAAGCCTGGATGGTGCGTACGGAGCGTTGGAAATACATTTTCCACGAAAGCTTCGACCCGCAGCTGTTTGATCTGGAGAACGACCCCGAGGAGTTGATCGACAGAGCTGCGGACCCTGGCTGCAGCAGTGTCTTGACCGAGCATCGAGAACGCTTGTTTGAATGGTTTCGTGAGCGAAAGTCAACGGTGACAGTTGATTACGAGTATCTGGAGAACCGGCATCAGTTTGCCACCCGCGGCGGATTTATTTTTGGCGAGTGGTAAGAGAAAACTGCCAGGCAGGGATAGGGACGGGACCTGATCTGAGCCCGATGCCTGGAGTCGGAGTGAGCCTGAAGGAGAACAATCTATGATCTACACCAGTGAGCGTGAGGATTTTGAATTAACGGTGCCGGATATTCCAGTAACGGAATACACGTTAAAGCACGCCGAGCGTCTGGACGATAAACCGGCGCTGATTGACGGGCCGTCAGGACGGACCCTGACCTACGGTGAGTTGGCCGCTGGAATCCGAATAGCGGCGACAGGTCTTGCGGCGCGCGGCATGGGTAAAGGTGACGTAATGGGGATCTATTGCCCCAACATTCCTGAGTACTCGCTGATCTTCAATGCGGTGGCGTCGTTGGGTGGAGTCAACACTACGGTAAACCCGCTATACACCGCCGCGGAGCTCGCCAAGCAACTCAACGATGCGAACGCGCGGTTTCTGGTGACGGTGCCACCGTTTCTGGACAAGGCGCTCGAAGCCGCTGGTAATTCCGCGGTCGAGGAGATCTTCGTGTTGGGTGAAGGCCAGGGCGCGACACCGTTCACTGAACTTTTGTCAGCAGGTGATGACCCGCCGCTGGTCGAAATCGACACCAAGAACGACCTGGTGGTCCTGCCGTATTCCAGTGGCACAACGGGTCTGCCCAAGGGCGTGATGCTGACCCACCATAACCTGGTGGCGAACCTCTGTCAGATCGCAGGCTTCGAAGCGCAAGAGAGAATGGGAGAGGACCAGATCATTCTGGCGATGCTGCCGTTTTTTCACATCTACGGCATGATCGTGGTCATGAAACTCGCCCTCGCAGGTGGTGCAACCGTGGTCAGCATGCCGCGCTTTGATATGCAGGAGTTCCTCGGCCTGATCCAGAAATACAAGGTGACGCTACTGCCGCTGGTGCCACCGGTCGTGCTCGGGTTGGCCAAGAGTCCGCTACTCGACCAGTACGATCTTTCCACTGTGCAATCGATATTCTGCGGCGCCGCGCCACTTGGCAGCGAGTTGTCCGACGAGGCCGGCAAAAGAATGGGTTGCCCGGTCATGCAGGGCTACGGTATGACCGAGGCGAGTCCCGTGACCCATCTGTCGTCAATGGATCCAGACCAGGGTCGTTCCGGGTCCATCGGTAAGGTCGTTCCAGGAACAGAAGTGCGGCTGGTCGATCCGGAAACCGGCAGGGATGTCGACAAGGGCGCGGATGGCGAACTNTGGATCCGTGGTCCGCAGATCATGCGAGGATATCTGAAACAACCCCAAGCAACAGCCGAGAGTATCGATGCTGATGGCTGGTACCACTCGGGCGACATCGGCTGCGTGGATGACGAGGGGTTCTTCTTTATCGTCGACCGTGTCAAGGAACTGATCAAGTACAAGGCCATGCAGGTCAGCCCCGCCGAACTCGAAGCCTTGCTGGTCACCCACCCCGATGTGGCCGATGCAGCGGTGATCCCGAGTCCTGATGAGGAGGCCGGCGAGATTCCCAAGGGTATTGTGGTGCTCAAAGATCCAGCGGTTGCTAATGACGAGATGGCCGAAGCCATCATGGCCTTCGTTGCGGGCAAGGTCGCGCCACACAAGCGGGTGCGAGCGCTGGAGTTTGCCGAGCAGATCCCCAAATCGGCCTCCGGAAAGATACTGCGCCGGGTGCTGGTAGATCACGAGCGGGACGCTAGCGGATAACCTGGCCAAAAGCTTGCAATGTGGTGAGTTTCTGACAACAATGATCGCGGATCGGGCTCTTGGCCCGTTCAGATATTTATAACTCGAAGGAGGCCTATGATGAGAATTTGGAACAAAATTTCTGTGGGGCTGTGCGCTGCTGTCATCGCACTGTCCTCGACCGTGTTGCAGGCAGATACGCCTAAAAGTGGTGGCACGCTGATCATGTCACTTGGAGCGACGCCTCGGCACCTTAACCCTGCTGTGCAGTCCGGTATCACCACCGGGGCCCCGGGCGCNCAGCTGTTTGCGACTTTGCTTCGGTTTGACGACAAGTGGAACCCGCATCCCTATCTGGCCAAATCATGGCAGGTGTCCGACGATTCGCTGACGGTTACATTTAATCTTGTCGAGGGAGCAACATTCCATGATGGCACACCCATAACATCTAAGGACGTTGCTTTCTCAATTAAGACCATCAAGGCCAATCATCCTTTTAAAACGATGTTTGCTGCGGTAAACGCTGTAGAAACGCCAGATGCGAACACAGCGGTATTCAAGTTGTCCAAGCCCCATCCAGCTCTGTTGCTAGCGCTTTCCTCGCAACTGGGATCGATCATTCCTGAGCATATTTATGGGGATGGCCAAGATCCGAAGAAGCACCCGCGCAACTCTGAGAACCTGGTCGGATCGGGNCCCTTCAAGCTGGTTGAATTCGTCCGGGATCAACATGTCATCATGGAACGAAACGAGAACTTCTTTATCGAAGGTCGTCCGTACCTGGACAAGATCGTATGGCGAATCATCAAAGACCCATCAGCCCGGTCTCTCGGTAGAGAGAACGGTGAAATCCTCATGTCTGCGTTTGAGTCTACGCCTCAGGACATCCTGCATTCCAAGGGCGTTGAGCACCTGACCGTGACAGACCAAGGTTATGCTGCGATTGGCCCCATCAACTGGGTGGCGTTCAATACCAAGCGCGAGCCAACCAGCGACGTGCGGGTCAGGCAGGCCATTGCCTATGCCATAGATCGAAATTTCTTGGTCGACGCACTTACCCAGGGGACTGCAAGACCGGCCTATACCGGAATTCATCCCGACAGCATCTTCAACGAGTCCGATGTCGCACGCTATGACCTCGATATTGACAAGGCCAATGCGATTCTCGATGAAGCGGGTTACCCGCGTGATAGTGACGGTATACGTTTCCCGTTGACCATAGACTACGGGTGGCCGAGTGCCAAGCCGTGGGCGGAATACACGAAGCCGCAGTTGAAGAAGATCGGCATCGATGTCACGGTTCGAACCTCCGCCGGATTTCCGGCCTGGGCAAAAACCGTTTCGAACTGGGAATTCGACATGACCGTAGATGTGGTCTTCAACTGGGGTGACCCGGTGATCGGTGTGCATCGCACATATCTTTGCGACAACGCCAAGAAGGGTGTGATCTGGTCCAACACCCAGCAGTACTGCAATCCCGAAGTTGATGCGATCCTTGTAAAGG
Organism: Pseudomonadota bacterium; assembly: GCA_002718155.1. Lineage (GTDB taxonomy): Bacteria > Pseudomonadota > Gammaproteobacteria > Arenicellales > UBA868 > UBA9619. Next base: position 4,930 of record PBDS01000025.1, read on the forward strand.
CCGGGCAGGAGAACGACCAGCAGAAGCGAATCGCCTTCTACTCTGAGGCCCAGAAGATCATCGCACAGGACGTGCCGATCTACTTTACGAACACTGTGCCTTACCACACGATCTACAATCACACCAAAGTCGGAAATCCACCCGCAACGATATGGGGGACGTGCTCCCCGTTGGATGAGGTTTACCTGAAGGACTGACCTTAAGTCGGATGGATGTGGTTCCGGAAATGCCTGCTGCCTGACAGCAGGCATTTCTACTTCGACTGTAGCTTTCCACCAGCAAGAACACTATGCAGTTTTTAACCATCACTCTGAAGCGTGCTGGATTCGGCCTGGTCTTGCTGTCTGCAGTTCTGGTTCTTTGCTTCTTGTTGATGCACCTGGCTCCAGGCGACGTTGCAGACACCATCGCACAGGATGCTGGCGGCTTGGACTCGGAAGCGATGGCCCAGATCCGTAAAGATTACGGGCTCGATCTTCCGCTGTGGCAGCAGATGTTGAAATATTTCTCCAACGTGGCGCTACTGGATCTGGGTTATTCGTTCTACTACAACCAGCCCGTCACGACACTGATACTCGAAAAGTTACCTGCGACGTTGCTGTTGGTCATCAGCGCCCAGGTCGTGTCAATTTTTCTCGGTGTGCTGCTGGGCGTGATCGCGGCTCGTAGACCCAACGGGGTGACCAGTCACGTTGTCACCGTGCTCTCGCTCGTCGGCTACGCAGCGCCCGTGTTCTGGACGGGAATTATGCTGATCATCCTGTTCGCATCCATTTTTCCAATTTTTCCAATCGGCAACATGGTTGATATTTCCGTTGAGAGAGAAGGCTTTGCTTACATGTTGGATGTCCTCCATCATCTGGTCTTGCCGATGCTCACCCTTGGCTCGATTTTTCTCGCTCTCTACAGCCGCCTCGCGCGGGCCAGTATGCTGGACGTGCTGGGTTCAGATTACGTTCGAACCGCCCAGGCCAAAGGGTTATCTGAATTCCAGGTTGTTTTCAAGCACGCCCTGCGCAATGCACTGTTGCCGGTCGTGACTACGGCAGGATTGGTGTTCTCGGGAATTGTCTCGGGTGCGGTACTGGTGGAGACGGTCTTCAGCTGGCCTGGCCTGGGTACCCTGGCGGTTCAGTCTATTGTTGCTCGGGATACTCCGACCATTCTTGGCATTCTGTTCTTTTCATCGTTGGTTGTTGTGGTCGCCAATCTGCTAACGGATATGGTCTATCGAGTCATCGATCCCCGAATCCAAACCTCCGAAGGCAGCCAGGTGTAATCGTTGATAAAAGAAACACAGCCGCAACGCCCGCTCCGCCATCAAGCTGCCCCAATCCTGGTGGAGCATCCCTTGCTAGAGATCGCGCGTATGTTTTCTGCGAACTACGCGGCTGTCGCCGGGATGGGGATACTGCTGGTGATTATTGTGGTGTCGCTCGCCGGCCCTTTGTTCTATCCGACAGACCCTTTTGAGATGGTTTGGACACCGTTAAGCCGTCCGGGTGTCAAAGGGTTTTTGCTGGGAACTGATTATCTGGGTCGGGATCTTCTGGCACAGATTATCCACGGTGGTCGTGCGACTCTCGCGGTGGGTTGTGCAGCAGCCTTGCTGAGTGTTTTTATCGGTATCACTTTTGGCGCGCTGTCAGGGTTCTACCGTGGCTGGGTCGAAGAAGTACTGATGCGGGTCACTGAGTTTTTCCAGGTACTCCCGACGTTGTTGTTCTCCATGGTGCTGGTTGCTCTTTTTGGTGCCTCACTACCCATGATTACCTTTGCCATCGGGATTGTCAGTTGGACCGGGGTGGCCCGAATCACGAGAGCAGAGTTCCTGAAAATACGGGAACTAGAATATGTAACAGCGGCACGTTCAGGCGGTGCGAAGAATCTGAACCTGATCTTCCGGGTCATATTGCCGAATGCGCTCCCACCGATCATCGTCCAGGCTGCGCTGCTGGTCGGTTTCGCGATTCTGTTTGAGGCGGGCCTCAGTTTCCTCGGCCTGAGCGACCCCAACGTCATGAGTTGGGGTGCGATTATGGGTAACAATCGACCTTATATCCTCCAGCAGGGATTCACGATCATGTATCCCGGGTTGGCAATATTTATCACTGTATTGTCGATTTCTCTGATCGGCGATGGCCTTAACGATGCGTTGAATCCCAAGCTGAGAAAACGCTGAATCCGAGATGACGTCGCCGCTCTTGTCCGTCAGAAACCTCACGGTTGAATTTGCCACACGAGATGGTGTGGTCCCCGTTATTGATGACCTTTCATTTGATCTGGCACCAGGTGAAACGCTGAGCCTGGTTGGAGAATCGGGTTGTGGCAAGAGCATGACGGCNCTGGCCATCATGGGTNTGATTCCATCGCCACCGGGACGGTTTGCGGCAGGCTCGATCAGCCTGGCAGGTGAGGACCTGGTGCAGGCGACCGATAGCCGGATACGGGAGATTCGCGGAAACGAGGTCTCGATGGTGTTCCAGGAACCGATGACCTCGTTGAACCCGGTTTTTACGGTCGGCGAACAGATCAGTGAAACACTTAGGCGCCATCAGGGCCTCACCCGTCGACAGGCTCAGGNCGAGGCCGTGCAGATGCTCAATGCGGTCCAGATTCCGCTGCCCCAGAGGCGAGTCGCGGATTATCCACATCAGCTGTCAGGTGGAATGCGTCAGCGGGTCATGATCGCCATGGCGCTCGCCTGCCGGCCAAAGATCCTGATCGCCGACGAACCGACCACGGCGCTGGATGTCACCGTACAGGCGCAGATATTTGATCTTATGCAGGCACTGCGAATGGAGACTGAAGCGGCGATCATCCTGATCACTCACGATATGGGTTCCGTGGCCGAGATGGCCGAACGTGTCGTCGTGATGTACGCCGGGCGTAAGATCGAAGAAGGTGACGTTGCTGATATTCTCAGCCGCCCGAGACACCCTTATACCCGAGGGCTCATCGCGTGTGTGCCGCACCTGCTAGACACGGTCACCTCTGAGCGTCCCTACCTGCAGGAGGTGCCGGGTATGGTGCCGCCATTAGCTGATTTCGGATTTGATGGTTGCATGTTTGTGNCCCGGTGCGATCTGGCCGGTGAGAGCTGCTGGCAGGAAAAACCTGACATGGTCCAGTTGACTAAAAGCCAGAGTGCTGCCTGCTGGAACCTTGAGAATACCGAGGTTCCGCCCGATGCTTGACGTCGCGAGACAAGCTGACACGTTGCTGGAACTACGGGATGTNAAGGTCAGTTTTACCCTCAAGCATTCTGGCCTGTTCGGTAGATCGGCTGAACTCAGGGCAGTCGATGGGGTGTCTCTGGTTGTTCACAAGAGTCAGACGATGGGTATCGTAGGCGAATCGGGTTCAGGGAAAACCACTCTGGCTCTCGCTGTTGCCAGGCTTGTAACAGTGACCGACGGGCAGATCGATATGAACGGTGTCGATCTTCTTAGTCTTAACGGTGAGGCGTTGCGCAAGATACGCCACAGTATGCAGTTTATTTTTCAGGATCCCTACTCTTCACTGAATCCCAGGCTGAGGGCCTCGAAGATCGTACGTGAAACTCTGGATCGTCTGGAGATCGGCTCGGCCAGCAGCCGAGATGAGCGTGTCAAGGAGCTGTTCGACCAGGTGGGCTTGCGTCGTGAACAATTGCAATTGTTTCCGCATCAGTTCTCTGGTGGGCAGCGACAGCGAATCGGTATTGCCCGGGCTATTGCTTCAAACCCGGCGCTCGTGATCTGTGATGAACCGGTCTCAGCACTGGATGTGGGGGTACAGGCACAGATCCTTAATCTTCTTCGACGACTGCAAGAACAGCTGGGGTTGACTTATCTTTTTATTTCACATGATCTTGGCGTCGTGCAGCACATGTGTGACGACATCGCCGTGATGTACATGGGCAAGATCGTCGAACAGGCAGGCCGTGAATCACTATTCAACGACCCCAGACATCCCTACACCCGTACCCTGTTGTCGGCGGTGCCTTCTGCCGACCCAAGCCGGAGAAACCGGCAAAACAGAATCACGGTATCGGGTGATCCGCCAAATCCAATCGATCTGCCACCGGGTTGCCGGTTCGCCTCGCGCTGTCCGCAGGTGGTCGATCAGTGTCGCACGAATCAGCCGGATCTTAAGGCGGTGGCCCCAACACACCGGGTAGCCTGTCACCTGGTGGAATGATCGTGCAACCTGGAGAGCAAATCGCCGCTGCAGTCAGTGTCGCGCCTCTCTAGACTTATCCCGGGGCGCAGGCCCGGATCACAGCTTCAAAGACCGCTTTTGACCCCGGGCCGCGCGCGAACGGGCTGACGATCGGCAGATCGATACCCGATTGCCGGTACGCCTCGATCTTTTCCCGGCACTGCTCGGCAGTGCCGACCACGCTGGTTGCCTCGATCATGACGTCGGTNACCGCGCGGGTTGCCGCNTCTCGATCGCCCCGGGCCCAGGCCGCAGCTACCGATGCNGCTTCCTTGGCGAACCCGTATTCCGCGATCAGGCGGTTGTACCGCGGGAAGAACCCAAGATAAAACGCAAGCCCCGGTCTCAGGGTGTCCAGGGCCTGTTTGTGGTTGTCGGCGAGTGCCGCTGGCAGCAGCGAGGTCACATCGACATCAGCGGGATTGCGCCCNCAGCGCTCGGCGCCTTGGGCGATCCATTGCCTGGCTCGTAGCCCCGTCTCCAGTGTGCTGCGGGTCAGGATGAGACCGTCGGCGATCTCACCACAGACAGAGATCATCTTCGGGAAAAGGCCCGCNAGGTAAATGGGAACNCCACTGCGTTTCGGACTGAACCAGAGATCGAAATTCTCGATTGCCACTGTTTCACCGGCATACTGGACCACGCCATCGCGCAGTAACACCCTGACAATGTCGACACTTTCCCTCACCCTTGTGATCGGCCTGGCGTAATCCATCCCGTGCTCGGGCTCGACCTGGACCTTGTGGCTTGAACCCAGACCCAGAATAAATCGACCCCCCGAGATCTCGTCCACCGTAGCTGCGGCCATGGCAATGGTCGGGATTGAGCGGACGAAGACACTAGAAATTGCGGTGCCCAGCAGAATTGTCGATGTCTGTGCCGCACAAGCGGTCAAGATCGAGAACTGATCCCCGCCGTGTGCCTCGGCGACCCAGGCCGACTCATAACCCAGTGATTCAGCCAACTTGACGCATTCGACGATCTCAGCCGGGCTCGGACCTCCCGAGAATGCTATTCCAATGCGTGNCATTTATCTCTCCCTGCCTTTATGGGCTCCGGCGCGGCCNTTTGCACACGGATTGTGAGCCTGGAACCTGATTCAGAACACAATCTGTTTCGTTTTGAATGAGCCGGTTATGATACGACTGCCGCGCACTCAACGCACCTTATCCCGTACAGGGGACGATGAACCGATGCCAGATCTAGACCCTGTGACACTTTCTGTTCTGAAAGGCCGTCTGGAACAGATCGCCGACGAGATGGATGCGACCCTCTTCAGGTCCGCATTCAATCCGATCATTGCCGAGGCCCATGACGCCAGTCACGGGTTGTACCATGCTGACACCGGTGAGACGTTGGTCCAGGGCAAGAGCGGGCTGCCGATATTCGTTGGTACCATGGCGTTTGCTGTCCGAATGGTGATCGAGCGCATCGCGGCGGCCGATGCCCCTTTGAATCCAGGTGATACCTACATCTTCAACGATCCGTATGAAGGGGGTACGCACCTCTCTGACTTCAAACTGGTGCGCCCTTATTTCTACCAGGGTGAGCTCTTCTGCTTCCTGGCTTCGGTAGGGCACTGGCACGATGTCGGTGGTAACGTGCCCGGTAACTACAATCCCGCAGCGACCGAGAGTTTTCAGGAAGGTATGCTGATTCCACCGGTCAAACTCTGTGAAGGCGGGCGTGTTCAAAACGACATAATCGAAATTCTGAAGGCCAATTCCCGTCTGCCGGGATCGCTCTATGGGGATCTCAANGGGCAGTTGAATGCGCTCGATCTTGGCGTGCAACGACTTGATGCGCTGCTCGAAGAATACGGTACCGCCCAGGTCGAGCAGGCCTTCAGTGAGCTGAAGCGGCGGGCTGAGACACTGATGCGCAGTCATATTGCAGAGTTGCCACAAGGCAGGTACTCGGCTGAAGATTGGCTGGACAACGACGGTATCGTCGATCAGCCTCTACGTGTAGCGCTGGATATCGANATCCGTGACGACAGCATGTGCCTGGATTTTTCCAGGACAGCGGGTTCATGTGCGGGGCCAGTCAACATATCCCGGTCTACGACGATCGCTTGTTGTTACGTTGCTTTGAAACATATCTTCAAAGAGGTGCCGGCAAACTCCGGCGTTCTTTCACCTATCGAATTCGTTATCCCGGAAGACAGTCTGCTATCGGCAACTGTTCCCCGGCCGGTAGGGGGGTATACCGAGACCATCCTTCGAATCATCGACGTGATCTTCGTGGCCTTGTCACAGGCCGATCCTTTGATCTCTAACGGCTGCGCGTACGGTACGATCAACGCGCTGTCTCTTGCCGGGTTCCGCGGAGACGGGCGACGCTGGGTGATGTTTTCCTTCTTTGGCGGAGGACACGGCGGGCACCCCGAAGGTGATGGTCTCAACCATGGTAACGCGCCGATCTCGACGGCCACGATTCCGCCGTTGGAGATTCTAGAGGCNGCCTACCCCGTGTACTTTACCCAATGGGCGTTGCGGCCGGACAGTGGTGGCGGCGGTGAGCACCGCGGCGGCTGTGGAGCGGTCTACGAAATCGCCCTGCTGGAGAATGAAGCTGAAGCTTTTCTTTTCGGCGATCGAGGAAAATTTCCACCACCTGGTGTGGCGGGCGGATCACCGGGCAGTTGCAACCGGTTCTCTTATGAGCAGGATGATGGGTTTCACTCACCGGAGTTGGTGTCCAAGATCGTCGGAGTTAAGTTAAAGAAAGATCAGCGGGTTCGCCTCGAAACCCCGGGTGGCGGTGGGTTTGGGATGCCTGGTAAAAGAAGGCAGGAGCGCCAGCAAGAGGACCTCCGGCTCGGTTATGTGACAGCAGGCACCGGTAAGGGCCGGCAGTAGATCACGGATTGGGTGATGAGTACCGGGACNGCACAAATCGTTGTCGGCGTTGATGTCGGGGGGACGTTTACCGACATGTTCTTTCTTAATGAGGCTGATGGCAGTTGTGACGTTGTCAAGGTGCCCACTACCAGGGATGATCAATCCCGGGCTATTCAGCACGGTATCACCCGGGCCCTTGGCGGGCTCGGCCGTGTGGCGACCATCGTTCACGGGACAACGGTAGCGACCAACGCGTTGCTTGAGCGCAAAGGTGCCCGGACCGGCTTGATCACCACCCGTGGGTTTCGGGACGTGTTGGAAATGCGGCGCAGGGACCGGCCCAACACCTGGGGCCTGTGGGGGACATTTACCCCGTTGATTCCCCGCGATTTTCGCCTCGAAGTCGACGAACGAGTGCTCGCGGACGGCACCTTGCTGAGACCGATCGAGCCCGATCAGGTCAGCCAGGCCGCACAGCAGTTGCTCGAGCAGGGTGCTGAATCGATCTGTGTGTTCTTCATCAATGCCTACGCCAATGACCACAACGAACGCCTGGCTGTGGAGACGGTGCGGGCGATGTGGCCAAACCCCCACGTGACCGCTTCACATGAGATCCTGCCGGAAATCAGGGAATTCGAGCGGGCTTCTACGGCATCGCTGAACGCCTACCTGCAGCCAGTCATCGGGGAGTATCTCGACCGACTGGAACGCGGGCTTCGCAACGACGGGTTGAGTGGAAACATCCTGATCGTGCAGTCCAATGGTGGCGTCATGACGATTGACACCGCCTGCAGGCTTCCTGTTCGAACCGCGTTGTCTGGGCCTGCAGCCGGTGTAATCGCAAGTGCCCACATTGCCCAGTCCGCGGGGATCGAGAATCTTATTACTTGTGATATGGGGGGTACCAGTTTTGATGTGTCTGTGATCGAGAAAGGCCGCAGTGAAATGGTGCCACAGACCCAGATTGACTTTGGCATGATTATCCGGACGCCGATGGTCGAGATCACCACGATCGGTGCTGGAGGCGGTTCGATCGCACGGATCGATGCGGGCGGGTTACTTCAGGTCGGGCCTGAAAGTGCAGGGTCAGATCCAGGACCGGTTTGCTACGCGCAGGGCAACGTTCACCCGACCGTGACCGATGCCAATCTGGTGCTGGGCCGCATCAATGCGCAGCAGCCAATNGGGGGCGANCGAGCAACGCTCGATGTTGAATTGGCTCGGCATGCGATTCAGTGCGAGATCGGTNCGCCGCTGGGCCTGGATGCCATGGCAGCGGCTGAGGCCGTTATCCGCGTGGCCAACGCGAAAATGGCCGGGGCCATCCGATTGGTATCGGTTGAGCGCGGCCATGACCCCAAGAACTTTGTCGCCATGCCTTTCGGCGGTAGCGGCGCCCTACACGTGGGATCACTTATCAAGGACGTTGGGCTCGCCAGTGCACTGATACCCCGTTACCCGGGGGTCACCAGTGCGTTGGGTTGTATCGCTGCAGACATGCGCCACGACCGGGTGATGACGATTAACCAGCTGTTGGCGGAACTGGACACTGCGCAACTCGTCCAGAGGATACGGGAAAGCACAGAAAACGGTGAGCGCCTGTTGCGCCAAGCGGGGGTGCGTCTCGACGGGGTCGAGGTGCTGTGTGAGTTGGACATGAACTATGTCGGTCAGACTCATACGATTGCGGTGCGCCTGCAGGAGCAGTTACCGGACGACAGCACTGCCGGTGCGGTCATAGGAGCGGCTTTCGACCGAACTTACCGCGCGACCTACGGTCNCCTATTGGAGGATATTCCCCTGCGAGTCTTGAACCTTCGGATTGCCGTGGTGGGCCGACGGCCGGTTTTTGATCTGTCGGTCATCGCGCCTGCCGCCAACACCACGAGCACGATGACAGGTGAGCGGGATGTATGGGCTGATGGGGGCTGGCACCGGGCTCGTGTTTACGAACGGCTCAGCCTGCCAGTGGGGGAACGTATCCACGGGCCGGCAGTGCTCGAGCAGTCCGATGCGACAATCTTCATCGATCCGGGCCTGGAAGGCGTGGTCGACGGCCATGGTAATCTGGTTGTGCAACGACTGAACCCTGAGTAACCATAGTGGCAACACTGTCGAACACGGCTCTGGTTCTGATCGACCTGCAGAATGACTTTCTGCATGCCGAAGGGGCCTACGCACGAGCGGGTATCACCTGTGAGGCCATAGCTGCACTGCCTGCTTCACTGGCCCCAGTTTGTGATGCTGTCCGACGTTCTGGTGGATGGGTGGTGTCGACCCACTTCACACTCGTTCCAGGACGCGATGCTGAGCCGTTGATCAGTCAGCACCTTCGGGAATTACGTCCTTTCCTTTCTCGGGGCGATTTTGCGCCGGGGAGTTTTGGTCATGCACTGGTGGAGGAACTTTCTCCGGCTGACCTGTCGGTGGAGAAAGTCGCCTACTCGGCGTTCTATATGTCCCGGCTGGAATGGGTACTGCGCCAGGCCGGCATCACCCACCTTGTTGCAGGCGGCATCGTCACCAATGGCGGCGTNGCATCAACGGTGCGCGATGCACATGTCCATGGCTTTGAAGTGACCGTTCTGTCCGATGGCTGTGCGGCCTTCGACCAGCGGGTTCATGAGGTGAACCTGGAGGCACTCGGCAGTATCGCCGGGCTGACCACCTGTGCAGCGCTGATCGACCAGTTGTCTGACTGACTGACGGGCCCCTGTGCGGGCCATTGTCGCCACATTCAGCCTGAAGTAGACTGCTTGGCGGGGGTAGGAATTGTTTATCAGGATAACATTGGATTAAGCCGCATTCCCCGTCGGATTCTGATCAGCTGCTCGAAAGGATTTCGATTTGCGGTGACAACAGTAACCGAAGGAGTGAAACGAATGACCAGACTATCCAGCACAGCAGTGTGCGCGTTTGTTGCCGGCGTTGCCATGATGGCTTCAGCCCAGGCCCAAGAAACCATCAAAGTCGCAGCTGACGTGGGCTACGTACCGCACGTCATGGCTACGGCGGATGGCGGTGTCGAGGGTTATAACGTGGATCTTGCCAACGAGGTTGCGCGCCGCATGGGTAAGAAGTTCGAGATCATCGACCAGGAGTGGTCCGGAATATTTGCCGGACTGAATGCCAAACGTTATGACACGATTATTGCGCCGACGACCATTACTGCCGACCGGTCCAAGAACATGCTGTTTGCCGAAGGCTACATGGATGTGAACTATATTTTTATCATCAAGAAAGGATCGGCCGCTAAGACTCTCGATGACCTTAAAGGCAAGAAGATTGCTGTTAATAGAGGCAACCTGTTTGACAAATGGCTGAGTGCCCGGCAGGAACAGTACGACTGGGAAATCATGCGTTTTGGCAAGAACACCGAAGCGGTTCAGGCCGTCGTTACGGGGCGGGCTTTTGCCAACATGGCAGGTGACACGGTCGGCGGCTGGACCGCGAGTAAGAACGCCCAATTGTCAGTGGCCGAAGTTGTGATCGAATCGGGAAAGAAAGGTGGATTTGCATTTCGTAAAGATGATGTGGCACTGCGAAACCAGTTCGAAGACATCATCGAGTGCATGAAGCTTGACGGCACCGTTGCGCGTATTCACGAAAAATGGATCGGTATGCCGCCGTTGCCGACATCTTCGGCCAATGTCGTTTACCGCGGATACGGTATGCCGGGATTTGGCGGTTACGATCCCTCTCCACATAAGATCAGCTGCAATTAGTCGCTCGAAGCCTGGGGNCCGGCAGTTGGTGTCGCACAACTGCCGGNCNCGTNTAACCTNAGCCCCTGACAGGGCTGGCGCTTGACTCAAGCGCAATCCACTCGCTTGGGCGATGACCTGATCACATCAATGTCGCGGATTACCTTATCCAGGACAGGTGGCTGCCGTGAGTGATTCGACCACGCTTCTTTCGCTCGAGTCGCTGCGCAAATGTTTCGGTGACCTGGAAGTGTTGCGGGGCATCGACCTGGGCGTTCAAGAACAGGAGTTCGTCTTCATTATCGGTCCCTCGGGGTCGGGAAAGAGCACCTTACTGCGTTGCTGTAACCGCCTTGAGGAACCCACCAGCGGGCGGATTGTCTTTGACGGTCGGGACATCCTGCACAAGGATGTGAACATCAACCAGGTACGGCAGCAAATTGGGATGGTTTTTCAGTCTTTTAACCTGTATCCCCACATGAGTGCGCTGGGAAACGTGTCCCTGGCACTGAAAAAAATGATGAAACTAAACAAGGTCCGGGCCGAGCAGCGTGGTATGGAGGCTCTGGAGGCCGTGGGCTTATCAGACAAGGCGCGCGCCTATCCCAACGAGTTATCCGGTGGGCAGCAGCAACGGGTTGCGATCGCACGAGCTGTAGCCCTTGAGCCTAAGCTGATGTTGTTCGACGAGCCGACCAGTGCACTCGACCCAGAGCTGGTTGGCAGTGTTCTGGAAGTAATGCGTTCGTTGCGTGACCAGGGGATGACCATGGTGGTGGTCAGCCACGAGATGGCGTTTGCGCGCGAGGCTGCCAACCGAGTCATCTTCATGGACGAAGGTGAGATCCTCGAACAAGGGGAACCGGAGAGGCTTTTCGGTGCCCCTGAACCCCGCCGCACACGGGAGTTTCTCAGCCGAATCTCCCGCCACTAGGCATCTGAAGGATCGGCATGGACACTTTCCTTCATAGTTTCTTTAACCGGGAAGTGCTCGTCGAGTATTTCCCGGCCATCGTGGCCGGTTTCTGGACGACGATCGGCCTCGGTGTGCTGATCGTTGCGAGCGGGCTGTCGTTCGGCATTGTGCTGGCCTTTATCCGTGCCCACCGGGTGAAACCTGTCAGTGCGGTGATCGTTGTTTTTGTGGATATTTTCCGGGCGATCCCGCCTCTGGTGTTGATGGTGCTTTTCTATTTTGCGCTGCCACTGGTCGGATTGGAGTTTTCCGGGTTTGTCTCGGTCTGGCTGTGCCTTAGTCTGGTCTTGGCCGCCTTTGCAGAAGAGATTTACTGGGCCGGGATTACTTCGGTGCCGAAAGGCCAATGGGAGGCGGCCCGCTCCACCGGACTGAGTCATGTGACCACGCTGGTTTTCGTGATCATCCCGCAGGCCGTACGGATGACCATTCCTCCACTGACCAACCGTACGATCACGATCACCAAGAATACGGCACTGGCATCGGTAGTCGCCGTAGAAGAGATGCTCAACGTGGCCCAGACCGCCCAGGCCTATAGCGCGAACACCTCTCCATTGACTCTGGCGGCCCTTGGCTACCTGCTGATCTTTTTCCCGCTGACCCTGTTTACCCGCTGGGTTGAGCGTCGCTATGCCTGGAAGCACTGAGGAAGCATCGTGGAATCCAACCTCGACGTACTGATCTACAATTTCTTCAATCTGGAGATCCTGATTTCCTCTTTACCTTACTTGTGGCGTGGCCTCAAGATGACACTGCTGTTGACCCTGATTGCAGTGCCATTGGGTATCTTCGCGGGTTTGATGGTTGCCACCACCTGCAGTTTGGGAAAACGCTGGATCAATTTCTGTCTGATTCTGTATGTTGATTTCTTCCGTGCCATCCCGCCGTTGGTACTGCTCATCGTGGTCTACTATGGCGCGCCAATGCTGGGTGCCGACATGCCGGTATTGGCCGCAGTTGCGCTTTCCTTTACCTTCAACACTTCGGCCTACTATGGTGAGATTTTCCGAGCCGGTATCGAGAGTATTCCCCGGGGTCAGATGGAAGCGGCTCGCTCGACTGGCCTGACACGACTGCAGGCGACCATTTACGTGATCATTCCACAGGCAACCCGAAACGTTCTGCCGGACCTTATCAGCAACACGGTAGAAGTNGTNAAGTTCACCTCTATCGCCAGCGTTGTGGCGCTGCCGGAACTGCTGCGTATGGCCCGGGTCGTGCAGGGGTTGACCTTCAACCCAACACCTCTGGTGGCGGCTGCGGTGATTTATCTGCTGCTGCTGTGGCCGGTGGTTCGGCTNCTCAGCCGGCTCGAGCANGGGCTGGCTGCCAGACGNTGACNGGGCCGGCGCGATAGNAGGCAGNGAGCCTCTTCTGTAAAGATTCCCTTTAAAGACTCAAGAACCGGAGAGCGCAAATGACCGACCACCTGGAAGAACTCTGCAGGTTTCTTTCCCGAACGACTTTCGAGGACCTGCCTGATGAGGTCGTGCAGCGGGGACACCAGGTTACCGCAGATACCATCGCCGCANTTGTTGGCGGCTCTGCCGAACCGGAAGTTCTGGCGCTGACCAAGTCACTGGCAACGGGGTCAGTCGGGATGTCCACAGTACTCGGGCCGGGGCAGAAAGTGCAAACTGCGACAGCGGCCTTCCTCAATGGGACTGCCGGGACCTTTCTTGAGATGGATGAGGGCAATCAGTTCTGNCAGGGTCATCCCGCGATCCATGTGCTGCCAGCGGCACTGGCCTTCGCAGAAAGTCACANNNTGNCCGGAGAGCAGCTCCTGCTNGCGCTGACTCTCGGTTACGAGGTAGCGGCACGAATCGGGATCGGTGCCACGATCCGAAAGTCCATGCACCCGCACGGTACCTGGGGTACGGTAGGCGGTGCGGTGGCGGTCGCCAAGCTGGCAGGTGCTTGCTCATCAGAATTCCGGGAGACGATAAACGTGGCGTCCACCCTCGGACTGGGCACCAGTCGCCAGACGATGCTTCAGGGCGGAACTGTNCGCAACAGTTTTGCCGGCGTCTCCGGTCAGATGTCCGTGATGGCCTGGGATATGGTCAAGGCCGGATTCAATGGTGAGCACGATGGTCTGGCGACAATCTGGGGATCGGTGTTATCGGAGCACTGGGATCCGGCTGCACTGACTGAGGATCTAGGCACGCGCTGGGAGATCGCGCGAAACTACTTCAAGCGGCATTCGTGTTGCCGTTATAACCATGGTGCACTGGATGTGCTGACCAAGATCTGTGCCGACACACCCGTCGCGATCAGCGAGATCGACAAGATCCGGGTAGAGACTTATTCGCTGGCCGCACAGTTGAACGACCGCTCGCCCCGCAACACCTTGGCGGCGAAGTTCTCGGTGCCGTTCGCTGTTGCGTCGACTCTGGTGAACGGCANTTCCGGTCTCGCGAGTTTCACCTGGGAGGCGATTGGTCGGGAGGAGATCATGGCCCTGGCTTCCAGAGTGGAAGTGATCGAAGACCAGGCACTCACTGAGATGGTGCCTGACTATCGACCGGCCCGGGTCAGAATNACTCTCAANGATGGGCGGGTCCTTGAGGGATTCACACGGACCAACCGTGGTGACTCCGAAGACCCGTACACCCAGGAGGTGCTGACCGAGAAGTTTTTTGAGCTGACGACCCGAGTCTGGCCTTATGATCAAGCCGAAAAGGTCTTTGCTGCAGCGATGAAGGTCGAACGCCTGANTGACGTTGAAACGCTGACCGGTCCGGTCTGCACTGCCCATCCATGAGCGAAAACAGCACGGCCCAGGTCGAGGTTCTGTACGAAACTCACGCTGAGTTCCCGGTCACCGTACCGGTTGTCATTGTCGGTGCTGGTGCTTGTGGAATGATCGCTGCGCTCGCCGTCCACGACGCAGGTGGTGAGGCCCTGNTCCTTGAACGGGACGCCGAACCCAGCGGGTCTACTGCCCTGTCCAGTGGCTTTATTCCGGCCTGTGCAACCCGCTGGCAGGCAGAGGCCGGGGTCAGTGATTCGNTCGGGCTGATGGTCGGCGATATCCTGCGCAAGACCAAAGACCTGACCGATCGGGCCTATGTTGAAGTGCTGTGCCGTGAATCCGGCCGGGTCCTCGAGTGGCTGAGTGACAGCCATGGACTGGAATTCACCCTGCTGAGGGGATTTACTTATCCCGGGCATTCGGTGCTGCGAATGCATGCGGTTCCGGCGCGTACGGGAAAAGCTTTGATCGATGGACTGTCATCGGCTGTGGNCGATGCCGGGATCGATATTGTCACNAANGCGACGGTCGAACGTCTTTTTGCTTTGCCGGGGGGCAGGATTACGGGTGTTGAGGTGACCCGNCCAGACGGGACCCGTGAAAGCATTGGCTGCAATGCCCTGGTCCTTGCCTGTAACGGATACGGAGGTAACCCGGAACTGGTCCGGGAACTGATACCCGAGATGGTGGATGCCTTGTATTTCGGCCACCGCGGCAATCAGGGGCATGCCGTTGCCTGGGGCAGGGCATTGGGTGCCCGCCTGGATGACTTGGGTGCCTACCAGGGGCACGGCTCGGTGGCTACACCGTACGGGGTCCTGATTACCTGGGCGATCATGATGGAAGGGGGCATCCAGTTGAACAGTCACGGGGATCGTTTTTCAAATGAGCATCAGGGTTATTCCGAGCAGGCTGTTGCAGTGCTCGACCAGCCTGGCCAGGTGGCATGGAACGTGTTTGATGAACGTCTGCACCAACTGGGGCTTGAGTTCGAGGATTATCGTCAGGCTGACGCCGCCGGCGCGGTCAAAACTGTGGCCGATCCGCAGACACTCGCCGATTTGATTGGCACGGCAGCCGGCAAGGTTGAGGCCACGCTGTCTCGCTGCAGGGCGTATTGTGCCGGGGATGCGGAGGATCCCTATGGTCGAGACTTCTGTAATCACCCCCCGCTCGAACCACCGTATCGTGTGGTCAAGGTCACCGGTGCACTGTTTCATACACAGGGCGGACTGTGCATCGATCCAGACGCGACCGTATTGCACCATGATGGCGGGCGATTCGACAATCTGTTCGCAGGCGGTGGTGCAGCCAGGGGCGTTTCGGGTCCTGCNGTCTGGGGNTATCTNTCAGGAAACGGNCTTCTGAGTGCCGTGACATTGGGCCGCATCGCNGGGATGAGCGCTGCACGGGCNAGNGGCACNAGCAAGGCNGGTCAGTTAACNCGCTGAAAGGGCCCGNTNATCGTTGGGTCGGTGTCGCAAGGCATCGCGCGGGTTCCGATCAGGACTACAGCTGATTCGCTGACCGGGCCGCCGTTTCCAGGTTCCAGGCCTGACGATCGGCCAACTTTCTGCCACAGCCAGGATCGATCAGGGGCATCGGAGAAGACGACAAAGCCTTTGCCCCGCAGTACGCTTGGCGGCAGCGACTCAGCCCAGGCATCAAAAAGGTTTCGGTCGAGTGCTTGGCAGTGTCGCAGAACGCAGCTTCGGAACTGCTCATGGTCAGGGCTTCTCGCGCTGCTTTGATGATCCCCGTNGGTTTTCTGCGAGGTGTTGCTTTTTGTGCTGGAGCCGGATTGAAGCTCGATACCGCCCAGCAGTATCGCAGGATCCAGGCTCTTATGATCACAGGTCACCGTCGGGCAGTCAGGATTGATCTGTGCCAGGGTCAGCATGACATTGTTCAGTGTCTCACGATCAGCTAGACCGGTTTTGTTGATGACAAGAATATCGGCCTCCTTGAGTTGGGTGACTACGGCATCCTCGATCAGAGAGTCCTCCAGTTGGGAAAGAAGCTGCGAAGCGTCGACAAGTACGATGGATCCGTTGGGAATCAGCCCGGGGTCCAGCTTCGCTATATCCATGATTCGGCGGGGATTGGACACACCGCTGGCTTCAANAACCAGTTGATCGAACTGNTCGGCTCGATCCATGACAGTGCTCAGTGCACTGATGAAGCCNCCAGCCATACTGCAGCACATGCAGCCGTTGGCCAGGGAGATGGTTTCTCCATCGTGGCGGGTGACCAGGCGCTGATCGATGTTCAGCTCGCCGAAGTCATTGATCAGCACAGCGAAGCGGGTGCCGCCCGCGTTTTCCAGCAGATGGTTGAGCATCGTCGTCTTGCCGGCGCCGAGAAATCCCCCGATGACGGTGAATGGCAGTGCTGAGGCGGCGGAAGGTTTCACCGCCTAGTCAGGCCTCGCTGCCGGCCGCAGGACGGGCGATGCCGTCGACGACCGTGCCCCAGACCGGTACATCCTTGAGGTTTTCCGGAGATACTTCCGCCGGGTCCTGCTCAAGTATGGCGAAGTCGGCAAATTTNCCAGGTTCGATGCTGCCAACGAGATGATCCAGGTGCAGAGTGTATGCCGCGCCCAGCGTTATTGCNNGCAGCGCGTCGTCAACCCCGATTCGTTCATTCGGGCCAAGTATCCGCCCGCTTGTGGTCTGGCGATTGACCGCACACCAGGCGGTAAACAGCGGGTCCAGTGGTGTGACCGGAGCATCGGAATGAATCGTAAACGGCACGCCGGTCTGTTTGGCCGTGGCACAGGCATCCATCCGGGTGGCCCGATCCGGGCCCATGGTCAGCGCAAAGTGCTGATCACCCCAGTAATAAATGTGGTTAGCGAACAGGTTTGAACAGATACCGAGTTTCGCCATTCGCCGGAACTGTGATTCATCTGCCATCTGGCAGTGGGTCAGGGTGTGCCGATGATCCGGGCGCGGTGTTTTGTGAAGGGCTTTTTCGATGGCATCGATCATCAGTTCCGATGCTTCATCGCCATTGGTGTGCATGTGCATCTGGATACCAGCTGCGTGATAGGCATCGACCATCTGGGTCAGAGTCTGTGGGGGCAGGTTCCAGATACCGTTGGGTCTGCCGTTGAAATAGCCCGGCCATTTCAGTCGGCCAGTGAAACCTTGAATGGAACCATCCGTCATGATCTTGCACAGGCCAAAGAACAGCTTTTTGTTATTGTGATCTTTCAGCTGTTTTACCCGCTCGGGTCCTTCGCCTACAGACAGTGTGAGTGCGGCGGCTGCCGGCACCAGTCGCAGCGGATAATTCTCATTCGAGGTGGCCTCGATGTAGGCTTCAACGTTCTTGTCACCCACCTGGGCATGCAGGTCTGTCGCGGTAGTGACCCCGACATTGGTCGCGACGCGGGCAAAAGACCGGAGATCTTCGGCATCGATTCCGTCGAAGCGTCTCACTTCGGTAACCCGGTAGGCCATGTACTGAGCCGCCATTTCACCCAGCTCACCGGTCGGGTGGCCATCGGCATCCTTCATGACCCCATCTACATCGGTGTTCGCATCGATGCCGGCCAGCTCAAGCACCTTGCGGTTGACATTCAGCAGGTGCCCGTTGGAGTGCTGGATCAGGATACGACGGTCGCGGGAGACCTGGTCCAGATGCGCGACCGTCATGCGAATACCGTCGCTGAAATAGATCGGGTCGAATCCCCAGGCGACCAGGGTCTGTTCGGGGTCTCCCAGTGTGGCTTCTATTTCCTGGAGGCGTTTCAGTACCTCATCGAGACTCTTGATCCCAGGCCACACCCGGCCATCAGGGTCGCGTCGCTCAAAAAACCCAAGGTAAGTGTACTTCCAGGCCGCACCCGTCATGGCATGGCAATGAGCCTCGACAAAACCCGGCAACAGCACCTTGTCTGCAAAGCGGTCGTCAAGGGCATAGTCGCCCCAGCCGGCGAGATCTTCCAGCGTCCCGACGCCCAGTATTCGCCCGTCTTTGACGGCAACGTGGGTCGCAACCGGTTGATAAGCGTTCATTGTCCGGATCTTGTGGGCCCGAAAAATCGTAATCGGCTGCGCCATGGTGATTGCCTCAGATGAAATTGTGTCGAATGTCGGTTCGTCTGCTGGATCCGGGCACCGGCTGGGCAAAGTCGCTTATCGGGGCCGCGGGTGATGAAGAGAATTCTAATCGATGGTCTGGACCCGCTCCAAAACACCCTGGTGGCCGAGAATTCTCATCGTACCGGGAACATCCACGCTGCGTGGGCCTGATCGTTCCAGGGTGATCTCGACACGGTCGCCGTCAAAGAGTTCGATTTCCCGCTCACCGTCAAACGCCAGAGTACCGGCCTGTGCGGTCCGTGAGCATCGCTCACCCAGATTGATTCTTCGATAGTTTTTGATGCCGACCGGGCTGATAAGGCCAGGTGCAATTGGCGCGTTCAAGTGCCGGTCGGTTACCGGCAGTTCGCCAAGTTCAATTGCGAGGCCTGCGTCTTCGCTGCGCGAGGTCGGACAGAGCAGGCTACCAATCGAGGAAAGGCCTATGGTTCCGGGCTCAGCAAACGCGAGGTAAAGCTCGTGCAGCGCTTCCGGCCGCCACAGGGCTCGTGTTCCTGTGTGGGTTTCCCCGGTCAGGCATACATCGACCAGGGCGGGGATTTCAGCTTGCCCGTTCACGTTGACGCAGAGTCGCTTGTTGACCAGACACACGTCGTCAGGTGCGACGAGCCCGCCGGCCACAGCGCCGCTGGCAAGGCCTGCCAGAGTGGCTTCGGAGAATTGGGGGAACGCATTGTTGGTGCCCGTGGACAGGCAGACCAGCGGGGTCTGCCTGCATTCGTGGGCCACCAGGCGGTGAGTACCGTCGCCGCCGAGGACGACCATTGTGCCAACACCCGATTCGTACATTAGTCGTGTGGCGATCAGCGTGTCGATGGGTCTGCCCTCAATGGGCATCTCGAGGAAGGTCAGCTTTGGCCACGCTGTGCTGGAGTTCGTTGTCTGCCGTTCGACAGCCCGCTCCAACCCAGCCGCGATGCCGTCTCGATCGTACATCATCAGTACCTGGCCGATACCGACGGCCGCGAGGCCAGACATGACTCGTTGGATGATGGCACAGCGTTCGGATACCGGAACGTTGGATGCTCCGGACACCAGACGACGCACGTCCCTGGCTGCTCGGGGGTTGGCTATGATACCAACGCTGGCCTGCCCGGGTGTTGTGGTTGCCTCGGACACAGGAAGAGATTAGCTGCCGAGGGACTTTGGATCCTGCGAAATGACTCGTGGCCGGGAGCTAGCGTTTGGTCACGTTGTGTTCGGGGTCTGTCATCAGGCCACCGCCGAGCTGCTTTACGGTACCCAGCTCTTCAAGAGTTTTGCGCATGAACTCGGGAATCGGATGCGACTTGAGGTTGCCATCCTCCTGTATCCTGGCGTAGATCCGCACCGCGCGACCCTCGCAGATGAGGTCGCCCGAGCTGGCATTGGTCGCAATACAGTTCCAGTGCAGTGTGCGCTCACCCATTTTTTCCAGGCTCACTTTGGTCATCACCCGGTCACCGTAGGCTGCCGGCCCAATGAACCGAAAGTGAATCTCTCCCATCACGAAGGTTGTCCGGTCCTCCCGGATCATCTGGTCGATGGGATAGCCGATGGTTCGGAACAGCTCATGCTCGGTGTCATTGAACCAGGCTACGATCCTCGGGTAATACACCAGGCCGAAGGGATCAGATTCTCCCCACGGGACCGAAATCTCACGCCAGTACATGGTCATCGTAGAAGCCTGGTTGCTAGTCAGTGATCGATCGCCGGGTCAGCTGGCGTAGCTTGGGTCGTGTTTGTCGATTTCCCTTCGCAGCCAGTCGAGAACCAGCTGTTCAGGTTCGTAATTCGGCCTGTTGGCGACTTCTGACGAGCGTTCGAACGCCTTGGCGGGCAGCGGCAGTACGGGCTTATTCATCGAGTGGCTGGCGAGTTGGATCTGACACGCTCGCTCCAGTGTCCACAGCACACTGAATGCTTTTGCCGGTGTTTCTCCACAGGACAGCAGACCGTGGCTGCGCAGGATCAATGCATTGGCCTGGCCCAGGCTCTTCACAAGGTCTGCCTGTTCGGCGAGATCTGTCGTCACGCCCTGGAAATCGTGGTAGGCGACCTTGGGCAGGAATGCCCCGTAGAAATTATCCCGGGCAAGGCCTTCAGCGAGGCAGGCCACTGCCATACCGGCGGTCGTGTGAGTGTGCATGACGCAGTGGGCATCATCACGGTGTCGGTGAATCGCACTGTGGATCACGTAGCCTGCGCGGTTCACCGGGTAGTCGTTGTCGCCTACGTTGTTACCGTCCAGGTCGATCTTGACCAGGTTGGACGCGGTGACCTCGCTGTAGTGCAGGCCGAATGGATTGATCAGAAAATGTTTCTCTGGCCCTGGAATGCGCAGCGTGATGTGGTTGTAGATCAACTCGGTCCAGCCGAGGTGGTCGAATATCCGGTAGCACGCAGCGAGTTCTACCCTCGCATCCCACTCCGCCTGCCCGAATCGGGTTGAGTCCTTGAGGGTCTGTGGGCGGATCGTTGCCATGTCCATTCTCCGAAGGTCGCGAGTCGTGCGCATGGTACCAGAAAACCAGCACACGACCGTGTTGCGCCCCGCTATACTGGGGTGGGCAGCAAGAAATAAAGGAGACTGGACATGGCTCAGCAGGCGTATGAATATGGTCCGAGCCAGGCCGCAATCGACCAGCTTGTGACTCGGTTTGGCGACCAGGTCTCGCTGTCGAGTAGCGTACGGGAACGGTTTGGAAAGGACGAATCGTTTCATCCATCAGTGCCCCCGGATGCAGTTGTCACCCCCAACAGCACCGAGGAAGTCAGTGAAATCGTAACAATCTGTGCGCACCACCACGTGCCGGTGATTCCTTACGGGACCGGTACTGCCCTCGAAGGCCACGTTGGCGCACTGTACGGTGGGGTGTGCATCAACATGATGGAGATGAACCAGGTCCTTGAAGTGCATGCCGAGGATCTAGATGTTGTTGTGCAGCCAGGTATCACCCGCAAACAGCTCAACGAATATCTCAGAGACAGCGGCCTGTTCTTTCCTATTGATCCCGGCGCCGATGCGTCCATTGGCGGCATGACCGCCTGTCGGGCTTCCGGTACCAACGCGGTGCGCTACGGCACGATGCGCGAAAATGTCCTGGCCCTGACGGTGGTCTTGGCCGACGGGCGGATCATCCGGACCTCCCGCCGCTCCAGAAAATCAGCAGCCGGTTACGATCTGACCCGTTTGTTCGTCGGTTCGGAGGGCACCCTGGGTGTGATCACTGAAATCACACTACGGCTCTACGGCATACCCGAAGCGATCACCTCGGCGGTGTGTACGTTTCCAGATGTGGAATCGGCGGTTAATACCGTCATCATGACCATCCAGTATGGTATCCCGGTCGCCCGTATCGAGCTGGTCGATGAGACCCAGATGGAGGCGATCAACAACTATTCAAAAACCGATTTCGAAGTTGCGCCGACCCTGTTTCTGGAGTTCCACGGCACTGAGGCGTACGCCGTGGAACAGGCTGAGAGCCTGGCCGAGATTGCTGCGGAGTTCGGCGGAGGAGACTTCAAGTGGACCGCGAATGCCGAGGAGCGAAACCGGCTCTGGCAGGCCCGCCATGACGTCGCCTATGCCTGCAAGGCGATGCGCCCGCAGGCCCAGATCTGGGCGACAGATGTTTGTGTACCAATATCGCGACTGGCCGAATGTATTACCGAGACCCAGGCCGACATCAAGGCATCCAGGCTGCTGGCACCGATCGCAGGCCACGTGGGCGATGGAAACTTCCACCTTTGCCTGATCGTCGATCAAGATGATACCGACGAGCAGGCCCGGGCGGAGGCACTCCATGAGCGAATGGTGATGCGGGCGCTGGCTATGGGTGGCACCTGCACGGGTGAGCACGGCATCGGCTATGGCAAGATCGATTTTCTGGTTGCCGAACACGGTGAGGCCGTGAGTGTCATGCGTACCTTGAAGCTGGCACTCGACCCGGGCAATATCATGAATCCCGGCAAGATTCTGCGGGTCTGATTTCGTAGTGCACCTGCATCGGAGAGGAATCCGGTGACGACATTCAGTGGCTACCGGTCATGGTCTATCAACTGAACCTGTGAACGACGTATTGAACGAGCAGTGGAGCGTCCACAAGCCGGCCGTTCACAGTGATGGCGGGGTGGTCACCAGCCAGCATGTGCTGGCCTCGCAAGTCGGCGCCCGGGTGCTTGCCCAGGGTGGTAACGCTGTCGATGCAGCCGTTGCGGCATCTTTTGCTCTGGGTGCGGTCGAACCCTGGATGAGCGGTGTGGGCGGCTGCTGTTTCATGTTGATCTACCGGGCCGACCAAGACAAGACCTATGTTCTTGAAAGCGGCGTCCGGGCACCTCTGGCCCTTGATCCGGCTGACTATCCATTGAGCGTAGGTTTCGATTCAGATCTCTTCAACTGGCCGGGAGTGCTCGACAACCGCAACGTGCTGGGGCCGTGGTCGGTTGCGGTACCCGGGCTGGTTGCGGGACTGGGAGCGGTGGCCGACCGTTTTGCCAGCATTCCCTGGGACCGACTATTGGAACCTGCGATAGAGCTGGTAGCTCAGGGTCTTTCGGTGGACTGGTACTCCAGCCTGAAGATCGCGTCGGCTGCCGAGGAACTGGTGCGCTTCCCGTCCAGCCAGGCCGTATACCTGCCAGACGGTCATGCCCCGGTCGGCCAGTGGGGTGCGCCACCACCGGTCATCTCTCTCGGAGCGCTGCACACAACGCTGCAGCGCCTTGCCGAGCACGGTGCTGACGATTTCTACCGCGGATCGCTTGCCAGGGACATTGTGACAGATGCGCTTGGGTCAGAGATCACCCTGAGCCACGATGATCTTGCCGGTTATCGACCGATTCTCAGGGAAGTCGAGGGATTTACCTACCGTGATGCCCGGATCTTTACCGCCACAGGTCTGAGTGCCGGCCCTACTCTGAAACACACGCTGCAGCTGCTTGAGCAGCAGCTCACCGATCCAGCTGAAGTACCGGGCAGCGAGGCTTATAGCGCGTATGCCGCGTCGATGATGAGTGCCTACGATCAGCGGCTGAGAGACCTCGGTGATTCGCCGGAGGGAACGTCATCGTCCTGCACGACCCATCTCAATGTGGTCGACCGACACGGTAATGTTGTGGCCCTGACCCAGACCCTGCTGTCTTTGTTTGGCTCCAAGGTCGTGCTGCCCGAAACAGGCATCCTGATGAATAACGGTGTCATGTGGTTCGACCCGAGACCCGGCCGTCCGAACTCGATCGCGCCGGGCAAGCGACCGCTGTCCAACATGTGCCCTGTCATTGCCCGCCAGGCGTCCGGTGTAAGGACCGCTCTGGGGGCGTCCGGCGGAAGACGGATCATGGCGGCGGTTCTGCAGCTGTTGTCTTTTATCGTCGACTACCGGATGACCGTAGAACAGGCCATGCATCAGCCGCGGATCGATGCCAGTGGCAGGGAGGACGTAACGCTGGATGGGAAACTCGATGAATCCATTGTCAGCCACCTTGCCAGCCAGTACCCGGTCTCCCGCATCGCTCATGGTGTCTACCCCAGTATGTTTGCCTGTCCCGGTGTTGCCCAGCACGACCCGTCGTCCGGGGGTAGTTGCGGTGGGGCTTTCGTGATGTCGCCGCTGGCCGCAGCCGTGGCCGAAGGTTAGCTGCCAGGCCCTGGCTCTCTTCACAGAACACAACAGGGGCGGATCGCCGGCGTGGTCTCCGAGAGCAACTCCAGGCGCAGGCCAGCCCATGTCAGACGATTGCCGGGGGCTGGTGCACTGGCGTTGCCCGACGCTGACCTTCATTACACGGCGCAGTTTCTTCGCTGTGAGTCGGCCGATCTTCTTTTTCGAGCGCTTCTTGAGGCTGTTCGTTGGACGCAGCCCAGGATCAGGATCGCCGGCAAAACGATCAACTCGCCCCGGCTTGCGGCCTGGTACGGAGACCCCGGAACGGTCTACAGTTACTCCGGCCTGGTCAATAAGCCGCTGCCCTGGCTGGTTGAGCTGTCTGATCTGCGATGTCGCGTTGAGAAGGAGACTGACTGTCGCTTCAACAGCGTGCTGCTGAATCTTTATCGCGACGGGCAGGACAGCATGGGCTGGCACAGCGACAATGAAAAAGAACTGGGCAACTGCCCTGTCATTGCGTCGGTTAGCCTGGGTGAAGTTCGGCGCTTCGTGCTGCGTCACAAGAAACGAAAGGCGCTGCCGGTTCAGGCGCTTGGCCTTGCGCACGGTTCATTGCTTCTAATGCGTGGTACGACTCAGCAGTACTGGCGCCATGCTGTACCCCGGACCAGGCGTGAGGTGGGGCAGCGAATCAATCTGACATTTCGCAATGTGAGCGTTGATCGCTGAGCAGCACAGTCCAGCGGTTACCTTGCAGCACAGCGCTCGAAAATAAGCTGCAGTCCGATTAGCGTCAGGTTCGGTTCGACTGCTTCGACAGTATTGAAATGCGGCAGGAACAGGCTGGCCAACCCACCGGTAGCGATGATCCGGGTGTCGTTGCCCAGTTCTGCAGTCAGTTGCCGGTTCAGTCCGTCGACCATCGCCACACCGCCAAACATCAGGCCGGACTGGATGCTGGTCTCGGTGGTGCGGCCGACCAGGGTTGGCGGAAACTCCAGTTTGACTGCTGGCAGCATGGCTGCTGCTGCGTGCAGCACTTTAGTGGTCGTTTCGGGGCCTGGTGCGATGATGCCGCCGAGGTACTGGCCAGTGGACGAGAGAATGTCGAACGTTGTTGCGGTGCCGAAGTCGACGATCACCAGCGGACCGCCGTAGCGCTGAAAACCGGCCACGGCATTACACAGCCGGTCAGCGCCAACGTCTTCTGGCTTCTCATAGTCAACGGTGATGCCAAGATCCAGTTTCGAAGTGACGTTCACGAACGGGGCATTCAGCCGCCGATAAACTGCGGACTCGATGACGGTAGACAACCCCGGTACCACCGAACTCATGGCGATTCCATCAATATCAGCGACTGTGATGTTTTCCGGTGCCAGCAGGGACGACAGCATCACCCAGAACTCGTCACCAGTCATACCGGCCCGACAACTCAGGCGCCAGTCATGGGTGAGGTCCCCATCAGCTGAGACGCCGAGCGTAATATTGGTGTTGCCAATGTCGATCAGCAACAACACTATCTTTTCTCCGGGTTGGGTGGCGGGCTGATGGACTTTAATGGATAACGACGACGACGGGAAATATCTTGTCTTTGAGATTTAACCGATAGGGTAATGGTAAAAACCCGTTGGCGCAGCCAGTGGGTGCTAAACTGTCTACAGGCTGACCGGATGCTTTGGCTTAATGCGCCTGCAAAGTGCAACACGAACTCCGTATCACCATGGGCTGTGCCACCGCTGGGTCGTTCTCCGGCAGCGATTCGCGTTCCCGCCGGTTAACCTGCCGTGACAGGGTTGATGTTGCCGGGTGTCATGGCTACTGACCGATCGCGTCCGCTGGCCGAAGCGCTGCGGCCCGGTCGACTCGAAGACTTGGTCGGCCAGTCGCATCTGTTGTCACCAGGTCGCAGTCTTTACGAATGTCTTAAGACCGGGCACCTGCACTCCATGGTTTTGTGGGGGCCACCTGGAACCGGCAAGACGACGCTGGCACGGCTGATGGCTTTGCACTGCGGTGCCCGCTTCGTGATGCTTTCCGCGGTCACATCCGGAGTCAAAGATGTGCGGGAGGTTGTAGCCAGTGCCAGTTCGTACGAAGGTCTGACGGTTCTTTTCCTTGACGAGGTACATCGTTTTAACAAGGCCCAGCAGGATGCGTTTCTGCCCCATGTCGAGAACGGTACCTTACTGCTGATTGGTGCGACCACGGAAAACCCCGCTTTCGAGCTTAACAATGCACTGCTGTCGCGGCTTCGGGTGTATGTGCTCAAGCCACTCGCCGGGGAAGATCTGTTGCGGGTGTTTGACAGAGCGCTGGCTGAACAGGAGAACGGTCTTGGGNGCCTGGATGTCCGGATCAGTGACAAGGTGCGTGATGCCCTCATCGATGCTGCCGATGGAGATGCCAGGAGGTTGCTCAACTTCCTGGAAGTCGGGGTGCAGTTTGGTGCTGAGGCAGACGGTTCAGTGAACATTACAGAAATGATGCTCGACGACATCACCGGNGCGCCGCTGCGGCGCTTTGACAAAGGGGGTGATTATTTCTACGACCAGATATCTGCTTTGCACAAATCGATTCGTGGCACCGATCCCGATGGTGCCTTGTACTGGTTGTGCAGGATGCTCGAAGCCGGTTGTGACCCGCGTTATGTGGCCCGCCGACTGATCCGGATGGCCAGCGAAGATATCGGCAATGCGGACCCGCGTGCACTGGCCCTGGCCCTCGATGGTGCGCAGGCCTATGAGCGACTGGGAACGCCCGAAGGTGAACTGGCACTGGCGCAGGCGGCCGCGTACCTGGCGTGTGCACCCAAGAGTAATGCGGTTTACAAGGCGTTTAGTTCGGCGATGTCGGATGCGGCCGAATCCGGCAGTCTCGAGGTGCCCGTTCACCTGCGCAATGCACCGACTGGGCTGGCTCGGCAACTTGGACACGGCAGGGGTTACCGTTATGCCCACGATGAGCCCGGAGGTTACACCCCCGGCCAGACCTATCTGCCGGATGTACTGGCCGGCCGGCGTTACTANGCGCCGGTCGACAGCGGCCTNGAGTCGCGGATCCGTGAAAAGCTTGCCCGACTGAGGGNAGAGCCGGAACCTGACGAGACATGAAAGAGTNCATCGATGTTCTCCGGNCTTTGGATGCGTCGGCATGGGTCAGCGGCAATGACATCGCCGCTCGCCTCGGAGTGTCCCCTGCTACCGCAAGGCGCCGGATCAAAAAGCTTCGCGTCCTTGGCTTTGATATTCTCAGCTCTCCCGGCCAGGGCTATCGGTTATCTGAGGTCTTGGAGTTTCTGGACCCCGGGCGTTTGCGGGACGCTCTGGCTGCGGCGGGTCTCGTGACAGCGACCCGTCTGGAAGTGATAGACACCGTTGAGTCGACCAGCACCCGGTTGCTGCGCTGGCCGGGAAGCGATGACCTGCACGGACGGGCCTGTGTGACCGAATACCAGAGCCAGGGTCGCGGNCGCCGAGGGCGCGCCTGGTTCGGGGTGCCGTGCCGGAACATCATGCTGTCGGTTGCCTGGCAACTCGGTCGCGGGCCGGATCGGATCCATGGTTTGAGCCTTTCGCTGGGTCTCGCTGTTGCCCGGCGCCTGAAAGCACTGGGTGCACAAGGTGTGCAACTCAAATGGCCTAACGATGTGCTCTGTCCTCGTGGAAAACTGGCTGGTATCCTGGTCGATGTTCTGGCCGGCCCCGGCAAGGCCTGCCGGGTGGTGGTTGGGCTCGGTATTAACCTGCTGAACCCGGGTTCGATAGAAGATCTGGTGGGTCGTCAGGTGGCCGATCTTTCAAAACTCACTGAAAATCTGCCCCACCGTACGGATCTTGCCGCGCTGCTGCTGATAGACTTGGCTGCGGCGTTGGAGGCATTCGACCTGCGTGGATTCGAAGGGCAGGCCAGCGACTGGAACCGCTGGGATGCTTACCGGGGCCAGGTTGTCTGCGGACGTCTGGAGGGTTCGACGATCAAAGGGCAGGCGCTGGGCGTGGATGAACTCGGAGCTTATCGAATCCGGTGCAAGGACCGTACCGTTGAATCGTTGCTGGCAGGTGAGATAATCCCGGTTGAGGCAGGGTTTGTCGATTCCGTCCCATGTTGATCCAGGATCTACCCAGAAGGTCGGGATACCCTGGCTGGCAGCGCCAGGGCGGCTTGGACTTCATACTGTGACCACAATAAAGAAGCAACACACCCGGCCAGAACTCAGATTGACGACCCGGATTCCGCCGCGGAGTACGGTTACCAACGAGGTATGAGATCGATGAGATGGGTATTTATGACCCTGGTACTGGTGAACGTCGCCTTCTATCTTTGGGTGACGGGCCATTCTGCCCAGAACTCGTTTGCTTATGACCCGCCGGCGCCGTCCGTCAATGAAGGGAGCATGGAACTGCTTCATGAAAGCGAGGCTCGGCGCAGCAGTCGGGTGTCTACAGACTGCCTGAGAATTGGTCCGTTCGCGACCGAGGAGACCTACACCCAGGGTTCCCGTCTGCTGGTGAACAAAGGGTATGGTTTCACCCGCAACGTCGTCAGTGCACGTGAGCTCAGAACCTTTCGGGTTTTTGCAGGTCCGTTCAAGAGTACAGTCGAGATGGACGCCACCGACAAGAAACTTCAGAAGCTTGGGCTGGAACACTATACCCAGCAGGATAAGGGTGGAAAGATCTTGTCGATTCGTATATTTTCCCAGGGAGAGGAAGCGGGGCGGTTCGTGACGGAATTGATAGCTCAGGGGCTGGAAGCCGATGTCCGGCCGGAGGCGAGAACGCTGGGTCCTTTGCGCTGGCTGGAGGTCTCCGACGTGGTGACCGAAGAGCGCCGACAGGCCCTGGCCGCTCTGGATTGGGCGGATGCTCTGGTCCGGCTGGCAGCCGTGCCCTGCGGGGTACGCCTGTGACCGGCGTGCCGGGTCCGATAAGGTTTGCCCTGACGCAGGTCATTCCCTAAACTTTCCGCGCCTTTCCGAGGTCGGCAAGGATAATCACTGTTCAGGCACAGCCCGCATAGCTCAGTTGGCAGAGCAGCTGATTTGTAATCAGCAGGTCGGAGGTTCGAATCCCCCTGCGGGCTCCATCCCCTAGTATCCCGAAGCCTCCGAGAAGGTGCTTCATTTTTATATCATTCTCCTATTTATAGAGGCGGCGTAGGCCGCCCGGGTGGGAGCGCCAATGCAGGATCTAATAACCAACCTACGAGGATGGGATATATAGGTTTCACTACACCGATCCAGACTGGGCTGGAAAAAGCCGGCCAGGTCAAGCCTGGTCTGCCCGATAATGTAGTTCAGAGGCTGTCTGTAAGTCATCCTCCGGCCCAACCATATTTTGGAGGGTATTACATTAAATTCAGTGGGACGTAGCCGACTGATACTGCATATCGCGCAACTCCCCCATTGGAATATGACAGCGGATCCCATGGCCAAACTCGGTGGGTTGCCAAGGTGGTGTCTCATTGTCACAGATGTCACCGATATGCCGGGGGCACCGGCGATGAAAAGGACATCCCTTGGTCGGGGGGAACAGGTCTACCGCATCCTCAGCGGCGAGTACCGGTTCTGCATCAGGATCGGGCTCCAGCACTGCACCAAGCAACACTTCGGTGTATGGGTGCGAGGGAGAGCGATAGACGTTTTCGGAAGGACCCATCTCACATAGCCTACCCTGGTAGAGCACTGCCACGCGATCGGACAGGGCACGCACTACTGCTAGATCGTGAGATACAAAAATATATGTCGTACCATGATCGACTTGGAGTTGGGTCAGTAGATGCAAG
>PBDS01000026.1 GCA_002718155.1 Pseudomonadota bacterium
TGACTTGGGCGGTCGTTTGGGTAATGTGATGGCTTCGACCAGCTCACCTTTGGCCAGCGATGTCGTACCCGGTCCGGTGATCACTTTTTCGACCGCAACGGTCCGCCGTCGTTTTGGCCCCACGACATTGGCCTTTGCGCCGGCTGCAATCAAGGCCGGTACAGCGTCTGCTGCAGGGGAAGCATTGCACAGGTTGCCTGCAACGGTACATCGGTTCTGAATCTGATCTGACCCGATCAAGTTGGCAGCTTCAACGACGCCGGGCCAAGCCTTTTTCAGTGACGCGTTCTCGCCCATTTCAGCTGCAGAGACGGCGGCGCCAATCCGGAAACCGGTTGCCGATTTATTGATCGACTGCATTGCTGCAATGTGTTTGATATCCACGACCAGTTCGGGCTCGATCTGTCCATTTTTCATGCGGACCATAAGATCGGTTCCACCTGCAAGCAGAAAAGCGTTACCCTTTCCGCGCATCATGAGTGCTGCAGCTTCTTTGGTCGTCTTAGGAGTTTGGTATTTCATCGAAAAATCTTCTCTATTTAAGAAACAGTTGGAACGATTCAGAGCATCTGAATTCCCGGTTCGAAGACAGCTGTTCTTCCCGGCCCACCTGCCGGCGCCTGGGTAGCTAGTCTATACCCTGGCGGCTGGTTTGATAACGACTACTGGCTCCTAGGGTATATCCTTAACTCAGGCGTTGGGTGCAGCTGATCGGGTGTTTATACCACTGCCACCGAGTCGGATGTTGAGAATTGGTTAGACTCGCCTCGTGAGTTCCATGACAAGAGGCCTGTCGTGGGTCGCCGGTGCCGGTGTTCTGTTCGTGGTGTTTATCGCCCTAGTCCGTTACGTTGGCAATGAGTTGCACCCCATTCAGGCTGCATTTATCCGTTATTTGTTCGGTTTGCTGGTGTTGCTGCCGCTGTTCCTGCGCAGCGGCATGGGCCTTTTTCGCTCACGGCACATCCGGATTCACGGTTTTCGCGGCTGTATTCACGCCGTCGCGGTGATGCTGTGGTTCTTCGCAGCCAGCCAGTTGCCGATTGCTGAGGTCACGGCACTCAGCTTTATCGCTCCGATCTTTGTGGTGATTGGTGCTGCCGTATTCCTTGGTGAGCGCATGAGCCGCGCGAGGATCGTGGCGGTCATTCTGGGTTTGATCGGGGTCTTGACGATTCTCCGGCCGGGCACCGCGGTGATTCAGTGGGGGGCTGTTGCGATGCTGTTTGCGGCGCCCCTTTTTGCCGCATCGAAAGTGTTGACCAAGTTTTTGGTTCGCGATGATTCGAGCGGCACCCTGGTAGCCTATCTCTCTATTTTCGCTACCCTCACTATGCTGCTGCCAGCACTGTGGGTCTGGCAGTCGCCATCGTCATCAGACCTGATGTTTCTCGCCGGAACGGCCGTTTTTGCGACCGGCAGTCACCTGTGTATGGCCCGCGGGCTGGCGCTGGTCGATGTGACGGTGTCACAGCCGGTTGATTTTCTCCAACTGGTGTGGTCCACACTGATCGGACTGGCTTTCTTCGGCGAGAAGCCGGAGATCTGGATCTGGGTCGGCGCCGGGATCGTGGTCTTCAGTGCGACCTACATTGCCCGGCTGGAAACAAAGTCTGCAGCAACCAAATAGGCCAGGCGGGCGCGGTGGCGAAAATACAAGGCAAGTGATGAATCCTCAAAGTCTGCCACGCTGGTTGCAGCCGCGACTGCCGTTTTTCTATGGCTGGATTGTGCTTGCCTGTGTCTGCTGTGCAGGATTTGCGCGACAGGGCCCGGCAGTGGCGACGCTCTCAATCTTTATCGAGCCCATGACCGCTGAGTTTGGCTGGTCACGGACGGCAATGTCGGTGGCTGTCTCCATCGGTGGCATTCTGGCTGCTTTGGTATCTCCAGTTCTGGGCCCCATCCAGGATCGTTATGGCGCCCGTAGGATGTTATGTGTCGCCGTGCTGGTGACCGGGGTGGCCGCTATGTTGTTGTCCCTGACCCAGTCATTGCTGGTTTTTGTGCTGCTGTTTTGTGTTGCGCGGATGACCTTTGCCGGTCCATTCGACCTTGGGATCTACGGCGCGGTCAACAGTTGGTTCAGACGCGATCGCGGCCTGGCCACCTCGATCACGACGTTTATGCAGATGGCAGGCCTCATGGCGATGCCGCTGATCGCACAATTGGCCATTGTTGGCAGTGGCTGGCGGGCCGGTTGGCTGGCCATCGGCGCGACCGTGCTGATCATCGGCTTCATTCCTGTGTGGGCCCTTGTTGTGCGGCAGCCCGAAGACATGGGTCTCACACCGGATGGCCCGCAGTCACCGTCGGTCGAAGGTCTACTCGACCAGGCGTCGACGGCGGCCGCTGTTGCTGCAGAACCCGCTTTTAGCCGGGCCGAAGCGCTGCGTACGCCAGCGTTTTGGCTGTTGTCGCTGTACACGTTGCTGGTCTACCCGGTGCAGGCCGGGGTCTCCCTTCACCAGGCACCGCACCTGATCGAACGTGGGCTGGACCCGACCATCGCCGCCACAGTTATCAGCACATTCTCCTTGGCGTCGGCTATCTCAGGGCTCATGTTTGGCGTGGCCGTGCGCCGGGTTGGTGTCCGCATGTCGCTGGCAGCTGCCGCGGTCACGCTGGGATTCAGCACCGTGACCATGATCTGGATCACGATGACGTGGCAGGGTTATCTGGCAGCGGCATTTTTCGGGATCAGCATCGGCGGTGTGCTGACGATTCTGCCGATTGCCTGGGCTGATTACTTTGGGCGGAAAAGTTTTGGTGCTATCCGCGGCGTCGCGCTGTCCATCCAGGTCGTGGCGCAGGCGACGGGGCCTTTGGTCTCTGGAATTTTTCGTGATCAGACGGGGGATTATGTCCTGTCACTGTGGACGTTCACTGGTCTGTCGCTGGCCGCGGTATTCGCTGCTTTACTGACCCGAGCACCGTGCCCTTCAGGCAACAGAACGTATACTGCTTTTTCCGACCCTTGAAAGCGAATCGATCGATGGAGGCATGGTTTGAATTCAGACAACACCAACCCATACGCTGTGCTTTTCGAGCCGGTAGAGATCGGCCCGGTGACTGCGCGTAACCGTTTCTACCAGGTGCCCCACTGTACGGGCGCCGGGCGGAACTATCCGACCGTTGGCGCACATATTCGGGCGGTCAATGCTGAAGGTGGTTGGGCGGTGGTGAGCACCGAGCAGTGCGACATCCATCACACCGCCGATATGCGTGCCCAGATCAGGCTGTGGGGCGAGGACGATGTTCCGTTTCATGCNCGNATGACCGANCTGGTACACCAGCACGGNGCACTGGCAGCNTGCGAGCTGGTTCACAACGGCAGCTACTCGCCCAACCANATCGGCCGGGAGATCCCGCTGGCGCCGATCAGCACACCGGTACAGGGACCTTACCCGGTACACGCCCGGGCGATGAACAAGGTCGATATTGCAAATTTCCGTCAGTGGCATCGGCGTGCGGCACGGCTGGCAAAGCAGGCTGGTTTCGATATCGTCTACGTCTATGCCGGGCATGACATCACTCTGCTTCTGGAGTTTCTGTCACCCAGGATCAACACCCGCAGTGATGAGTACGGCGGCAGCGTGGAGAACCGGGTGCGGCTGTTCCGCGAGTGTATCGAGGAGGTGCGCGACGAAGTCGGAGAGACCTGCGCGGTAGCTGTGCGGCTGGCAGTAGATGAACTACTGGGAGAGAAGGGCATCACCAGCAGCGGTGATGGTCGCGAGATCGTGGAAATACTGGCCGAATTGCCCGATCTGTGGGACGTCAATGTGAGTGACTGGAACAATGACTCGATGACCTCCCGTTTCGCAGAGGAAGGCTACCAGGAGCCCTACGTTGCCTTTGTCAAGTCGCTGACCAGNAAACCGGTGGTCGGTGTCGGGCGGTTTACTTCTCCGGACACGATGGTCTCGCAGGTCAAACGCGGGATACTGGATTTCATCGGTGC
Organism: Pseudomonadota bacterium; assembly: GCA_002718155.1. Taxonomy (GTDB): domain Bacteria; phylum Pseudomonadota; class Gammaproteobacteria; order Arenicellales; family UBA868; genus UBA9619. The sequence continues at coordinate 3,965 of PBDS01000026.1, forward strand.
NGCGCGTCCCGCGATCGCTGACCCGTTTCTGCCAAATAAGATCGAGCAGGGTCGTCAGGAAGATATCCGCGAGTGTATCGGCTGCAACATCTGCGTGTCCGGNAACAACCTGTACACACCGATGCGCTGCACCCAGAACCCTACGCGCAGCGAGGAGTGGCGCCGCGGCTGGCATCCGGAACGGATACCGCCCAGGGAGACCGATGACCGTGTCCTGGTAGTGGGGGCTGGCCCGGCCGGGCTCGAGGCGGCCCGGGCCTTTGGTCAGCGGGGGTGCGAGGTGGTGCTTGCCGAGCGTTCCCGCGAGCTCGGTGGCCGTGTCTCGCGCGAGACTATGCTGCCGGGGCTTGCCACCTGGGCTCGTGTCCGGGACTGGCGGATCGGGCAGATCGACCGGATGAGCAACGTTACGCTATATCGCGATAGCGACATGACAGCAGAAGCAGTAATCGAGACAGGCTGCGGCATCGTGGCCCTGGCAACCGGGGCGACCTGGCGCCGCGATGGNTTCGGTCGCACTGACCGTGCTGTTATTCCNGGNGCTGAACGCCCATCGGTNTACACGCCGGATGACATCATGGATGGNGTNGAGCCCGANGGNCCTGTCGTGCTGTTCGACGATGATCACTACTATATGGGCGGTGTGATCGCCGAGCGACTGCGTGCACTGGGTAGCGACGTGACCCTCGTGACGCCGGAACCGGTCGTCTCTGCTTTTACCAACTACACGCTCGAGCAGACCCGGATTCAGGCCCGTCTGATGGAAGCGGGCATCCGGATTGTGGCATCACACACCCTGACCGGGATCGAGGAGAAAATGGTGCAGGTAAAATGTACCTACACCGGCCAGACCTCTAATGTCGAATGTAGTTCGGTGGTACTGGTGACCGCGCTCATAGCAAACGATGATCTTTATGCGGATCTTGCTCAGGGTGACCATGCGCGGCGCATCGTGAGAATCGGGGACTGTTATGCCCCAGGCACCATCGCAGCGGCGGTGTGGTCGGGTCACCGCTTCGCCCGNGCCCCCTTTGCCGAGATCGAGGATCAAGCCCCCTTTGCAATCGAGCGGGTGGCACTGTCCGCAGAAGCCCGGGTCTGATGGCGACTGTCTCGGCCATNATTCCCNCCTTCAACCGGGTGCACCTGCTGGAAAGGGCGCTGCGTTCGGTGTTCGATCAGAGCGTACCGTTACTGGAGGTCATTGTCGTCGATGACGGCTCCACCGACGGCACGTCAGAGTGGGTTGCACGGGCGTTTCCCGAAGCGGTGCTGATGATCCAGCCGAATCTTGGGGTCAGTCGGGCGCGAAACCGCGGGATCGAGGCGGCCAAAGGCGACTGGATCACGTTTCTGGATTCAGATGACCAATGGTGTGAAACCAAGAACGAGGAGCAACTCGCCGCGCTCTTGGCTGATCCCAGCCGGCGCATCTGCCATACCGACGAGATCTGGATCCGCAATGGTGTTCGCGTCAACCCGATGCACAAGCATCGCAAGNGNGGTGGCGAGATCTTCAGCCAGTGCCTGCCGCGCTGTGTGATCTCACCCTCTTCGGTCATGCTGCATCGTTCGGTTTTTGAGGTCCACGGGGTGTTCGATGAGCAACTGCCGGCCTGCGAGGACTACGATCTGTGGCTTCGCCTGTGTGCAAAACTACAGGTGACCTATCTGGCGAGACCGCTGGTCATCAAACACGGGGGNCATGCCGATCAACTTTCGCGGCGCTACTGGGGCATGGACCGGTTCCGTATCACGGCACTCGAAAAGCTCCTTGATGGTGGAGGTCTGGTGCCGGAACAGGAAAGGCAGTCCCTTGAAGAACTGCTGAAAAAGATCACTGTTTACCTTCAAGGTGTCCAACGTCGCGGACGCGACAGCGAAGCCGATCTCTACGCCGCCAAGTCAGCCCAGGCTCGAGTGCGACTTGAGACTATTAAGCGAATTTCACCCGCAGCAGCCCAAGTCGATGAGGTGGCCAGCCTGTGAACCTGGTGGTGGCGCTGCGTGCCGAAGCCGAGCCGCTTATCGAATACTTCCAGCTTGAGACGGGGAGTGCCCGTGGCCTTTTCACCGTCTATCGCGGTGAGTCCGTCTGGTTGGTGATCTCCGGCGTCGGACGGGTTCTGGCTGGGGCCGCTGTTGCTCATCTGCACCTTGTCAGTGGCGGTGAGGTCGATGTGCCCTGGTTGAATGTCGGTATTGCCGGGCATCGCCAGCTTTCAATCGGCAACCTGTTACTGGCAAGCCGTATCGTGGAACCGGCCACCGGGCGAAGCTGGTATCCGCCGTACACTCTGGATTCCACGGTGCAACGCTCAGAGTTGGTCACGGTGGACCAGCCGGAGCGGGATTTCCCGCGCTGCAGCGCATACGACATGGAGGCCTCGGGGTTTTATGCTATGGCCAGCCGCTGCAGCACCAGCGAACTCGTGCAGAGTCTCAAGGTCGTGTCGGACAACCCCGGGACAACCCTTGATCTGAGCCACCAGCAGATCTCGCAGCTGATCGCAGACCAGCTGGAGTCGATCGCGACCGTTGCCGGAGAACTCACGGGAATCTGCAGGTGGCATGAAAAGAACAGGCCCACAACACCGTCGCTCGATCGGTATCTTGGGCAGTGGCATTTCACGGTCACCCAGCGTCGTCGGCTGACCGGGCTGTTGCGGCGCTGGGCTGTTCTCAATAACAATGACCCGTGGGCCGGGCTCACGGAATGCCGGGGCTCAGTAGATGTCTTACAACACCTGGAATGGCATCTGGAGCAACAGCCGATACGTTTTTCACAGGACCAAGACGGCACCCTGCTGGGTGAACCTCCTGTGCAGGAGCCATGATCAATACGATCTACGTTGAGCAGGCGCTCGAGGACGATGCACGTGCGCAACGAATCTTGGCACGCTTTCCAGACGTCACCCAGGTGATTTGCGAGCGCTACGGCGAGGTCTTCAATCCTAAAGCGCAGAACTTCCGGCTGCAGAAATCTCACCCGGCCCTGGTATTGGCAGAAAAATTTGGTGAAACAATGTTGTTGACTCCCGCGGGTTACGGCATCGGTGGGGCACACAATTACTACTTCTCCCACATGATGAACTGTATCTACGACTGTCGGTACTGTTTCCTGCAGGGGATGTACCGTTCTCCCCACTACGTCGTCTTTGTGAACTACGAGCGGTTCTTTACCGGAATGACAGACAAACTCGAGGCACATCCGGGCGAGGACGTCTGGTTTTTCTCAGGCTATGACTGTGACAGCCTGGCGCTGGAACCGGTCACCGGTTTTGTGAGCGAGTTGCTGGTTTGGCTGAACAGTCACCCACGGGCCCATATCGAGTTACGGACCAAGAGCACCCAGGTCCGGCCGCTGCTGGCGGCAGAGCCCCGGCAAAATGTGGTGATCGCTTTCAGCCTCACCCCGACTGATACCGCGGCGGCGCTGGAACACAAAGCTCCCCCCGTGAGTAAACGCCTCGGCGCGATGGCCAAACTGGCAAGTCGCGGCTGGCAGGTCGGGTTGCGCTTCGATCCGATTCTGTTTGAGTCCACTTACCAGGAGCGTTATCGAGCGCTCTTTACAGAGGTGTTCAGCAGCCTTTCCGTACAAAGCATCCACTCGGTAACGCTTGGCCCTTTCCGTATGCCGAAGACATTCTTTCGCAACGTTATCCAGCTTTACCCGGAGGAACCACTGTTCGCCAGCCCCTTTTCTGACCGCGGTACAATGATTTCCTATCCCGAATCGCGTGAAAACGAGATGATCGAGTTCTGTGTGAACGAGCTGTCCCGCTATCTGCCGGCGAGCAAGTTGTTTTCCTGTTCACCGGAATCCCGGCCCAGCGTAACGGGGAATCGTGGTGACAGAGACGTTTCGACCTGTCCGGCACCTGCTGATGACTGAACCCCGCACGCTGCTCGTGACCGGAGCCAGTGCCGGTATCGGTCACGCCATCAGCACGCGCCTTCTCGCAGACGGCGAGCGTGTGATCGGCATCGCCCGGGATCTTAGGGGGATCTCAACCGCCGGCAGGTACTTCGAACCGGTTTCGATAGACCTTGCAGACCTTGAGCGACTGCCCGATCGGCTGACTGTACTGGCCCGCAGCCATCCCCAGATCAGCGCTGTAATCTGTTGTGCGGGTGCCGGATGGTTTGGGTCCCTGGAGCAGATGTCCTACGCAGACATCAGATCGCTCATCGATCTCAACTTCACCAGCCAGGTCTGTGTGGTACGAGCGTTTCTGCCCCTGATAAAACGCAATGGCGGTGGCGATATCGTGCTGATGGGGTCGGAGGCGGCCCTGTCCGGAGGGCGATANGGTGCGGTCTACTCTGCAACCAAGTTTGCTTTACGGGGGCTGGCCCAGTCGCTCCGGGAAGAGTGTGCNGCCGCGGGTGTGAGAATCACNATCGTCAATCCCGGCATGGTTCGAACTCGGTTTTTTGATCAGCTGGACTTCGAGCCCGGCCCGGATCCTGCCAACNTCATTGAGCCNGAAGACGTGGCCGAAGCCGTGGCNGTTGCGCTGAATGTCCGNACGGGGACNGTTTTTGACGAGATCAACCTGACGCCGCTCAAGCGGGTNGTGAGAAAAAAGAAAATCTAGCNNGCAGGAGAGAACTGGGCGACTATCTGTCGCGGAGNTCGGCCGAAAGTGCGCTGATGTGCGCCGGGCCGATGCCGCAGCAGCCGCCGACGATTTTCGCGCCGGCGTCGATCCAGTCCCCGGCGGCTTTAAGGTAGTCAGCGGGAGTGATCTGGTCGACAAAGGCCCAGTCGGGACGCTGCCAGTAACCGGCATTGGGATAAGCACCCAGAACGCCCGAATAATTCTCGCTCATCACCTCAAGACCAGGTGTGCAGACATTAACGGGGGAGTGCATCAGCAGCAGTGCCGAGCCGCCTTCGGCCATGATCTTCTGGATCGCATCGGCGAAGGGCTCGTGGGTGGTGACCGAATTGCTATGGACGGGGCTTTCTTCTACACCCAGATAAAGTGCGCCTGAGTTTCGGTCCTGAACGCCGCTGATAGCGACCCACACGGGCAGGTCGAAATCAGCCAGCGCATTCAGGGCAGTGACAATCGTTGAGGCCCGGGATGAAAGCGTNTCGAGGATGACCAGATCGACGCCGTTCTCGGCCAGGATCTCGGCCTGCTCCTGGAAATAGGGTTCCAGCTCAGCGTCGCTGAACCGGTTGAAATTTCCAAAGGTCGAAACCGATCCGGCAATCAGGATATCTCGTTCAGATGCCGAGTCGTCCAGTGTCTCCCTTGCAATCTGAACTGCGCGGATGTTCCAGCGGGTAAACTGTTCTTCCATGCCAGCACTCTTGAGCGCCTGGCGGGTTGTCGCATAGGTATTGACCGTAATGATGTCGGCACCGGCCTCGATATAGGAGCGGTGAACCTGTCGGACCAGGTCAGGATGGGTATCCAGTGCAACAGCGCACCACGCTTCGTGGTCCATCGGTGCGCCCAGGCGTTGCAATTCGGTACCGATACCCCCGTCCAAAATGACTGGGTGATTTCTCTCGAGAAGATCGTCAACTGCGAAACTCATGCTTTTCCCTGCGATTGTCAATCCGCCGGTAGCGTATCAGGGATAGTGTGTCGTGGGGTAGCTGATTCTTGTCTTCGGTCGCGATCGGGCAACGGCGCTCGGACGTTTTGAACGAGCTGACGATACCCCGGATCGTGGCACTAACTTAAGGNTATCCCTGGGCGACGCGGGGTTGTTGAGTACAGATGTCATTCGTAATTGTTACTCGAAATATATTGACTTACAGGCTTCACCTCATCTACTGTGTGAGATTCCACCAAAAGGTGCCGCCAGCTGATCTGAACGGCATAGGANGACTATCGACCGGAGAAGCCACGGCGCTCGGTCGATGATAAAAACGGGGAGGCCAACGACTTATGTACTGGGTCTGGTTGATCGTACTGATTGTCGCCCTTGTGGTGATCATCATTCTACTGAACCGCTTCTACCGGAAAGCGTCTCGCGAAGTTGCGCTGATCCGGACCGGTCTGGGGGGGCAGAAAATCATAACGGACGGGGGTTTTCTGGCGCTCCCATTCCTTCACCGTGTGTCGGAAGTCAACATGAAAACGACCCGGCTCGAGGTCGTTCGAAACGCTGAGAAATCTGTGATCACCGTAGACCGTTTGCGAGTCGATGCCACGGTCGAGTTTTACGTTCGGGTGGACCCCAGCGATTCGGGTGTTGCGACCGCAGCTCAGGCCTTGGCCGGGAAGACCTTTCGTTCGGAAGACCTTGCTGAGACCCTTGAAGGCAAACTGGTCGATGCGATTCTATCCGTGGCCGCTAACTATACGATGGACGAGCTGCAGAACGAGCGGGGCAGGTACGTCGGACAGATCACAGAGATCCTCAAACCCAATCTTTCCCAGAACGGCCTGTTACTGGAATCGGTTTCGCTGACCCGANTGGACCAGGCGCCTTTCCACACACTTGACGAAAACAACGCATTCAATGCAATCGGCCTGCAGCGCCTGGCGGAAATCGTTGCAAGCAGCAAGAAAGAACGCGCCGTGATCGAAGCCGATGCGGATGTAGCGGTTCGGATGAGCAAGCTGGACGCGACCAAGAAGCGTTTGAATATTGATCAGGAGGAGGAAGAAGCGCAGATCCAGCAGCAGTTGAACATCGAGCGTGAGCGTACTGCGAGCGATGCTGCCATTGCCGAGGAACAGTCCGGATCTGAACAACGGCGTGAATTTGCCCGAATCGAAAAAGACAAGGAGGTCAAGGCTAAGGAAATTCAGACCGGGCGGGAAGTTCGTAAGGCCGAGCTCGAGGCGACCCAGTCCTCTGAACTGCGCCGTCTGGAACGGGACATCGTGATTGCCGCGCAGGAAGCTGAAGTCGCCAGAGCTCAAGTTGCTGTCCAGCAGGCCCGTTCCGAAGAGATCAAGGCAAAAGAAGATCTTGAGACGACCCGTGAGGTGGCCGCTGCCGAGCGCGAGCGGGCGTTGGCGATGATCCGGGCCCGCGAGCAGGCCGAAGTCGATGAAACGCGTGTTGGCAGTGAGACCGGAACCCTCATGGCGATGGCAAAAGCAGAGGCGGAAGCCACAAAGACCCGGGCTGATGCCCAGCGTTCGGAACTGCTGGCCCGAGCAGAAGGAGAAGCTGCGCTGATCGCTTCCGAAAACAGTCAAAGTGATGATCTGATCGAGATGAAGCTGCATATGCGCAAGCTGGAGATTCTGCCGGATGTGGTCGACAGCATGGTGAAACCGGCAGAGAAGATCGACAGCATACGGATCAATCATGTCACCGGGTTTGGCAACTCAGGTGGCGGGGGAGGGCAGGNCAGCAGTGCCGACAAGGCAGTGGTGAACCAGGTCGTCGACGGTGTCCTGTCGATGGCGCTGCAGCTGCCTGCCGTCAANAAACTGGGTGAAGAAATTGGAGTCAACATAGGTGATGGCATCAAAGGCATTTCTGATCAGGTGTCTGAATCNCAGGATGATCAGGCTTCTGGGGANCCGAGCGAGGAGTAACCCGAGCGATACGNCGGATGGAGTGATCAGTAGAAGGCAAACACGGATCGGTTGTCCGATCCGACATAATTTTCTAGACCAAAAGGAGAAATAGAATGTCAATCAATCGCAGAAACTTTCTCAAGAGTACGTCGGCTGTCGCCACGGCTGTCGCTGCACCGGCTTTTATTGGCCGCGCCCAAGCTGCCGACGNACTGAAGATGGCAGTGATACTGGATCAGACCGGTGGACTTGATATCTATGGCCGGCCGATGGTGGATGCGAGTCACCTAGCGGTAGAGGAAATCAATGCAGCGGGTGGCCTGCTCGGCAAACAGGTAGATCTTACGGTCTACGATCCCCAGTCGACCATCCAGTTTTACACGCAGTACGCGACCAAGGCAGCGACCAGCGATCGTGTGGACGTTGTCCAGGCAGGCATCACATCAGCTTCAAGAGAATCGATCAGGCCGTTACTGAGCCGCTACCAGACTCTCTATTTCTACAACACGCTATACGAAGGCGGTGTCTGTGACACCAACAACTACTGCACAGGTTCGACCCCGGGCCAGACCGTCGAAAAACTGGTGCCGTACACCATGAACAAGTGGGGCAAGAAGGTCTACATCATTGCNGCCGACTACAANTATGGCCACATCACAGCGGATTGGGTNCAGAAGTATGTTCGTGACAATGGNGGCGATCCAGTGGAGACAGAGTTTTTNCCCCTNGATGTNACCAACTTCGGGCCGACGATCAAGAAGATCCAGGCGGCAAAACCGGACATGGTGATGTCCGCTCTGGTCGGTGGNGCNCACGTCTCGTTTTACCGACAGTATGCCGCCGCCGGCATGAGCAAGAGTGTTCCCATTGCCTCCACCACTTTTGGCGTGGGCAATGAGCATCTGATGATTTCTGCCGAGGAAGGTGACGGTATGATCGTCGCATACAGTTACTTCGAGGAGATCGAGTCGGCAGTGAACAAGGCGTTTGTGGAACGGTTTAAGACCCGATTTGGTGCCGACGCGCCGTACCTAAACGAACTGGCCGCCCGCCAGTACGAAGGGATCTATCTGTGGGCCGAGGCCGTGAAAGCTGCTGGTACCGCCGAGCGGATGAAGGTGATCGAAGCGCTGGATGCCCCGACGAGTTTCGCCGGCCCGAGTGGCAACATCTCGATCGACCCGCAGACGCATCATGCGGTTCAGAACGTGTATCTCGCGGAGCTGCAGAACCAGAAGTTCAACATTATTCAGACCTACGAACAACAGCAGCCGACCGACACACAGCTGGTTTGTGATCTGATCACCACGCCGAACCAGTCGACCTTCTACTTCGAAAACGGTTTGAAGGCAGCAGGCATCGACTAGTTCGGACAGCGCCTCGATATCAGCCGGGAAGCCAACAGTGGACCTTGTAGCTGCTCTGGCGCTTCAAATCGTCTACGGTATCGCCAACCTGGTGCTGATCAGCATCGGGTTGGCGGTTATTTTCGGGATGATGCGGGTGATCAACCTTGCCCATGGGGAGTTCCTAATGCTGGGCGGGTACACGGTCATTGTGGCCACCAACGGCGGCGTCAATATTTGGATTGCGATGTTCATCCTGGCGCCGCTGATCGTCGGGATCATTGGTCTGATTGTTGAGTGGGTCCTGATCCGTTTTCTGTACGGCCGGATGGTCGATACCCTGCTGGCTACCTGGGGGTTGAGCTTGTTCTTTATCGGCTTGGTCACGTCAATTTTTGGAGCGCAAACGGCCACAACGATTGCGCCACCGTTCGGTCCGATTACCATCGGGGAATTCAGTTCGAGTGGGTATGAGTTGTTTCTCATCCTGGTGGCGATTCTCTTGGTCGGTATGCTGTACTTTCTGCTGCGCTACACCAAGTTGGGGCTGGTGGCCCGTGGCACCATGCAGGCTGCAGACATGGCCGCAGCGCTGGGAGTCAGCACCCAGCGTGTGTACTCGACGACCTTCGGGATCGGTGCTGCCCTGTCAGGCCTCGCCGGAGGCCTGCTGGCACCGATCACTGGTATTCTGCCAACCATCGGAGCGATCTACATCGGTAAGGCCTTCATCACCGTTATCTCCGGTGGCACTGCAATTCTCGCCGGAACAGCCTCGGCATCTATCCTACTGGGGGGTATCAACGGTATCGTCAGCTTCGTGATTGGCCCGACCATGGGTGAGGTGGCACTGCTCCTGTTGGCCATCTTCTTGCTTCGCTTGATGCCACGGGGCATCACCGGTCGTTTCTTTAAGCGAAGCCTGTGAAACGAACCCGAGAGACCAACGCTCTCGTGTCGATTGGGATCGTCGGCTTGGTCGTGTTGTTCGCTGCGCCCCAGAGCCTCGAGCTCTTTGCGGTGATCAGCCTGACCACCGCGGTCAGCCTGGCAATACTCGCCTTGAGCCTGGGCTTGATCTGGGGTTATGGCGGCATTCTGTGTTTTGGCCAGACGGCTTTTTTTGGGATTGGTGCTTATGCCTACGCAATTGCAGCACTGAATTTCGGCGGCAGCAGTAGCGCAATACTGGTTGCAATCCTGGTGGCGGCGGCCGTGGCAGCGATCCTGGGCTATTTCATGTTCTACGGCCGCCTGAGCGATGTTTACTTGGCCGTGATCACCCTGACCTTGACACTCATTCTGTACAGCGTGATTCGTCGGACATCAGGTCCCGAATACAAGATTGGTATTGCCAAGCTGGGAGGGTTTAACGGAATCAATGTGCCGCCGATTAACTATCCCTGGGACAGCAACCACTTCTTGTTCCCAGAACAGGTGTTCTATGTCGCAATGGTGGCTCTTCTGGGGTCGTATTTTCTCTGCGTATGGCTGACGAAATCGCATTTCGGGCGGGTGTCGATGTCGATCCGAGAAAATGAAGTACGCACAGAACTACTGGGCTATGACGTTCGCCTGTACAAACTTTGCATGTTCACTGTCGGTGGTGCCATCGCCGGCCTCGGGGGAATAATGTTCGCCAACTCGATTGGACGAATTACCCCGGATGTATTCAACCTCTACAACGCGGCACTTGCGATTATCTGGGTGATCATCGGTGGTCGCGGCACATTGATCGGGCCGATTTTCGGGGCCCTGGTCTTGTTTTATCTGACATCATTCCTTGGCCAGCAGTCTGTCGTGAACATCAACTTGTTCCTTGGGTTGGTTCTGATCATTTTTGTCCTGGTGGTGCCCAGGGGGATCGTACCGTCGGTGGTGCAGATGTGGGACAGAAGACGGTCACGACGGATGACGGCGCGCTCAGCTCGCAAATTCAGGCGACGCGGTCGAACAAGGGTAAAGGAGGGCGGCCTTGAGGAGTAACGTGGTGCTCGAAACCCGAGGGCTGTCGATGCATTTCGGCGGTGTCGTGGCTGTCGATCGGGTCGATTTTTCCCTGAGAGAGAATGAGTTACGTTGTTTGATTGGACCTAACGGCGCCGGCAAGAGCACTTTTTTCAAATGCCTGACCGCCCAGTTGCGGCCGACGGCCGGTGATGTTGTGATACGAGATTTCAATGTTACCGGCAGCGAATCCCACCAGGTTGCGAGAATGGGGGTCGGGATCAAGACCCAGGTACCGAATGTATTCGACGGTCTGGATGTCGAAGAGAACATCTGGCTCTCGGCGAGCCAGTCTACCAGTGTCAAGCGGGCACGGGTGATCACGACGGAAGTCATCGACCGACTAGAACTGGGGGATGTACGGAAAACCCAGTTGGGATCACTCGCTCACGGGCAGCGGCAACTAGTGGAGCTGGGAATGGTGCTGGCGGGCGAACCCTGGCTGGTGATACTCGATGAGCCGACCGCGGGAATGACTCAGGATGAGGTTGTTCGGACCGCAGAAATCATCCAGGAAATAAATCGAAGTGCAACGATGATTGTTGTCGAGCACGACATGCAGTTCATCCGCATGATTGCGCGCAAGGTCACGGTGTTTCACCAGGGCCGAATCCTGATTGAAGGTGCTATGGACGAGGTGTCGTCGGACGAGCGCGTCCGGGAGGTCTACCTTGGCCAGCGGAAAAGTGCATGAGTGACCCGCCGATTCTGAATGTTCGGGACCTGCACGCCGGTTATGGGCGGGTGCCAATACTTCATGGCATAGATCTGTCTGTGGCTGAAGGCCAGATCGTCGGCGTGCTGGGGCACAATGGTATGGGCAAGACCACTCTGCTGAAGACGCTAATGGGGATCGTGCCGGCGACCTCGGGCCGAATCGAATTCGACGGGATGGATATTTCCGATGAGCCGGCTTATGAACGCTCCCGCCTGGGGTTGGGGTATGTGCCCCAGGGGCGAGGCATCTTCCCCCAGCTCTCGGTCTACGACAACCTAAGGATGGGAGTCGTGGAGCATGGTGAGGAAGAGCATGAGGCCATTGAGGCCATCGTGCAGACTTTCCCTCAGCTTCAGCCATTGCTTGATCGGTCGGGGGGGGCCCTAAGCGGCGGGGAACAGCAGATTTTGGCGATCGCTCGCTGCCTGATCAGCAAGCCGGACCTGGTACTCTTGGATGAGCCGACAGAAGGGATTCAACCGTCCATTGTCGAGGGTATTGTTGACCTGCTGAAACGTCTGAATACCGAGCACGGATTGAGTATCGTGCTCGTTGAACAGAATCTTGAGTTCATTACGGCGCTGTCGGACCGGGTCCTGCTGTTGCAGAAAGGCGATATCACCGGTGAAATAGGTGATGGGCATACAACGGATTCTTCGCTGATTGAGGAGTTTGTCGGTTTTGGGTCCAGCAACGCAATGCCCAAGCACGTAACTGAACAGATACCTAAGAACGAAACCACAGCAACTGCAGGCCAGCCCATAGCGACTGCGTCGGCCAGCCACAAGAGGTTTGACTATATGACTGTCAAGAGACCGACCCACGAACAACTCAAGGAAATTGCCCTGGATCTGGGGATGCACTTGTCGGACGAACGGATAGCAGAGTTTCTGGAGGTTATGGAGGACACGATTAAGGTCTATGACCTGATCGATGGGATGCCAGACTACCTGCCTACGGTGGATTATCCCAGAACACCGGGATACCGGCCTTCCGCGGAAGAAAACCCCCTCAATGCGTGGTACGTCAAGTGTGAGGTCAAAGGTGCACCACGCGGACCCCTTGCCGGGAAAACAGTGGCGCTTAAAGACAATATCAGTCTGGCCGGTGTGCCCATGATGAATGGTGCGTCTACGCTGGAGGGCTACATTCCGGATGTGGACGCGACCGTAGTGACCCGAATTCTCGACGCCGGTGGTACGATTGTCGGCAAAGCCCACTGCGAGTACTTCTGTCTCTCAGGCGGTAGCCACACGAATGCGACCGGTCCCTGCCACAATCCGCACAGGATGGGGTATTCAGCCGGGGGTTCGTCCTCGGGCTCGGGTGCCCTGGTTGCTTCTGGGCAGGTCGACATGGCCATGGGAGGGGATCAGGGCGGGTCGATCCGCATGCCCGCGGCTTACTGCGGTTGTTACGGCTTGAAGCCGACGCATGGGCTGGTTCCCTACACGGGTGTGATGCCGATCGAGACCACGATCGATCACACCGGCCCCATGACACAGAACGTTGCCGACAATGCGCTGCTCTTGGAAGTGATCGCAGGTGAAGACGGATTGGACCCGAGACAGTATGCGCCCAGAGTCGATCATTACACCTCGGCGCTTGGTCGCGGTGTGCGGGGACTGAAGATCGGCGTGGTTCAGGAAGGCTTTGGTCGGCCCGAGTCTGAGACGGATGTAGACGTGAAAGTGCGATCGGCCGCGGACCGGCTGCGTGAACTCGGTGCTGATGTCCAGGACATCTCCATCCCGATGCATAACGAAGGCGCCGCCATCTGGACACCTATCGCGCTCGAAGGCCTGACCAACCAGATGATGAAGGGTAACGGTTTTGGCACCGGCTGGAAGGGTCTCTATACGACCAGTCTGCTCGATCATCATTCAAACTGGCTTAATCGGGCCGACGAGTTGTCCGATACCCTCAAGATCAGCATGTTTATCGGAGAGTATTTCCTCCGGCATTACCGCGGGCATTTCTATGCTAAGGCCCAGAACCTAGGTCGCAAACTGAAAGAGACCTACAATGCGACATTGGAGCAGTACGACCTACTGATGATGCCAACGTTGCCGATGAAGGCTACCCCCCTGCCGCCGCCCGATGCCCCCCTGGCGCTGTACTGCCAGAGAGCTTTCGAGATGCTTGCAAATACCAGCCCGTTCGACGTCACTGGCCATCCGGCGATGTCTGTTCCGTGTGGCATGGGAGAGGGGTTGCCGGTCGGGATGATGTTGATCAGCCGGCATTATGGTGAGTCCACTATCTACCAGGCCGCTCACGCGTTTGAGCAGCTGGGTGACTGGAGGCAGATGTGACAACGCGTCCGACTCAGAGTTGTCCCGGGTGTGTCCGACCAGATTCGTGTCTAGCAGAGAACCTCTGATGGCAGGCTTACGCCACTCGCATGTCAAGGGCCCGGAGACTCCCGCGCTGGAGGCGGTGACGATCCCGGATTTTTTTGCCCGGACCGTGGCCCAACACGGTACCCGTGACGCCTGTGTTTTCTCCGAATCCGGAGAGCACTGGACCTGGGATCAGCTCTCGAAAAAGGTCGATGAGCTTGCTGCTGGCCTGCTGGCCATAGGTGTCTACAAAGGAGACAGGGTCGGTATCTGGGCCCCCAATCGGCCAGAGTGGGTCCTTGCCCAGTTTGCCACTGCGCGGATTGGCGTCATACTGGTCAATATCAATCCGGCCTATCGGCGGGCAGAGCTGCAATACGCACTGGCCAAGGCCGGCGTCAAGGCGTTGATCAGCGCTGTTTCCTTCAAGACCAGTCAGTACCTGGAAATGCTGCAGGATATTGCGCCGGAACTCGGCCACTGTCAGCCCGGTCAACTGGAATCCAAGAATCTTCCGTCACTTAAAAGTGTGATCCAGGTCGGTGATGCTCCAGTAGCGGGCATGCTCTGCTTCAGTGACGTCATGACACGAGGCGGGCCCGGCCAGTGTTCGCGGCTGGATGCGATCGGCGCTACGCTGGTCCCGGATGACGCGATCAACCTGCAGTTCACCTCCGGTACCACGGGTTCGCCCAAGGCCGCCACACTGACCCACCAGAACATCGTCAACAATGCCAGGTTCGTCGCGGACTGCATGCGGCTGACTCATCGGGACCGGTTGTGCATACCGGTGCCACTTTATCACTGCTTCGGCATGGTGCTGGGTAACCTCGCTTGTGTGACAGCTGGAAGTACCATGGTGTTTCCCGGAGAGGGGTTTGATGCTTTGCAGACGCTTCAGACACTGAGTCAGGAACGTTGTACCGGTGTGCATGGTGTTCCCACCATGTTCAGTGCGATGGTCAATTTGCCAGATTTCAGCCAGTTCGACCTGCGTACCCTTCGTACCGGTATTATGGCTGGTGCACCCTGCCCGATCGAACTGATGAAGCGGGTGGTTTCCGAGATGCACCTGGAGGAAATGACCATCGCATACGGCATGACCGAGACCAGTCCGGTATCGTTCCAGAGTGCCGTCGACGATCCCATCGAGCGGCGCGTCTCAACGGTTGGGCGGATTCACCCGCATGTCGAAGCCAAGGTGGTGAATGAGTCGGGCGAGACCGTGGCATCCGGGGAGCAAGGGGAACTTCATACCCGTGGTTATCTGGTCATGCGGGAATACTGGGAGGACCCGGAACAAACCGCCAAATCCATCGACAGAGATGGTTGGATGCACACTGGTGATCTCGCGACGATTGATTCGGAGGGTTACTGCAACATCGTCGGGCGGGTCAAAGATATGTTGATCCGCGGTGGGGAGAACGTCTACCCCCGCGAAATCGAGGAGTTTCTACTCGGCCATCCCGGGATCCAGGACGTTCAGGTTTTTGGAATTCCAGATGAGAAATACGGTGAAGAGATCTGTGCCTGGATTGTTCCAGCTCAGGGGGCACAGGTCTCGCTCGAAGATGTCCGCACCCACTGCGAAGGTCAGATCGCGCATTTCAAGGTTCCCCGATATGTCCGCACGGTTACCGAATTTCCAATGACCGTGACGGGCAAGCCGCAGAAGTTCCTCATGCGGGAGAAGATGGTCTCAGAACTCGACCTGGAAGAGACGAGTACAGCCTAGCCGGTATTGCCCAGTTGATCCGCGAGCCGGGTGACCGCATCGGCCATGACCTGAACACCGGCAGCCAGGTGTTCTCTTTCCGTGTCCTCTTCGAAGGCGTGGCTGACGCCACCGATCGAAGGTACGAACATCATCCCTGTCGGGATTCGTGGAGCAAGGTTCATGGCGTCGTGCAGCGCGCCGGAGGGCATACGCCGCCAGGCACCAGGCGCATTTGATCCGGCAGCATCACAGAAGGCCTCGATGACCTGGTCATCCATGTCAACCGGGTCGACAGCTTTTGTCTCTAACAGCGAAATGTTGAGGTTTCTTTCAGCTGCTGTCTGGGCGGCCACCTTCTGAGTTATCTCGCACATAGCATCCAGTTGCGAGAGGGAGCCGTCGCGCATCTGCACGGAACAGTTCAGTGCTCCCGGCACGATGGAAGGCGCATTGGGGCGTACGTCCACCCGGCCGATGGTCCAGACCGAACGGGGTGTTGCAATTTCTGTGAACTGTTCTTCCAGCTTGGTTATGAAAGCAGCAAAGCCAGTGACTGCGTCCTGTCGCAGAGCCATTGGTGTCGTACCGGCGTGGTTCTGCTGGCCTGTGATCGTGACTTCAAACTGGCGACTGCCGACAATGGTCTCGACCACGCCGATGATCTCACCCGCCTGGTCCAGAACCGGGCCCTGTTCAATATGGGCTTCCAGGAAAGCGCTGAACAAGCCAGGGTCCAGTGACTCAGGTTCCTCGAGTTCCGGCAGGGCACTGGCGAGGTCACCGTAACGTTGTCCGGCAGCGTTGCTCAGGTCATAGAGTGTGTCGCGGGACAATTTGCCACTGAAGAAGCAGCTGCCAGTCATGGGCATGAAGGCACTTTCTTCATCTTGAAATGAGACCACGGCGACCGGTGGTCCACCGGCTTCCTGGCAAGTCCGCGCCACTTCGAGGGCCAGGATGACTCCATAAGCGCCATCGAGCCAGCCGCCCTCCGGCTGGGTGTCCGAGTGCGATCCGATCAGGATCGGTTTGCCGGGCTGGGAGGGCATTCCGAACAGGTTCGCCGCTGGGTCCCACCGGGGTCTCAGCCCGCAGGCTTCAAATTTGCCGGTAAGCCAACGCCGCGAATCGATATCAGGAGGTGAGAACGCGGGCCGGACCACACCGCTGCCTTGTTTGCCGAATTCCCGCAGGGCATCGAGATCAGCGAGAAAGCGATCGCTGTTGGTTGTCAGATTCTGGCTCATGAAAAGAGATCTCGTGCTGCCGGGTCTAGTATCTCCACCCGTGATAGCTAGGGTCGTAGTAGTCCAGTATAGTATTCTATTCAGCAGGAATCAGGTGTCGATCTGAAGTTGGCACCCCGCGTCCGGGCTGAACAATCGTTAAGAATTAGAAACTTATCCATGGATGCCGTCAAGCAGGAGAAGTTTGAACAAGCCAAGGCGCAGGGCCTGGAAGCCGGGATCGTCCCGGTATCGAACCCGCCAGACGAAGAACAACGGCTTGACGAGCTCAAACGGCTAGGTCTTGTGGAAAAGGATTTCGAAAGCGATCGACGTTTCAACAACGTGACTCAGATCGCCAGTTACCTCACCGAGTGCCCAGTCAGCGTCATCAATATCTTGAGTAATGACAGCCAGTTCTGCAAGTTGAGCAGCGGGGTTGATGTCGAGACCAAGGAACGCCTGAAACAGACACCGCGGGATACCAGCATCTGCCAGTATGTGCTTGCCACTCCAGGGGAACAGTTGATCATTGAGGATATCGACGAGGACGAACGCACCCGGAATTTTCAGAACATGCCTTCTGCTTCGGGTATCCGATTCTATGCCGGGACTCCTCTGGTCAGCAGTCGGGGGTACGCACTGGGCACGTTGTGTGTGGTCGACTTCGAGCCTTCAAAGCTGGTTCACGGCCAGAAGGAAGGATTGAGACTATTATCGGACCAGGTGGTTACCCTGCTCGAGCAAGGTGATGTGCCGGCAGGACGGGTTGCCGGTGAGAACGACTCAGAGGCTGATACTGGCACTGAAGCCAAAGGGGAGTACTTCTCCTCGGCAAGTATCATGTTTACTGATTTTGTCGGCTTCACTCGTCTGGTCGAACAGATCCAGCCCGGTGAATTGCTCGACACGTTGAATACTTTCTTTAAGGGTTTTGATCAGATCACGGCAAAGCACCGTCTCAAGAAGGTGAAAACCATCGGTGATGCTTATATGTGTGTCGGCGGGGTACCGGAAGGGCGCCCGACACACATTCGAGATACGTGCGCGGCGGCGCTTGATCTGGTGCAGTTCGTTGAAGGAAGCAATATACAGCACAGGACGCTCGGCAAGCCGGAATGGCCGATCCGGGTTGGGATACACACCGGGCCGGTGATCGCGGGCTATTCCGGTGGGACTTTCGATGTATGGGGCGACGCGGTCAATATTGCGGCTCGTATGGAAGCGAGCGGCGAGGCCGGCAAGGTGCACATCTCCGAGGCAAGTCGGGCGTTTCTGGATCGGTCCGCGGAGGTTGTCGAGCGGGGTCAGACCGACCTCAAGAACAAAGGCGCCATGACCACTTTTTTCCTCGAGAAGTTGACCTGAACTGCAGGTAAACTGCCGTCGACCAAGGAGGTGGCATTACCGGGTCAGCCCAGTGTAAGTGCGTCTCCCTGTCACATTAAAGGCGCTTCACATCAGGCGGTTTAGGCAGCCAACTCGGACAGGCAGTCATCGGCCAGTGGCGTGATTGGCCTGAAATCGCGGTGGGCAATGTATTCGGCCCGCTTGTAGCGCCGGATGTGGTTGGAGACGGCACAAAGGCTGAGGTAGACGATCGTGCGTCCAAAGGGGCTGATGTTGGGTGGGCTTGCGTGGACCAGGTTGCCGTGAAACAGCACAACTGAACCCGCTTTGCCGACCGGCGCTTCGATTCCACCTGCCGTTGCCAGTCGAGTGACTGTGGCCCGGTCCAGGGTCCACAGCGGGTAGGACGTCGTCTCGATGTCGTGCCCTGCGGGCAGGGTCCCGTCCATATGGCTGCCGGGAATGAACAGCAGTGGCCCATTGGCGGCCGTGACATCATCGAGGTAAACGGCGATGTTCATAGCCCGCGGTTCCGGCATCTGATCGTCTCTGTGCCAGGTGCCGAAATCCTGGTGCCACTGCCACACTTCTCCGTCAAAGGCGGCTTTGGCATTGACTTTGTACTGGTGCATGTAGACCTCTTCACCCAGGATCTGGACCACCGGTTCGATCAATCGAGGGTGGGCCCCGAGCCTGCCGAAAGCGTCGTTGTAGGTGTGGGCGGCAAATGCGGTTCGGGCCACACCGCTGGCCTCATGTACGATTTCCGGGCGGTCCAATTGATAGACCTTGTGTGCCTCTTCCAGCAAGATTCGCGATTCGGCTAAAGAAAAGCGTCCGGGCAGGTACAGGAAACCTTCTGTGTGAAATCTCTGCAGCTGATCGTTGTCCAGTTTCATAAGGTCGATTCTCTCCGGTTATGGTAGCGCAGCTGACAGTGATTTCAAGGGGTCTTGGCTGGGCTTACCTGGCGAGACGCCAATATGCTTTTGAGTTAACCGTCTTCCAGAAATGTGATTGTCGGTTGAGATGTGATAATGCCGCTGTTCTGAATCTTCATCCGTTCCGGGGAAGTGATAAATGCTGTGAAGGCTTCTTTGGAAGGCGCGGTGCCAATGACATAGGCCGCATTCGGGTCGCCGGGTTTCCGGTAAGGTTTGGCATGGATACCTGCTGCTACACGCTGCTCCTCGATTTCGTTGAACATGGTTTTCCACTCGTCAAAATCGCTCACCTCCACAGAAATAATAACGGTAACGGTCATGGTTTTGTTCCTCCTGATCAGGCCGAGCAGCGTTCTATGGTAACAAAGGTGGAGTCGAGTAACACATTCTTTTCCAGTGTGTCTGGCGCGCGGTACAATCTTCTGTCGCCAACTTACCAGTCAAGGATCAGGTCATGGGCAAAAAAGAAGGTTGGACATACGTGCACAGCGAAGCCAAGGATGCGGTGTGGGAAGAAGGGCTGCGGAAGATTCTATCGTACCGTTACCTTGGAATAGACGGTGGTACCAAAGGGGACTATGTAGCACAGGTTATTCGAAACAACGGCAAGCAGCAAACGGACAGTGTCCAGCAGTGGCACGTGCATGATTGTACTTTTCAGATGACCTTTGTCCTGAACGGCTGGGCGACTTTTGAATGGGAGGGCCAGGGCGTGAGAACAATCCGCAAAGGTGACTGCATCAACCAGATCCCGATGATTAAACACCGGGAAATCGAGATGTCAGAAGACTTTGAGGTTCTGGAAATCGTTGCGCCGGCGGACTTCAAAACACATACCGTCGATGGGCCGGACTAGCGGCGGGCAACAAAGCCAAGCTTCGCAACGGCCTTCTGTGGTGACAACCGGTGTCCTGGTTATCGTAGAGTCAACAGATCTTTGTCGCTGCAGGAATTTTCCCAACGTCAGGTGGCTCTGCCCGCGTAGATCATGACGATGCCAGTGATGGTGATCACGATGCCGCCGATCTGGACGATGGATAAGGCCTCATTGAACAGAAATCGTGACGCCAGCAGCGCCACAATGACCGTACCGCAAACGACCGTTGGAATCACGATGCTCGCAGGGATCGACTTTCCTGCACTGAAATTGCCAAACAGGTAGAAATACCCGATCTCGGCTGCGCCGATACAAAGGCCGGCTGCCATAGCCCAGCCATAGGCTGGCGGGCCGAGCGCCAGGACCTGCCCACCCTTTCTGAGTAGGTAGATCGCGAACAGTGTCGAGACCAGCAGGGCGGTGAACTGCAGACAGATGGTCGCGAGCACGGTACTGGTGACCTTCTCTGCAACATGCCCACTCGACACCTTGACGAAAAGGTTGTAACCCGCATAAAGCAGGGTAACCGAGATGAGCAGGATAAGGCCTTGCATGTATTCACTGGGGGCTGTAGACAGCTGAGTCCGGTTCCCGATGTTCGACCGGCGGTGTATAGGCCAGCGGCTTCGCTTTTTCGGTCGATACGATTCTGTATTGTAAATGAGATTGCGAATTGTAGAATCGTGCTTTTGGTCGGGGAGAATAGGCATGCTTCGTCTGGGAATGATCGGTACCGGAAACATCAGTCGCGATGCGTTGACGCCCGCGATTGCCGAAGTTGAAGACGCAGTGCTCTGGAGTGTCCTGAGTCGAGAGAAAAACCGGGCCACTGAGTTTGCCCGGCAGAACAGCGCCCAGGCGCCAATACCCGGATTCGACGATCTGCGGGCCTTCCTGGCCGACCCCGATCTCGATGCGGTGGTGATCGCAACACCGGACAAGCTCCATGCCGAACAGGCCATCGCAGCCGCTGCCGCAGGAAAGCACGTGCTGGTCGAGAAACCCATGGCGACCACGGTTGCGGATGCCGAGGCGATGGTCGCAGCTTGTCGAAGTGCCGATGTGCGCCTCGGCGTGGCTTACCACATGCGTTGGCACCAGGGGCACCGGGCACTGGCCGATCGGGTTCACCGGGGAGACTTCGGAGAGATTCGCTATGCACGGGCTCAGTGGACCTTCCAGGCGCCGGATTCCGGCAACTGGCGGGCTCACGATGAAGTCGGACGTTGGTGGAGTCTTGCCGGTGTCGGGACCCACAGCCTCGACTGGCTTCGCTGGATGCTGACCCCTGGTTGTGGCGAGGTGGTTGAAGTCACCAGTACCATCACGCGAAACATACTGGGCAGCCAGCACGACGAGTCAGCAGCGGTCGGTCTGCAGTTCGAGTCAGGAGCTGTCGCACAGTTTGTCTCATCGGCGCTGTTCGCGGCGCCGAACCGGGGAGAGATTTGTGGCAGCAAGGGATACGCTTACTGTGACCAGACACTCGGTCGCGGCGGCGGCGGGCGCATCGACACCCCGGAAGGAGCGATCGGATTTGCCGAGGTGAATCCTTATGCCGGCGAGATTGCCGACTTCGTTACTTCGATTCGGGAAGGTCGCGATCCTGAAGTCTCCGGCGAAGAAGGCCTGCGGAACGTCGAACTACTGTGCCGGATCTGCCAATAGTCCATGAAACTGTACTCTGATCAAGCGGTCTACGACGCTTTTCCGGTTGTCGTCGAACTCCCTGTCGTCTGGGGTGAAATGGATTCCATGCGGCATGTCAACAACACCGCATATATCCGCTGGATGGAGACTTCCCGGTTTGCATACTTCGACAAGATCCAGCTTCGTGAGTCAGGGGAGACCTCGGGCAGGAGTGGCATACTCAAATCAGTAGAATGCAATTTCCGCTTGCCCCTGACGGCTCCTGACCGAATTCTGGTCGGGGGTAAAGTAATAGACTTGGGATCAGACTACTTCGTGATGCAGCATGTCGTTTTCAGTATCAATCACCAGAAGGTCGCTGCCCACGGCAGGTCGGAGATTGTCGGGTTCGACTATAAGAGCCAGAAAAAAAGTGATTTTCCGGCCAGCCTGACCAAGAGCATCAGATCACTGGAAGAAATGGCCTGAGTGGTGTGGTGGCAGTCGACCCGCCCTGCTGCTAGTAAAGGCGTGTCCTGCCGCTTTTCTCTATGGCCTGTTCGGCGCGCACCACTTCGTCCTGTTCGACGCTTTGTCCTGCAGGTGTTGCCTGTTCGATGATGATCTGTCCAAGCGAGGGCATCTCCTTCCGGTTCTGCCGGCTTTCCGGTTCCCACAGCTTCGAGCGTTTGAACGCTTTTGCGCAATGCAGGAAAGCAGTCTCTACCGATACCTGGATGCCGACTTTTGGCGTTCTGCCGTTGATCGACGATTGTTGGTTAAGGGTATCGTCTTGAACGATCACGGCCTGACCGTTGACCCGCAGAGTTTCATTGAATCCCGGGATCAGGAACAACAATGCGATGGCGGGGTTCATGACCAGGTTGGACATCGAATCGAGGCGGTTGTTACCAGGTCGGTCAGGTATGAACAGTGTTTGATCGTCCAGCACCTGAACAAATCCGGGTGGGTCACCCTTGGGACTGACGTCGGCTTTGCCTTCGCCGTTGGAGGTGCCGATACACACGAACGGTGAACGACGGATGAATTCGCGGCAGTGTTTGTCGAGTCTGGTGATGCTCTTGCGAACAGCCAGTTCCGATGGGTCGCCCATCATGTCACGAAGAGTACTGAATTTGGTGTGTACACTGTTCGGATCAGGTTTCATTGCGTTCAATCTCGAAAGGGTGGTAAGGCCGTGAGTGAGGCTATTTACGTTCAACCTCGATGAAGACAAATTCGTAGTCGTTGTTGTTGATCACGTTGTGTTCGACGCCGGCATTCCGGGTATAGGATTGCCCGGTAACGAGTTCGGCAGTCCCTTCGCCGTCAGGCGTCTCCAGCAGTAACTGCCCGGTGACTAGTGGGACGACTACGTAATCGTACTGATGGACGTGCCAGCCGGTCTCACCGTGGGGCGGGAAGCGCCACTCCGTTACGATCATCCAGTCGTTTTGAATCTGGACTGTGGGTGTTGCGCGGGGTCTTGCCTGGGTCATCGCTGTGTCCTGTTTTTCGCGTTCATGGGGCTAAAGATCGAGAAACCGGGCGAAGTTGTCAACCGGCTCGCGTTCCGTGATCAGGCTGTTCTCGATCGCATCTGGGTCAGCATAGCCGAGCGACATACCGCACACCAGCACCTGGGTCTCCGGAATATCCAGATGCTCACGGATGACCTTGTGATGACCAGTAAAAGCGACCTGCGGGCAGGTGTGAAGTCCGATCTCTCGCGCTGCCAGCATCACGTTCTGAATAAACATGCCGTAGTCCAGCCAGCTGCCGATTTCCAGGTCCCGATCGATGGCGAAAATCAGCCCCACGGGAGCATCAAAGAAAAGGAAATTGCGCCCGTGCTGGCGGTGCATTTTGTCTTTCTCTCCGCGTTCAATGTTGAGCAGGCCGTAGAGATCCCAGCCGACCTTTCTTCTGCGGGACCGATAGGGTTCCTTGAATTCCTTCGGGTAGTAGCGGTGCTCCGGTTGCCAGGTGGAAGGGTCCTGGTCGTGGGCGACGCCCAGTGCCGACGACAGGGCACGCTTTCGCTCGCCGGCGAGTACCCAAACGTGCCAGGGCTGCATGTTGGTACCACTGGGGGAGCGGCAGGCGAGCGCCAGGATCTGTTCCACCTGGGTACGGCTGACAGGAGTAGATAAGAAGCGGCGGATCGAGTGTCGTGTGGTAATGGCGGCGGACACAGTGGGGGCTGCTTTCCAAGTCGAGTCATGGTCTTTCATAAGGAGAGTTCCTGGGTTCGTCTGTAGTCGGGTCTAGCGAGCAGCCGGCTCACCAGCGTGGTTGTTGGTCCATGATTGAGACGTGGGCTGACACCACTTTCCAACCAAGTTCGGGAAACCGGACCCAGGTCTGGCTCTGACGGCCGATTTCCTCGGATCCTCTGACCTGAAACTCGAGGTTGACGGTCGCCAACGAATCACCCAGCGTCAGGATCTCGAGGCGTCGTCTTTGTTCCTTGATCCCCGGTCCTTTCTTCCGCGACACGCGATGTTGGTGGATCTCGTCGAATCCATAACCGTTCTCGTGCATGGCGTAGCGGATCGTGTGTGGACTTTCCCAGAACGAGCTGTCCAGGACTCCGACATCCTTGCTGATCAGAGCAGACTCATAGCGTTCGAACAATTCTCGGATCTCTTCCACCACGTCCCTGCGATTGATTTCGGGTGATTCGGTCATGAGCTGGCCTCCAGTGCCGCCGCAACAGCGAGCAGTTCGGTATCCCGATTGTGACCGGCAACCACTGACAGGCCAACGGGGGCGTGGTCTGGGCCTGTTGTGGTCCCTGGAATGGAGATCTGGGGAACACCGGTCAGGCCGCCGTGACAGCAGAGCACCGAGATCCGCATCCGCAGTTCATCGGTCTGCTGCACCGGCAGCCCAGTCGGCGGGGCACAGAACGGTGTGGTTGGCAGGCACAGTATGGTTTCCGGTTGGAGAAGAGTTTTCATCCTTGCTTTGGCTTGTCTGCGGATCAGTCTCGCCCAGCTCAGATCGTCCTGTGACGTCTGCGAGGCGAGAAAGAGGTTTCGGGCGACCGTGTACGACAGGCGCGGATTGTGCGTATCGATCCAGTCTGCAAAGCTCTGCCAGCCTTCGACCGGCTGGATCGTGCGTTGTGCCCTGGACCAGCACACCAGGCCTTCGACTGCCATGTTGACCTCTTTGACATCGTCGAACAACGAGCTGAGCCGATCGAGTAAAGGTTGCAGGTCGATCTGGACGGACTGATCGGCAAAAGAGAACGCATCACGCGCGATGAGCAGCGTGCTCGGCGGACTGTCGGGAGTGTTTTCATTCAACAACACTCTACCGACCTCGCTCAGGACGCGGGCTTCCCTGGCGAACCAGCCGACCGTATCGGAGGAGGGTGCTTGGGGCAGCATGCCGTCAACGGCCACTCGCCCGTGGGTCGGCCGCATTCCGTATATGCCGCAGAAGCTCGCAGGTACGCGTACGGAGCCGCCGGTGTCGCTTCCAAGGGCAAAGTCACAATAATTCCCGGCGACTGCAGCAGCGGAGCCGGCCGATGAGCCGCCGGGCACCCGGCCGGGACAGCCCGGGTTCTGCGGCGTACCGTCAAAGACGTTCTCTCCAAGGATCCCCAGAGAGATCTCGTCGGTGATGGTTTTGCCGATCAGCTGTGCGCCGGCATCGAGAAGCGTCTCAACTGCTGCCGCGTGACGGTCAGGGTCCGGTTGTCCCCGGTTCCAGTCGGGGCTGCCCGCAGCTGTAGGGATACCGGCGACATCGAAAAGGTCTTTGACCACGAAGCGCTGGCCAGCGAGGAGACCTTCCGGCTGCCCGCTGATACAGATCTCCGGTCCCTTGACCATCGCCTGACAGGGGTCTTCCAGATGCAGTTGTCGCGCTGTCATGTCATCGTAGGCGTTCATGGGTGCAGCGCAAGCCTCGCAGGGCAACTGCCGCGGTGTCAAGCCATCCACCGAACCAAGGCAGGCCAGAGGAGCAGTAAGGAGATTGAACAATTGCCTCCTGAACAGTGAATGCCACTCCGGGTAATGCCGGGTGTTTTGTTAAGATCACCTGGTATCAAATACTCGGGATGATCTGGTATGACGCTGCCACTCGCCGAAGGTCTGACGTTCGGAATTCAAACCATCTACAGACGGACTGAGCCCGCTGACACGCCCTGGGTACCGAACCAGCAGGACGGGCGTGACGTAGTGGAGCGGGTTGAGCAGCTGGGGTTCGACTCCATCTGGGTGGGTGACCACCTGGCATTTGCAATCCCGATACTCGATCCAGTCGTTCAGCTGGCTCAGGCCGCCGTCTTCAGTACCCGGCTGAAGATCGGCACGGCGGTGTTCCTGCAGCCACTGCGCCATCCTGGCCCGACCGCAAAACAGATCGCGACCCTCGATCTGCTGTCCGACGGGCGACTGATCTTTGGCATGGGTGTGGGAGGGGAGTTCGAGAGCGATTTCAATGTCGCTGGAATGCCCCGTGATGAACGCGGCAGCCGGCTGAGCGAATCCATCGAGGTCATCCGCAAATTGTGGAGCGGACAGCGGGTCAGTCATTCGGGCCAGCATTTCAGTTTCCAGGATATTCTCATGGAACCGGCACCTTGCCAGGCCGGCGGCCCGCCGATCTGGCTGGGTGGACGGTCTGACGCGGCATTGCGCCGCGCGGGTCAGATGGCCGACGGCTGGATGAGCTACGTGGTCACGCCGTCCATGTACCGTGCTGCTCTGGACACGATAGGAGCCGCATACCAGAAGGAAGGCCGTACCAGCCCGTACTTTGCTACGGCACACTTGCTTTACACCCGCCTCGACACGGATTACGAAACGGCTTTGGGTGTTGCAAGCCAAAGCCTGAGCGTGCGCTACAACATGGACTTCCGGCGGGCCGCCGAGCGCTACTGTGCATTGGGCACTGCCNAACAGATTGCCGANAATCTGCGGGCGTTCTATGATGCCGGCGTTCGCTATATTATTCTCGANCTGGTCGGTCCTTACGAGGAGCGCCTCGATCATATGGAGCGATTTGCGCAGGAGGTTCTGCCCAAGTTAAGCCAGATCAACGGCTAAATCCAAGGTCGGTTGAAAATCGCCGCGCGCGATTGTTGCAAAGTGGTAGAAGACGTGATCCGCAGCCCCTGCTACCCGGCCGATGCCGGATGGGGTGATGTATACTGATCTGGACACTGTCCAGACTGCCGGTGTACAGCGTCGGCTTTGTGGATGACGATTCCGATCAACAGGAGTGAACGCCTGTTATGGTGACCGGCGTTTCAGGAAATAGAACAAATGTCAGACGAGATTCAGGATGCACTAGACAAGATCTTCGCCATTGATTCGGCNCTGTACAAGGAGCGGGGATTCCAGCGGCGGATCGGATTCGGCAAGCGCCCGGCACTGTTGAATATTGATCTTGCCAATGCCTGGACCCGCCCCGGCAATGTCTTTTTCTGCGACAACATGGACGTCATCATCCCTTCTACCCAGGCTTTGCTCAAAGCGTCCCGCGCCGCTGGTATTCCAATNGTGTTCACGACCACCGCCTACAATGTCACCCAAGGCGATCCCACGGACATGGGTCTGTGGCACAAGAAGATTCCGGCGGAGTTACTGCAGGCCGGCAGTGAAACTTGTGCTATCGATGACCGAATTGCGCCGCTCGATAACGAGATGGTGATAGAGAAGAAGCGCGCCAGTGGATTTCACGGAACCTATCTGGCTGGTTTTCTGCGGGCACAGGACGTAGATACAGTCATCATTACCGGCGTCACGATGGCCGGTTGTGTGAGGCACACCACAGAAGACGCGATTGCCGAGGGGTTTCGGCCGATCGTGGTCCGAGAGGCCGTAGGAGACCGCGTACCGGCAGTGACTGAATGGAATCTGTTCGATATAGATGCCAAGTTCGGCGATGTCGAGCCACTGAGCCGGGTGCTGGACTACCTTGCCACGGTCGAATCGGGCTCGCAACGTGACGTCGCATGACACCAGACCATGATATCGGGGAAACTGAACGTCAGACGAGACCAGCCAATGGACCGCGATCATGGCTAGAGTAGGCGTTGATGTCGGAGGTACCAACACCGATCTGGTGCTCGAAGCCGACCACGGGGTCTACTTTCACAAGGTCGCGAGCACTCCGCAGGATCAGTCTGAAGGTGTTATCAAGGGACTTTCCGAGTTGTGTGAGCAGGCCCAGGTCAAGCCTGACGAGATCGAGTTGATTGTGCATGGCACAACGGTCGCGACGAACATCACGCTCGAGCACAACGGGGCGGAGGTCGGGATGATCACGACCCGGAATTTCCGGGATATTCTTCATATCGGGCGGCACAAGCGNCCACACAATTTCTCCCTGCATTTCGACGTNCCCTGGCAGAGNCGGGCNCTGGTCAAGCGGCGCAATCGGATCCCGGTGACAGAAAGGATCATGCCACCCACCGGAGAAGTCGAGACCCCGCTGAACGAAAACGAAGTGCTTGAAGCCGTGGCGTTGTTCAAGAAGCGGGGGATAGAGTCCGTCGTCATCGGGTTTCTTTTTTCCTTTCTCAACGACAGCCACGAACGCCAGGCCAGGGCGATCGTCGAACAGGAGATGCCAGGCGTGTTTGTCTGTACATCCTCCGATGTCGCCAACGTGCTGCGTGAATACGAGCGTTTTTCGACTGCNGCAATGAACGCGTTTGTCGGTCCAAGCACCTCCTTCTACCTGAGCAACCTGCAGGGAAAACTGAGCAGTGAAGGCTTCAGGGCGAATCTTCGGGTCATGCAGTCGAACGGCAGTATTTCAACCATCGAGGCGAGTTCACGTCGAGCGGTCAACATGCTGATGTCCGGGCCCGCCGGGGGTGTGATCGGCGGAAAGTCAGAAGGGCTCTGGTCAGGTAGTGAGAACATGATCACCGTCGACATTGGTGGAACCTCTGCCGATATCAGCACCATACCCGGCGGCCAGATAAAGATCATGAATGCCCGGGATTCCTACATCAGCGGTCACCCGATCCTGGTCCCGATGATTGATCTGGTAACCATCGGTGCCGGCGGTGGCTCGATCGCTTATGTCGATTCTGCCGGTGGTTTCCATGTCGGACCCCGTTCGGCAGGGGCTGACCCGGGCCCCGCCTGTTACGGACTTGGCGGTGAAGAACCGACGGTAACCGATGCCCAGGTGGTTCTTGGCCGTCTGGATGCAGACAAGATGTTGGGTGGTGACCTTCTTCTTGATGAGGAACTCGCCAGGCGCGCAGTTGAGAACAAAATTGCCCGGCCGCTCGGGGTCTCTGTGACTGATGCGGCCCTCGGGGTTATCAAGGTAATCAACTCGAACATGGCTCTGGCGATCCGTTCGAACTCGGTGGCCCGCGGTGTCGATCCACGGGAATTCTCCTTGATGCCGTTCGGCGGAGCCGGGCCTCTGCACGGCGTTGCCCTGGCCGAGGCGGTGTCGGCAAAGAACGTCATCGTCCCTGTGGCTCCGGGGATCACGGCCGCGATGGGCCTGCTGCAGACCGACATGCAGTACGAGCATGCACGTTCCCTGATCCGTTCACTGTCGGAGGTTTCCGCCGACACGATAGAGAGAATGAACACCCTGGTCAGCGATCTGGTGGCCGAGTGCCGGAAAGACCTTGAGAACGACGGTGTTCCGGTCGCCCGTCAGCAGTTTCAGCGTATAGCAGAGTGCCGGTATCACGGGCAGGGCTTTGAGCTGAGGGCGGACATACCCGAAGGTGAAGTGACCCAGGCCAACATGCCGAACATCGTCACCGGTTTTCACGCGCAGCACCGTCTCGACTATGGGTATGCGTTCGAGGANGGGGAGGTGGAGTTGATCACCATTCGGGTGATTGGCATGGAGCGGGTGACACCGTTGAAGGTTTCGAGCCTGGACGAGGCCGGTGGCAGTACCGTGGAGGATGCGCTGCTCTATCATCGCGAGACGGTTTTTGACGACGGACGGGCCGTACAGACGCCTCGATATGATCGGGACCGATTGCGGGCCGGTCATACCCTCACCGGTCCGTCGATCGTCATACAGCATAACTCCACCATACTGATCCCGCCCGGTTACGTAGCGCATACCGGTGTGTTCGGCAATCTGACGATTGAGCGCAGTAACTAAATACCCGTCATGGGCATATAAGTGATGGCAGCTGACGAACTAGATCCGATCACCTTACAGGTTATCAGCGGCGCGCTGGATACCATCGCNGAGGAGATGGGCCACATCCTTTACCGGATGTCCTTCTCATCGATCATTCGCGAATCGCAGGATCTCGGTGCCGGTCTGTTCGACACCGATTTCAACACTTTGTGTGAATCGGAGTCGACACCGCTGCACATTGGTTCTCTGCCTGGCTACCTGTACGGTATCCAGGAGTCACTGCAGGGTGGTGTCTGGAACGAGGGTGACGTGGTGCTCCACAATCACCCCTACTTCGGAGCCAGTCACTCGCCTGACCTTGCCATCGTGATTCCCTGTTTTTATCAGGACCAACTGGTCGGTTTTGCAGCTAACACCGCTCATCATCTAGATATCGGAGCGGCCACCCCGGGGTTGATTATCGATATACCGGATGTCTATGCCGAGGGCATGCTGTTTGCCGGTACCAAGCTTTATGAAAAGGGTGTGCGCAACCAGGCCCTGTGGGAGTTTCTGGGACGAAACAGCCGCGCTGCCAAACAGTTACAAAGTGATATAGAGGCTCAGATCGCCTCTGCCAAGCTGGGTGTGCGGCGGTTTGTCGAACTCATGGAGCGTTATGGGAAGGACACGATCCTGGCAGCCACCGGCCAGTTGATGGACTACACCGAGCGGATACTGAGACAGAAGATCGACAAGATTCCGGATGGTGAATACCGTGCAGAAGGCTATCTGGACGATGACGGCAAAAACCGCGACGTACGGCTGCCCATCAAGGTCTGCGTGCGGGTCCAGGGCGATTCGATTGAGATCGATCTGACCGGTTCATCAGACCAGGTCGAGACCGGATTTAACGTGCCATTTGAAGGTTCGACTAAGGTCGCGTGTTTCTGCGCGATCCGCTCTTTGCTGCTGGATGCCGAAACCTCAGAGATCCAGGTGCCGTCCAACGAAGGCTCGTTCCGACCGATCAAGGTGATCGCACCCAAAGGTTCGATCTATAACCCTGAGTTTCCTGCGGCCGCAGAGGCAAGATTTACCCAGGTCAACCGGGTGATCGACCTCATTTATAAGGCTCTGGCGCCTGTTCTGCCCGATCAGATCATCGCTGGCAGTTCCGCGTCGCTGTCTTTTGTCTCTTATTCGGGAGTGAGGCCATCGGGTGATTACTGGGTCTTTCTGGAAGTCAACGAGGGTGCCTATGGAGGCCGGCCGCTCTCCGATGGCCCGGACAGCATAGACAACCTGATGGCAAATACCCGTAACAATCCGCTGGAAGACCTCGCGATGCACCTGCCGATGATCTGTGACCGTTATGAGCTCCGCGACGATGTGCTGCCCGGAGCCGGGCGCTTTCGCGGTGGTATCGGTGTGGTCAAGTCCCAGCGCGTGCTCACCGACGGTTTCATCACCCACGAAAACGAACGGCACCATGACGTGCCCTGGGGCATATTCGGCGGTTGGCCGGGAACGACCGGCAAGGTCGAGATCTACAACGTCGATGCTCCGGATGACATTCAACAGATGCCGGCCAAGTTCTCCGGCCTGAAGATCAAAGCCGGTGAGGTTCACGCGTTCTACGCACCGTGCGGCGGCGGATATGGCGATCCACTGGAACGTCCAGCATCGCAGGTTCTGGAAGATGTACTGGACGATTTCTGTACGGTGGAACACGCTAAGGCGGCCTATGGTGTAGTTGTTGATCTGGCTGCAGAAAGGGTCAATGACGCCGCCACCGAATCGCTCCGCGCCCAGATGCGCAGTCAGCCGGCTGGGACCCTGAGTGAAAGCCATGATCGCAGCTCCGAAAAGGTTGCGCTCAACGAAGCACGGCTTGCGACCCCTGAAACGACCCAGCGGCCTGCACCCGGCCGAACGTCGACCGCCGTTGAAACAGCAGTTTCTCGTGTAAGCCAGAGCCGTGATTCAACGATCGAATCCCTGCGCGAGGCGTTTGGTGAGGCCTGGAGCTTTGACGTCGTTTATTACACCTCTCGCCGAGGATTTGCCGAAGTGCGTGGTGAGTTACGGGCCAACGGCACCTATGCCAGCGAAACCGGTATCGATGAGGACCCCAGTGCATCATCGATCGGCGCACGCCTTCAGGCTGCCGCTGACCAGAGCCTGTTTAAATGTGCGCAGAAAGTTCTGCGAGATAACTGACTGCGGGGATCGAAGGGTTTCAGACCACCTTGCCTGTCGTGAAATCTTGAGTTCCTGAGTCGGAGTCAAACGCTTGGAAACACAATCCCTGGTATTTATCCTGGTCATGGCCGCGATCGCGGCTGCAGCGCTTGTTGCGTTCGGTGTTCANCTGGTCGTACGGCGGGTCGCAAGCGGTGCGCAGGCTACCGNTCCAGGATCTGCCCGTGCCGGGGCCCGGTGGTTCGAATATCTGCTGGCGGTTCTCGCCCTGGTAGCGGTCGTCGTTGCAGTGATTGTGATTATTGTCTTCCTCTATCCCGGTGGAATGGAGGGTGGCGATTCCTGGCGGGGAGATACACGTTCCCTGGTGTTTCTGGTTGCGATGCTGGTGATCGGTACGATCGCACTGATTGCTTTCCTGGTCGGCATGATCGTCCGAAGGCAACCCACAACCCGTGACGCCGGCGCGGTATCGGGTGCGACCGATCCGGAACCATCGCAGACGCCGGGGGGAACCCGGCTTCTGGGTCTGGCGGCACTTGTTCTCGGGTTNCTGGTGTTGAACTGGACCTTTGTCGACAGGGTCGATCAGTACCGGCTTATGGTCTACCTGCTTTATCCCGCAGTTCTCGGAGTGTCGCTGGTACTGCTGTTCGACAAAGCGACNCGCTCTTGGTCCATCAAGGGTAAAGGAGAACCNTTCAGGGAGTGGNTGTTCTGCGATGCGGCGACCTTTCTGCTGTTTCTGGGTTTCCTAAACCTGGTCAGGCACGGCGGCAATGAGAACTACAACGTTCTGTTTTGGGATTTACTCAATCTTGTCCTGTTCTTTTTCACCTTCTGGCTACTCGATCGAAAGGTGACCCGCTATCGATTCCTGGTGGCCTATGGTTATTTCACGATCATCCCGTTGTTGCTTCAAGTTTGGCGGATGCACCGTGGACTGGAAGTACCGGAGGACGTGTCCTGGTGGTCCAGCGTATGGCCGTTCGCCGTACTTGCGCTGATATTCCTGGTTATCGAGATCATTGCGCTGATCGCGACCCGGGGCACTGNTCGTCACGGTGGTGGACCGGCACGGGACAGTATTTTTGTCATTCTTTTTGCTGTGTTGCTGTTGNGGGCTATTCCTTGAGAGCACTCGCTGAAGTGGATGTGGACCTGACAGCCCGTCAGGTGGTGCTTGCTTGAATTCGAGCACGATTTGGTTCAGATTACATGGGCTCGAGCGCACTTACCCTGGCTAACAACTANCGTTAAGTAAGGCACGATCGGGACAGGATTCCGATTGGCCACAGATTTTCAGGTGCAGTGAATATGACAGGATGGCAGTGGTTCTGGACACTGGTAGGATTTCTCCTGCTCATTCTCGTCCTGGTGTTCCTTTATTTCTTCCAGCCATTCGAGGACCTCTTTACTCTGGTCCTCAATGGGGTGACCTACAGCAACGCGATTTTCTGGGCCGCTCTGGTAATCGGCATTANCGGGTTCTGCACATTTCACTGGCACGCCTATAAGGTACATATCGTCCAGCAGCGCAGCATCGAATCGATGGTTCTGACCTCTTTGAGAGGATCGACTTTCACGGCGATTCTGCTGAGCGGTGGTGCGACCCTGCAGGCGGTCCAGAACGTCTGTACTTATCTGCTGCAGAGCGGCTATGGGTTTGACGCGAATTTCGGCAAGCGTATTGCAGCAACGATCGCTCTGGTGATCATCACGGGTATATTCTGTGTTATTTTCTGGCTGCTGAAGCTGATTCGCCCGGTGAGTACGGCATAAGGCTTGATTCTTGAATAGCATCATCTGGAGCTAGAATCGAAAATGTGGAAAGTCTTAACTCCTGGCCTGACTGCACAGATGTCGAGGGGGCATTTGCTCTCGTTAAAGATAGTTTGGCATCGTGGATGACCAGGGACTCGTTCAACTCAGTAAACAAAGGAGGACGCTGAAAAATGGCAGACACTACGAAGAAACGGAGCGCCGCTGAAGGGCGCACTGATGTTACCCGCCGTGAGTTCATGGGAACCACGGCAAAAGCTGTTGCGGCCGGTACCGTGGCCGCCAGTTTTCCCTACATCTCGACGGGAAATGAACCGCTGCGCACCATTGGTCTGGGTGTCAGCATCATCAACGAGATCCAGGCTCAGGCCTCTAAGGACCTGGGATTCGAGATCCGTGGCCAGGCNCTGGGNTATGGCGCCATGTTCGGCAAGATGCTGAACCAGAATGANCAGTACGACATCGCTGAAGGGTACTACAATGACTTTGACGTCTTCATTCCATCCAAAGTCTGGCACCCGACAGACACCACCCGGGTCAAGGAGTGGGACTCTATCTCCGACCTGAGCAAGAAAGGCAAGCTCACACCTGACTCCAAGGAAGGTGACGGCGACGCGCCTTTCCGGAAGTTGTGGCTGAACGAAAGCGGCGATCTGGTGGATGGTCCGACACGCTGGGTCTCAGCCGTACCGACCTGGCACAACGCCGACACGCTGGGNTACAACCCGGAAGAGACCGGTGGCAAGCTGGAGAGTTGGGGTGAGCTCTTTGATGAGAAGTACCGGGGCAGAACTGCACTTTTGAATGTACCGCAGATCGGCGTTATGGACGCCGCCATGGCAGCAGAGGCTATTGGGCTGATCGATTTCAAAGACAAGGGGGATATGACTCGTGAGGAAATCGATGTCTTGATCGACTTCCTGATCGTGAAAAAGCAGGAAGGTCATTTCCGCGCGTTCTGGGAGACATTCGGTCAGTCCGTCAACCTCATGGTCTCAGGTGAAGTTGCTGTCGAGAGCATGTGGTCGCCTGCAGTGACTGCAATCAGGTCGGAAGGTGTGCCGTGTATCTATGCTGACCTCAAAGAGGGTTATCGTGGCTGGCACGGTGGACTGTCGATTTCGAACAAGGTGTCCGGTAAGAAACTCGATCAGGCCTACGAGTANATCAACTGGTGGTTGAGCGGTTGGGGCGGCGCGTTTGTGGCCCGACAGGGTTACTACATGTCCCAGACCGACAACGTCAAGAAGCACCTTGAGCCGGAAGAGTGGGACTACTGGTACCTGGGTAAGCCTGCGGCCAAGGAGTTGATGGACCCGTTCGGTAATCCGCTGGTGCCTAAAGGCGAGGTCCGGGATGGTGGGTCGTACTGGGATCGTTTCTCTAATATCGGTGTGTGGAACTCGTTGATGAAAGAGAACGACTACCTGGTCAAACGCTGGACCGAGTTTCTGACGGCCTGATCAGGGGTCTGCCCGCGGCATGGGTGGACTTGAACCGGGACCGGCCAGAGATAACCTGGCTGGGTGTGGATACCCGGGTGACACCTGCGCTCGGGGAGAATGAGCAAGCGGCGACTCTTTCAGCCTGGTTGATATCGGCTGTAGAGGCGCCGCTTTTCTTTGCCGGCCTGCGCACAGGTCCGGCTGCCGTACCGTAAACCACTCTCGAGGACAATCATGGAGTCGCTGACGCCATCGAGTCATCCGGGCCTGGTCGGAGACCAGCCTGTGGCGCCTGAGTGCCCTGGGGTCGAAGCCAGTGTGAAGCGCCGCCGTCGAGAAGGTGGGTTTCCGGTAGGCTGGCTGATTGCACCCAGCGCGCTCTGGCTGCTTGTCTTTCTGGTGATTCCGCTGGTCAGTATTGTTGTGTTCAGCCTGTGGACTTCTACAGGTTATGGGCTGGAACCCGATCTTGACTTCGGTAACTACGCGGAATATTTCCTTGCGGAAGGATTTTTTGACCCCGACCACAGGAATTTTCTGAGACTCAGCGTGTTTATCAGGACCCTCGGCAGTACTTTTGCCTACACCCTTGAAGTGATGGTCTTGTGCCTCCTGCTCGGTTACCCGATCGCCTATTTTCTGGCCATGCGGGTCAGCAGTTTTAAATGGCAGATGGCGTTGTTCCTGGTTTGCATGGTGCCTTTCTGGACCAGTTACCTGATCCGGGCCGTGGCCTGGCTGCCCATGCTCGGCCGGCGTGGGCTGCTCAACTCCTTGTTGGTTTCACTTGGCATCATCGATAAGCCGGCCCGGTTCCTGCTTTACTCAGAATTTGGCTACACCACCGCTCTGGCCCAGCTCTACGTGGTTCTGTGTGTGGGTCCGATCTTCTTCTCACTGGCCAAGATCGACAACGATATTCTGGAAGCTGCCCGGGATATGGGTGCCACTGCATTCCAGATCTTTCGTGAGATCATCCTGCCCTTGTCGCTGCCCGGGGTGGCCATTGGCATGATCTTCATTTTCGTCATGCTGATGGGTGAATTCGCTACGGCCGTGGTGGTCTACGGCGGCAAAGCCAGTACGGTCGGCACTGTCATTCTGAATTATTACGCGATCGCAAACTATCCGTTCGCTGCTGTCAACGCAATTATGCTGATGCTGGCAATGATGATCGGTGTGGTGATCATCTTGCGCCTGGTGAACATACGTAAGGAGCTATAGCCATGGCACGCTGGAGCAGGCAAAGAAAAAAACGGGCCTGGATCACTACGCTGTTCAGCAGTTACTACGGTGTGTTTCTGGTTTTTATCTACGGCCCGATGATCGCCATGTTTATTCTGTCGTTTCAGGGACGCCGTGGCGGCACCAGTTTTCCGATGCGTGGTACGAGTTTTTACTGGTGGCAGAAGCTTGTTGAGCCTTCGACCGTAGGTGATATGCAGGGGGCACTGCTGCGCTCTTTGATCCTGGCTTTGATCGTGATGGTGATCACGGCGCTTTTCTCAACCATGTTGGCAATGGCATTCCGGAAACGATTTGTAGGTTCTAATCTGCTGTTCTATACGGTCATGGCTGGCCTGATGGTGCCAGGNATTCTGCTGAGTTTGGGACTGGCGACTCTTATGAGGCAGATCGGTATTCCAGCGGCCTGGTGGTCTTCGGGCCTTGGCGTCCATGTGGTCTGGACGCTGCCGTTCGGCTTCCTGGTCATGATGGCGGTCTTCAACCGCTTCGACACCAGCTTGGAGGAGGCNGCNCGNGACATGGGTGCTGACGAGTGGANGGTGTTCAAGGAGGTTACTTTCCCGCTGATCCTGCCCGGAATCGTTGCCGCCGGATTGTTCGGCTTNACGCTGTCNTACGATGAATTTGCCCGCACAACCCTGCTGGCCGGAGAGTTCAACACACTGCCCCTGGATATCAATGCATCGATGACACAGCGGATTCGCCCGACGCTGTTTGCCCTGGGTACGGCGTCGACACTGTTTTCACTCGTGATGATTGGCCTTTTCCTGGTGGTCTACAGCGTGCTGTATCGCAGGACGCACTAGCGACTGGCAGGAGGTTAACGCAGGACCGCAGTCGCTGNTTTCCGTGGCCCTGCCTGGACTGGGACGAGTTATTGGAGCAGTACCCCGGCGTTTGTCGGCCAGCTGATCTCGACCGGCTCCCCGACCTGGTAATCGCGCTGGATTGAATCACGATGTTGTTCCACGTGGATGAAGTGGTTGGGTGCGATCTCAAAGACATCAGTCTCAAGTGATCCCAGGTATTCGGTGGCCAGGTAATTGCCGGTTACGTGATTNGCCATCTCATTCTGGTGGCCAGTATGCATCTTGTCTGCTCGGACCGACAGATAGGCTTCGGTACCAATCGGTATGCTGTCCGCTGAGTCGTCGGCTGTAACGTAAAAGAGCTGATCATTCTGCTCAAGGATTACGATGGAACCACTTTGGGAGCGAACTACGCCTGAAAACAGGTTGTTGGTACCGATGAACTCAGCGACAAACCGGGTCTTGGGCGCCTCGTAGATTTCCCGGGAGGTGCCGATCTGCTGAATGATGGCGTCACTCATCACAATGACCTGATCAGCCATGGACAGCGCTTCCTGCTGGGAATGCGTCACCATGATGAAAGTGATGCCCAGTTCCCGCTGAATTTTCTTCAATTCAACCATCATTGCCTGGCGCAGGCTGTAATCCAGAGAGCCAAGCGGTTCATCGAGGAGTAGAACGGTGGGGTGGCTGATCAAGGCCCTGCCAAGGGCCACACGCTGCTGCTGGCCACCACTGAGATCCCTGGGATAGCGTTGGGCCAANTCACTGAGNCCGATCAGTTCCAGCATTTCCCAGGTCTGGCGCAGGCGGACTTCGGGTGACACGCCCCGCATCTTCAACGAGAACTCGACGTTTTGCAGTACCGTTCGGTGCGGGAACAGTGCAAAGCTTTGAAACATCATCGCTGTGTCNCGCTCCGAGGGCGGCAGGTCGGTCACATCGGTGCCGGACAGATAAATCTTTCCCGATGTGACTTCCTCGAGCCCGCCGATCATGCGCAGCGTCGTGGTTTTGCCACAACCGCTTGGCCCGAGCATCGCGACGAACGCACCATGTTCGATCTCGGCATTGAAATCGATCACGGCCCGGGTATCACCGGCGAAGGTCTTGCAGACGTCGCTCAGAACGACGTCGTACTCTGGCATGACGGCGGAATCGCTTCTGGCTGGTTAGTTGACGCTTTTCGAGGTTGCCAGCAATAGGCTCCAGACGGTCTCGAACGGCACTTCATCGAACACGCCAGCCTGGTTGAAATCAGTCAGCAGCGAAACCGCTTCTAACTTGGACTTATCCGAACCGGCGGCTTCTTCGAGCTGCAGCATGGCGTTCCTGAAATCTGTTTCTTCCCGGCTTTTCTTTGTTTTCAAAGTCTGAGTCAGAAGCTCTCCAATTTCGGTCACCGCGTGCTGGAAGCGCCCGGCGCCTCCGGGGGCACCAAACAGGCCACGGATACCGTTTTCTGCAAAGCGTTGCCGCAGGCCCTCCGGCATCGACTGGGCAAGACCTTCAAGGGCCTCACCGACGCCGAAGCCCGAGGTAAACAGGCTCCGAATGTTGTCTATGGTCCCATCGTCGCTGCCGCCGTACATGCGNATCTGGGCACCCTGCAGGGCATTGCCCATGGCTTTGGCCTGATCGCTGCGCACATCACGTTCGGCCTCGATCTGCATCTTGGAAAGCTCCAGGAAGGTCGCCGCCAGGTTGTATTTCTTGAGCGCGTCGGCTTTGGCCTCGATACCACTGGCCTCCGCCTCGAGCATGCGCTGGGTGTTGTCAACCCGCAGTTGCTCGACCTCCATCTCGGCGCGACCTTTGGCGGCAGCTTCTTTTTCAATACCGAGCGCATTGATCTGCTGCGCCTCACTGGAGNCCCGAGCTCTCGTCAGCGTGGCATCCGCCTCACGCTGTGCTGATTCTTTGCGTGCCTCGGCCTGGGCGAGCATATGCATTCTAGAGATCTGCGCCTTGTTTTCTTCCTCGACACGTCGGGTCTCGGCGCTGTTCTCTGCCTCGATCAGGTCGATGATACGTTGCCGCTCAGCATCCGCGACGTGCCGTACCGATTCGGCCTGGTGCTCGGCTTTCTGCCGGGCCGCGGTGGCCTCAAGGCGACGCGCCTCGGCCTGCTCGAGNTCCATTTCCTTGGCCGCCAGGGCGATTTCCCGATTGCGTTCCTCNGATTGTCGGGCCAGTGAGCGTTGCACTTCGGCCGTTTCTTTTTTCTGTGAATCCAGCAGGACCTGTGCTTCCTTGTCTATCTGCGCCTGTTCGACAGAGAGTTCCTTGTGGATTTCTTCNTGCTCCACCTGCCACTTTTGCTCGAGCAGAAACAACTGCTTCTGGGTCAGGATCCTGGCCTGCTCTTCGGCAATATCTTTTTCCTGGGCCGCTGTTGCAAAAGCGTCATTCTTGTCCACATCCAGCANGGACAGGCGGCTCGCAAGTTTCTGCTGCTGAATCGCGACTTCGGCAACTTCACTGGCCTTGGCCCTTTCTTCACGGGCCTGTTCCTCGCTGGTCGTGATCGCAGTCTGGCGGAGAATTTCAGCCTCCTGGCGTTGCCGGTCGTTAACGATGGACTGGATTTGCTTATCCTTCTCCGCAATTTCTAGCGCCTGTTCACGCTGGATCTGGGCAAGTTGTTCTTCTTTGGACTTTCCATGAAGTTCGATTTGCCGGTCCTTCTCGGCTTTTTCCAGATCCAGGTTCCGCTGGATATTGGCAAGTTCCTCCTCCTTGGCCTTGGAGATCAGATGGATCTCCCGGTCCCGCCTTTCTTGTTCGGTGACCCGGGTTTTCTCGATCTCGGCGACTTCACGCTTACGAGCTTCTTCGATGATTGCGACATCTCGGTCGGTCCGAAGTTGCTCCAGCGTCTGTTCGTTCTCGATTTCTTTCTGCTCGACCGCCATTTTCTGCTCGAGCACATAACGCTGTTTTTCACCAACCCGCAGGGCCTGCTCATTGGACACCGCCTTATCCTGGTTGGCCTTGGCAAATGCTTCCTGGCGTTCGATCTCGAGCAGCTCGAGCTGGGTGTCGAGTTCTTTCTGACGAATCGCGACACTGGCTTTTTTCTCGGTGTCGTGAACTTCGCGCTTGGCCTTCGAGGTGATCGCGGTGATGATCTTTAGCCCTTCGGCATCAAACACATTGTCGGCCTTGAAATACTCCTTGCCGGTTTGCTCCATCGTCACGATGGTGACCTCTTCGAGGTTCAGGCCATTGGCCTGGAAACTGTCGCGGACCTGGCTCTTGATGTCTTTTGCGAAGGTGTCTCGGTTTTCGTGCAACTCGTTCAGTGTCTTGGTCGCGGCATAGCTGCGCAAGGCGCTGATGATCTTTGCTTCCAGAAGATTCCGGACATTNTCGGCGTCGAAGGTCTTCTCCCCCAGGCTGCGGCTGGCGGTCAACAAGTCGTCTTCCGTGTNTCCGACATGGGTGTAGAGCTCGGCCACCACGTCGACACGGATCTTATCCGAGGTCAGTATCGCCTGGTCACGGGAGCGGCTGACAATCAGCTTTATGGTCTCCAGTGACACCCAGCTGACTTCATGGAAGACCGGCAGCACCATCGCCCCCTGACCCAGGCAGACCCTGGTTCCGCCGAAACCCGTCCGTATAAAACCCATGTTGGCTGGTGCCCGTTTGTAGACCCAGACCGAGATGATGTAGAAGATCGCGACCGCGATGACGGCCAGGATCACCAGTGTGATCAAAGTTTCAATTGACATGGGTGAAATCCCCGTTCTCAAAGCCAGTGTTTATGGATTCGACTCCTAGATTCAAACCGGGGTCCGCTCATCAGATACGACCCCATTCCCGTGGGAAACCCCGCCAATCCTGCTGCCGAAGTCAAAGACAGCCAGCGGNGATCGGTTGTTCCTCATTCTCTGCCTCAACTCCTCGGTCTGCCTGATATCAGCCTCGAGGGTGTTTTCGTTGATGATGACACCGTACGCCTGTCGCGCGGTATCGACGCCGACCAGATTGCGCGCGACGTCGTTCCTGACTGCGCCCACCTCCCGTTCCAGGGGGTCACCCCAGCCGCCGGCGCCGGCGGTCCTGAAAATGATTCTATCACCAGGATAGACTTGCACATGGTCGACTTTTGAGGGCAGTGCTTTACGCCCTGCCTCTTTTTGGATGATCCATTTCTCTGAACAGGTGCCGGGTTTGCCTCCGAGAATACCCCAGGGCTGGCTTTGGTGCCGGTCGTCATGGATCGAGACCTCCCCAGGCTCCAGGATGTGGTAGATTTTCTCGACACCNTTGCCCCCGCGGTGCTGGCCAGCACCACCGGAGTCGCGGATGCTGGCGTAGCTTTCGACCACCAGAGGGAAATAGATCTCAAGGTATTCGGTCGGAATGTTTTCAAAAAGCGGCCACCACGAATGTCCATCTAGGCCGTCGCCAACAGGTCTGCCGGGAATGCCGCCATACAGGATCTCCATCAACTGAAACGGAGTGCCCTGCCGGTCAATGCCGGAGTAGAGAAAATGAGGGCTGGAGCCGTAGCCGGCTGCAGTGGCCAGCTCGGGGGCTTTGTGACTCAGTGCGCCGCCCAGGACATCGAATTGGCGTGCCAGAGCGTGGGTCCTGCAGCCCAGTGCCGCAGGAAACTCCGGCTGCAGCACGGATCCTGTGGGCATGGTGACATGGACCAGGTCATAGAACCCGTCATTGAAGAGGATCTGTGGGTCGAAGACCATGATCATGTAGACCCCGATAAACATCTTGAACATACCTTCGTGCAGGTAAAAGTTGATGGGGCCGGGTGCCTGGTCAGAGGTGCCAGTCCAGTCGAAGAAAGCGTGCTCNCCCTCCCGCCAGAGTGTGAGTTTCATTTTGAACGGGCCGTTACCACAGCCGTCATCGTCGACGTAATCTTCGAATGACTGGGGTTCCGTGGGCAGGTTTTGGACGATCAGTCGTTTCATGGCCTGGCGGGTGCGGTCAAGGAGAGCCTCGCAGGCCTGAAAATANGTCTCTCGTCCGAACCGGTCACAGATTTCCACTACCCGTTTCTCACCTGCACGGCTTCCAGCGATGATCGCCATCAGATCGCTGTAGTTCATCTGAGGTGTTCGGGTATTGTTGAGGATCAGATCCAGCGCTGCCTGGTTGACTTTGCCTTTTTCAAAGATCTTGATGGGCGGGATTCGGATGCCTTCCCCATAGATCGTGGTTGCGCCAGTAGGCATGCTGCCGGCGACTGGTCCACCAACATCCATCATGTGTCCAAACATGGAGCTGAAGCCGACCAGAGCCTCCTGGTGGAACACCGGAACGAGGACCAGCCAGTCGTTGATGTGACTGATCGCACCGCCGCACTGGTAGGGATCGCTTTGAAGAATCACGTCNCCCGGTGAGAGGTCGAACTTCTTCTCACGGAGCATCTGGGCGACGTANGANCCNAACTGACCGAC
The DNA here is from genome assembly GCA_002718155.1 of Pseudomonadota bacterium. GTDB lineage: Bacteria > Pseudomonadota > Gammaproteobacteria > Arenicellales > UBA868 > UBA9619. Next base: position 46,632 of record PBDS01000026.1, read on the forward strand.
AATCATTCGCCCCCTCCGATCGGTGATCATCGGGAATTCGTCGTGCTGTTCGCGTATGACTGGTGACATGGCGGAGCGGAACAGCACCGCGTCCATTTCATGGCGCGCGTTCCTGAGAGCGTTTTCGATCAGATCCAGGGTGACCGTATCGATCTGCTGTCCTGGCCGTTGTCGCTGGCTGGCCGCTAAACGGACAGCAGCAGTAGGCAGGTCATCCTGGGGCAGGGAAGATGTTGAAGCCGCAGGCGCCTTAAATGAGTCAGTTGCACGGGTGCCGTCTGGATCCAGTTCACGGTAACAGCGGGCCAGAGCATTGTCGCTGGCACGTTGCAAGGCGATCCCGACGTTGCCGCTGTTCCTGGCGCTGCCATGCTGCGTACTGGTCAGACCATCGGCCTCGAGTCTGCATACGACCCGGACTTCGTCACCGTCGATACTGTGCTCGACAATCTCGTGCGACCAGCCGTCGCCGTAACGTTCGGTCAGGATCTTTCTGATACCGCTGTCCAGGGAAGCCTGACCCTCGTCTGCCACTGAAACCGGGGTTTCAGAAGGCTCGGCAGTGACACCCGGTTGTACATCTAGCGTTCCCATCTGTGTCGAAAAGATCCGGTCGAACTGCGCCTTGTTGGCCTTGACCAGTTCTTCCAGTGATGCTGATTTGCTACTCACCGATCTCGCCTCGCTAGTGTCTGGTCTCGGTAGCCCGGATCATGGGCTGGATAAGAATATTCAGGTNCTCATCGACTGTAGCAACGTGATCCGGGTGGATCAGTGTAGTCGAATCAGTCTGGCTGATGATTGCCGGGCCGGTGATCTCATTGCCCGCTGTCAANCCGTTCCGTTCGTAGATATTTGTAGCAAATGAGGCGCCATTGAAGAAAACCTGTCGCTCCCCAGCCAAGGCAGCCGTTGGATCAGCGCCGCCAGGCCGTGCTTTTGATGGATTCATCTCGGCAACTTTACCCAGGCCGATCACGCGCAGGTTGACGACCTCCACGACCGAGTTCACCTTGAACCCGTAGTGTTGTTCGTGCAGGGCATTGAAGCGTTCATCCAGATCCTGCAGTGTTGCCTGGTTGATTNTCTCGGGCTGAAATGGCAGCGACAGCTCGTAACCCTGTCGGAGGTAGCGCATGTCGATCTCGTGCTGCAAGGACTGGTCGTTGACGGCAATACCTTCTCCGGAGAGCCAGTTGCTGATGTTATCAGTCAGGCGGGACACGATGTTGCGCAACTCCTCCGGGGTGACATCGGAGAGGTTCCGGATGACGCTCTGGGTGGCTTCGTTCCGGACACTGGCTTGGAGAAAACCGAGCGCTGACAACACGCCCGGCGTGGGGGGCACAATGACNGGATAGCACCGCCCGAGAATCGCCAGGGCATTGGCATGCAGCGGGCCAGCGCCACCGAACGCCACCAGGCCGAAGTTCCGCGGGTCCAGTCCTTTTTGAACCGTGGTCAGGCGCAGGGCGCCGAACATGTTCTCATTGACAATGTCGATAATGCCCTGGGCGGCTTCGAAAACGTCCAGGTCGAGTTGTCGTGCGACTGCCCCGACAGCATCCTCTGCNGCCTTGATATCGAGCGGCATTTTCCCACCGAGCAGGTACTCCGGCAGGCGGCCGAGAACTACGTTTGCATCGGTCACCGTGGCTGCCGTACCACCTTTGCCGTAGCAGGCAGGCCCCGGGACGGCACCGGCACTTTCAGGTCCTACCCGTAAAGCTCCGGTCATCGGGACGTGGGCAATCGAGCCGCCGCCCGCGCCTACGCTGTGGACTTCGACCGATGGGATCTTGATCGGGTAACTCCCAAGTGACGTCTGCCGGGATGCGGTAGGGTGCCCGTTACGAATCAGGGAGATATCGGTCGATGTGCCGCCCATATCGAAGCCGACCGTATCCGGGTGTCCCGCCAGCCTGGACAGGTAGGCTGCCCCGCCGACACCGCCGGCGGGGCCTGATAGCAGCGTGTAGACCGGGGACTCCATCGCATGTTCGATACCCATCAGTCCGCTGTCCGAGCGGACAATGTGCAGCTTGGGGGTGGAATTCAGGGCTTCAAGCTTGTGCTTTAAACCTGCCAGGTATCGGCGCATGTCTGGACGTATATACGCATTCATGACAGTCACGAGGGTCCGTTCGTATTCGCGAAATTCGGGGAGAATGTCGGAGGATATCGAGACGGGCAGATCAGGATAGGTGGCCGCTATGAGGTCACGAAGTTTCCGCTCATGAGTTGGGTTTGTGTAGCCATGTAGCAGCGAAATCGTGATCGATTCGGCACCTTTGTTCACCAACTCATCGATCAGTTGTCGGGCGCGGGCCTCGTCCAGTGGTTGGATAATTTGCCCGCGGGCGTTGATCCGTTCGGGTATCCCCCGGGTGAATTCGAGATCAGCCAGGGGATCGGGTTTTTGCATGGTGATCCAGCCAGCCAGTGGCCCGGGTGTCTGCGATCTGGCCAGATGCAGCACTTGCTCAAAGTTTTCGGTGACCAGCAGGCCGACTCTGGCCCCTTTCCCNTCGAGCACGATATTGGTTCCAACTGTCGTTCCATGCAGGAGCGACTGGACCTGGTCGGCAGATACCCTGGACTGGTCNAGAAGATCGCCAACGCCCNGCAGGATAGCCAGCGACTGNTCATCGGGTGTCGACGGGGTCTTGTGAAGATGGAACACTTCGTTAACCTCGTCAAACAGCAACAGGTCTGTGAAGGTCCCTCCAACGTCGATGCCGAGGCGGATAGACATGCGGGTCCGATCTCTCCTTTGTTATTCCAGCAACGGCCGGCGCTGGTCCATGTCCGTCAGGCCTGCTGCTGTATTAGTGTTGAAACCGGACAAATCTACAACAGAACACTACCCTCGGGAAGACCCGGCACGCCACTGAACGGTTCTACAGCCGGGTCCGCAAGCGCCTTATCTTCGGGGNTGGCGCGGACTCTGGCGTCAGTTGAGTTTGGCATTGCCCACTGGCTGCACTATCATTNGTGTCTGACGTGACGTGATTCAAGGTCTGCCATGAGCGTTCTGCGTTTCTGGCACCAAAAGAGGCCCCTATACCTGATGGAAGAGCCTAGCAGTCGGTGGTACAGCCCACGCCGGTGGATTGGGCTGATTGTGATCGTGATTTTGATCATTTTCTTGCTCTTCTACCAGCCTTTCGTACAGTACCTGGTCGACAATATCCCGAGAATTCACTTCTCCAACATATTGTTCTGGTTTGCCTCGCTGGTCGCCGTGATCAGTTTCGTTGTCTCTCACTGGCAGTCGTTTCGAAAAAGTATTTTCCAGGGGGTAAGTGAATCCAACGCTCAGGATCTGATTTTCGATACGCTGCAAATCGCGGTTCTGGCCGCCGTCATCCTGTGTGCCGGTGCGACCATACAGGCCGTCGAGATGCTGAGCGGACACCTGATGAACAATGGCTCTGTGATTGATGCTGCATTCGGCCGCCGGTTGTTGTCAGTGTTCGTACTGGTAGTGCTGGCTGTGCTTTTCTACCTGCTGCACCGCGTTGTCCGGTCTTTCCGGCTGGGGTGGCGCCATCGCTGGACACCGCCCAGGTCATCATCCGGGCCGGGTTGACGTGTGCAGGCTTTCTCTGATGGNCACGCAGTCGTCTTTACATCATGAATGACTGGCAGGACAGCACCCGCGAGTCGTACCTCGCCAAGGGGCTCGCCAGTCGCTCGGGCTATGGGCAAAAACCTGCGCTCCTGATCATCGATTTCAGCAATGGCTTCACGGATCCGGACTCGCCGCTGGGCGGGGACTTCACACGGCAACTGGAGACCACGTCCCGCCTGCTGGCCGAGTTCCGGCGAGGCCGTCTGCCGGTTGTTTACACCACAGTGGCCTATGACCCCGACTTTNGCGACGCTGGTGTGTTCATCAAGAAAGTACCTTCGCTCTCGATTCTGGTCAGCGGGTCGTCCCTGGTGGAGATCGACGAGCGGATCGCACCGGTTGAGGGCGAGCAGGTCATTGTCAAGAAATTCGCCAGCGCTTTTTTTGGCACGGAGCTGGATGTCTACTTCCATGGACTCGACGTGGACACCGTGATCATTACAGGCTGTACGACCAGCGGCTGTGTCCGGGCCTCTGCGGTCGATTCTCTGCAGCATGGTTTTCAGACGGTGGTGGTTCGGGAAGGNGTCGGCGANCGGGCTGATGGGCCGCACGAGGCGAACTTGTTTGACATGGATGCCAAGTACTGCGATGTCGAATCGGAGCGGGATGTGCTGGAGTACCTCGGAGCGTTGGTCGACGACGGTGGGCTGGCGGCAGTGGCGGATAATGACTTTCGCCAGTGGTGGCAGGATAGGCTGCCGACGGCTGTCAGGTCTTAAGAGAAGATCAAGTGGGTTCCAACTCCAGGCAAAGCTTCGGTGAATCGTTCGATACCCTGCTCGAGGGGAATCGGCGCCAACTGGAATCGCTCTACGATGGCTCGGGTATCAACGCCGGGGCTACTCGCCACCCGCAGCCGGCGGCCGGCGCACCACCGGTTGCGGATATGCAGCAGGTCAGGCCGGAAAAGAATGATCTTGACAGTCTTGGCCCGTCGGCCTGGCTTGACCGGCATTTTCCAGACCAGTGGCGTTGCCAGATCCGGGACCGTCGACGAGAGGGAGATGAAATCGTTGTGCTGTGCTGTCTTGAATTGTCCGGACAGGATTCACGCAAGGCNCAGTTTGGGTCGGCCCGGATTGAGCCCCCGGTGCCTGGCGTTTACCGAAACGAGCGCGAAACCGAAGAAGCGGCCTACCAGGAAGCTGTAGACGATGCCTTGAGGCGTTGCGTCCAACTGCTCTGATCTAGTTGCGAGCCGAGTCCCGCNGGATGTTCCCCANCCAAGGCNCCTCGCCTGTATCCACTGGCGGGTTGCCCAACCAGCAGGGTGTGTTGACGGACCTCAGTCATTACCGCGGCCATCACGTGTTGCTGCTGAGGACCGATCATTTCCCCGTAGCAGGTCTCTCGGACGATTGGCGTTGGTTNCGCGATCACTATCCGGAATTCACTTCGCGCAACACGCTGATTATCGGTCTTAATGGNCATCATGCAGCGATCAATAGAAGGTTTATCGAACAGTACCAACTGCCATTCGACATGNTCAGTGACCCTGGCGGGTCGTTTACGGCGAATCTTGATCGCNGTCTTCCACCGGTAATTTCTGCAGGTCTCTGCCTGGTAAATCCAGCCGGCCAGCTCGTCAAATGGTCATCCAGAGGGCAGTTGCGTGATGAGATGGAAGCGTTGCTGGGTTATCTTGACGCCCGGTTTGCTATCGGTGATCCCGCTCCGAACGCAAAGGTTTACCAGGTTATAAGCGACACAGCGCAGGCGATGGACGTCAAANCACTCTTTTCGCAGCGCAGGATAGTTCTGTTCGCAGTACCCGGCGCCTATACGCCGGCCTGTTCGGCAGAGCACTTGCCGGGCTATGTGCGNCAGGCCGATCAGATCCGCGACCNGGGTATCGACGNCATCATCTGTCTGGCTGTCAACGATCCTTTTGTCATGNAAGCCTGGGGCCGAAGNCAGAANGTTGAGGGTCGGGTCAGTATGGTTGCAGATGGAGACGGCGAATTCACCCGGGCAATGGGAATGGCGGCAGATTTGAGGTATCTGGGTCTTAACCTGCGTTCCAGGCGCTATGCCATGATCGTGAATGACGGTGTCATCAAGCACCTTAACGTTGAGGCCGGCCACCAGGTCCACACGAGTGGGGCCGACGCTATGCTCAAGCTGCTCTAGTCAGAAGGCAGATCCCTGTGCAGGGGTGGGTGTGCTACTCCAGTCCCGCAGGGATCCGGTTGTTTTCACCCAGCGCGTGTTCGAGTGCCGAGCCGATCCTCAGGATCGTGGATTCGGTAAAAGAGTGCCCGTGCAGGCACAGCGACACCGGCAATCCTTCGCCTGACTGACCGATGGGTAGTGCAAGCGCACACAGACCAAGGACGTTTGTTGCNCGCGTGTAGTAGGCAGGCAGTATCTTTTCGTCAACCTCCTCGACCGGAATGGCCGGGACCATCGCAGTCGGGGTCAGCAGCGCATCAATCCCGCGCATGTGTTCTTCATATTCTGTTCGCCAGCGCTCAATCTGGTTCATCGCGTCCAGGTAATCCTTNGCCGAGCAGGTCTTTCCGGGCAGCATTCGCGCACGCGTCGCATCGCCGATCGGCAGGTCTTGCTGGTCGATCAGTTCCTGAGTATGCGCATAGCCTTCCGCACTCGCGATTACGGAAGAGAGGTTACGGTAGGTCTCGAAGGAGTGGGGAAGTCCCCGAATGACGATCTCTGCACCTAGTCTCCCGGCGCATTCCAGCGCCCTTTCATAGGCCAGGTTGACCGGTTCAGTCGATTCTTTTCTTTGTTGGTCCGGTAATGCAGCGAGGCGCATGCCCTTGATTCCATCGCGAATTCCAGCCATTGGCTCATCCGCGGGCAGATACAGTGTCGCCCGATCTTTTGAATCTGGGCCCCGCAATACCTGGTAGATCAGGGCGACATCCTGGACACAGCGTGCCATGGGACCGACTGTATCCAGTGAGTGTGAGAGTGGCATCACGCCATGGTTCGACACCCGGCCGAAGGTCGGCTTCAACCCTGTCAGTCCGCAGAAGGCCGACGGCAGGCGGACCGAGCCGCCGGTGTCGGTGCCCAGTGCGGCCGAAGTGAGACCGGCCGCAACAGCAACGCCNGAACCGCTGCTCGAGCCACCGGGTACNCGGTGAGTCTTAAGGTCCCACGGGTTCCACGGGGTACCGCAGTGCTGGTTGGTGCCCCAGCCACCCAGCGCAAATTCTACGGACTGGGTTTTACCCAGGATGATCGCACCTTCGCTTGTCAGGCGATCCACCACGGTAGCCGAGACTGGCGACACCCGGCCATCCAGGGCACGGCAGCCCCACGCGGCCGGTTGACCTTGGACCTCAATGATGTCCTTGAGTCCAAAGGGTATCCCATGCAGGGCACCGAGCGGTTTTCCTGCCGAACGTTGCCGGTCTGAGTTCTCGGCCGCGTGCAGTGCTTGTTCCTTGAAAACGGTAACGAAGGCATTCAAGTGGGNATCAAAGCGGTCGATTCGATCAAGGTAGGCACCGATCAGGTCACGGGCCGAACAGTCGCCTTGAGCAAGGGCCGTGAGCTGGCAATGCAGGGGCTGAAAGACGATGGGCTGGGTCACGGGATATGTTCGAGTCGGGGANGGGCTCACANTGAGTCGCAGCACGATAGCACAATTGGGTGNCAGCTGGCTGCAGGCCGGGGCATCTGCCGGGAAAGTGCCGCTGGGTACCAGNTCAAAGCACCAGGCTGTTCAGCAAGACCCGATCCCGGGTCGTATAGAATGGTCGGCAATTCAGTGCTACCCGGGGGTTTCACCGTGCCGCTTGCCGAGATCAACAATCACCAGATGTATTACGAGATCCACGGTGAAGGGGATCCCGCCGTGTGCATGGGAGGTTGGGGAACCTACTGTCACCGCGATGGCCGGAGCCTGGCTCGGGGTCTGACCGACCGCTACAAGGTGCTGGTCTTCGACTACCGGGGCATTGCCGAATCCAGCGATGAGCCGGGTAGACCGGCATCGATGAGGCTTTATGCCGATGATCTGATCGGCTTGCTCGATTCTCTGGGCTGGCGTGATGTCCACCTTATCGGGCTGGTCGGAATGGGATGTGGTGTGGCCCAGGAAATTGCTCTTAATCGCCCTGACCTCGTCCGTAGTATGGTGAATATGGGCGCCTGGGCTTTCTGCGATGACTATCTTCGAGATCAGCTGAATTTATTCAGGACTGTCCATAAGGACTCGGGGTTTTACACGTTTCAGGAGTTTGTCTGCATCTGTTCGTTCCTTCCCGAGTTCTACAATCAGAACAGGCACCGTTTGCTGGGCCCTGGCGGTGAGTGGCCAGAGCTGAGAGACAACTATATGACCCACGAACGTCTGGTCGATGCCTGTCTTACGCATGACACCAGAGATCGCCTCGCTTTGATCAGAGCTCCAACGCTCGTCATCCATGCTGCCATGGACATGATCACAAGTCCCCGGACTACATTGCCGATCGAACAGGCGATACCCGGCGCCGAAGGCGTCACCATGGAAAACACGGCTCACGTCGTGGCTGGAAAAGCACAGAAGACCGAGTTCTGTGAGCTTCTCTTTTCGTTTCTTGACCGCCACTAGCGTCGAAGCGTCGTCGCAGGAGTCGAAGTGAAAGCTCGGGTCAGGGATCGGGAACGGTGTTCTTGTATAGAATCCGGGCTGACAATCAAGTCTGACGAGGTGGCGTAATGCCTGAGCGCACGAAAACCGATGAACGGCTCAAAGGACCCTTGGCCGGTGTGCGGGTGATCGAGATGGGCCAGCTGGTTGCCGGCCCTTTTGTGGGTTCGCGGATGGCGGATTTCGGGGCCGAAGTGATCAAGGTCGAAACACCAGGTAACGGAGACGCGATGCGGGCCTGGGGGCATCACCGGTACAAGGAGCGGGGGCTCTGGTGGCCGGTCCTCGCGCGCAACAAAAAGTCGGTCTCGGCGAATCTCCGGGAATCTCGAGGGCAGGACCTGGTCCGTCGCCTGATCGAGACAGCAGATGTACTGGTTGAGAACTTCAAGCCGGGTACTCTGGAAAAATGGGGTCTTGCGCCCAGTGCCCTGCACGAGATCAACCCCGGCCTGGTCATTGCCCGCGTTTCTGGGTATGGCCAGACCGGTCCCTACGCAGATCGCCCGGGGTTCGCCAGTGTCGGTGAGGCGATGGGCGGTCTCCGATACATCAATGGGTTCCCGGATCAGCCCCCGCCACGGATGGGGATCTCGCTCGGAGACACACTGGCCGGAATGTTTGCCGCCCAGGGGGTGCTGATGGCACTTTACTGGCGCGACACGGTTGGCAAGGGCAGGGGCCAGGTCATTGATGCGTCGATCACGGAATCGTGCTTTGCGATGATGGAAAGTGCACTGTCAGAGTATGACAAGGTCGGCTTTGTCCGGGAGCCGAGCGGCACCGGCCTGGCGAACGTCTCGCCGTCCAATATCTTTCCGACCAGCGATGGCAAGTGGGTCGTGATCGCGGCCAATCTCAACCCGATGTTCAAACGCCTGTGCGATGCTATGGAGCAGCCTGAACTCGCCGATGACCCACGCTACAGTACGCATCAGGCCCGCGGGCAGAACGGCGACGAGCTGGATAGCCTGATTGCAGACTGGACCCGGGAGTTGAGCGCTGCCGAACTGGATGAGCGACTGGATAAACATGGCGTGGTGTCAGGGCCCATCTACTCGATCGAGGATATTGTTAACGACCCGCACTACCAGGCGCGGGATATGATTTGCCGCTTTCAGGATAAAGAACTCGGTGAGATTGCAGTGCCGGGATTCGTGCCGAAACTGAGCGAGACCCACAGTGAGATCGCCTGGCTTGGCCCATCCGAGGTGGGTGCCCACAATGAGGAGGTTTACTGTGGCATGCTGGGTTTATCTGAGGACGATCTGAAGGAGCTTGAAAATGACGGGATCATCTGACCGCACCAGGTATATCGAGATCTGTGACGTTGCCGCCCGTGACGGACTGCAGAGTGAAAAACGGATCTGGAGTGTTGCCGAGCGTGTCGAGTTGATCAATCGCCTGGCGCAGACGGGTATCCGACGGATTGAAGCGGTCAGTTTCGTCAACCCCAAGCGTGTCCCGCAGATGGCCGACGCGGAATTGGTCATGGGTGCGGTCGATCGATCGACCGGTGCCCGGTTCTCAGGCCTGGCCTTGAATATGAAGGGTGTTGAGCGGGCTCTTGATGCAGAAGTCGATGAGGTGCGCTACGTGGTGGTGGCCAGCGAGACCTTCAACCAGAAGAACCAGGGCGCCAGCATTGCCGAGACCCTCGGCGGTCTGGAATCCATCGCTCAGCGGGTTCACCAGTCCGGTAAAGTCTTCTCAGCTGTGATTGCAGCTTCTTTTGGCTGTCCATTCGAGGGCGAAGTCAGCACTGACGCTGTCGTCGATATTGCCCGTCGTCTGGATCAGATGGGCGTGAACGAGATACTGCTTGCCGACAGTATCGGTTGTGCCGTTCCAAGCCAGGTGCGCGAGCGTTTGACAGCGGTTCAGGCAATTCTCGATGGTTCGGTCGCCATAGGCTGTCACTTCCACAATACCCGCAACACCGGTATCGCCAACGCCGTTGCAGCGGTTGAATCAGGGGTGCGTATCCTGGACGCTTCGGTCGGGGGCATAGGCGGTTGCCCGTTTGCCCCTCGTGCAACTGGCAACATTTCCACCGAGGACCTTTGTTATGTATTGCGCAATATGGACTATGAAACTGGTGTCGATCTCTCCGGGTTGATAGAGGTCGCCAACTGGGTGGAAGGTCATTTTGACGATCCCCTGCCGGGTCAGTTGATGAAAGCCGGGATATTCCCCGACGACGTGCTCGCTCATCAGGCCGTCCAGTGAGAGCCGATGGACCGTCAATAGTGACTGCTCTGACGGATTCGATACTGTGAATGGTGAGCAGGACGTTTACAGCCAGCGCTCCTACGGCAGCGAGGCGATCGGCTTTGGCAGCAAGCCAGGGATCGCCGTAGTTGATTTCCAGCTCGGCTTTACCGATCCCGTTTTTTCCCTGGGTGGTGCGCCCCTGGTTCAGCGGGCGATCGAGAATACTGCTCGCTTACTCGAAGTTGCCAGGTCCTGCGGTGTGCCCGTAGCGACCTGTTATACGGGCTACAACTCCCGGCGGGACATGCCTTACTGGAAGATCTCAGCGGTGCTCGAAGATCTGATCGAAGGTGAGGCGCCCACGCAACTTGATCCCCGGACCTATGACCCTGATTACGACGTTGCGATGCGCAAATCAGGGGCCTCGATGTTCTTTCAGACGCCAGCAGCCGCCTTTTTCAACAAGGAGTCAGTGGATACAATCTTTGTGGTGGGTTGCACGACATCGGGCTGCGTGCGGGCGTCGATCGTGGACTGTTTCCAGTGGGGGTTTCGGACGCTGGTGCCCGAGGACTGCGTGGGAGATCAGGATGAAGGCCCACATCATGACAACCTGCGGGATGTTGAGCGCCGTTATTGTGATCTGACCGATGCCGACGAGGCCATTGGACAGATCAGAGCGTGGCGGCAGGCGCTGGACTGATGGGCCGCGGTCTGTGTTAAGTATTGGATGATGAGCAAGCAGATGGAAATTGGTTAACAGATGACGAAAGATTCGCGTAAATCGACGGGCTGGTTCGATGCCGAACTGAAGAAGGCAAAGGATGACTTTGCTGCACTGGCCCGGGGTGACCAGACCCGGCCGGGAGAGCCAGCCCCGCCGCGGACGACTCGTTCCGACGAGCCACCGGCGGAGCGTTCACCCGAGGTGGCCCGGAAAAGGCCTGAAGACGATCCACCGCGTGACCTGCCGGCAGCGAGAAACAGGCCTGTCAGTCCCCAGGCATCGGTACCCGCTCCGGCGGAACGCCCCAGCGCTGCGCCAAGACGGACTGTCGGTCAGGCCGGGTACAGGCTGGGGGCTGATGTTGGTGGAACTTTTACCGACATCCTGCTGATCGAGGAGTCCAGCGGGCGTAGTTTTACCGCCAAGGTGCCCTCTACCCCGAAAGACTCTTCGATCGGGGTACTGAATGGCATCGAGCGGGTCTGTCAGCAGGCCGGTGTGTCTCCGGCTGATATCAGTCATGTCATGCATGGCACTACAGTGGCCACCAACACCGTTTTGACAGCCAGTGGCGCACGGGTTGGACTGGTGACGACCAAAGGCTACAAGCAGGTTCTGCAGATTGCCCGTTCCTATGTGCCGGGCGGCCTGGGTGGCTGGGTGATCTTTAACAAGAGCGATCCCCTGGCGCCACTGGAGCTGACCATTGAAGCAGACGAGCGGATCGGCGCAAAAGGGGAGGTCGTCCGACCCCTCGACGAGAACGCTCTGGTTGAGGCACTGAAAGCACTAGCCAGCGCCGGGATCGAGGCGCTGACCGTGTCGTTGATGAACGCTTACGCCAACGGTGTACACGAGCAGCAGGTTCGACAGGTGGCCGAGGGCCTTTTACCTGGCATCCCGATCTCGATTTCTTCGGAAGTGGTTCCGGAGATGTACGAGTATGAACGAACCGAGACAACCGTCGTGAATTCGTACATCAGACCGGTGGTCTCGAACTACATTGAGAACCTTGAGTCGGAACTCAATCGGCGAATGAGCGGGATGCAGTTGCATATTCTGCGCTCCGATGGGGGCCTGGCGTCGGCCGAGGCGGCCAAGGCAACCCCGGTCAACCTGCTGATGAGCGGGCCGGCCGGTGGCGTGTCGGGTGCAGTGTGGATGGCCAGGCAGGCCGGTTACAGCGATCTTCTAACCTTCGATATGGGTGGCACGTCGACCGACGTTGCCCTGATTCAAAACGGTGTAGCTCAGACAAGACGCGAGACCCGGGTTGCGGACGTGACCGTGCGCTCGTCTTCCATTGATGTGCGGACTGTGGGTGCGGGGGGAGGATCGATTGCCTACGTTCCGGAATTGACCAAGGCCCTGCGTGTCGGACCACAGAGTGCCGGTGCTGAGCCGGGGCCGGCTGCCTATGCCATGGGTGGAACCGAGCCCACCGTGACCGATGCCAACGTGACCCTGGGCTACCTGCCGTCAAGTGCCAAGCTCGGCGGTGACATGGAGCTCGGTCGCGATCAGGCGGAACAGGCAGTCGCTGCTGTCGGCAAGGCCATGGGTTTGTCGGTCCAGGACGCTGCGGAGGGAATCGTCAACATCGTCAACGAGAACATGTTTGGCGCACTGCGGCTGGTGTCGGTGGAACAGGGCTTTGATCCCAGGGATTTTGCGCTGGTCGCCTTTGGTGGGGCCGGCCCGCTGCATGCGAATGCGCTGGGCAGTCTGATGAATTCCTGGCCGGTGATTATCCCGCCAGGACCCGGGGTGTTGTGCGCTTACGGTGACGCCACGACCCGGGTCCGTGACGAGGCATCTCGGACCTTCGTCCGACGATTCTCCGAAACTGATGACACGCAGGTACTGGGAATCCTGACTGAACTGGCGGGTTCGGCTGCGGCAACTCTGGATGCTGAAGGCGTTCCGCGGAGCGATCAGTCGACAGCCTACCAGGTCGATCTTCGTTATGCCGGGCAGGGTATGCGTTTGACTATCGAGATGACACCGGCCGATTTTGAATCCGGTGGCCTTGCAGAGCTCGGAAAACGTTTTGATGCGATGCACGAGCAACTGTTCACCTTTGCTCTGGAGACCGAGCGGGAACTCTACACGCTTCGGGCACTGGTTCAGGGCAGGGAAAGCGCAGCAGAGGCCGAAGCGCTGGCCAGCGGAAACGGCGATGCCTCCGGGGCGGTCTATGCCCGTTCCAAGATCTACTTTGAAGGTCGCGACCACGACGCCGACATTCTTGACCGGGCTGTGCTGAGGGCCGGAGACAGGATTGCGGGTCCCGCGATCGTAACCGAAATGGACTCCACGACCCTGGTCTTACCCGGCCACGCTGGAGAAGTGGATTCCGTTGGAAACCTGCTGATCAGGCCAGCCTGAAGGCCGCAATCTCGAGAGCAACCCGATGCCTGCACAAGTCATTCAGAGCAACACCACACCATTCCAGGATGTAACGGTCGACCCGGTCACGCTCGACATTATCGAGAACGCCCTGCGCAATGCCAGGACGGAAATGGACGCGGTTCTGTTCAGGACAGCCATGTCGCCTGGGATCCGCGAACAGCATGATGCGTTCCCGATGATTGCTAACCACGAGGGCAAGATGGTCGTCGGGCAATTCGGTTCTTTTTTCTGGGGCTTCCAGCAGGGTTACGACGGGACGATCGAAGAAGGTGACGTTTTTCTCACCAATGATCCCTATACCTGCAATGGTGCGATCAGTCATTTGAATGACTGGCTCATGATGATGCCGATCTATATCGATGGACGGCTGGTTTCCTGGGCCGCTATGTTCGGTCACATGACGGATATCGGCGGCAAGGTTCCAGGGAGTCTGCCGACCGATGCTGCCCAGGTGTTTGAAGAAGGCATTCAGGTTCCGCCGGTCAAGATCATCCGCAAGGGCGAGCTCAATAAGGAGATCCTCGAATTGATCCTGCGGAACTGCCGGTTACCGGATTGGAACCGCTCCGATTTCAATGCCATTGTCGCAGCTCTGAGACTGGCTGAGCGGCGCGTGCTGGAGATGGCCGAACGGTTTGGTGTCGAGGAGTTCGTGGCCGCTATGGTGGAAATGCTGGATCGCAACAAACGGGCGATGGGCTCGATACTGAATATGGTTGTACCGGAGACGAAGCAGCACTTTGTCGATTACATCGATGATGACGGGATGGGCATGGGCCCTTACAAGGTCAGCTGCGCGATGTGGCGCGAGGGTGAAAAGGTGTTCTTTGATTTTGAAGGGACAGATCCTCAGTCGATCAGTTCGGTCAACTTCCTGTTGAACGAAGAGATGTTCAAGATGTTTCTGGGCGCGTTCTTTATCAATCTGTTTGATCCCCAGATCCTTTTCAACGATGGGTTCTATGATCTGGTCGAAGTGCGGATTCCGCGCGGCTCGATTCTCAAGCCCATACGCCCGGCCGCGCTGAGTTCACGCACCCATATGCTTGGGCGGATCTTTGACATCATGAGCGGCCTGCTGGGGCAGGGATCTCCAGATGTGCTTTGCGCTGCAGGTTTCTCGGACAGCCCGCACTTCATGTACTCGGGTTATGATCAAAACGGCGAGTGGTATCAGCTTTATCAGATCGGGTTCGGCGGTATACCCGGCCGGCCAGCCGGGGACGGCCCAGATGGCCACTCATTGTGGCCGGCATTTACTAATGTACCGAACGAATTTCTCGAGGCCTATTTCCCGCTGCGGATCGTCAAATACGAGACCATTGCTGACAGCGGCGGGCCGGGCCTGCATCGTGGCGGAAACGGCCTCTCGATGGGCTATCAATTCCTTGAGCCTGGCGAGATCTCCATCCATGATGACCGCTGGCTGACACATCCCTGGGGCGTCAATGGCGGACTGCCGGGCCAGCGCAGCAATAAGCTGATGGTTCGCTCCGACGGCAAGACGGAGTGGATGCACTCCAAGTGCGACAGAGTCAAGGTCGCAGCTGGAGATACCCTGTACTTCAACACCTGGGGAGGCGGCGGCTGGGGCGATCCGCTGGAGCGAGAGTCTGCCAGGGTTGCCCTCGACACACAGCGGGGACTGGTGACGACGGACGGTGCCCGGCGATACGGTGTGGTCCTGACAGCCGAGCTTTTAGTCGATGAATCCGCCACAAAGGATCTGAGACGCAAGATGGCAGCCCAGCGGGGCAGCGTCGAACTGTTTGATTTCGGCGGAACGGTCGAGGAACTCAAAGCCCGCTGCCAGGCTGACACCACGCTGCAGCCNCCCAAGACCCCGGTTTTCCAGAAGTGGGTCACACGCTCAGCAGGAGAGTCCGTCGGCTGACCCCGAAGTGCTTCGGCGACTGGGGATTGAAATCTGACCAGCTGTTCGCTTCGTTGGCAGGGCGGCACGGTGTGAGGTCACTGGCGCGATCGTCCGCTGGCCGCAATTGATTCTGCGGTGACTCGCGGTGCTGGCAGTCAGGCCCGTGTAACTTTGTCGACGAGTTCGCCGTAGAGACTCTGCAGGTGTTTGACCATCGGCCCGTGTCGCCGTTCACCGATCGACCGCCCGTCGACTTCAATGACCGGTACCAGGCCGCCGAAGGTGCCGGTTACGAAGGCTTCCTGTGCACCGTAGACCTGGCTCAGGCTGAAGTTCTTCTCGAACACCGGGATAGCGTTATTGCGGCACAAGTTGATGACATTAGCGCGGGTAATCCCTGTCAGGCAATAGTCTCCGGTCGACGTCCAGACTTCGTTACCGCGGACAATAAAGAAGTGTGTCGAGTTGCAGGTCGCGACAAAGCCGTGGGGGTCCAGCATCAGTGCCTCATCGAACCCGGCTTTGGTGGCCTGGATGCAGGCGGTGATGCAGTTCAGTTTGGAATGGGTGTTCAGTCTCGGATCCTGTACATCGGGATGGCCCCGCCGGACGTGAACGGTGAAGATCCGAAGCCCGCGGACAAGCAACTCCGGATCGGGTTCTTTGAATTCTGCAATGATGACGATGGTGGGACCGCCGATAGTGACTCTGGGATCCTGGTTCGGTGTGGATTTGACACCGCGGGAGACCATCAGACGGATACTGACCCCGTCGTGCATCCCGTTTGCGGCGAGTAACCGGTCGATGCGTTCGGACAGCTGAGCGCGGCTCAGGTCCAGTTCGAAGTCGAGTGCCTTGGCGCCTTCAAAGAGTCGGTCCATGTGTTCATCGAAGAAGGCCACTCGTCCATTGAACACACGCAGTCCCTCCCAGATTCCATCACCCAGGACGAAGCCTGAGTCAAATACGGAGACCATAGCCCGGTCACGGTGGAACAACTGCCCATTGATATCGATCTGGATGCCTGCATTGCGGGCATCGTCCTGGAAATGATAGAACCCTGTGGTCATTTTTTCTCTCGTGAAAATTGTGATTGTGGTTCTTTGAATCGCCCAGATGTCGAGTTTTGACCTGTGCCGCTACCAATGGTTGAGCCGATGGCATGATGGCTACGGGTAATATTAGACCGAACCTATCCCCTATGGCTAAATGTTACCGGTTACTCACCTTGAGATTGGGTAACGCTTAGATCAGGGTGAGACTTCCGTTTGATCCAGACATACAAAAGCAATGAAAAATCTGCTTTGACTTCCGTGCCGGCTGATCTTTACTTCATCGCACTGTTGCTGCCGCCGAGTGCCGCGCGCCAGGTCGAGCGCTACCAGGTGTGGGCACGTGACACCTTCGACAGCCAGGCGGCATTGCGATCACCACCGCACGTCACGCTGCAATCGCCTTTCAAGCTGGGAGATGATGATAACAAGGTATTGAAATCGGTCTTGACCGTGTGTGCTGGACAAACCCCGGCGATCGATGTGACGCTTTCCGGGTTCGGCGCATTTCCCCCTCGGGTGGTCTATATCGACGTCGTACGGACGCCGGAGCTGATGACTGTGCAGTCGGCACTTTCCAGACACCTGAAGGTGACTTTCGGGATCGGTTGTGATCTGCCGGTAGACCGCCCATTTCGTCCCCACGTGAGCGTCGCATTTCGTGATCTCAAGCGTAGCCAGTTTCGGAAACTCTGGGCCGAGGTTCGCGATAAGTCATTCGCTGAGCAGTTCCAGGTGACAGGCATGGCGCTTTTGCGTCACGACGGTCGTCGCTGGCGGGTCGGTTCAGAGTACCGGTTCGGGGCCTAGGCGAGATTCGGCTGGTGTCGGGCTTTAAGATCACGACCCAGTGCAGGACAGGTCAGGCAGTGGAACAGCTTGTGGGTCATTGCGAATCAGCAGGTTCCGAGCCGACCATTCCGTTCCAGCGTCGGGTTCCGCCAGCCACTGAAAATCGCCACCGATAAGATTGGCCACACTGACTCCGTTCCGGTAGAGCAGCCGGTTGCCCTCTGCCAGCGGGACTTTCTCACCAGGCGTGATGATGCCTTGAATGTTGAGTGGGTCGGCAGCAGACACAATCACCGGCTTGTTCTGCCCCGGGTGGAGCGCTGAATCGCGGTAGTATCGGAGTTGTTCGACGGTTTCGGGCCAGGCGAACTGCTCACCACTGAAACCACTGACGAAGCGCCCGCCGCGAATCTCACCTCGGGCTTCCATACGCCTGTACCAGCGTACCAGTTCGCGCCACTGTGGTAGCGATCGGTGCTCGCGCGCGAGCAGGCTGCGGAAAACAATGCCGTAACGATCCAGCAGTGCGACCGCGGCCTGTTCGATTCCTGTCACCGAATCGGGAAGTCGGGTCCCGTTGGGGCTGTTCGGTGCTGTCTCCGCGGCCCGGGGAGACAACACCTGCTCAACTAGGGACCAGCGGCCGGTGCTTTCTATAGCGACAGATCTCCTGCGACCTGCCCGTGAAAACTTTGGTCTTCTAGCCGACGGTGTTGTCAGAGTCCGCAATCCGGAAAAACTGTCAGAGGTAACGATCCCCCAGGCCACCAACTCGGATAAGGCATTCTCGACCTGGGTGCGTAGCAGGCCGGTCCTGGCCACGAGGTCGCTGAAGAACGACGCACCGCCGGAAAGCAGAGCATCCCTGACCCGGGTTGCTGGGGCAGACAGCGAAGTCCAGTCTGAAAACGTACCCGCCTGCTGGCCGGTATGGGCGAACCGAGTCAGCCAGTGACTGATCTGACTGCGTTCGATGAACATGATGGGTGTGTTTCTCACCGGACCGTTGCGGCGGACGTTCTTAACCGGGGTCAGAGGTCGCAGCCAGAGGAACTCCCCGGCCAGTAGCAGCTGATCCAGGTGATCTGGGTTGTAGTCAGGAATCCGGTGAGGAAGTAGTGACGATTCCCAGGCCAGAGCCGGTGCAGCAAAGCCCTGCAGCCGCAGCAGCGCCTGGCGGACTGCCTCGGGGCCTTCTGGCCGCTCGCCTGCGAGGCCTTGCCAGTGAATGAGAAAACGCACGAAAGCTGTGCCGGTAACCGGTTGAATCTGTTTGCGAAGGGTCTTTATCGTGTATCGGCCGATTCGAGCCAGCAGCCGACGATCGCACCATTCTTCTCTTGTACCAAAGCGTTTTTCGCAACTGTCTGCCGAGTCTGTCCGGAACAATCCACGTATCGCGAAGCCCTCGGTCTCCAGCGCGAGCAGCGCCTGATCGATGGCCTCACGGGCGAGGCCCAGTGGTGCCGCCAGAGCTGGTGCGGTCACCGGCCCCAGCGCCTCCAGCCGGCTGCGTACGATCTCGACCAGTGCCCCTAGAGTGGTTGTCTGGGCACCGCTGGAATCGTCACCGAGCCGCACCGGTTCGATCTCCGGCTGCATTGGTACGCCATCACCGAGCACCTGCAGCACTTGCCCAAGCCGCTCGGCACTGACCCACAGCACCCCGCCTCCCGGGGGCGACAGCTGGGTGGCTCTCCGGTCTGCTGTGAGTGCCAGAAAGAACGACGACCATTGCCTCAGGTCTGACCCCGTCTCGTCGGGGTTGACGAAACCGGCCAGAACCAGGGCGTCGTGAAGCTCATCAGCAGTGCGTGCATCGGGCCATGCCTCGCTACACACGGTCTCGATCGCCAAGGGATCGAGGGTGGCCAGTTTTGCAGCTTCCTCTATGTCGAACAGATGGCGGCTGCGTATCGCCTGCGTGCGACGCTCCTCTGCCGGGGCATCGTCCAAAAACGCATAAGGTCTCGCCGTGATGATCTCCTGGGCCAGGGGTGAGGGAGAGGTAAGTTCACAGGTCGTAACCTGTATGCTGCCCGGGCCGGTTGTCGTGTTGCACAGCTTGCCGATGATCGATTCAAGGCCGTCCACATCCATCACTTCGTGGAGGCAGTCGGCGAGGACCTGATCGACCAGCGGGTGATCCGGAATCTCGCGGTTACCCTCGATGTTCTCAGCGCAGGCCAGTTGATCGGGAAATACCACGGCCAGCAGATCCTCGGCATCGCTGCGCTGGAACTGGGGTGGTGTTTTCTTGCCGTTTCGATTACGCCTCACAGCGAGTGCGGTCGTGGCAACCCATCGAAAGCGGGCCGGAAACATCGGTGCGGCAAGTAGAGCCTGGATCAGCACATCCCTGACACTCTTGGGACGCAGGTAGCCTACGACCTCAGCCAGCGGGAAGCTGTGGGTGGGACCCAGGGATAAGATGACACTGTCCTCCAGGGCAGCTGCCTGAAGTTCAAAATTGAATTTTCGGCAGAACTTCTTTCTGATCGCGAGTCCCCAGGCGCGGTTCACTCGCGAGC
Organism: Pseudomonadota bacterium; assembly: GCA_002718155.1. Classification (GTDB taxonomy): domain Bacteria; phylum Pseudomonadota; class Gammaproteobacteria; order Arenicellales; family UBA868; genus UBA9619. The sequence goes on from PBDS01000026.1 coordinate 66,476, forward strand.
CGAACGGAGAATGGATGACCAGGTGGGTGTCGCCGACCTCGTCAAAGAACCGCTCAAGGATGATGTTTGACTGGGTGGGCAGGTTGCCAAGGGCGGCTTTTGACAGGCCGGCATATTCGGCAAGCTGTTCAGCCGCTGGCGGCGACAGGCCAATGTCAGCCTGCAGCCAGGTACTGGCTGCTTGAATGCCAGTGCCGTCGATCCCAAGGTGCAGGTTTAACTGCTCTCGCAGCCGGGAGACGGCAGACGAAAGCTCGTCGCTGCGCCCGGGCGCTTCACCGACCCAGAATGGGATGCTGGGCGGCTGACCTTTGGCATCCTCGACGTAGACCTTGCCGGTCTCGACCCGGGCGATTCGGTATGAGGTATTGCCCAGCTGGAATATATCTCCCGGCAGGCTCTCGAAGGCAAAATCCTCGTTGAGGCTGCCGATCGGGCATTCCTCCGGCATCAGAACGACGTCATAGTCGAACTGGTCAGGGATCGCACCGCCGTTGGTCATCGCGACCAGGCCCGCGCCCCGCCGGCCGCGCAGTCGGCCGTTGACGGCATCCAGATGCAGATAGGCACTTCGCCGGCCACGGCGGGTCGTATAGCCGTCAGCCAGCATCCGAATGACCTGGTCAAACCGCTGCCGGGGCATCTCACGGTAGGGCCAGGCACGGCGGAGCACCTCGAATAGCGCGTCAGTGTCCCATTCAGCTGCGGAGATCTCAGCGACGACCTGCTGGGCCAGCACGTCCCAGGCCGGTCGTACCAGTTGGATGGCGTCGAGTTCCTGTCGCTGTACGGCATCGAGCAGCGCAGTGCACTCCATCAATTCGTCTCGAGACAGCGGGAAGAGCCGGCCTTTGGGCAGCGCATCGACACCGTGGCCGGAACGCCCGACCCGCTGCAGAAAGGTAGCGATTCCACGCGGTGAGCCCAGCTGACAGGTGAGATCGACATCACCGATATCGATGCCGAGCTCCAGTGATGCCGTTGCTACCAGTGCCTTGAGCTGTCCGTTCTCGAGCCGCTGTTCGGCGTCCAGCCGGTGTTCGCGGGCAAGGCTGCCGTGGTGTGCGGTGACTTCGGACTCGGGGAGTCCTCTGTCCTCCATCCGCTCGGCAAGGTGCTTGGCAACACGCTCGGCCATGCGACGGGTATTGACAAAGATCAGCGTGGAGCGGTGTTCGGCGACCAGGTCTGCCAGGCGGTCATACACCTCGCCCCAGACTTGCGTCGCCATGACCGGTTGCAGCGGCGAGCGTGGCAGTTCGATGGCCAGGTCCCGCTCCCGTACAAAACCGGTGTCGATGATCCTGCAGTTGGCAGAACTGTCGCGGTCACCGAGCAGGAACGCCGCCATGCTGTCGATGGGTTTCTGGGTGGCTGAAATACCGATCCGCTGTAGCGGTGATGCGCAGAGTGCCTCGAGACGCTCAAGGGACAGCGACAGATGGGCGCCGCGCTTGTTGTCTGCCACGGCATGTAGTTCATCGACAATGACCGTGCGAACCGATCCCAGCATACGGCGGCCGGACACCGAGGTGAGAAAAATGAACAGTGTCTCGGGTGTTGTGACCAGTATCTGCGGTGGCTGGCGGCGCATCTTGGCCCGCTCGGCTTGCGGCGTATCCCCGGTGCGGACCGCCGAGCGGATCGACAGTGGTGTGAGTGCGCCAAGCTCGCGGGTGATCCCGGCAAGCGGTGCTTCCAGATTTCGATTGATATCGTTTGACAGCGCTTTCAACGGTGAGATATAGAGCACTCGGGTCTCGTCTGGCAGGCCGAAGACTTCTCCCTCGCAGACCAGGTTGTCGATCACCGCAAGAAATGCAGCGAGTGTCTTGCCAGAGCCGGTGGGTGCGGCCAGCAGAGTATGTGCACCGTCATGGATGGCTGGCCAGGCCTGTATCTGGACAGGGGTGGGTCGATCGAACTGATCGGTGAACCAGCGCTCGACCGCGGGGTGAAAAATGCCAGATAACATTCTTCGATTCTAATCGCCCCGAGGCTCATTGGCTGAGCCTGCGTGGATGATCTGCCTTGCAACGGTTTTGCCTATAATCAGGCGCGTGTGAAGACCCCTCAGCCTGACTTTCAGGCGATCTATAGTGGAGAAACTGATGCCAAGTCACTATTCCCGAACAAAAAGATTATCTCGGTTGATCCTGGGGCTGCTCTTCATGTTGTCGGTATCTGTCGTCGAGGGTGATGACACTACCCTGGACAGAATTCTTCTGACGGACGGGTCACAGATCTTCGGCACGGTACTCGGGGCAAGCAAAGGGCAGGTCGAGATCAGGACCGAGTTCTCCGGTACCCTGATGATCAGCGCAGATCAAATCGAGTCCCTGTACAGCGGTCAGCCACTTGTCCTGCAGCTCAAGGACGGCCGGCTCCTCAAGGCGCAGCCGATCTCGATAGCGCACAGAAAGTTCGTCGTCACCACCGCGGGCGGTGATCACACCACCTACAGTGTCAGCGATATCAAGTCCATCAATCCCGAGCCCTGGATGCTTGGGCAGGGTTTCAAATGGTCGGGATTTGTCAGTTTTTCCTGGGACATTGAAAGCGGTAATACCGATAAGAACGAACTCGACTACCTGCTGGATACCAAGTGGCGCAAAGGCTCAGCCCGCTGGATATTGAAAGGGGAGGGAGAACTGGACAAGGTCAGTAACGAAAAGAATGCAGATAACTGGACTCTGATGGCGAAATCGGATCATTTCCTGACCGACACCAGGTACTGGGGTGCAGCCCTGTACCTTGAATCGGATCAGTTTGCCGATCTTGATCGGCGGACCTTTGTCGGTGGCTATTATGGTTGGCAGTGGTTTGGAAAGCCGCGGTTCACATTGATGACCGAACCGGGTCTTGCTTATGTCACTGAAGATTTCATTGTCGCGTCGGTGGAAAAGAAATACATCAGTAGCACCTGGAACATCGACGCTTCCAGCAACATGCTGGGGAAGAAAACTCGTCTTTACCTCAATCAGGTGGGTGTCTGGAATCTGGAGGCGACCGAGGATCTGGTGCTCAATACCCGGGTTGGTCTTTCAGTACCATTGTTGCGTAAAGTCGAGGTCGCGGCTGAGATCAAGCTTGAGTTCGATTCCGGCGCCCCTGAGGGATTCGAAGAACTGGATCAGACCTATAAGATTCGACTGGGGTACCGCTGGTAAAAGATCGGTTGCCGCTTGTCGAAGCGGTACGCTGGCACTAGCCCAATGGGATCTGGGTAAAGTATCGATAAATTGGCGGTTTGGCCAGATTTCGCAGGTGCCCCGGAATCGTTGTGCGCAGCATGAATTCAAAGAGTCGGTAAAAAAATACGATGTTGAGAATTAGTTCCATCAGTTCTTCTCCTGCTCCGAGGTGTTTAAAGATCATCTGATCTGTCCCAGTGATACCATTTTGGACAGCAGGGGGACGAACATCTGTGACCCTCATCACCTCGGGCCCGGAAACGGGCTGGGGAATGTGATGAGCATCACAACCAGAAACGATGGCGAGTACAAAGGATCTCAGTTTCTCGGAACACGATGAGTTTTTGCCAAAATCAAAACAGCATGGGGTAACGCTCTGCGATCCAGGCAAACCTAGCTGCAACACCCAGAGGTACAGCAATCGGAACACATCGAAACTCTGATCAAATGACAGCCAGGCCGCTGCAATCAATCGTGAGGCTTTGGTGGGGTACGGCTAGCCAATGGGTCGTCGTCGTGCTGACCTGTGTGAGTGCGGCTGGTGTTCTGACCCCATTGGTGCGAAGCGACGCGCAGTCTCTGTTACCCAAGCATCACCTGCCAGACGGGACCTTTCGCAACAACCACTATCCGGCCATCGACAAGTCCCGTTCAGAGTTGCTCAAATGGTGGTGGCATCGTCAGAGACCGGAACCGGTCAGCTTTCCTCTGGCGGAACAAGACCCACGTTTTCTCCGGGAGAATCACACTGAGCCGACCCTCACCTGGATTGGGCATGCAACGCTCCTGATTCAGTATGACGGGATGAACATTCTGACCGATCCTCATTTCACACTGCGAGCGTCACCGGTGGGATTTCTGGGACCACGTCGCCACACACCGCCAGGGCTTGCGCTGGACGATCTTCCAACGATCGATCTGGTGGTGATCTCCCACAATCACTATGATCACCTCGATAGGGGCACTGTCGAGCGGTTATATGCTCGCCAGGTCGATCGGCCTCCACGGTTTTTTGTCCCGCTGGGGCAGAAACAGTGGTTTGACGATCTTGGTGTTCCAAACGTGGTAGAGCTGGATTGGGGACAGAGCGCGAACTACAAGGGTTGGGGGGTCCACGCCGTACCGACTCAGCACTGGTCGGGGCGCAGCCTGTGGGATCGGAACCAGGTGTTGTGGGCCGGTTGGGTTCTGGAGCACCCGTCGTTCCGGTTTCTGTTTGCTGGGGATACCGGGTACTCACCGGATTTTGCTGATATCGGAACACGATTCGGGCCTATTGATCTGGCGGCTATCCCCATCGGGGCCTACGAGCCCCGCTGGTTCATGAGTTCATCCCACGTCAATCCCGAAGAAGCGCTCAAGATACATAAGGACATACGGGCGCGTTATTCCGTGGGGATCCACTGGGGCACCTTCCAGCTCACCGATGAGCCCATGGATGAGCCGCCTGTTAGATTGAAGCGGGTTCTGGAAAGAGCCGATGTTCCGCGCGACAGGTTTTTCGTNATGCAGCACGGCGAGACCCGCCTCCTCNACTTTCTCGNACGCTGAGATGCGGCAAATCGAAGATTCATGCTGCCTTTTNCCTGGCATGNCCATGTACTGCATTGATGATGTTCGAGAGGTACGGATGACTGTACTGNNCTGGCGGATNAACCNATCAGGTATGATGGTNCCGAGTCACACCAGGGGAGATCGNCGATGGTTCTGTCGTTGAAACAGACCCGGGCTATCGTANACGGNTGCCTGGAGAAAGCCAGGGAACTTGAACTCAAGCCCGTCAGCGTGGTCCTTCTCGATGCCAGAGCAGTGTTGGTTGGGGCACTCTCCGAAGACGGTGTCAGTCGATTACGCCCCAGCATCGCCCAGGGCAAGGCCAACGCGGCCATATCAATGGGTATGGGGACNCGGGCACTCAAGGACCGCGCCGAGCAGCAGGGTTACTTTATCCAGGCGATCAACGGGCTGTCTGGGGGCGACTTCGTGCCNGTCCCCGGNGGTGTGCTAATCCTGGATGCCGACGGTGCNTTGCTGGGGGCAGTCGGTATCTCCGGTGANANNTCGGATAATGACGAGGCCGCGGCGGTGGCCGGGATTACCGCCGCTGGTTTCTCGGCGGGAACCGGCTGAAGGGTTCAGCAGTGGTCTGGGTGCGCTGGCGAACAGGTACAGGTGCATGATGAGCAGCGGTAAGCCTCGAACGAATGAATATGGTGCTGAAGTATTTGCAGGCCGGATCTTCAGCTGGGACGACTTCGACCGGATCCGTTTTGATGAAGATCACGCGGAGGCACAGTTGATCACCGGANAACACATGCACCTGATTCGGGCGGTTTACGAGCCCGGTGCCACTTATCCCATGCACTCGCACCCGCACGAGCAGTTCAGCCTGATGCTTTCAGGCCGGATGCGGGTGACAGTNGGTGACGACACGCGGGAGATCGGCCCGGGCGATGGTTGGTACGCGGGCGCCGACGTGCCGCACGGTGGTGAGATCATTGGTGACGAGACTGTCGTGTTTATTGATGTTTACTCCCCCGCGACGCGTTGGATTCTCGATATCATGGCGACAGGGCGAAAGCTCCCGCGGACGGTCAAACGCGGTTAGTATCCCGCGTAGCAGGCCAACTGATTTCAGGCCCAGGAATTTCTCATGAACAACAGCTTTGCAGGCGACACATCTCCTGAGGCGGTGGTCGGTGCGGTTGCCCGCGATGGCTACGCAGTTGTGCGGGATGCTGTAGATCCGGAAACCGTTGCTGCGGTCAGCACAGACCTCGCACCATTTCTCGAAGATGCCCATAAGGGCCATGAGGAATTCTTCGGCAAACTTACCAAGCGTTTCGGTGCGCTGCTGGTTAAATCGACTGCCGTTCAGTCGTTGCTGGTGCATCCTACGGTCCTCGCCGTGGCGGATCACGCACTGCTGCCGCACTGTGTTCGTTATCATCTTCACTACACCGGCGTGATGCACCTGGAACCGGGTGAGACCAGGCAGGTCCTGCACCGGGATACCAGCATCTACCCCATCGCAAATCCATGCCCACCGATGACCGTGGCGACGATGTGGGCGGTCAGCGACTTTACGCGGCAGAACGGGGGCACCCGGCTGGTGCCTGGCAGCCATCTGTGGAGTAATGAGCGAGTCCCGGAGCCGGCGGAGGTTGTGGCAACGGAGATGACCCCGGGCTCGGTCTTGATTTATACGGGCAATGTGATTCATGGCGGCGGCGCCAACCATGCGGATCAGCCGCGTACCGGTGTCGCGTTGCACTACAACCTTGGCTGGCTGCGGCAGGAAGAGAACCAGTATCTTGCCGTGCCCCAGGAAATCGCACGGCAATTGCCCGATCAGGTTCAGGAGCTGATGGGCTATGCGCTGGGCTCAAGCAGTCTGGGTTTTGTCGACCACATCGAGCCAAAAGACTACCTGCACGGGGTGCGAGACCAGGCCAAGAGCAACCTCGGGCCACCGGAACTGCGCCAGCGCGTGGACGCACTTAATCGCCTGCATTTCAGCCACACAGAAAAAGGCAATCTCCGCTATTACGATATCGATACCGATTGACGCCCCAGGCTGGTGGGTCGCAGGTTCCATGACCTCTCATGGGACAGGCATCAGNGCGGTTGGGTGATCCTTCCGGAACGGTCTTTTTGACAGCCCACGTTGACAGCGGGAAGTGCTGGCGCTCAGCAGAACTCCGATGAGTGCTGAAACTTTCGGACCGGGTGTCCCTCCGCCCGGGGCAGGGCCCCATGGGGATTCAATTGATGCTGATCCACTCCGCGCGCCATGTACACCTCGAAGGTGGGCCATACTGAAAGATCGCACTGGACCTCGGTGGGGCAAAATCGCATGGTGATCCCGCAGCGGTCACGCTGGGAACGGTTCGGACCGGAGCCATGCAGGAGCCCGGAATCGTGGAGTGATATCTCACCTGCCTTGAGATCGATGGTGACGATGTCTTCCGGCCGGCAATCCGAAATATCAGCCTCTTGTTCCAGAACGTAGTGAGGATTGTCATTGACGTGGTGGGCGTATTCACCGTTGAGATGACTTCCAGAGTAGACCTGCATGGCGGCATTGGCGTCGTCAGTGTCGTAAACGGCCAGCCAGACCGTGACGGTTTTCTGCGGCGACAGCGGCCAGTACTGGGCATCCTGATGCCAGGGCACCTCTGATCCGTCACCGGGGTATTTGACGAAAAACTGCCCAGCCCATTGGTAGAAATCGGGGCCAATCAGGTCTTCGACACAGTCAAGTATTACCGGTTCGCGACAAAGCTCATAGAACCACCGGCTGCATTTATGCCACATGTTGACCTGATTGATATCGACACCTCTCGGCAGACGGTTAGCAAGTTCCCGGAACTTGCTTTGTATGGTCATGGTCTGCGAGGCATCGAAAACGGGAACGTTCTTGACATAGCCATGGCTGTGGTAGTGGTCGACCTGATTCAGCGTCAGGTGGCGATAGTGGGGATTTCGATGGCGTTCAGTGGTGTTCATTCGCAGGTAACAGGCCTCTGGAAGAAGTCATTTCTATACGGAAGAAAACCGGGCTTTCTCGTCGGATCGAGAATCAATACACTGTTGTGTAGAAATCCTGATCATATCAGACGACTGAACCGGGTTTGGAAATGGAGTCACAGACTCAAGAACTGAGCTGGCTTGGCCGCGGGCAGCACCGAAACTGTGACCCCGGCCAGAAGGTCGTCGTGCGGAGCCCACTGTGATGAACTTAAGAGGATCAGCCTGATGCTCAGCATACTTGAGAACGATTTGAATCAACTGTGCGACGAGCAGCCGTTTCATACAGGCTGGTATGTCAGAAATCTTTACACGGGCGACAACTTGCAGCGCCACGGCNATGTGGTCGTTCCCTCTGCCAGTACGCGCAAGATCGCGNTCATGATGGCAGCGCTCAAGGCAGTGAGTGAAGGCGGCTTGGCCTTGGATCAACCCGTGACCATGTCTGCGGGATACCAGGACAACGATTCCGGGTGCTTTCAGCATCTGCAACCGGGATTCACCATTCAGTTGCGCGATGCACTGGTGATGATGATCATCGTTAGCGATAACACCTGCACTGGTGTGGTCGCCGACCTCGTCGGCCTGGAATCGATCAACTCANTGTGTCAGTCAATCGGGATGACCGGCACCGTCCACCGCTACGGTATTCCGCCGGCTGGCATGGCAGGCTACCTGCCTGCCGCCCAGACCAATGCCACCACCCCGGCTGATGTTGCCCATCTGCTCGATCTGATTCTGCGTGGCAGTGACGATCCGCACGCCGCAGCGCAGCTTGGCTGTAGACCCGAATCGTGCCAGCTGGCGATTGATATCCTGAGCTGGCAGAGGCTGCGTAACAGGATACCCGCCCGCTTGCCGCTCGGCACCCGGGTCGCGCACAAAACCGGGACTACTGCCAAGAACTACAACGATGCCGGAATTGTCTACTTTGAAGATACGCCGCTTTTTATCATCAGTTCCTATACTGATGCCGTCGAAGCCGAGCTTCCCGGTGGAGAGCCGGGCCACACGGTGGCTTATGATCTGACGGCACGATTGTCGAGACTGTGCTTTGACGCGTTTCTGGGCCAGGCCCGACCTTAATCAGCGTGCCACCGGCTACGATAGCTAACGTTATTGTGTTCTATAGAGCATAGGGAAAGAGGGCAGGATGCCGATCATCGAGCCGCGTGATACCACGCTCAAGCGCCTTAAAGGTTTGCACCTGTGGCATTCCGGTTTGTCCAGTTGTTCCCAGCGGGTTCGGATTACGCTGGCAGAAAAGGGTCTGGATTGGCAGAGCCATCCCGTTGACCTGTCACGTATGGAGCACGCGACCCCACAATATCAGGCGATCAATCCCAAAGGTTTGGTGCCGGCTTTGGTTGACAACGGGGTTCTCCTGATTGAATCGTGTGACATCATTGAATATCTGGATCAGACCTACGCAGAGCCTGCCTTACAGCCAGACAACGCCGCTACACAGGCGGAAATGAAGAGGTGGCTGGATAGCGCTGCTGCCGCCCAGGCAGATCTCAAGATTCTGTCACACGAGTTTCTCTTCAGGTACAAGGGGACCATGACAGCACAGGAACTGGAGCGCTTCAGTCGCGATCATCAGAACCCGGACCTGGTCGCGTTTAAGCGGGTATACCAGTCGACCGAAGGGTTTGGCCGGGAAACACTCGATGGTGCTGTTACCCGGACCGACGAAGGATTCTACAAACTGAACGCCGGTCTTGCGGGTCAGGCATGGCTTCTGGGCAGGTCTTTGACACTGGCGGACATTGCCTGGATGCCCAATGTGCACCGCATGGACCTGATGGGCTGGCCATTGGAACGTTATGCCCATATCTTGTCCTGGTTTGAACAGGTGAAATCAAGGCTCAGCTTCCAGAGCGGACTTGTTGACTGGGAACCAGAGGGTATTCGGAACATCTTTGCCGAGTATTCCAGGCGGCGAACGAAGGCCAGTACCCACGTTAGAGATTTCGGTAGCCTTGCCGGTGGCCGCCGCGGGTAATGCCTGTGAAGGCCTGTGTCATGTTAACCGCGAGCGGTTTGGTTTGTAGGAAAATTCCAGGTTCCAGTACAGTCCGTTGTCCGTGTCTCGAGACCGCGTACACGGACCGCTGTTAAACACGATCCATCAGGTCGGTGATGGTTATACTGAGTGACTTGAGATTCCTTAAACCGTACTGAGGACAAAAAATTGAACGAGATGATCGGTCAGTTGGGCAACTTGTATACCGGTGCCGTCGCAGACACCCTCGATGAACTCGGTTATCACGAGCAGTGTCTGCCGTCGGACATTCGACCGCTTGCGGATACGATGAAAGTAGCAGGGCCTGTCTACACTGTTTTGGGTAAGCCGCGACACTACGATGATGGAGTCGATCCGAGATACCGGCAGATGGACATGCTGGATGCCATACCCAGTAACAGCGTGATTGTTGTCGAACCCGGCAACGAGTCTTCTGCGGCCCACTGGGGCGAACTGATGACTAATACAGCCCTGCAGCGCGGTGCAAAGGGAATCGTGATCAACGGTGGACTTCGCGACAGCCTGCAGATTCTGGACGTCGGGTTTCCGGCTTTCCGCAAGTATCACTCGCCACTAACTGCGGCCTACCGTTGGAATATTGATAGTTTTAACATACCGATCAAGGTCGGTAATGTCACCATTGAGCCGGGTGACTATGTGCTTGGTGACATTGACGGTGTGCTGATCATTCCACAGGCGATCATCAAAGAAGTTGTTGAGCAGACTGTGGCTGTGGTGGGTAAGGAAGACGTCGTCCGCGCCAGCCTGCAGGAAGGCGGCAATATCAGAGAGCTCTTCGAAGAATACAAAGTATTCTGAAGTCTGTGCGTAGCTTATTCAAAATAGTTAACTAGTGATGGGGTTTTCCACAACGTCTAGCTGTGTCTAGGACGACCGATGACCTCCAAGAAGCTGCCCTGCCTTGCTCTGAAACAAGCGCTATGGCTACATCCCGACAATCAGCGGGAAGATGGTGGATAAGGCTAGGGCCGACAGAGCAGTCCCCTGGCCGAGTACTACTGCCTCAAGGCTGGGAAGAAAGAATTGTTTTAGGCCATAAACTCAATCTAGATTACTATGTATTTCGTATTTGAGATGCATCATGGATGCCGTATCATCACTCATCAGAAAAACGACAAACAGGTTGTTGAACTGTCCATTTATGCCTGGAGGATCATCAATGCCCAGGCCCTCCAGAATACCTGGAACTGAACTGCTATGGCCCGCTACTAGTACGCTTTGTCCACTGTACTGCTCTTTAATTAATTCAACGATCTCTGCTACAGTCTTGTAATACTGCACAGCAAACCCTTTTGACTGGGCATAATTATTAACGGTCTCGAATGTCCGTTTATAAGATTGACCACCAGAGGTTTTTGTTGCAAATACCGCGCTAACCCCGGACACATTGAGAATGTTTGATAGTGTGGTCGCCCGTTTTTCGCCATCGCCCGAGAGTTCAACTCCCGGAGCGTTACTANCAGNGGCTTTTTCGGCATGACGCACCACGATTACCTTGGTAATCTGACTCTCAGGAACAAAATAGATAAACGGGGGAAATAGGTCATGGATCACACAAATCAAGGAAAACTGCTTCTGGCGAATAGTTGAAAGAGTCGCCCTGGCGCGTTTTGCTTTATAACCGAAGTCATGGACGACGCCCTTGCCATCCATCAGTTTCCAGCGTCCTTTGACTTTGGCTACATGCAGAGATTTCAAATCAAATGGTGTACAGCTTTCGCGTGCCTCCTTGGCCGTTGATAGAAAGCTTTTCTTACCTGTTGATTTATCTGCATAAGAGACGCCGACAAGAAAAATACTGATTAATACAATACCGAACCAATAAGCACGTAACGAGAGATTCATTATCCACCTTGCCGGGCCAGTAAGNCGGGAGATTTCTCNCCCGGCTTGANTAANNGGGNNTAAGGTTTCTCAGCCCTNNANCAAAANNCNTTCACCCTGACTCGTGTCAGTCACTCCGCAGTGTGCTACCGCCTACTGTCGGCGTCGTGACGCTGGGTGTGGGTACCGTACCGTCTACTGTCGGCGTTCGGATGCTGGGAGTGACCCGTGGTTTCAGAGTAGCACTGCTCTTTCCNCGTGTTCTGCGTGCGCGAACGTTCACCGCNCCCTTACCTACCAGCAGGCTATCACCGAACTGAATTTTGAGATCCCGCCGGCCGGGTAAGGCGTCACGCGCCACTCGATAAGATATCCGTAAGGTAACTCCCANCCGGTCCCTGCGNGGGTACACCCGGTCTACGTGGGCTTGGATGCCCCGTCCCAAAGACAGGCGAATCTGGTCAGCCGGTGGNCGGGCATTAAGCACGGCAACCGTGGTGCGGTACTTGCCGCCAGTTGTCACGGTCCTTGGNCGNATGCGTNGCAGCACAGGNTTGGGAGATTTCCTGGCAAANGACTGGACNAGGGTCGTCCAGGCTTCAAACTCNGCCGNTCGNTAATCTTCCAGCAGATCCTTGTAGCGGGTTCCGGTCTCATAATGGTGATTAGGCGCCGGAACCGATTTTTTGCTGACCAGATACTGCACATCAATACGTACCTTGGGATTCTGGACACCGTGCTGGTTTTTCAGCCACCTAAGTCCCAGCTTGCGCTGCAACCGTCGCATATCGAGTTCTGCCGAGTAGACACCATCAGCCCGGTCATGATCGCCACCGCGCTCACCATCGTCGTACATCCGTACCTTCGCCACCCGTTTGCCATCGCGATAAAGGTGGGCCAACACTTTCATGTTAGTCAGTGGATACTGATAGTTGAGAAAAGCACGAAGCTGCATCTTTCTGGCCACTGAGTTCTGGCCTGACTTGAACCAGGCACGCCCATCGAGGCTGCGATCATCGGCATAGGCCACGATCTCAACGGCATCTTCTGGTAGCCCCCCGCGCTTCTCATCGGCAGAAACCCGGATAGTCCACTTGCCAGGCTGCGGAGCTCCAATACGAGTTCCGGCAAAGCGGCCTTTGTTTGTTAATTGGGAAGCTACAACCTGATGGCTCTGCCCATTGTTGTCTTTCAGGCGAATATCAAGCTCAGAGGCATTGCCATCTGCCTGAAAGGCGTAAAACCGCAGATTCTGGACAGCTGGTGGCATCTGGAAAGTAGTTTGAAAATACTCCTGGCCACCACTGACTCCAGTTTTGGCCAGTTTCCCCTTGAAAGAATAGACCGGAGTATTACCGCGGAGCAGACTGAACTGCTTGGCCATACCGAGTTTCAGCTCCGAGCCGTTCTCATTTTCGGACATCGCGGTGTCATCCCCTGAGGTGCTGGATGAGATCTGCGCCATCGTCGCCGCATCAGCGTTGCCGTAGGTGAAGGTATGAATCTTGATGCCGAGTTGTTCGGCTCGTTCAACCTGGTCAAACAGGTCGTTGCCTACAGTTTGTTTGCCATCGGACATCAGGTATATCTGCCCGCCGTTGGCACCACCTTCGCCGTGTTCAGCGACAAAAGCATCTATCGCAGTCTCAAGAGCTAGCGCAATGTTGGTCGCGCCGTCCGGGTCGAGTTGCGGGGGTTGGCCAGGATCATTCGGCAAAACAAAGGTAGGATCATACTCGGCATACGGGTACAAGGGATTTACATTGGCGTTATACACGTAGGCGCCAACAAACGATTCGGCTGGCGTACTGTGGTAAAGATATAAGCCGGCCTCCTGGACAAACTGGGCGGCGCTGACCCCGTTGGTCTCGACTTGCATACTGCCGGAGCGATCGAGCAGCAGAATAATCCCAGGACTCAACACATCAGCATCGATAAAATGCAGCTCTGGCACTGGCATGCTATCGAAATCAGGATCAGAGAAGTCGCCTTCGGCATGTACATCGGTTAGGTCGACATGCTGATCGGGTAGATA
>PBDS01000027.1 GCA_002718155.1 Pseudomonadota bacterium
TAAGCGCAAGAAAAGTCCGTTCTGGTGGACATCTNTCACAGATGCAAACGGAAAGAGAGTTAGACGCTCTCTTGGAACCACCAACCGCAAGGAAGCGAACGCCCTAGAGTCAAAGTGGAAGCTAGAAGCCTATCGAACAAAGCAGTGGGACGAACAGCCCGAGAGAAGTTTTAGTGAACTGATGNTGNGTTACCTCAAAGCAACNAANAGGAAACGAAGTCACCGTCGTGATCTCGATGCGGCTAGACACCTAAAAGCGTTCTTCAGGGGTCAAGTTATGGAGAAACTCAAGNGTTCCAANATNAGGGCCTACCAAGAGTATCGGTTAGGACAGGTGTCCAAGAAAGGCCCCATTCAACCTGCCACCGTTAATCGGGAGACAGCATTACTTTCCAGTGCGATTAACTATGCGAGACGAGAGTGGGATTGGGATATTCCAAACCCTGTCGTTGGCAGGNTGTTACAAGAGCCTGAAGGTCGTGTACGACATCTTTCTCTCTCNGAANTGGCTATGCTGATACGGTTGGCCCAAGCCCATACTCCGCATTTAGCAGATTTCATTGAGTTAGGAGTCCAGACAGGATGTCGAAAACAGGAGTTGCTGGGTCTCGAGTGGGATCGGGTCGATTTCGATAACAATCGGTTCTATCTTGAAGGCCANCATACGAAGAGTGGTAAACGACGTTCTATTCCTCTCAATGACAGGGCAAGATTGGCACTCGAACGAAGGCGTTTATTTCGTGAGCAATACTGTCCGACATCCTGTTGGGTCTTTTCCCATGAGTGCGGGGATCGCATCCAAGATGTGAAACGCTCATTCCGTACTGTTTGTGATAAGGCTGGTATCAAAGACTTTCGCATTCACGATCTACGCCACACTTGTGCGTCNCTTGCGATTTCGGAAGGTGTTCCACTTGCGGCGATTCGTGANTTATTAGGNCATAGTTCTATCACGGTAACTGAGCGNTATGCACACCTAGCACCCGAAAGAGTCCAAGATGTTGTTGCTGTCTTGGATCGAATCACGTCACATTCTGGTCACACTGTATACGGTGATACAAACGCCANACGTACAGTGCGTTCTGTAACTCACTGATGTAGAAAGGAAGTATTGGTGGAGCGGAGGAGGATCGAACTCCCGACCTTCGCATTGCGAACGCGACGCTCTCCCATCTGAGCTACCGCCCCACGGTGCGTTATTGCTGCTACGCTGGGACCCAAAATATAGAACATCCCAGTAAGACGGTCTAGAGTGATACGCGGGTCTTAAGCCAATCCTGGATAAGGTCNACGGTTTGCTCAGGATTGTCTGCATGGATGTGGTGTCCGGCTCCCGTGACAACACGGTGTGTACCATGCGTGAGGTTTTTGAGTGCNGCGTGAACATCTTCATCCTGCAATGTACTGTGTTGTTGCTGATCGGCTTGCAGAAGGAGCGTCGGGCACTGCACCCTTGTCAGGGACCTGTCGATGTCGAACTGTGCCATCAAGCTGCTGTCGTAAGACATACGTAATACATCGGGATCGATCTGGGAAAGCCTTGCCGCCAGGCTCGAACCCTCCCGGGCAACTGCGTCAGGTGCGACCAGGGGCAGGCGCTCACGCAGTCGTNATTCTTCTCGAGNANNCATTAGCAGTTTGTGCAGGCTCCGGAAAAAGCCATAAGCACTAGAGCTCCCATTTTTCACCGTGAATCTGCGAAGCCAGAGCGGTGCNTCTTCGAGAATGAGGGCACTCACTAACTCTGGNCTNTNTGCGGCAACGGCAATGGCCACAAGGCCACCAAGCGAGTGCCCGAGCAGGATCACCGGCAGCTGGCAGAGAGTTTCCAACAGGTGGCAGATGTCACNGCCAAAATCGACNACACGATAGTTCCCGGTAACGTGGCTGGAACGGCCGTGCCCACGCAAATCCGGGATAAACAATCGATAGTCAATCGAAAGAGCCGGAACGATTGAACGAAATGAATCGGAACGACCGGTCGTCCCGTGCAGTAGGACCATCGACNGCCGCCCAGACCCGGTTGACTCNTANTACAGGCGACAGTCAGGNGTTTGGTGCCACATTAAACGGGTATACCAGGTTCCTGACGACCTGTTCAGACAACGTAGTCGCGAAGATCGATCTCTGCGACACCCGGTATCTGCTTGCGCTCAAAATCGCCTCGCCGGTCCATCGCCATGGTGCAGTCAAAGCCGACCCGCCCCCAGTGTTCGCGTCGCTGTCCGTAATAAAACCCTGGCACATCGGGTACGACGATCACACGGTCATCGGCCCGCCCGCGCGTCAGGAACGCCCAATAGACATCGTCGAGATCATTGTTATCGACATCCGAATCCACCACCATCACGCTTTTGACGAAGTCATGATGCACACCAAAGGCGCCAAGGATCACTTGGCGAGCATGGCCCTCGTACTGCTTGTCGATCTTGACTACCGTATTNAGCAGGTTGGGCACGCAACTGACATCCTGGATTCCGCGAAGCGTTCCGTTCAGATGGGCATAAACCCGGTTGCACAGCGCAAGTTCAAGTAGACGTTGATCCTCTGGCGATCCGCACACCAATGCATGATAGAAGGCAGAATTCCGGATCGTGACACCAAGCACCTCGAACACATGGTTGTCACCNTGTTCGACGTAGTAACCCAGAAACTCCCCNAACGGTGCTTCNGGTCGCCGCACGTTCGGCAGTATTCGGCCTTCGATGACGATCTCGGTCTGATACGGTACGTTGAGGTCAATGTGTCGGCAGGGTCGCATCTGTACGGCGCTGCCCGTCAGTTTTGAGACCAGGTCGAGTTCGCTTTCATCTGGCGGAATAGGGGAGGCCGCGGCCATGGCGACTTCCGGTGGTGGGCCGATGAGGATAGCGACGTCGATTGCCTTGCCGGAGGATTCAGCCTTGGCCTGGTAGCGCGTNAGATCGTGGCTGGTGCCGAGTCGTACCCGAATCTCATCATTGCTGATATGCATGCCCCGGTGAAATGAGAGATTGGGTACTCCTGTTTCCGGATCGTTGGCAAGAAATATCCCAGAGGTAATGTAGGGAGCTGCGTCTTTCCCGTGGTAAGNCAGCTGGGGTAATTCGTCNAGCCGGGCGGCCCGGAATTCGGCTTCGGCCTCGGGNAGGATAGCAACGGGCTGCACCGGGTTCTTCATCAAAGTCGCCCAGCGCTGGCAGAAATTCCCCTCTTCGGCACCAAGGTAGTGGCTGAGNCGCTGGCGGCTGCCGAAGAGATTGCTGGCAACCGGCAGAGTGCTCCCTTTGATATTACGGAAGAGGATCGGTCGGTCACTTTCGTGCTGCGAACGGGCAATCACGGCGGCGCATTCAAAGCGCGGATCAACTTCGCGCTCGACAATCTGTATCTCACCGGACTCGATCCAGCTTTCAATGAGTTCCTTCACATGCTGTCTCCTGTGGGCATTGACGGCTTCTGGTGCTGGGCTGAATGCAACGCAGCATCTTCACTCGTTGGTTCTTCGTCGTTGGCACAAGCATATTCGAGGGAGGNCGTGTCGTGAAGTCATCAAAGGCCATAGTATGTAAGGTCGAGAAGGAGCGGACCGTAAATGGTTCGAAATCGGCTATAATCAAGCTGCAGTTATTCTCGTTAATAGCTGTTTTTACAGGAAAGATGCCGATGTCCACTGAATCTTCCGTTGATGTGTCTGTCAGTCCGGGCGAGCGACTCCGAAAAGCCCGAATTGGTTACAGCTGGACCATTGAGGATGTGGCTGGCAATCTTAATCTCAGTATCGATGTGATTCATGCGCTCGAATCCGGTGATTACGCCGGTCTCCCGGAGCCTGCGTTCATTCGTGGTTACCTTCGGGCCTATGCCCGGTTGATGGAGATAGACGAGAAGCAGGTTCTGACCGAAGACCGGGGAACGGCCTATGGCCGCCTCGGTTCTGTGATGCCGGTGATGGAGAACTCCGCTCTTCTCGAAAGTAACCGGCGCAAAAGCTGGTTGCGCTTTTCCAAGAAAAATAAATCGATTCGACGACGTCCGATCATCGTCGGAGTTCTGGTGATCGCTGCGATTCTCGCGGTCTGGTGGTTAAGCGGAATTCGCCCGGTGGACATCACTGGATCGACCGCCGGGAGCGAAGACTCGGGGACTAAAACAATTACTGTGCCGCTCAAATCAACCACCAACGACTGACGGCTCTGGCGATCGCTGGTTTTTANGGGTTGAGGATGTCGGCGATGGTTTGCCCATCGATGTTGCCGCCGCTGATGATCACACCGATGCGACCTTTCCCAGGAGCTCGGCCGGAGAGCAGGGCAGCGACCCCCAGTGCGCCTGAAGGTTCAACGACCAGTTTGACTTCGTGGAACAGGAACCGTACGGCTTCGACGATGGCCTCCTCAGTCACGGTGCAGAAATCGTCCACGAGATTCTGGATGAGTGGAAAGGTGATCGTGCCGAGCGATTCAGTGCGTGTACCATCGGCGATGGTTCGCGGATTATCCACGCGCTGCAGAGTGCCACTTCGAAAGGATCGAGTCGCATCATCGGCCAGNTCCGGCTCGATCCCTATAATCCGGCAGGCCGGTTGCAGGTGCCGGGTGCTGATGGCAT
Organism: Pseudomonadota bacterium; assembly: GCA_002718155.1. GTDB lineage: Bacteria > Pseudomonadota > Gammaproteobacteria > Arenicellales > UBA868 > UBA9619. The sequence goes on from PBDS01000027.1 coordinate 4,591, forward strand.
TGCCGCTGAGTAGGCCACCACCGCCGCAGGGAACCAGCAGAGTGTCCAGAGGGCCGCTCTGGTCGAGTAGTTCCAGCGCGGCAGTGCCCTGACCGGCTATGACATGTGGGTGATCAAAAGGGGGGATCAGTGTGTAACCATGCGTCTCAACCAGATCTTTNGAGATGGCTTCCCTTTTGGCATTGGCCGGGTCGTAGTCGATGATCATCGCGCCGTGGCCTTCAGTGGCGGCCCTTTTGCGTACTGGTGCATCCATGGGCATGACTACCGTGGTCGTGATCCCGAGTAATCGTCCACTGAGCGCCACCGCTTGACCATGGTTACCAGAGGAGTGCGTGATGATGCCGCGCGTACGCTGGTCCTCTGTGAGCTGGGAGATCGCGTTCCAGGCACCGCGGAACTTGAAGGCACCGATACGCTGAAAATTCTCGCATTTGAGAAACGCCTCCCCATCAATGTGTTCGTCCAGGGCTGTATCGCACAACATCGGTGTTCGCCGGGCGTGCCCCTTAAGCCGTCTGGCAGCGGCGGTAACATCACCAAAATTGGGAAGATCGGTCAAAGGCGAAAATCGGATCCTGTCGGGGGCGGGCAAGTATAGCGGAGGCCGCCCAGCCCAGCGCATTTAATCCGCGGCGACAGCGGCTACAATGGTAGCCATGCCTGACTCTGATCCCCAACTGCTGGAACTGGAGACCGGGCCCAACCCTCTTTTTACCGTGATCTGGTTGCACGGCCTGGGTGCTGACCACCGGGATTTCGAGCAACTGCCGGATCTGTTGCGCCTTCCGGCTGATGTGCCGGTTCGGTTTCTCCTGCCGGATGCTCCCTTACGGCCGATCACCATAAACGGTGGCATGGTGATGCGTGGTTGGTATGACGTTACCGGCTTGGATATCAATCGTGAGGCCCGACCCGAAGGACTGGATGAATCTGCTGATATCGTCAGGACCTTGTTGTCACGCGAACTGGAACGAGGTACTCCAGCTGAGAGAATTTTGCTCGGTGGCTTTTCCCAGGGCGGCGCAGTGGCCCTCTATCTGGGCCTTCGTTATAGCCAGGCCCTGGCAGGCGTCATCGGGCTGTCGACCTACCTGCCGGTCGCAGGTCTATTGGCTACTGAGGCACATCAGGCGAATCGCGATACACCGATTTTTCTGGCCCACGGGCTGCACGATCCAGTGCTCGCCCTGCACCTCGCCGAGAGGAGCAGGGAGTTGCTGACAGAACTAGGTTTCGATGTGACCTGGCGGACCTACCCGATGCCGCACAGTCTGTCGGAGGCGGAACTCCTGGATCTGTCCGACTGGTTGGATGTTCTTATAAAGGCGAAAGGGCCGGGCTAAATCGCGTTTTCTTCATCAAGCTTGAGCTGCCTTTCCTCCAGACGGTCAACGTAGCGCTTGATCCGGATCAGATGCGGGTTGAGGACCAGAGCCTTCCGGAAAGCGATCAGCGCGCCTGAGAAGTTGTCCTGTGCAACCAAGATCAGGCCCAAGCCGGACAATGCGCCAAAATGCCGAGGCTCAAGAGCGAGCGTCTGCTTGATATCGTCAATTGACCGATCATGTTTGCCAGCCAGGTAAAACAGTGTTGCTCGTTTATTCCAGCCTTCGGCAAAGGCCGGAGCGATGTCGATCACCTCGTTGAAGCTGCGCAGTGCTTCGCGGTAGTGCTGGTTCGACATGGCACGAATGCCGCGTTCCAGCCAGGCGCTGGCCTTGGGATTGTCTATGCGGGCCCAGCGTTCCCAGATCTCAGCACTGATCCGATCCGACTCCTGTTTGACGCCGGTATGAGCCAGTTGAAGGAAGAGCTGATCCAGTGCCGGATCGTTCTGATCTGCCGCGACACCGGCCCACAGGGAGAGGCCAAGTAATCCGAGCAGTGCCCGTGTGTTGAACAATCCTCTCCGGTGGCATGTCATATGTCATGTGCAGCCAACAGGCGACAGAATGGCCAGCGCCCTCTGGTGCAGTTCCGGACTGGCCGCGGCCAGTATCTGTCCTTGGGAGTGACAGTCGAGGGCCCTGCCGTGCCAGTCCGTGATCGTTCCCCCGGCACCCTGGACGACCGGAACCAGTGCGAGGAAGTCGTGCGTGGCCATTCCGGCCTCCACAACCAGATCGACGTGGCCAGAGGCCAGCAGTCCGTAGGCATAGCAATCCGCGCCGAACACCCGGAACCGGGTCTGGTGGGAAAGAGCATCGAAAAGCTCGCGCTCGTCCTCGGAGAACATGTCGATCGTTGTCGCATACAACGTGGCATCGGTGAGGTCGTGGGTCTGACTGGTGGCACATTCCTGCTCGCAAAAGGTCGACGCGCGACCCGCGGTGCCCAGCCAGCGTTCCTTCAGTGCCGGTATCTCAATGACACCAATCACAGGTCGATCTTCCTGGAGCAGGGCAATCAGGCAGCCAAAGGTCGGTTTTCCCGTTGCAAAGCTCTTGGTGCCGTCGATCGGGTCCACCACCCAACTCCAGGGGGAAGCGCTTTCGCGAGCGCTGAATTCCTCACCGGTAAAACCATGTGAAGGATAGGTCTTGGCGACTTGTTGCCTGAGGGCCTGTTCGATTTCCCGGTCCGCGATAGTGACTGGCGTTTCGTCATGCTTGTACTCGATACCCTGTAGGTTGCGGAAATAACGCAATGCGATCTGTCGTGCGATGTCCGCAAGGTGCTCGGCAAAATTTACCAGCTCCTCGCCAGGTACGGGCGAAGCGGCAGGGGATTTTTTACTGGTATGCGACATCGTAGGTTCCAAAGGGGTGGGCAGGTGCTATTGTGCCAAGTCTGTCGCCCGCTCACCAACCCAATGTACAGATGAGCGGCTTGAATGACAGCCCCACAGGCGATAACGTAGTGTCGCTATTCCAGTTTTGGTCTAACGTTGGAGGAGAGAGCAGCAAATGATTAGGGCAGTGACCTTTGACCTGTGGGACACCGTGATCCACGACGACAGCGATGAGCCCAAACGGGCAGCCCAGGGTCTTCGTTCGAAAAAAGAGGCGCGCCGGCAACTGCTATGGGAAGCGCTCGACAGCGAGGCGCCAATCACCCCGGAAGAAGTCTGGCTGGCCTGCGACACTACTGACGCAGCTTTTAACCATGTCTGGCACGACCAGTTCGTAACCTGGAGTGTGTCCGAACGTCTGGAAGTCGTTCTCGTTGGCCTTGGGCGAAAATTACCTGGCCCTGTCCTGGAAAACGTGGTCAGGCAATACGAAGAGATGGAGGTCACGGTTGCACCGGATATGATCGATGGTGTTGCAGAGGCGATCGCCGAGCTGGCCGTGGATTTTCCACTGGCTGTGGTCTCTGACGCGATCGTCTCGCCAGGCCGCTGTCTCCGGCAGTGGCTTGAGATGAATGATATTCTGGATCATTTCACAGGATTTGCGTTCTCCGACGAGGTGGGACGTTCCAAACCCCACCGCGACATGTTCGCTCGGGCGGCTACCGAGATGGGTGTTGCCATAAATGAGATGGTGCACGTGGGGGATCGCGATCACAACGACATCAAGGGTGCGCAGGCGCTAGGAATGAAAGCAATCCTCTTCACCGGTACCCGCGACATCGACCGGGACATCACCAGCGCTGATGCGATCTGTACGCACCACCGTGAATTACCGGGGGTCATCCGGCGACTGGTGAGTACGGGTCAATAGAAGGCTCTGGGGAGAGATATGTCTACAGAACCGCATTTTCTCGTCGTCGACGGCTACAGCCGTGCTGGTCGAGAAGACCTCGAGGCTGGTGGCGCAACCACTGCGGGCCTCCTGTACCGCGAGATGCTTTTCCGGCTCTCACCGGGCTGCACGGTCGACGTGATCTACCCCGCAGATCCGGGTGTCCGGCTGCCGGATGGGGCCGGGCTGGAGTCCTACGACGGGTTGGCGTGGACCGGTTCGAGCCTGACAGTGTGGAAAGAAAATGATCCGGACGTGATCCCGCAGATCGAGCTGATGAAAGCGGCCTACCGGTACCAGGTGCCCAGTTTTGGCAGTTGCTGGGCAGCGCAGATCGGTGCAGTCGCCGCGGGGGGGCGCTGTGTAGCGCACCCGTATGGACGTGAGATGGGTATCGCGCGAAAGGTCAGTCTCACGCCGGAAGGGCGCGGCCACCCGATGTACCAGGGCAAACCAACAGTTTTCGATGCCTTTATCAGTCATGACGACGAGGTCACCCATCTCCCTGCGGGCGGCTTGTGCCTGGCGTCGAACACCTACACCCGAGTGCAGGCGCTCTCGATCATTCACCAGGGGGGTGTGATCTGGGCCGTCCAGTACCACCCCGAGTACGACCTGCACGAGCTTGCCAGGTTGATTCACTGTCGAACCCAGAAACTCGTCGGTCTTTCATTTTTTGTGGATGAGGCTGATGCGGCGAACTATGTGACCAGACTTGAGGCACTGCACCAGGACCCGACGCGCAAGGATCTTGCCTGGCAGCTGGGTATCGACAGCGATCTGATGAACGCCGATGTGCGCACGCTGGAGGTCAGGAACTGGATCGAACAGCTGGTGCTGCCCGGTATGCGCCGATGAGCGCGCGGTCAGCGGGGCGCAGGCCGGGGGAGACATGATTCCCCCGAAGAAGACCCAGATGTCATGAAGGGAGCTGAACTGCCAGACAAGGCGCAGGTGGTGATCATCGGCGGAGGTATAGCAGGGTGCTCGACGGCTTACCACCTTGCCGGTCTTGGGCTCGACGATGTCGTGCTACTTGAAAAAGGTCAGCTGACTTCTGGCTCGACCTGGCATGCCGCCGGCATGGTTGGCCAGTTGCGTGCCAGTGCCAACATTACACGGCTGCTGCGTTATTCGGTCGAACTTTACCAGGGCCTCGAATCCCGGATCGGTATGGCGACCGGCTGGCGGCCGACCGGTTCGCTGCGCCTGTGCTGTACCCGCGAGCGGCGCATCGAGATCGAGCGACAGGTTGCGAGTGCCCGATCTTTCGGGTTGGAGGCAGAGTTTCTGGGCCCCGGGGAAATCGCCCGGTTGTGTCCAGCGATGTCTGTCGAAGGGATCGACAGCGCCGTCTACGTGCCCTCGGATGGGAACGTGAATCCCTCTGACCTGACCCAGGCCCTTGCCCGAGGAGCGCGGGAGGGGGGCGTGCAGATCTACCAAGACACAGCGGTGACCGGCATCCGCTGTCGGAACGGCCGGGTGATCGGAGTGGAATCCGCCGACAGCCTAATCGAGTGCGAAAGCGTCGCGATCTGTGCGGGGCTCTGGTCCCGGGAGATCGCACGACTGGCAGGTGCCAGCATTCCGTTGATGCCCTCGTTCCACCAGTACATGGTCACCGAACCCATCGACGGAATCGAGCCGGACATGCCTGGAGTTCGTGATCCGGACCACTTGAGTTACTTTCGAGAGGAGGTCGGTGGTCTGGCTGCTGGCGGGTACGAATTCAATCCTGTGCCCTATGACGAGGTGCCGCGAGCCGACGACCCGGATTATCGATTGTTTCCAGCGATGACCGAGCAGTTCGCGCAGTTCATGCCCGGTATGATCGAACGCTTTCCGCAACTCGAAACCGTAGGCGTGAAGCGCTGGTTTACGGCCCTCGAGTCATTCACCGAAGACACCCATTTCATTCTGGGCGAAATGCCTGAGGTCCGCGGCCTGTACACGGCGACAGGTTTCAACGCGATGGGCATCGCTGCCGGTGGTGGGGCCGGCATGGCACTGGCACACTGGATTGCCGAGAGTCAGGCTCCGTACGACTTGTGGACGGTCGATATTCGACGGTTCAGTGCGCTACACCGTTCTGACCGGAACCTGAAGGGGCGTGTTCTGGAAGGGCAGGGGCGCCACTATGCATTGCACTGGCCGCATTATGAGTCCAATGCCGGCCGTCCCCTGCGGCGAAGTGCTCTGTATGATCGACTCAAGGCGTCTGGTGCCTGTTTCGGCAGTAAGTCCGGCTGGGAACGAGCCAATTGGTTTGCACCAGCTGGTGTGGCACCGGTAGACGGCCACACGTTTGGGCGCCCCAACTGGCATGATCACGTGGCTGCCGAACACAAAGCCTGCCGGGAGGGGGCTGCATTGTTCGACCAGTCGAGCTTCGTCAAGCTGCTGGTTTCAGGCGCCGGGGCCGAGGCGCTACTCCAGCGGCTTTGCGCCGCCGATGTCGCTGTGGTGCCAGGGACAGTTGTTTACACCCAGATGCTCAACGGCGCTGGGGGCATCGAGAGCGACCTGACAGTGGCGCGATTGTCAGAGTCCGAGTACTACCTGGTCTCGGGAACAGCCATGGCTGTCCACGACAGTGGGCATATTCGACGAAACACACTCGGGTCGGACAGGGTTACGGTTGTCGATGTCACTTCTGCGTTCGGTGTGCTGGGACTGATGGGTCCCCGGTCCCGGTCGATCTTGCAAAGGCTTGCCGAGGACGATCTGGCCAAGGAAGAATTTCCCTATCGCGCGGTCAGGGAAGTCATGGTCGCGGGTGCCCCGGTCAGGATGATGCGACTGAGCTATGTGGGTGAGCTTGGTTTCGAGCTGCACGTCCCGACCGAATATCTACTGACGGTCTTCGATGCCCTGCAGGCCGAGGGCCGGGAACATGGTCTGGTTAATGCGGGCTACCGGGCCATCGACTCGCTGCGGCTGGAGAAACAGTTTTGTAGTTGGGGCGCGGAAATTGGTCCTGACGAGACGCCATTGGAAGCGGGTCTCGCGTTTGCCGTTGCCTTCGGCAAGGGGGATTTCATCGGTCGCGAGGCGCTTGTCAGACAGCGAAAAATGCCGCTTGCCAAGAGTCTTGCGACCTTTGCCGTAGACAGTGACACGCCGCTGCTGGGTGGTGAAACCATCTATCGGGACGATCAGGTGTGCGGCTGGATCACCAGTGGTGGCTACGGCCACACCATCGGACAGTCGCTGGGGCTGGGCTATGTCCGCAATGAGGCCGGTGTTAACGAAGATTTTTTGCTGGCTGGCAGTTATACGCTGGATGTTGCCGGTACCCGGTTTCCGGCTCGGATCTCCATTGGCGCACTTTATGATCCAACTGGCCGTCGGATGCGTGGTTGAACTCCAAAGTAAACTGTCGGGATTGACAAGGAAGAAGCAAAGTCATGTTAGAAGTCGAATCCAAAATCTCGGATCTCCCGTTCTGGTCTGGCACAGTTGAGCTTGAACCGTTGTCTGGCGGTTTGAGCAACCAGAGTTTTGTAGCAAAAGATCGGTCTGGGAAATATGTTGCCCGTTACGGACATGACATTCCCGTTCACCATGTCATCCGTAGCCGCGAGGCTGAGCTGAGCCGCGCTGCGGCCGAACTTGAGATCTCACCCCGGATGCACTGGGCACAGGACGGGGTGATGATTTTTGATTTTATCGAGGGGCAGACCTACGGTCCGGCCGATCTTCAGTCCAACTTGGATGCGGCGGTGGCGCTGGTCAAGCGCTGCCACCGCGAGCTCTACCGCCAGGTACGTGGGCCGGGTTATCTATTTTGGGTTTTTCATGTGCTTCGCGATTATGTCCAGCTGCTGGGCCAGGAACCCGATTCGGACAACGCAACTCTGGCTCGTTTTGCAAAAATTGCTGGCGAACTCGAAGCGGCTTCCGGCGAGCCGCTCATCTGCATATGCCACGCAGACCTGCTGGCGGCGAATTTTATCGATGACGGCACCCGGCTGTGGCTGATCGACTGGGAGTACGGCGGATTCGGCAATGCCTGGTTTGACATTGGCAATATGGCGGCGATCTCTGGTTTTGAGCAAGCTGACGAAGCCCGCTTACTCGAGTTGTATCTTGAAAGCGCACCGACAGCCAACGACTGGCGCCGGTTCGACGCCCTACGTTGTGCAGCCAACTTGCGCGAGGCGCTCTGGGCCATGGTCTCTGAACAGCATCTGGCACTGGATATTGACTATGCCGCCTACACTGCTGAGCAACTCGCCGGCTTCGAGAAGGCTTACGCTGTCTATCGTGAGCGTTACGGCCCCGGCTGATTTCAGCGGATGGGTCACGGTGTAGAATGCCGGCGGCACAGACCATACGACGGTATCAATCATCGGGAGTAGATCGTGAAACTGGGACTCGAAGGCAAAAGCATCATGGTTGCGGCGGCCAGTCGCGGACTGGGTAACGGCATCGCCAGAGCGGTGGCCGGAGACGGTGCGCGGGTATCGATTGCGGCGCCGACCGAACCCAAGGTCCACGAGGCTGCAGCTGCCCTGCGCGAAGAAACCGGTGCCGAGGTGATCTCGTCTCCGTTTGATGCCCGGGATCCAGAGTCCATTCAGGCCTGGCGGGATCGCACAGTCGAGGCATTTGGCACGGTCGATGGGTTGGTCGTCAATGCGGGTGGCCCACCGCCGGGACAGTTTGACGATTTCGATGACGATGACTGGCAGGCGGCCTTTGAACTCACGCTGATGAGCTCGGTGCGCATGATCCGCGCAGTTCTTCCGGCCATGCGTGCCCAGGGCTTTGGATCAATACTCACCGTGACCTCATCGTCGATCAAGGAACCGATCGACATCCTGTTACTGTCGAACGTCATGCGCTCTGGTGTGGTCAGTCTGGCGAAGAGCCTTTCCCAGCAACTGGCGTCGGAGAAAATACGGGTCAACAACCTGGTGCCCGGCTCTATCGATACCGATCGTCTGCGCAGCAACATCACTGTGCAGTCCAAGGCGGCTGGTATCAGCTTTGAGGAAAAGTGGGCCCAGCGCAGTGCAACTATTCCGTGGGGACGCTTCGGCAACGTCGACGAGTTCGGGCGAGCGGGTGCCTTCTTGTTATCTGACGCGGCCAGTTACATTACCGGCCAGACACTGGTGGTGGATGGCGGCATGATGAAGACCGTCTGGTAAAGAGCCCTTCCGGCCGCCCCTGTCTCAGCGGCCAGAGCCTGTACTAGTCGTAATATCCAGCTCTTACACTTGCACCGATGAAGTTGCAGATGAGTCGGTCAGCATGGACCAGTGTCATCCCGTCCAGATCGTGCATGGGTGCGATCTCGACAAGGTCCATGCCGAGTACCCGGCCCTTTTTCACCAGCCCATGGATCAATTGCCAGGTCTGGAGCCAGTTCAACCCGCCCGGTACCCGTGCCATAACCGCGGGCATGATCGTCGGGTCGAGCCCATCGGCGTCGATGGTCAGGTAATACGGGCCACCGTCCGGAATCCGGTCCAGCACCGACTGCATGCCGATGTCGTGCATCTCGTAGGCAGTGATGATGTCTGCCCCGTAGCTGCGGGCATCCTCGACTTCTATTGTGCGGGCGCTGCCAATGCCGCGGATGCCGATCTGTATGATCGGCCCGAACCAATCCATCTCGGAGGCCCGCCGGATCGGGCTGGAGTAGCCTTCAGTGACCCCATTGACTTCGTGGCGCCAGTCCAGGTGGGCATCGACGTGTACCAGGGTGATGGTCTGGTCCCGCTCCAGGGCCCGCATCACCGGTATCGGGATGCCGTGGTCGCCGCCCAGCGTGATCAGTGTGGTTCCGGAATTGAGGATCTTGCGTGCTGCACTTTCTGCCCGCCGGTAGTGTTCTTGAAGGTCAGTGAGTTCCGCAGTGACGTTGCCGCAGTCGACCACCTTGATGTCGCGATCATCAAGCAGTGGACCCCCGAGGTCCCAGTCGTAGTGGCTGCGGGTGTAGGAAGGGTGGTGAGACAGTTGCCGGATGGCATCAGGGGCCCGGCTCTGGTCGTTGGCCATCTCGTCCGGCCGGTAGGGCAGCCCATAGGGTATGCCGAGAATCGCGACATCCGCCTGGAGATCATCAAGCTCGAGTTCCAGGGGGTAATTCAGGAACGTTGCCGGGGGGCTTCCGGGTGCCTCGGTCAAAGCCATAGCGGATTCTCCTTTGTTCTGTACACCCATAATACAATAGCGGGTCCAGAGGTGGTGTGATGTTTCAGGTAGCGGTTCGGCAGGCCCGTGCAGGGTGAGTCGATCGGTAGATGCCTTCAGGCTGGAAGGAATGAAAAACCAGATTAACGAACGGGGGACGAATGCGATTGGGTGTTGAAGTTGGTGGAACTTTTACCGACCTGGTTGCTATCGGCGAGGACGGCATCACTGTAACCAAGGTGCCTTCGGTGCCGTTGCAGCCCGATGAAGGGGCGTTCAACGCCCTGATTCAGAGCCAGATTCCGATCCCATCGATCGAGGAACTAAGTCACGGCTCGACCGTGGCTACCAATGCGGTGCTCGAACGTAAGGGGTTCCCCACTGCATTTGTGACCACCAGAGGGTTTCGCGACATTCTGCGGCTTCAGCGCCACGGGCGAAGCCGTATCTACGATCTTGAGTATGTCAAACCCGAACCGGTAGTGGCCCGTGCGGCCTGCTATGAAGTCAGTGAGCGCATACTGGCTGACGGCAGCATCCAGTCAAGGCTTGACACTGACCAGGTCAGACAGGAACTCGTGCCAGAGCTGCACTCAGGTGGCTACCAGGCGGTCGCGATCTGTCTGCTCAATGCCTACGTCAATCCCGTGCATGAAGAGGCTTTGGCTGAACTGCTGGCGGCCGAACTGCCGAACTTGCGGGTGTCGTTGTCCTCCCGGGTGACCCGGGAGTTTCGGGAGTTCGAACGAGCATCAACGACTGCACTGTCGGCCTATGTTCAACCGGTGGTGGAGCGTTATATCGACCGGTTTGTGAAGCGGCTGGAGAGCGAAGGATTTACAGGACGGTTTTCCGTCATGCAGTCAAACGGAGGTCGCCTGCCGGCCGAAGCCATGCAGTCCAGTGCCGTCACTGCCTTGTTGTCAGGGCCTGCAGCCGGCGTGATCGGCGCCACCCGGCAGTTAGGCCGTTCCGGCTACCAGAACCTGATTACCTTTGATATGGGCGGAACGTCTACCGATGTCTGTATGGTCACTGAGGGAAAGGCCCAGTTGACCCAGGAGTACAGTATCGACGGCCTGCCCATTCGTATACCATTGATCGATATCCATACCATCGGCGCCGGTGGCGGTTCCGTTATCTGGGTGGATGACGGTGGTATGTTGAGGATCGGCCCGCAATCGAGCGGTGCAGATCCTGGGCCGGCCTGTTACGGGCGTGGGGGTCAGCTGCCCACGTTGACCGACGCACATCTGATTCGAAACACGGTACGGCCCGAAGCTTTTCTTGGCGGTCGGATGGAGATCTTTTCGGATCGTTCACGAGCGGCACTGCAGCCGGTCGCCGAGCGGCTCGGCATGAGCCTTGAAGATGCCGCAGACAGTGCTATTCAGCTCGCCAATGCCAACGTCGTACGCGCGATACAATTGATCTCGACCGAGCGTGGTTTTGATCCCCGGGATTACGTGCTGGTGCCATTTGGCGGGGCCGGCCCGCTGCACGCGGCTAGTGTGGCGTCTGATCTTGGTGTCAGCCAGGTGGTTGTACCCCCCAGCGCGGGCGTGATCTCCGCATTTGGTCTGATCGCAAGTGACTTCACCCAGTTCTCCAGCCTGACTCGCCGGGTAATGGTTGATGAACAAGCGCCGAAGTTGTTGCGCGAGACATATGCGGCCATGCAGAACGAGGCGCTGGCAAAGTTCCAGATTCTGAAGCTCAAAGGTGACCCGGTTTTCGATTTTGTGGCCGACATGCGTTTCGTTGGCCAGGCGTTCGAGGTGCCGGTATCTTTCGATGTAGGCAGTCTGGAGACTCTCACCCAGGCCGATATACAGGAGCGCTTCAACGAAGAGCATCACAAGGTGTTTTTCTTCGGTGGAGCCAGCAGCAAACCGGTTGAACTGGTGTCTTTTCGGCTTGGTATGACCCTGCCGCTGGATCAACTGCCAATTCTCTCCGAAGACAGACCAGGGAAGAGCAACGACCGGGAGATCGAACTCTATATCAACCGGGGCTGGCAAAAGGGGCGCTTGGCTGGCCAGGCGAGCCTGGCGGCAGGTGCCCCATTGGCGGGACCAGCTCTGCTGGAAGACCCGACCTCAACGTTGTTCCTGCCCCAGGGTTGGGAGGCGGTCCGCGATGAGCACCACAACACGATCATGACAAGGATCTGAGATCATGCCCAAACACGACCGCCCGGAAAACGAAGGGTTAGCGATCACCCCATTGGACCCGGTTGAACATGCCGTGATCAGCCAGGCACTGATGGCTGCAGGACGAGAGATGGGCGTCAAGCTGGTTCGTTCTTCCTATTCCAATATTGTCCGCGAAGCGCAGGATGCGTCGGCGGCGCTTTTCGATCGCGACGGCCGAGTCATCGCCCAGGCCGAGCTCATTCCCATGCAGTTGGGGCCGATGTCCGATATTTTCAGGGCCTGTGCGGCCGTGGTTCCCCCCGAAGCGCTCCGTGAAGGTGATTTCTACATCAACAACGACCCTTACGGTGGTGGCCAGCACCTTCAGGACGTATTCATCTTTTCTCCAGTCTTCGTCGATCGCGAACTGGTTGGATTCGCCGGCACAGTGTCGCACCATCTAGATCTGGGCGGGGGCAACCCTGGTCTTTCCCCGGATGCTGTCGATGTCCATGCGGAGGGGTTTATTTTTCCACCGTCGGTCTACAACTTCGAGCGGGACTGGAACGGTGGGCCGCTGGAACGCCTGGTGGCGGCCAACATCCGGGTTCCGGATCAGACCATCGGGGACTTCTACGCGCAGTTCGCCGCCAACGCGATCGGCAGCGAGCGCGTTAAGCAGCTGTGTCGCAAGTACGGTGTGCCCAGTGTCACCAGGTCGATGGCCGAATTGATCGATTACTCAGAACGACGTTTCCGGGCTGCGTTGCGGGAAGTGCCCGACGGGGAATATTTTGGTGAAGATGCCATAGACGATGATGGCCTGAGCGACGAACCCCTGGTGGTCAAGGCAAAGGTGACGATCAAGGGAGATGCGGTCAATGTTGATTTCGCCGGTACCTGTCCCCAGGTCCGGCGCAATCTCAACTGTCCCTGGGCCTCGACTATTTCGGCGACGCTCGCAGCGATCAAAGCGGCGCTCACCAGTGCAGACATACCCTTTAACGAGGGTGTGAAGTCCGCAGTCACGGTCACGGCACCAGAAGGCTGCTTGGTCAATCCCATTTACCCGGCGCCGGTTCGGGCGCGAATGCTGTCGGCTTACCGTTGTTTCGATGCAGTGCTCAAGGCGCTGGCACAAGCCGCACCGGACAAGGTTATCGCCGGTGGCAACGATTCAACGCACTCTACGGCGATCTCTCATCTTGCAGGTTCACGCTACAAGGTATACCTGGAGATCTTCGGTGGTGGTTACGGGGCATCGCCGCGGGTGGATGGCTGCGATGCTGTCGACTCGACTCTTTCGAACTGTACCAACGTGCCGGTCGAGGCGATGGACATGGATTTCGATCATTTCCGGGTTGAGGCTTACGCGCTAGTGCCTGATTCATGTGGGCACGGCCGGCAACGCGGTGGCCTTGCGCTGATGCGGCGTTACCGCATCCTCAAAGACGGCACCAATTTTGCCCGTTATTCTGACCGGGCCAAGATCGCGCCATTCGGGCTTTTTGGCGGCACCGACGGGGGCAGATCCTATTGCGAGTTAACCCGTGACGGTCAGACCGAGGCTATTCCGAGTAAAGGGCAGTTCGACCTGAAAGCGGGGGACGTTCTTAGTCTGTATACCGCCGGTGGCGGTGGCTACGGACCGGTCGACGAGCGTGATGGTGACGCTATTGCCCGTGACATTCGGGAAGGCTACGTGTCGGAGGAGATGGCCCGGCGGGTCTACGGTCGGACCGGCTGACAGGATTTTGGAGCAACTGACCGTCAGCGGCTACTTCCGCCCGAGTTCCCACACCTCGCGGTGAAAGGTCTGAAAATGCGGCGCGTAGTCATGCTTCGCGATCTGTACTTCGACCAACACCGGGATACCCAGCCGGTTGGATTTCAGGGCGCTCTTGAGAGCGGCTTCAACCTTGCCGGGCTCGGTCACGCGGATACCCTTGCAGTTTTGGGAGCGAGCCAGTTTTGCAAAGTCAGGTGAGTTCTCAAAATTCGTCGCGATGGTAGCCTGCTTCTCAAGCACCTGGATGTACTGGGGCCAGCCCAGGGCTGCATTGTTCAGCACCACCCAGGTTACACCGCAGTGATTTTCGGCTGCAGTAGCCAGTTCCATCATTGCCATCTGTAGGGCGCCGTCGCCTGCCACGCAGACCACGTTCTTCTCTGGTGCTGCCATCTTGGCTGCAATAGCGCCGATTACACCCATGCCCATTGCCGTTTGCTCGCCCATCGGGATACAGTCGCCGGCGTCGAGTACACGATAGTAGGGCCAGTAATAGGACCACAGATCAGCACCGCCATTTTCGTGCACCATGATGGTGTTTTTGCCGAACACCCGGTTGATAGCGCCAACCACTTGCCGGCCCGAGATCGGTTTTTTCTGCTGTTTGACCTGTCGTCCGATCCTGCGAACGTAACGCGACTGGAGTTTCTCTATGGCAACTGCACGCCCGACTGCGGAGCCGGCCGGTCGTTCATCGATCGCAGCGAGCAGATCGGCGGTGGCGAGGGCCGCATCTCCGACCAGGGCGGTGTCCGGGTGCAAATTGAGTCCGATCGCCTGCGGGTCGATATCGATCTGCACGAAGCGTGCTTTGCGCGGCCAGAGCGTCCAGCCGCCTGTCGAGAAATCTTCCAGCCTTGACCCTACCGATATAACGAGGTCGGATTCTTCGAAATACGTTTTCCCTGCCTCAGTGAAGTACAAACCGATCTGCCCCAGGCATAAGGGGTGATCCTCGGCGTATGTGCCGCGGCCCCCTGGGGTGGTGTAAAGCGCGGCACCGATCTTTTCCGCAAGACCGGTAATATTTGCTCCTGCCACTGAGCTCACAGCACCAGAGCCACAAATGATTATGGGCTGTTTGGCCTGTCTGATTCTGTCTGCCGCTTCGGCAACCGATTTTGAATCAGGTCGAGACCGGTGACGTTCCAAAGAGCGTTTGTATGCGGGCATTGGACACGATTGCAAGGCGATGTCGGAGGGTAGGTCGACAAACACAGCCCCAGGCCGACCATTCTTGGCGACTGAAAAGGCTCGCTGCATGACCCAGGGGGTGGTCTCTGCTGAGACGATGCGTGTCGCCCATTTGGTAACCGGTCGCATGAGCGAAACGGAGTCCAGCTCCTGAAAGGCACCCATGCCGTCGGTGTTCATCGGCACGCCGTTGGTCAGCGCGATGACCGGCAGTGATGCTGAATTCGCCTCCAGCAGGGCGGTGGCCATGTTAGTGATGCCGGGGCCGGGATTGCCGTAACACACGGCTGGCCGACCGGTGATTCGGGCATAAGCGTAGGCCAGTGAGACTCCGGAGTGTTCGTGACGGGCCAGAATGTTACGGATGTCGCTGTGCCGATGGAGGTCGTCAACCAGGTGGATCGGGTTGCCCGGCAGACCGAAGACCCGATCAATGCTTTCGGCATTTAAAGCCTCGACGACCATTCTCCAGGGGCTCATTCTGGGCATCAGCAGATCCTCCCGATGTGGGTTATTGGCAAAGCGCCTCCGGCGATGGCACCCGGCCCGGCGATCCTACATTGTAATCGGGTTCTAGAACGTAATATATTTAACTGGGAATACCGCCCGTCGCTCCGGATTGTTTGATAGTTCGAATTTCCTGTGATTACGGGCAGTCTCTGGAGGATCGATGTCAGAAGTCGAATGATAAAATGTCGTCGCTGTCGGGAAAGGACCTTGCAGTTTATCTCGCCCTGACTTGTACGACCCCCACGTTACAGATAGGAGGAAGAAGATGACTATTAACAAGCAACGCAGAAAAGTAATCAAGAGCGTTGCGGCTGGTGCAGCCGCCTCGACGCTCCCCTTACCGTTCATCAGCCGTTCCGGGTTTGCAAGCGACCCCATCGTGCTGGGCATGCCGATCGCTCAGAGTACAGCCGGTGGTGTTGCTGATCACCTGGATCATTTACAAGGCGCTATTCTGGCCCAAGAGGAGATCAATGCAGCAGGTGGCATCCTGGGGCGCGAACTCAAGCTCAAGGTGGTGGATATCGACATCTTTTCACCAGAAGGCTGCCAGACCGCGATGCACAAGCTGGTGGATGAAAAAGTCCACGCCATGACGACGCCGTTCACACTGGCGCCTATTCCGACCATCGACGCGACAGTCAAGTACAAAGCCCCGTTGTTATGGGGTGTGACCCAACGGAATTACACCAATCACGTAGCGGCTCACCCGGACAAATACAGTCATTGTTTTCAGACTGATCCATCGGAAGTGCACTACGGATATACCTTCCCGATCTTTCTGAAAGATATGAAAGATCGTGGCCTGTGGACGCCCAATAACAATGGCATTCACATCGTTCAGGAGCAGATCGCGTATTGCCAGACAATTTCGCGAACACTTCAGGAAGCAATCCCAGCCAGCGACTTTGAACTGGCCGGTATCACGGATATCCAGTTCCCGGTTCAGAATTGGGAACCCGTGATTCAGGAAATAAAACGCATCGGTGCCGGTGCGGTCATGCTTGATCACTGGGTTGCGGCTGAATATGCCGCTTTCTGTAAACAGTGGCGCGCAGATCCGCTTGAAAACACCTTGATCTACATGCAGTACGGCCCATCCCAGCCTGAATTCCTGGATTTAGCCGGACCGGCAGCCGAAGGCTTTGTCTGGAGCACGGTACTCGGCGTTTATGCAGACGAGATGGGTACCGCTTTCCGTGAAAAATACAAAAAGCGCTGGCCGGGTACGATGGGTCTTTGCTACACCGGTAACGCCTACGATACCGCCTACTTCCTGAAGCAGGCATGGGAACATGTGGGTGACCCGAATAAATTCGAGCAGGTCTGCGATTACGTTAGAACGACGAAGTATCGTGGAGTTTGTGGACTGCTTGATATGAACAACAAGTGGCAGGAGGGTGCTCATTATCCGGATGATGGTCATCCGGTGACTGCCAAGAGTCTGGAAGATGGTATGGGCCAACTGTATGTCCAGGTGCAAAACGTTGAACACAAGATTGTGTACCCAGATGTGTTGAAGGAGTCTGAGCTCCGACCCTTCGGATGGTAATAGCGTCAGCGGGTGCTGCGAATTCGCAGCACCCGCCTGGCGGCCCCCTGTTTACTTGTAAAGATATCTCCCTCGACCTGGGGGGGCGAGAAATTCTCAAAGAAATCTCTCTGCAGGTCGCAAGCGGAGAGGTGCTTGGTGTGATCGGGCCAAACGGGGCCGGCAAGACCAGTCTGTTCGAGGTCTTGTGTGGACGGTTCCCTGCAAAATCCGGTACCGTGACGTTCAAGGGCCAGGATGTCAGCGCATTGCCGCTCTACCAAAGGGCGCGAATCGGAATCGGACGAACCTACCAGACACCCGTAGTGCCGGACGAGTTGACCGTTGAGGAAGTGTTCAAGGCGGCGCGGCAGGCCTATAAGCCTTACCTGAATCGCTGGCACGTGCTGTGGGCCATGAGACTGGTGCGGTTTTCTGTGGATCCAGATCTGCCTGCGGCTCAGTTGGACACTCTTGACCGGCGCAAACTTCTGTTGTCGTGTCTCATCATGCGTCGGCCGCCTCTGTTGCTGATGGACGAACCCGCTGCAGGGCTAATCAACTCGGAAGTCGACGAGTTCGACGACTTGATCCGGATTCTGGCAAAAGAACTGAATGTCGCTATCGTCATTGTCGAACATCGGATCGAATTGCTGGACACCATCGCTGACAGAGTTATGGTCATGGATGCTGGAGAGAAGATCTCTGAGGGCGATTTGGCCATGGTCCTTCAAGATCCAAGGGTTCGTGCTGCTTACTTTGAAGATGTTCATTGAGACTATTTTGCCCAGCGTATGACTGACCAATTCCCGGTGTTGCAAATAGATGGCCTGTCCGCGGGATACGGTCCGATGCGGGTAATCCATGACCTGGATCTGGTCGTCAGCGCGGGTGAAAAGGTCGGGCTGGTCGGTCTCAATGGTCACGGTAAGTCGACGCTCTTTCTGGCGATTGCCGGCCTGACTCATTGGCAGCGTGGTTCCATCAAGTTAAACGAGAAACAGATCGGCCGTAACCGCAGTCAGGGCCCGGGCCGCTACACCCACCAGATTGTTCATCACGGCTTGTCTTTAATTCCACAAGGCGATGAGATCTTTCAGGGGCTCACCGTGAAGGATCACCTCGATAGCGGCGCCTACACAAAATCGGCCTGGCGGAACCGTGCTGGCAGGCGCAAAGAGATTCTCCAGATATTTCCAGCGCTGGAACAATTAATGGATACCTCGGTCGGACGGTTGTCTGGTGGAGAACGACGCATGGTGGCCATAGGCCGAGGCCTGATGGCCAAAGCATCTCTTTACCTTGTAGACGAACCGACCTTGGGCTTGGCGCCGAAGTTAGGAAAAGGCGTTCTGGAGGCCTTATTCGATATTGAGCTCGGTGAATCAGCCATGGTGATCGCCGAACAGAACGTTGCCCTGCTGGATGGTCGCGTGGATCGAATCATCGGCATGCACGTGGGTAAGCTCAAGGGTGAAGCTGCAGCATCGCTTGCCTATCAGACAAAACGGGAGATATAAGGCGTGGACTGGAGTTATGTGATCATCAACGCCATTGTCCTGGCCTGTATTTACGGCACACTGGCGATCGGTGTGTCCATCACCTGGTCGAGCCTGGGACTGATCAACATGTCTTTTGGCTTTATTTTCTCGTTTGCAGGATATGGCGCCTGGCTGGTTGCCCAGCATATCTCTCACAATGGGGTCGTTATCCTGGCCTCGGGAATACTGACGGGCGCGCTCGGCGGTGTGATTGTCTGTGCGCTGGCATTTATCCCATTGCACGACAAGCCGAACTTTACGATTCGCGGCATGATCGCAACGCTTGCCATCAGCCTGTTTGGAACGCAAGCACTGTTGTGGTACTTCGGCCCACGGGTGAAGAACATTCCACCGGTTTTTGGCTATGGTTCGATCAAAGTCTTTGGATCAACTATGACCTACGATAAGGTCGGCGCGGTGCTCACGTCGATTCTCATGCTAACGGCGGTACTGCTGTGGATGAAATCGAGCCGGCGGGGCCTTGAGATCCGTGCCATGATGCAGAACCCGCATGCAGCATCAATCGTTGGCATCGGTGTGCGTCGCACCGGTTTCTATGTGATGGCGATTACCGGCGGTCTTGCAGGTCTCGCGTCAGTGTTGCTTTCCCAGACCTATTACCTACAGGCTTTCGGCGGAATAACACCAATGATCAAGGGTCTCAGTGTTGCGCTGTGTGGTGGACTGGGTTCGGTCACGGGTGTGGTGATTGCCGCTGTCATACTAGGCATCAATGAAGCCATGACCTCCCGCTTTTGGGGCGGTCAGTATGTGTTGATTACACAGTTCGGGCTGATCATTCTGATCCTGTTGATTCGTCCGCGTGGCATCGCAGGAATTCTTGACAAGGCGCGAGAGGCTTAAACAGCGTGCCCACCTGGAAAGACCCCTATTCGAGTTGGGACCCGACAGGTCCCATTGACGAGATCCCGACCAACGAGTGGCGCTCTCCCGAGAGCAGCTGGGATGCAGCCCGCGAATACAAGGTGCCGACCCATCCAGTGGGTCGATTACGGTACTACTACAAGTGGCCGGGACACGGTAAGAGTCTATGGAACAGATTGCGCTACTTTCCGACCCGGCGCACTGTGTTGCGTTTTCGAGGTGAATACAACCCCAAGACACTGCGCCGTGAAAATACTATCATCGATAAACGACCGATCTGGTGGATGCTGGGGTTTGTCGCTCTGATGGTGGCGCCCTTTGTAATGCCGGAAGGTAATCGCGTGCTGTTGTCGGCTGCAGCCGTGTTCTCGATCTATGCAGCGATCAATTTGTGCTGGACTCTGGTGATTGGCACGGCGGGTATTTATTCGCTCGCGACGTATGCGATCGTCGGGGCAGGTGCCTACGGTTCTGCTTATCTGTCAATCCACTTTGGATTACCGATTCCGTTGATGTTGCTGGCCGGTGGTCTCATAGGCCTGGTCTTTGGAATACTCATTGCTATTCCTGCTGTGCGTCTGGAAGGGTTCTACTATGCACTGCTGACCTTGGGTGTCGTCGAGCTGTGCCGGGTCTACATCATCCAGTCCAAAGCTTTTGGATCAGAGATCGGGGGGCTCTACGGGGCAGCCAGCTATATTCCTGAAGCATGGGATGAGTTCGCCCAGCTGCGGCTGGGCTACTACGCTGCAGCAACTGCGCTTGTGGCCGCGTTAGTGCTGTTCCGTTTCATCAACGGTAAGCGGTTGGGTCGCTTGCTGCGCATGGCACCGGAAAAACGGGAGGCCTTTGCCGAGGCTACCGGGGTCAACTATCGGGTTGCTCGTATCCAAGTNTTTCTGATNTCTTCCGCNGCACTNGGGGTGATCGGNGCCTTCTATGCAAGCCATTTCCGCGGTGCATCGCCNAACCTGTTCGGGTTCGACACGGTTGCAATGGGTTTGGCGATGTTGGTGATCGGCGGTCTGGGTAGAGCTGAAGGCGCAGTGCTCGGCACCTTGATTGTGGTGTTTATCGATCGGGTACTGATTGATCTGGGGCCATTGAGAATAGTACTGATAGGTGTGCTGATGTTGTTTGTGGTTTTGTTTCTGCGCGGCGGTGTGTTTGGCATCAAGGCCCAGTTCCGCGTGTGGAGAGACAAAAAGAAAAGTGAAAACCGATCGGCCCGTGCCGAGAAAGGAGGCGAGATGCTGCCTGAAGAAGCGACCGAAGTCCGGGACAAAGACGAGCTCGCGTTTCGACGTTACGACAAGAACCAGCGGGATTTTCTGAAGACGCTGGTCAGCGATGAGGTGATCGAAGAATTCAAGAACAAACCGTTGGGCCAGCACAGTGAGGCACTGGAAAGACTGTTGACTTATTTTCGACGCCAGCCAATGGTTGATAAGTATGCAATCAAGTGTGTTGAACCATTTAAGGCCTACCAGATTGTGGCTCTGTCGGGAATTTCAGGTGTCCCGCCCAGACTGGTGGAGGACAAGATCTATTCCAGCCGGGAAGACGCTTGGGTGGGAGTATTCACACGGCGCATCCAGGATCTGCTGGAATCGTAATGAGAAGANNTTGTGTCAGTTATCGTTGCTGAGTCAGCACGGTCGGTGTCAGGTGAATAACGAGGAATAAGACATGGCAGAGGTCAAGCTGTTCGGGTATTGCAACGACATTTCTGTGAAGCCGGGGGATGAACAGACATTCCACGTTACTGCTGACGGCACAGACACTGCCGAGGCCCAGCTTGTGCGACTCATCCATGGTGACCAGCACCCGGATGGCCCAGGCTTTATTGAAGAAGAAGTGGACTGTGAGATCAACGGGGCCTGGCAGGTCAAGAAACAGTACACCCAGGTCGGTTCCTACCTGCAGGTCGCCGACCCGGAAAACCGACTCTGTATCGACGGCAGCTTTTCGATGTTCACCTATATCTGGCCTTCATTGCACCTCAAGGTTGGTGCCCAGGCTGTCTGCGGTCGCTACGACGACTACAACTGCATCGGTTATGCAATTGGCATAACCGAAACCGGCCACTTGGGATTTATCGTTGCCGATGGTAAAGAGTTTGACGCTGTTATNTCGGAGATCCCGCTGCAGCGGCACATCTGGTACTTTGTTGGGGCCTCCTACGANGCCAGTACTGGCAGGGCCACACTCTACCANGCGGGTGTTGTGAATCGGTACAACTCGCTGTGGGGTAAGGTCACCCCTATGGANTACGACTCACATGTCTCCGAGACCTTACGTTTCAAGCCGGAACATGCACCCGACATTCCTTTTCTGGTTGGGGGGACCTGGGACTACCATATTAATCGTGGCCAGTTTGTCAATGAACTTTATTCTGGCAAGGTCGACTGCCCCGGTGTCGTGTCGCGGGTACTGTCCCGTGAAGAGTTCGATCACATCTGTTCTGGCGGCAAACCAGCCGAGAATGACATTCTGGCGTACTGGGACACGACTGCCGGTTACACCGATACCGGTATTGGTGACACCGTCATGGATATCGGGCCACACGGTTTACATGCCACCGGTATCAACAAGCCGGTACGGGCGCAGACGGGCTGGAACTGGAATGGTCGCAACGACTGTTTCAGATTGGCACCGGAGGAATACGGTGGAATCGAGCTGCACGACGACGCGATCATCGACTGCGGGTGGGATGTAACGAACCGTTTGACAATCCCTCAGGATCTCAAGAGCGGGGTATATGCGATACGTCTGCGGGCCGGTGACGGGACGGGGCTGGGGGAAGAATATCTGGTATTTTTCGTCCGGGCGAAAATGCCGAAAGCGCCGATCGCATTGCTTATGCCCACTGCCACTTACCTGGCGTACGCCAATGATCATCTGAGTTTCGAAGCACAGATGGCGCAACCTATCGTTGGCCAGACACCGATCGTTACCGATATCGATATCGAAATCCATCAGAGCCCGGAGTTTGGAAGGTCTACTTACGACCATCATCACGATGGTGCGGGTGTCTGTTACACATCATACCGCCGGCCGATTGTCGGTATGCGTCCTAAATACCGTAACGCGATGAACGGAATTACCTGGGGATTTCCCGCAGATCTTTCCATCGTTGCCTGGCTCGAGCACTGCAATTATGACTACGAGGTGCTGACAGATGAGGATCTGCATCGGGAAGGCGTTGATGCGCTCTCACCCTATAAGTGCGTGATCACCGGAACCCATCCGGAGTACTACTCTGAGACCATGCTGGATGCGACCGAGGACTTTGCCGCAGGCGGAGGGCGGCTGATCTACATGGGGGGCAACGGCTATTACTGGAATGTGGATTTCTGTCAGGACGAACCCTGGTGCATGGAGGTACGCAAGCTGGATTCCGGTATGCGGGCCTGGAACGCAAAACCGGGTGAGCACTACATGCAGACCACTGGGCAGAAAGGCGGTCTTTGGAAGAACCTGGGGCGACCCCCGCAAAAAGCCCTGGGTGTTGGCTTTATCTCCCAGGGTTTCGAGTCTTGCCGGCCGTTTCGCCGTATGCCGGACAGTTGGCACCGCACAATATCCTGGATCACCGAGGGGATCGAGGGTGAGATCATTGGTGATTTTGGTCTGGCGCACCGGGCTGCCGGCGGTATTGAGATGGATCGCTACGACTTGGAGAAGGGAACGCCTCCGCATGCCAAGATCGTCGCCTCCTCCGGGGGGCATACGGATAATTACATGCTGGTCTGCGAAGAAGTCTTATATGCATTTCCGGGAATGACCGGTACCTATGATCACCGGATTCGAGCAGACATGGTGTATTTCACTTCGTTCAATGATGGCGCTGTTTTCTCAAGTGGTTCGATCGCTTTTGGTCAGGCGCTTCCCAGCCATGGATTCAACAACAATGTGTCCAAGTTATTGGGGAACCTGGTCGATGCGTTTTCCAAAGATGGTCCGTTGCCCGGTGGCGCTTGGATCTCAGACGAAAAACAGTGGCGGTGACCGGACTGACCCGCTGATGTGTTTTCCCGAAGTTGTCGATGTCTGAAGAAGTCGCCCTCGTCATCCATGGGGTCGAGTCGGCCTCCGAGATACCCGGTATCGAGCGGATCACAGATCATGTCAGAATCTCCTGCGCGCCGGACCTCGACAGTCTGCAGCGTCATCTGCCCGGAGCAGAGGCTCTGTTGGGCTGGAACTTTCGGGCCACCGAGCTCCGGGAGGCCTGGCCCCTCGTGGATCGCCTGCGCTGGATTCAGTGGGGTGGCGCGGGAGTTGACGCCGTGCTGTTTCCGGAACTGGTCAGTAGCGAGGTCCTACTGACCAACGCCCGGGGTGTGTTCGACCGGGCCATGGCCGAGTACACACTGGGTCTGATTCTTGCCTTTGCCAAGGAACTTCCCGAGACCTGCGCCGCGCAGCGCGAGCACCGCTGGTCCTATCGCTGGACCGAGCTTGCCGAGGGCCGGTCGGTGCTCATT
>PBDS01000028.1 GCA_002718155.1 Pseudomonadota bacterium
GGGTACGATCCCAATTGCTTCTGGTTGTGCTGGACAGGGTGGCATAAGGCTGTGGGTACGATATGCAGTGATTTCTTTGAACGCGCCCCGAGCCACTACCCGGGCCCGAAAACCGGATGATCGACACCGACCTCAAGTGCAGCTTTATAGGCTATGATTGCTGCAGCCAGATCTCCAATCGCCATACCCCGAAACACAAAAAAGCGCCTGCCGGCTGATTCCGGAACCCCGAAAGTATTCAAGACAAGTTCCGAGATGTCCTGATTCACACGCGATGGTTCAACCAGTGGGGCCTTGGAGAGCCGATCCTGCTCACGGTCGTCGATACAGACCCAGTCGTTTGGATCCAGCTTCTGCAGAGACCACGATCGTCCGCAGTCGACTAGTCCTCCAAAAGAAGATCTCGGCAATCGGTTGGGATCCAGAAATGGCTTGAAACCCTCAGCATCAGGTACCGAGGAGATGACGACATCGCTGTTTTCAAGCACCTCTTCAGGATGATTCGGAATCCAGGTTCGAATACCAGGCGCGTCGATCTGATCTGCGAAGCGTTGGGAACTTTCCGAAGTCCGACTATAGATCCACACCTCCTCGACGGGAAACATCTCTCGAAAGGCCGCAAGGTGGCTTCGAGCCTGAACCCCGGCACCAATGAAACCCATCCGCCTACTATTGGGCGGCGCAAGGCGACTGGCCGCCAGAAGGGTGATCGCTGCAGTTCGTACACCGGTGAGCCATCCACCATCAATCAGGGCGACGGGTAGGGCACTCGCTGTATCGAACAACGTCACAGTGGAGCCGATGTGGGGTAACCCACGCTTTGCGTTATCGGGTGACAGCCCGACCGCCTTGATGGTCGCGTAGGCCGGGCGCTCCGAGACAGCCATCATGGCCTGGAAAAGATTTCCCGAGTAACTCGAAAAGCTCAACTTTGGCAGGCTAGCAGCATCCCCCTCATAGCGGGCCCGCAACAGGACTTCAATCAGGTCCGCGATCGACCTGCAGGATACTGCGAGGGTGGAAAGCACCTTCTGATCAAGCAAAAGGGGGGAACTCATGGTCTATTCACACGGCTGTCGAATTCCTCAGCCCAAAGCGCGTTTGGCACTCTGGATCTATACGACGAGTCCACTCGAATCTGCACCAGGTATTCGTCAGAACTCACCATTCATAATTCTCAATCAGAATCGGGCCAGATCAAACCCCGAAATATCCACCTCAGGCCGGTTGCTGGCTACACGATCGGCCATAATCGTCGATCTTGTTCCTCACAAATCGAAACGATGTCAAGCCATAACGCCCTCGCAGGCCAGCTGGAACCCATGCCTCGCGGACAATCCGTCTAATATGACACTGTCTATCCCGGCCTGTCATTCCGGCCTCTAGGGTTCCGAGTTTTCAGTTGACCTCCTCGCCAACAGGTTCCAATCTTTGTCTCGAACAACTGCTAGACCTTGCCTGGGCCTTCAAAAGTCCGCATAGTCAAAATTTCAATCCAAGAAAAATCGCATACAAGCCAAGGAGGCAATCATGCGTCGCCCTTTGCGAATTGCCCAGATCGGGCACCCTGTTCTTCGAACACCCACCCGTACACTGACCCGGGAAGAACTGAAGACCGATGAGATGCAGGATTTTCTGGACGACCTGGTCGAGACGATGCGCGAGGCCAATGGTGCTGGCCTGGCCGCCAACCAGGTCTACCAGTCGCTCAGGATCTGTGCTGTAGAAGTGCGGGAAAACTCGCGTTATCCCTACCGACCCAATATTCCCTTAACGATTCTGGTGAACCCAGTACTGACACCGGTTGGCGACGCGATGTTCACCAATTACGAAGGCTGTCTGAGCGTACCTGATCTCAGGGGTCAGGTGCGTCGCCACTGCGAAGTAGACGTCCAGGCATGGGATCGCAACGGCAAAGCTATTTCGACGGTCGTCAAGGGTATGACCGCAGCCACCTACCAGCACGAAGTCGATCACCTGGATGGGAAGCTTTATCTTGACCGCATCGAAGACCCGACCAGTATCGTGACCCTGGAGAATTTTCAGCGTTACCACATGAACAAGGTTGCCGAAGACGTGGCAGCCCTGATCGAGCGCTACGGCAGCTAGCAAGCCCATGAGGATCAAAACAAAAGGCCAGCAGACCCTAAGTTTCCAGGAGATCAGGTATGCGTTCAGGTGAGAGAGGCGACTTCCCCATCTCGGCCCTGGATCGGGAAGGACCCAGTGTTCCGTATACAGGAAGCCTGCTCCATCGTGCCGATCGCAATCGCGAAAATTCAGACTGGCTTGAATCGTGCCGCCGCCATCCGGCAACCCGTTACCTGCCGTTCTGGGACCTCAAAGTCGCGATGTGCCGGGAACCGCTTCCCGACCTCTACTGGGTCGCCGCTGACCAGTTGCCCGATCAGGTTACGGCTGAGAGCTCAAGCATCTTTCTGGGCCTTGATCAGAATGACAACGCCTGTTTCACGGCTTCAATCGGAGAGGAGGCCAGAGTTCTCCTCGAGCCCAGCGGCGCTGGTTTCGTGGATGCCCGGTCAGCCGCTGCACAACTCGATGACGGCCGTGCCGCCATCGTGGCCCAGGCCCGATCACTTCTAAACTGGAACGCCCAGAACCCCTATTGCGCTCGCTGTGGTGCAGCCACGCATCCCCAGAATGCAGGGACTCAACGAAGATGCGTGTCCACTACCTGTAATACAGTGATATTCCCGCGTGTCGATCCGGTCGTCATCATGTTGGTGGTTTCAGCTGATGGCCAGCAGTGCTTACTGGGTCGGAACCCGGGCTATCCCGGTAATCTGGTTTCCGCGTTGGCGGGTTACATGGAACCGGGTGAAAGCATTGAAGAAGCTGTTCGACGGGAGATCCTGGAAGAAGCGGGCGTCGAGGTCGGTGCGGTCCGTTACTTTACAAGTCAGCCCTGGCCGTTTCCGGCGACGCTGATGATTGGCTGCTTTGCGGTTGCGGAATACATGGCACTGGATGTCAACTACGACGAACTGGAATGGGCCAGGTGGTTCGCCAAGAACGAGGTTCAGGCACTTTTTACAGGCGACCATGAAGAGGTATCCGCACCACGACCGATCGCCATCGCTCACCACCTGATCAAGCACTGGCTGGCTTACGGCCTACAGGCCAGCTCTGATTCTTCCTAAACCATCAAGGCCCGAAGGCTCTCGACACTCAAACCACCTACAAGGAGCAACCGTTGAGAATAGAAACAGGAATTCCAATCGACAACTGGCGAGCTGCAGGCCCGGCAGCCGCAGCAGCAGAGGCCCTTGGCTTCGATGGTGCGCTGACTTTTGAGCTCGCCAGCGATCCGTTCATACCACTGGCCTTTGCTGCCGTCGCGACCGAACGAATCCAGCTCGGCACGGCCATTGCGGTCTGTTTTCCGCGCAGTCCCATGGTGATCGCCACTACAGCTTGGGACCTACATGTGCAGTCCTCAGGCCGATTCACCCTCGGCCTGGGAACCCAGGTCAAAGGGCACAATGAGCGGCGCTTCAGCGTACCCTGGTCACCACCGCATCCGCGTCTCAAAGAATATATCGGAGCCCTGCGTGCCATATGGCGCTGCTGGGAATTCGGTGAGAAGCTCGATTTTCAGGGTGAGCACTATTCCTTCACCTTGATGACACCTGAATTCTCGCCGCAACCATCGGGCCTTGGACCCATCCCAATCACCATAGCCGCTGTCAGACCAGCTCTGCTGCGTCTTGCCGGTGAGGTGTGCGACGGCGTTCGGCTACACCCTTTTGCGACCCGCAGGTACGTCGAGCAGATCGCCCTGCCGGAAATCAACAAGGGCCTGGCTCGGACCGGACGTGAGCGCAACGCTTTCGACATCTGGGGTGGTGGGTTTATCGTCACCGGTAAGAACGAGGCCGCTCTGAATGCAGAGCGTGAAAAAGTTCGCTACCGCCTTGCTTTCTATGGTTCGACCCGTACTTACCATGATGTTCTGGCACTCCACGGCTGGCAGGACCTGGGGCTCAAGCTACACGAGATGTCCAGAAAGGGCCAGTGGTCCCAGATGGCGGCCGAAGTGCCGAACGAGGTGCTTGAAACCTTTGCTGTCGTCGCGACCTATGACGACCTTCCGCAGAAGGTCAAAGCCCGATACGGTGGTCAGACCGACAGCCTGACTCTCACCATGCCTGAAGATATTCCTGACGGCGAGGTGCGTGAACTGTTACAGGATATTCGTACCATCGGTAGGACCCTCAAAAGCTTTCCAAGCACATGGTGATATACGATCGGTCGCGGCTGATACGGGAAAATATCCAAACACTCCTCCACAGACCCATCGACAGCAACGTTAACGCAGCACAATGAAGGAATCGAACTTATGAATCTTGAACTTGAAGGAAAAGTGGCGATCATCACCGGTGGCAGTGACGGAATCGGAAAGGCTGCCGCGCTGTCATTGTCACAGGAAGGGGCTCACGTTGCGATAGCCGCTCGTGATCAGACTCGTCTGGACGATGCGGTTTCCGAAATCTCGGCTCAGACCGGGAACCCGGTGATCGGCATATCAACCGACGTGCGTGACGAGTCTTCAGTTGTTTCTCTGATCGCCCAGGTTACCGATAAGTGGGACGGGCTCGACATACTGGTCAACAACGCCGGCACCTCATCAACGTCCAGGCTCGAAGACATGTCGAATGAAAAGATGACTGCAGATATCGAACTCAAGGTCTATGGCGCGGTGTACGGCACGCGGCACGCCTTGCCCTATCTAAAGCAGTCTCAATCGGCCGTGATCATCAACACCACCACCCCGGGTGGCAAGGCGCCAGGTGCCGGAACGCAGCCGACTGCACTGTCACGGGCAGCCGGCATCTCACTGACCAAGACCTGGTCCAAGGAACTGGCAGATTTCAACATCCGGGTCAATACGATCTGTATCGGACTGATCAAAAGTGGCCAGCACCGGGCCTCGTGGGTCCGCGCACACGAGAAAGATCAGAGTTATTCCCTCGATGACCACTGGCAGAGCATGGCGATCAACGTGCCACTCGGCCGCGTCGGCGAAGCGATGGAAGCCGGCGATGTGATTTGTTTCCTGGCATCTCCACGGTCGAGCTACGTGACCGGTGCATCCATCAACATCGACGGNGGTATGTCCCCGGTTGTTTGAGATAAGACAGAAATTCGTGGCTGACATCACTGCCAACTCGGCAAATGACCACACTGAAGTTGACCGATTAATCTTCAGTCCCTCAATCATTCAGGGCCATAGGTGAGATTTAATTCCAATAGTTGATAAGGATAAGCCTCGCAAACTCAAGGCCAATGTATCTAGCAACAATTTGGGTTGGCAGAATACCCCCACCGAGGTATTCGCCTAGTTAGTACAAAATATCCGGTAGCCACAAAGCAATTTGTGGGAAGATGACCAGTATGACGGCGGTCGACGCCAATAGTAGAAAAAACGGGAATGCAGCCACAGCAACTCGCTCAATTGGTTTGCCCGATAACGCTTGTAGAACAAAAAGGTTAAAGCCGACAGGAGGCGTTACCTGAGCCAATTCAACGGTAATGACGAGAAAAATTCCGAACCAAATTGGATCGTAACCGGCAGCTATGATGAGCGGCAAGGTAATCGGCAGGCTCATTACACAAATCGACAATCCTTCCATGAACAGACCCAACACCAGATAAAAAATTCCAATCATGAGAATCAACCCATAGGGGCCGGGATCCAGCTTGACAATTAACTTGGAGATTTCCTGAGGAATGTGGAGAAACCCCATGGCCGACGACAACACCCCAGCTGCGACCAGAATTGAAAGCGCCATACATGTGATCCGAACCGCCCCGCCCAGCGAGTCGATGAACACTTTCCAGGTTAATTGTCTCAAGACAATCGTGATAGCCAATGTGCCGGTCAACCCTAATGCTGCAGCTTCCGACGGGGTCGCAAGACCACTATAGATTCCCCCTAGGACTAACGGGATCAGGACCAGTATCGGTGACATGAGTCCCAGACCACGCAGACGATCGCGATTCGTATAGCGTATTTCAGAACGCTTTGGGACTAACTCCGGATTGATCGTGCAACGCACCGCGATAAANGCGGAATAAAGACCAGCTGCCAACAATCCCGGAAACAAACCAGCCGCGAACAATCGAGCGATCGAGACCTCTGCCAGAACACCGTAGATGATCATTACGATCGATGGTGGAATCATCAGACCCAGACTGCCCGCACCCGCCAGAGAGCCGACGGACAGCCACTCGTTATAGCCACGTTCCTTGAGAGCAGACGTAGTAATGCGCCCTATAGTTGCAGTCGTCGCGACACTAGATCCGCTAACTGCCGCAAACAGTGTGCACCCCGCAATGTTGGTGTGAAACAACCGCCCTGGGATCAGGTCCACCCAAGGCTCAAGCCCCCTGAATAGACGTTCTGACACATCAGTTCTAAATATCAACTCTCCCATCCAGACAAAGATCGGTATNGCNGCNAGCTCCCATGTNTTGGCTGTACGCCACATNGTGCCTTTCACAATGACACCAAGTCGATCGATGGGCATATCAAGAAAAACGACCAGCCCGGTCAGGCTAACCAATGTGAGGGCGGCAAACACCCAGATCCCCATTCCGAGGAACAGGAACATGACCAGCAGGACCAGGATTGCAACGAGAAGCGGCTGGCTTGAAATGAGTTCAGTCATGCTATGGGCCCGGCCGCGTTTCTATCGCNTTATTACTCGATACCAAGGTTAGCCGCACGAGTCGCATCCANGTCTACCTGGTTAGCAAACACCCTCAGCGTATAGGCCAATAGCTGGATCCAGAAAATCACCAGGCCAACCAAAAGAAAACTCTCCGGAATCCATTGCTCTGCGTTGAGCATGGTACCGCTGGTATAACCACTCTCATACTTCCTGATAACACTGCGCCCGAAATACCACAACGGCAAACCCATGGCAATCAGCGTTCCTATGCAACAAAATATTTCGATAACTTTTCGTGCGCCAGACAGCGGATTTATCTTCGACAACACCAGATTGACCCGAATCAAGCCACCATTTTCCAGCGTGTATCCCAACCCAAGATATGCACAGGCGGCTACGCTGTATCCGATTAACTCATCTAGAGCAAAGGTAGACGTGCTGAAAACGCTGCGCACGAATATTTCCAACAGAATGTGGCACACCATATAGATGATGATGACCCCAGCTAAAATTGCAGCAGCCCGAGATACAAAAAAGACAATTTTCTGGAATGCTTTCATGAATTGACTTGCGAGTGCACTGAGCCCCCGGAAACCGGGGGCTCACCGCCGTTAGTTTCTAGAAAACTGCTACAGATACAATCTCAGCCTAGCCTCAGTAATTTGCTTTGTAGAAGGCATCGAACTCGGCCATGATCTTTGCTGCCTTATCCGGCCCCATATTTTGGATCCAAGCCTTCTTCAATGGCGCCGCTGCCACTTTGATGTGGTCAATCACAGAAGCTGGAACATCTTCGACATATTCAGCACCTACCGACTTCAAAGTCTCCTTGTTGGCCGAGACACGGGATCTTGCTCGCTGCCAGGCACTCTGCTCAGCCCGGTCTGCTGCTACACGGATGGCGATTTTCATGTCTTCGGGCAGCGAATTGTAGACATCAAGATTCATCGCGACGGCATTGATACCCATGGCGAAGCCGATCGAATTGAAATATTTGCAGCCCAACTCCCAGAATTTCGAGTTGACACCGCCTTCATCCGAGGTCAGGACACCCGTAATTGTGCCATTGCTTAGTGCCGGAATTACATCTGCCCAACTGAGTTGAATCGGAGAAGCCCCAGCAGCTTTTAACACTTCAGCACCTTGCGCGTTGTAGGTCCGGATTTTCAAGCCCTTCAAATCCTCCGGCTTGCGAATCTTGGTCTGTTCCCAGATGCCTTGTGGAGTCCAGGGTGCGCCGTACAACAGCGTCTGGTTGTGTTTGTTAAACGCTTTTTCGTAGTAAGGCTTCGCAACGATAAACATCGCTTCCGTCTCGTTAACCGTTGTTGTAATGAACGGCAGGCTCTGGAGATCGAAAATTGGCTCTATCTTTTCCAGAGAGGAAATTGGTGTACTNGCGATCGGGACCGCCCCTTCCATGACGGCCTCAAAATGCTGCCGAGACTTAAATCCGAGCCCACCACCTGGATGGTTGGTGATTTCAATTCGCCCGCCGCTGGTAATTGCAACAACTTTTGCAAAGTCAGCATCAGTCTGGCCAGGCAAAGAGCTGGCTTGATACTCATTGGCCAGATCAAATTTAAAGTCCGCTGAGATTGCTGGATTGGTCAGACCCCAAAAGGCCAACAGTCCAACCACCAAATTTACCGCTGATTTGATCGTACGTTTCATCGTCGATTCCTCCACACTCTGTTAAACAAATTTGTATAACGGGCAATCATGTTACCACACGAAATTTTGCTGCTCTACTCAACAGGAGCCGCTGATATAGGCTGTCGGGCCACCCCGGCGCCCCATCGACTTCTCCTGCCGAATAAGAGCCAAAGTGATCAAACTATGGTCTAAAATGCTGATCGACAATGAAAAATTAATATTCTTATTGAGAGTTCCAAAAAAAGAATATATACAAGGGGGTCCTCATGGCAAAGCGAACTTATGACGTGGTGGTCGTCGGTGCCGGAATTCTNGGTTCAACGACNGCATATTACTTGAAGAGAAATGGTCTTTCGAATGTACTGCTGCTCGACCGTGGAGATGCNGCATCTGGNGGTACTGGCAAGAGTGCCGCCATAGTTCGCTCGTATTATTCGGTGCCCGTGATGGCCCGNCTCGCCCGGGAAGCGGTTNTGCTGTTCCACAACCTTGAAGAAGAGATNGGGGTTGACGGNGGATTNCACGCCACGGGATTTACCCAACTGGTGCCGCCCGACTGGGTCGATACGGCCAAGGCGCTTGTAGCGATGCACCAGTCGCTGGGAGTTGATACTGATTTTGTAGGCAAGCAGGATTGGGAAACACGCTTCCCCTGGCTCGAGCCGGAAGGCCTTGGGGCCATCGTCTTCGAGGCAGCAAGTGGTTATGCCGACCCTGTACAGACCACTGAAGGTTTCGTAAATGCCTTCCAGAATCTCGGCGGTCAATTTCAGCCTGGCACGCCAGTTCGAGGGCTGGTGCGTGACGGTGACCGTATAACGGGCGTCATTCTGGAAAGTGAACAGATCACCGCTGCTGCCGTGGTCAATGCCGCAGGCCCATGGTCGACTTTTCTCGCCAAGAGCGCGGATATTGATCTACCCATCAGAGCAGTACGAGAACAAGACAGCGTCTGGGAAGTTCGTCCGGGTCGCGCTTTGCCCAGTACCCCTGTTTCCAATCCGATCGAGGCAACCTACATGCGCCCGATGGGTGAGGGCCGCTGGCTTTTTGGCCGGGGCTATCCGAAACCGTATTTCGACGTCGATCCTTATAACTACAAAGAATCAGCTGATGAGGACTTCGTTCTCGACCTGCGTGATCGGTGGTGCCAAAGAATCCCTTCATTGCAGGGTTCAAAGCTTCTACACGCTTACGCCGCCCTTTATGACGTGACGCCGGACTGGATCCCATTTGTGGGACCCCGTGAAGGACTCGATGGGTATTACGATGCAGCAGGTGGTAGCGGGCACGCGTTTAAGACCGGACCTATTTTTGGCCGGGAACTGGCCGAGTGGATTGTCGAGAACAGTGTGCGTGATGATTTTCGCCAGTTCAGCCACGATCGCCTGGCCGCGGGAAACTCTTTTGACCAGGCCTTTGGCGGCAATCGGGTATAGGCAATCTGTCATGGACGTAAATGAAGTAAAAAGGCGATTTCGAATTGGTGTCGATACCGGCGGCACATTCACGGATGTTGTGCTGGTCGATGAAGCCAGTGGTGAAATACTGGTGGCTAAAGTCGCAACAGTACCAGCCGACCCGTCAATCGGTTGCATGAATGGAATCGAGAAAGCACTCGCGGCTTATGGACTGGATCCCGGTGATATTGCATTCACAGTACACGGTACAACGATAGCCACGAACACAATCATAGAAGGCAAAGGAGCAAAGGCCGGTCTCATTACTTGCGAGGGTTTTCGCGACGTGCTGGAAATCGCCTACCAGACACGACCGAGTTTGTACGATATTTTCTACGACAAACCGACGCCATTGATACCCCGTTATCTATGCCGGGGCGTTACCCAGCGAACAGGTCCAGATGGCGAGACTGTCACGCCACTAGACGAGAAGTCGGTTAGATCGGTAGTGAATTTTCTTCTCGAAGAACAAGTCGAAGCTGTCGCAGTCGCTTTGCTGCACGCCTACAAAAACCCGGAGCCTGAACGGCGAATTGCACAGATACTCGCAGAAATGTGTCCAGAATTGCCAGTTGTACTGTCATCCGACATCAGCCCCGAATACCGAGAGTACCCTCGCACCAGTACCACGGTCGTCAACACCGTCCTGTTGCCCCGCGTTGGTCCTTACATCGCTCACTTAGAGGAGAAACTTGAAGTCCGCGGAATCCGATCCGGGCTCCACCTGATGAGTTCGTCCGGTGGAATTATTGCGGCCAATATCGCTAAGCGCCAACCAGTACAGATGGTGGAGTCGGGCCCGGCTGCCGGCGTGATCGGCGCTGCATTCGTTGCTGCTCGTTCCGGATATGAGAATCTTCTCGCGCTGGACATCGGTGGTACAACGGCAAAACTCGCAGTGGTAAACGATGGCCAACCTAATATCGCGGAACAGTTTGAAGTTGGCGCAAGTGCCGTCGCGAATGTAACGGCACAACGGGGCCAGGGCTATCCTGTCCTGACTCCGGTCATCAGCCTGGTCGAAATCGGAGCTGGCGGAGGGTCGATCGCGCACCTTGACCCTGGTGGCGCACTAACGGTCGGCCCCCAAAGCGCTGGAGCTGATCCGGGACCCGCGTGTTATGGCCAAGGAGGTAACGAGCCTACCCTGACTGATGCCAATCTCATACTCGGTAGGATCAACCCGGATTTCTTCCTCGGTGGCGAAGCGAAACTGGACGTTGAACTTGCGCGACAAGCTGTCATGGAACATGCAGCTCGCCCCACTGGGCTCGACCTGTTGGAAGCCGCCAACGCCATCATTGACATCGCCAATGCAAAGATGGTCAGTGCGCTGTACTTTATCTCCGTCGAGCAGGGCATTGATCCCCGTGATTACGTACTGGTGCCATCGGGCGGTGCCGGACCAATGCAGGCGGTCTCAATTGCTAAAGCCCTAGGCGTAACTAAAGTTCTGATTCCACCAACTCCCGGGCTGAACTCAGCTGTGGGTATGCTGGCAACTGATCTCAAACACGAGGTGGTCCGAACCCATATGCAGGAAACCATGCAGACCGATCCACAACAGCTCGCCGGCATTTACGACGAACTTGAATCTGCCACCCGCAGCCTGCTCCAGGAACAAGAGGTCAGTGATGCCGACATCACTGTGACCCGGGAGGTCGGCATGTGTTATGTCGGGCAGTCGTATCAACTGCGGGTGTCTCTGCCCACTACCATCGACAATCAGGCCGCTGCCAAATTGGCCGATGCGTTCCATTCTCGACACGCGGAAACCTACGGTTTTGCGAACGAACAGGAACCGACCCAGATCGTCAACCTGCGGGTGGTCGGTATAGGCGCTGTTGACCGACCCGTGCTGCAACAGCTCGAAGAAGCAACAGATTCTCCATCCAGGGCCATCAAGGGGAGCAGACAGGTATATTTTGCCGAGTCCAATGGACTGATCGAGGTTGACCTTTATGCTCGGGAGAAATTACTTGCAGGGGATACTTTCTCTGGACCAGCCATCGTCGAGCAGATGGATACAACCGTGGTCATTTCACCCGATACCCGCGTTGCAGTAGAAAAGTCAGGCAACCTCATCGTTCATCTTGATCACAACTAACCGGAATCCCATAACCGAGCCCGGAGTGTCCTCCATGACTCCAGACCAAAAACAATCATCCACACCCGAGCGGCCAGCAATGGACCCGGTCACCTTCGAGGTCATCCGTAATGCCGTAGTGAATATGACTGAGGAGATGGCAGTCACGGTGCGCCGCGCGGCATTTTCAACGAATATCAAGACCCGGGCAGATTTCTCCTGTGCCTTCTTCGATTCGAAACTGCGTTGTATCGCCCAGTCGTTTGCACAACCCGCCCATCTCGTTGCTATGGCGACGATCGCACCTGTCTCGATCCGAGAATTCGGTCCTGATCATCTCGATGCAGGCGATGCAATTGTGGTCAACGATCCTCACCGAGGTGCCAGTCACCTCAACGACGTCACAATCATCAGCCCCGTGGAAATCCATGGCCAGCGTATCGGATACGTTGCAAATATGGCTCACCACGTAGATGTAGGCGGCTCGTCTCCAGCAAGCCTCGGCGTCAACAAGGAACTCTGCCAGGAGGGAATCATCCTACCGCCGACTCGCATTGCGAGGAGGGGGGAGATTGATGACAACGTGCTCAAACTGATTCTCGCTAACCTACGTGCTCCCAGGGAGACCAATGGCGATCTGAGAGCGCAAATGTCCGCCAACGTGGTGGGCATCCGACGTATGGCTGCACTGCAGGACAAATACACAGCAGAACTGCTCGAGATATTCTTCGATGAGCTGATCGACTATACCGACCGCTGGACAGAACGTGCATTTCGGTCACTGCCCGAGGGAACCTACGAAGCCGAAGGCTACCGGGATGATGATGGATTCAGTGATGAACCTGTGTTGTTGAAAGTCAAAGTCACCATCAAGGACGGGCATGTACATCTTGATCCGTCAGGATCGTCCCAGCAGCGAATGAGCCCCATCAACTGTGTTCGGCCGATGGCAAAATGTGGAATTGCTTACGTTGCCCGCTGCCTGGTCGACGATGGAATCCCGGTAAACGACGGCTTTCTGAATCGTGTCCATGTCGATGGTCCAGACGGCCTGGTGTGTACAGCGACTCGCCCAGCTGCAGTAGTGGGCGGCTGGGAGCTGGTCTCCCGCATGGCCGAGTTGATTTTTCTCTCACTGCACCCGGTAATGCCCGATCGAATTCCAGCAGCTGGGAAAGGCTGTATCGTGAATATCGGCTTTGGCGGCCCTGATCCCCGCCGTGGCGAATACTATTGCTACATGGAGACCATTGCCGGCGGCAACGGCGCCCGACCAACAAAAGACGGGCCGGATGGCGTACAGACGAATCTGCAGAATACGGAAAATGCACCAATCGAGGAAGTCGAACTGCACTACCCGATCCGTGTCAAGCGTTATGAACTGATCACCGACAGTTGTGGCGCTGGCCGATACCGCGGCGGTATGGCGATTCGCCGTGACTTCGAATTCCCTTACGCCGAATGCTCATGGACGGTATTGTCAGATGGCCGTAAGTTTGCCCCTTGGGGCCTTATGGGTGGTCATGAAGGCTCCTGTGCGAAGTTTATCTTCGACCCAGAAGGCGAACATCGCGACCTGCCTTCGAAATGTACCGTTGAAGTGCCCAAAGGCGGTTGTGTCCGGGTCGAGACACCGGGTGCGGGCGGCTTTGGCGAACCACAGGAACGCGACAGAAACGCGGTCCAAAGGGACCTGCGTGACGACAAGATCAGTGCGGATTCCGCACGTAAGGACTATGGATTTGATACCCCGGCCTGACTGCGGCCTTGATGATCGGCACAGCCGGAAACTCCATGGCTAGGGCTGCAAGGAATCAAATCGTACAAGTTTTTCCTTGTGTACCCACAATCAGGGTCACCCTTTCAGGTCAGGGCTTACACATGGTAGAACTTCTGATCAGTCAGTTTTCATCGAGATCAGTTGATTTTTGTAAATAACGCCATCCTTCATGACCAGCTTCAGATATTTCTCCGGCTCCTGAATGACCCCAAGATCTTCCAAGGGATTGCCCGCTAGGGCAATAATATCGGCTCGTTTCCCGGGACTTAGATCACCGATTTCCTCTGTCAGGTTGAACAATTCGGCAGCAGTCACCGTAGCCGAAGCAATCACTTCCAAAGGCGATTGAAAAGCGCTTCGAATTGAGAATTCCAGCAACTGGTGTCTATGCATTGGTCCAAGGAGGTCGGTGCCATAAACCATCTTAACTCCTCTGGAATGTGCGTGCGCATGGGTAGCCTTTCCCGCATCGACCACCTCGAACACCTTGTCACACATTTCCTTGGGCATACCGCCAGCAACACCTTCGGTTCCCAAAACCTCGTGTGTAGACATGGTTGGAACCAGAAACGCATCTCTTTCCAGTAGCAGGTCGATCGTTGAATCATCAATCAGATTACCGTGTTCAATGGAACGTACACCATTCTTCAGAGCCCTGTTTGCGGCACGAGCGGTATAAACATGGGCGGCAACATAAGTCTCGGCAGCTTCTGCCTCCTGAACAGCTGCCGTAATTTCTTCCTCGGAGAACTGCGTATTACCGATCCGATCAGTCGGAGAGGCGACCCCACCCGCAGCCATGATTTTGATGAAGTGGGCGCCTTTGCGAATTTCGTCCCGGCAGGCGCGCCGGACTTGTGAAACCCCATCCACGATGACGCCGAGACCGGCACAGCAGGTGCAACTGTCCCAGTTCTCTCCGGGGCCTCTCATGTCGCCGTGCCCGCCAGTCTGCGAGATAGCGTGGCCACTGAAAAGAAGTCGGGGTCCGGTGATATACCCCTCTTCAATTGCTTTTGCGAGACCATAATCAGCACCACCACAATCCCTTACGGTTGTAAATCCTCGCTGCAGCATGCCCAGAAGTATTTCTGACGCGCGAGCCGTGGTGTACATCGGCGACCAGCGCAGTAGATCGGGAAAGCTTGCAGTTCCCGCTGTAACATGAACATGGGCATCACAGAGGCCCGGCATAAGAGTTGCCCCGTTGACGTCAAACACCGATTCACAACCGCCAATCGGCGTTTTGGATACTTCCGCAATCCGACCNGATTCGATCACGATATTGATGGGCCCGGTCACTGTTCCTGCTCTAGGGTCAAGCAGGTTGGCGTTGGTCAACGCTGTACTCGATGGATGGCTTGACATCTGTATGTGCCTATTAGTTGAGACTTGGTTCTTTGAGGTGAGGTTGAAACCACCTTAACTGGTGTATAGCCGAGTCGTTTACAGGGCGCAAATTCAATTGCTGATCAAATCCGAGCGCATTCATCCTGGCTGTTGACTGAAACCCTGTCATTGACGTTCGGAACACTGAATGGATCCCCTGCCGTATATCGGTCGGAATCAATCGACTATTGATCTCCAACTACCCTTAAGTTGCCTTGCGGGATCTCNGACGCCGGGACCTGGGTGCCGCTGTCGTTAATCTCCTGGATAATTTTAGGGTCCCAGAAGATCTCAGGCCCTTGCTGGTCAGTGCTCATCACCATCAGGAATGCAGCCTCAGCGGCAACATTTGTCGCCGAGTGCATCAAATTGGGTGGAACATTAAGCACATCCCACGGTTCCAACGTCACAGATGACTCACCTTCGTCGCCCAGCCCGATCACCCAACTTCCAGACATTGGTATGAAAATCTCTGGGGTATCGTGCTTATGAAGACCGATGCCTTTCTGGGATTCGCATCGAACGTAGATCAGATTAAAACCCTCGATGCGATTTAGAGACTTCGCATTCGTAGCCGCTTCCGTTGGCCTGCCAACGATAGAGAATCGCTGCCGGTCATACCGGGACAGCGCCATGTCAATCGGCTGAAAGTTAGATTGATGCTGGCTAATTTCTCCGAAGCGGATGAGATGCTGTTCGATGTCCTGTGTCGATAGTGTCGCCACGGCCCGGCCCTCCTCATGATCTGTCCGATAAATTTATTGGTACACCTTTCAAGCAAAGCATAACTCGCCTGTTGCCGGAACATCAACAACTGGGATTGGAGGTGACTCGATCAGTGAGGTGTACCGTAACCTCCACCGCTCGGAGTCTGCAGAACGAANACNTCNCCGGGNTCAACGTTCCGCTTGTCGCAACCGGTCATCTCGTCGTGGCTGCCATCGGCCCGCTCGACCCAGTTGCGTCCCACCTGGCCCGGACTGCCTCCCGCCATGCCGTAAGGCGCAATCACCCGGTGATTGGACAGCATCACCACCTCCATCTGTTCCAGAAACCGGATTCGGCGCAAGGTACCGTCACCACCCGTAAACTCCCCGCTCCCACCGCTTCCGCGGCGGATCCGAAAATCCTCCAGTACCACAGGGTGGCGCCATTCGAGAACCTCGGGGTCGGTGAGCCGGGTGTTGGTCATGTGCGTGTGGATCGCCGAAGTGCCGTCGAAGCCGGGCCCAGCACCCGCACCACCACAGACCGTCTCGTAATACTGATGCCGGCTGTTTCCGAAGGTGAGGTTGTTCATCGTGCCCTGGCTGGCCGCAGACACGCCCAGAGCACCAAACAGTGTGTCAGTGATGGCCTGCCCGGTCTCAACATTCCCGGCAACTACAGCGGCCGGATACTCCGGTGCCAACATACAGCCTTTGGGAATAATGATGTCGATCGGTTTCAGACAACCCTCGTTCAGTGGNATCGCATCATTGACCAGACAACGGAAGACATACAGGACGGCTGACCGGGCCACCGCCGACGGTGCATTGAAGTTTGTCGGGCGCTGGGCACTGGTACCGGTAAANTCGACTGTTGCTCCNCGCTTCNCTTTNTCAAAAGTGATCTTCACTTTGATCACGCTNCCTTCATCAAGTGGATAGCTGAACTCNCCGNCCTGCATTACGTCGATGACCCGGCGAACTTGTTCTTCGGCATTNTCCTGGACGTGCTTCATGTAGGCATGCACGACATCAACGCCAAANTGATCNATCATCGCGTGNACCTCCNGCACCCCTTTCTCTCCGGCGGCGATCTGNGCCTTGAGGTCAGCGANGTTCTGCTCGGGGTTTCGCGCAGGGTAAGGGCCNGANGCCAGGTGNTNGCGCANTTTNNGCTCCAGAAAGNTNCCCNGATCAACCAGCTTGAAGTTGTCGAACAGNATNCCNTCCTCNTCCACCACNCGGCTGTCTGGCGGCATGGAGCCCGGNGTGATCCCCCCAATGTCCGCGTGGTGCCCACGGCTGGCGACGTAAAACAGTATCTGCTCCTCATCGAACACCGGCGTGATCACGGTGATATCCGGCAGGTGGGTCCCGCCGTTGTATGGGGCGTTGACCACGTAGACGTCATCCGGACGAATCGAGTCGGCATTACTGTCGATGACAGTTCGCACGGCCTCTCCCATCGAGCCCAGATGTATGGGAATGTGCGGNGCATTAGCAACAAGATCNCCGTCGGGATCAAAAATCGCACAGGAAAAGTCGAGTCGCTCCTTGATATTGACCGAGTAGGCTGTGTTCTCCAGCGTCAGTCCCATTTGCTCGGCAATGGACATAAACAGGTTGTTGAACACTTCCAGCATGACCGGGTCNCACTCGGTGCCGATAGCCGATTGGCGTTTCAGTGGAACCACCCGAGCCATGATCAGGTTACCCGCGGTGTCGATGCCCGCCTGCCATCCGGGTTCGACGACCGTAGTCGCCGTTTGCTCGCGAATGATCGCGGGTCCTGGCACCTCGTGACCGGGTCGCAGTAGATCTCGGTCGAATACTCCCGTTGGACGATCCTCGCCCGCCATGTAAGTCGATACATGCGTCTGTGGCTGGGCCGCACCAATGGTCTCTTCCTGATCCACGGGAGGCAGATCGACATCGTCCATCTTACCTACGGCCTCAACGGCTGCTGCCTCGATCACCATGTCCTTGTCCGGCATGACAAAACCGTACCGCTGCCGGTAAGCCANCTCAAAACGATCCTGCATCTCNTTAATGGAACCATAGTCGACCTGCAGTGCGGTGTCTGTCCCTTCATAGCGTAGATGCACGCGGCGTATGACGCTAATAGCACCGGGCTCTATTCCCTGACCGGCCAACTCCTCTGTAGAGAACGACACCAGTTCATCCAGGATACTCGACAGTGCTTGGACAGATTGCACCTTGAGTGGCAGCTCCAGCGCTTTTTCCTTAAGCGCTCGGACATCCGCCAGACCCATGCCGTAGGCGGAAAGTACACCGGCGAACGGATGGATGAAGACCCGGCCCATACCCAGCGCATCGGCAACCAGGCAGGCGTGTTGACCCCCCGCCCCGCCAAAACAGTTCAACGTGTAGCCGGTCACGTCATAACCGCGCTGGACCGAGACCTTCTTGATGGCGTTGGCCATGTTTTCAACTGCGATTCTGAGAAATCCATCGGCGACTTCCATCGGCGTTCGAGAACCTCCCGTTTCACTTTCGATCCGATCAGCCAGCTTCGCAAAAGCCCTTCGCACCGCATCGATATCCAGTGCTTCATCCTGCCCCGGTCCGAAAACAGCTGGGAAGAATTTTTCCTGAAGCTTGCCCAGCATCACGTTGCAGTCGGTCACAGTCAGGGGGCCGCCGCGTCGGTAGCACACCGGGCCGGGGTCAGCTCCGGCGGACTCCGGTCCGACCCGGTACCTGGAACCATCGAAAGTACAGATTGATCCACCACCCGCCGCGACCGTGTGAATCAACATCATCGGCGCCCGCATGCGAACCCCGGCGACCAGAGTCTCAAAGGTCCGCTCAAATTCGCCGTTGTAGTGGGCGACATCTGTCGAGGTGCCGCCCATGTCAAACGAGATGATCCTGTCGTACCCCGCATCTACCGCGGTCTTGACAGCACCGACTATCCCGCCCGCGGGCCCGGAAAGAATTGCGTCCTTGCCGCGAAACAGACCCGAGTCAGTCAGGCCGCCATTAGACTGCATGAACATCAGCCGCACATTGCCGAGTTCCTCCGCGATTTGGGAGACGTAGTTGCGCAGCATGGGGGAAAGATAGGCGTCTACTACCGTGGTATCACCGCGACTGACGAGTTTCATCAGTGGGTTGGTTTCATAGCTGGTCGAAACCTGGGTAAACCCGATCTCCCGAGCAATCTGGGCCAGTGCCAGTTCGTGCGACGAGTAGCGATAGCCGTGAACAAAAACGATTGCGATGGATCTGAAGCCTTCGGCGTAAGCCTCTTCCAGAGAGATGCGGGCAGTGACAGGGTCCATTGACCGTTCGACAGTGCCGTCTGCGAGCACCCGCTCGTCAATCTCGACGACACGTTCGTACAGCATGTCGGGCAGCACGATCTGGAGTGCAAACAGGTCTGGACGCGTCTGGTAGCCAATTCGGAGCGCATCGGCAAAACCGCGAGTGATGGCGAGCAAGGTCCGATCACCCTTTCGCTCGAGCAGAGCATTGGTCGCAACCGTGGTACCCATCTTTACCGCCTCGATCACACCGTCTGGAACAGCTTCCGCACCGTTCAAGCCGAGAATATCGCGTATACCCTGAACGGCTGCGTCTTGGTAGTTTTCCGGATTTTCCGACAGCAGTTTGCGACTCACCAGTGAATTGTCTGGCCTGCAAGCCACAAGATCGGTGAACGTTCCTCCTCTGTCGATCCAGAACTGCCACTTACCAGTCTTTTCCATTATTTATCAACTACTTATATTTATACTTTGTTTCTACTTAAGGTTTTCCAGTCCCGTAAGTCATTGTTTCCATTAGACCCCACACCCCGGGTTTCTACTTTGTATCTACTCGACGATTCAAATTCTGAGTAGAAACCCCAGTAGAAACAAACCGGATGTCATCGTCTATCCGGGGACTTCCAACGGTACTGATGGAAAAACACTGACCCCAACAGGAAATACGTACAGAACCTTCTAAACCTGATTCTAAAGTCGTTGTCCGTAAAGACCCACCCTGTTATTCCAAAGAGACAAAGAAAAGGACATCTGGGTTTTGGATGTCCTTTGGGGTTGGGTTAGTAGGTCGGTTTAGTTCTCTTTCCTAACACCTTCTGAATAAGTCGCAGTCACCTTTCCATCCTTGTCGTATTCGGTACCGTTCCATGGGTTGCCGTCCTTGAATTCCCCGACATACTTCCTTCCATCGGGATCAGTGTAGGTGCCCTGTCCATCCCGTGTCCCGTCCTTGAATTCCCCGACATACTTTTCTCCATCAGAAAACGTGAAGGTGCCCTGACCATCCCATGTCCCGTCTTTGAATTCCCCGACATACTTTTCTCTATCAGGAAATATGTAGGTTCCCTGACCATTCTTATTGCCATCCTTCCATTCCCCGACATACTTCTCTCCACTGGCAAATGTAAAAGTGCCCTGCCCATCCTTTTTGCCGTCCTTGAATTCCCCAACATACGTTAGTCCATCAGGACTGGTGTAGGTCCCCTGACCATGGTACTTACCATCCTTGAATTCCCCAACATATGTATCCCCTGAATTTGGCCCACTGCCAAAGGTATAAGTCCCCTGACCATGTCGTTTGCCGCCCTTGAATTCCCCGGCATATTTTGTTCCATCGGAAAATGTGTAGGTCCCCTGACCATGGTATTTGTCGTCCTTGAATTCCCCGACATACTTT
Source organism: Pseudomonadota bacterium (assembly GCA_002718155.1). GTDB lineage: Bacteria > Pseudomonadota > Gammaproteobacteria > Arenicellales > UBA868 > UBA9619. The sequence goes on from PBDS01000028.1 coordinate 20,457, forward strand.
GATCCATCGGGACCAGTTAATGTGCCCTGACCATGCACTTTGTCTTTCTCAAATTTCCCGACATACTTTCTTCCATCAGGAAATATGTAAGTGCCCTGACCATGCCTGTTGTTGTCCTTCCATTCCCCGACATACTTTCTTCCATCGGGATCAGTGTAGGTGCCCTGTCCATTCGGAACACCATTGGACACTTCCCCAGTGTACGTTCCGTCCTTCCAATCAATAGTTTTTTCACCCACCGATGGTTACCTCATCCGCATCCGAGTTGAATGCGAATAGACTTGCGAGGAGAAAGAAACAAACAAGAAACAGTGATCGGGTTCTATTCATNGTTGTAATACCCCAGGACTTCCAACTGTCCTATCCACACAATACTACCGGGATTTAGGGGGTTCAAGGAGTCGAAAAATGACTCCAAATAGATACAGAATCAGTGAGTTCTTTTATGGGGAATGGCACCCCGTACACCACCTTTCGGGTTTTCCGTATCACCCTTTCTTCTGGGAATCAGATGCACATGAACATGGAATATTGATTGACCCGCATCCTTCCCTGCATTCACACCGACATTGAACCCCGAAACCGTATTGCCTTGTTCTTCTATATTCTTCTTTATCTTATCCAGCATCTGGTGAATGGCAAAGGACATCCGGGGATTGGATGTCCTTATGTAATCTCTTTTCTTTCAATCTGCTAGCAGCCTGAATCGTTGATTGATTTATCCGACATTTTTGTTGCGCAAAAAACAGCGCCAGTCAGATTTGTATCTCTCAGGGTTGCTTGATATAGACTTGCGCCAGTCAGATCTGCCCCAGTCAGATTTGCCCCAGTCAGATTTGCACCATTTAGAATTGTTCCAGTCAGAGTTGCACCATTTAGCTTTGCATGATTCAGATTAGCTCTAGTCAAATTCGCACCAGTCAGATCTGCCCCGGTTAGATTTGACCCAACGAGGTCTGCCCCGGTGACTTTTGCCTCAGTTAGATCTGCATCTGTCAAATTTGCTTCTGTCAGATTCACCTCGACTAATTTTGCCCCAGTCAATATTGCCTCGGTCAGTTTTGCCCCGGACAGATCTGACCCAGACAGTTTTGTACCATTCAGATTTGCACCAGTTAGTTTCGCCGCAGTCAGGTCTGCCCAACGCAGATCTGCCACATTCAGATCTGACCCAGACAGATTTGCCCCGGACAGATCCGCTACTGGCAGACTTGCCCCAGACAGGTTTGCACCAGACAGATCTGCCCCAATCAGATCAGCCCCTTTCAAATTGGTCCCACCCAGATTTGCCCCAGTCAGATCACATGTTCGGCACTCGCCAACTTCTGAGAGTGTCTTCAAATCCTCTTCACTAAACGCTCCAACCTCCAGTGGCAAACCCACCATCAGCAAAAGACAAAACCCGACGGTAGACAGTGATCGATCTATTTTCATAGTTGTAATACCACAGGGCTTCCAAAAACTCTATCCACACAATACTACCGAGAGTTAGGATGTTCAAGAAGTCTAAAATGACTCCAGATGATTATAGATTCAGTAGGTTCTTTTATGGGGAATGGCACCCCGAACACCACCTTTGGGATTTTCCGTATCGCCCTTTCTTCTGGGCATCAGATGCACATGAACATGAAATATTGACTGACCGGCATCTTTACCCACATTCACACCGACATTGAATCCCGTAACCGTCTTATCTTGTTCTTCTATATTCTTCTTTGTTTCATTCAACATCTGGTGAATTGCATCGATCTCTGGTTGATAGAGGTCAAAGTAAGACTCCACATGTCTTTTGGGAATGATCAATGTATGTCCTTTCGTGACCGGATAACTATCTATCCGGGCACAACAGAGTTCATTTTCACCTACGAGTTCATCAGGTTTCATCACACAGAAAAGACACCCTTCTTTCCTGTCGTTATTACTCTCGGCAATATGTCGAAAGCCGGTATCATCGGAAACCCTTTTCATAGTTTTCTACTGCGCATTGGAACTAAGTTAAGAACGGTTGATTTCAGTTATATATGCGTTTTCTGCACAATGCAGGCTGGCAGTCTCTTGAACATTAATCCTGTCACGATTCCAGAGTTTCTCAACTTAATCAATAAGCACCGTTGGACAAAACTAGGAAGTAATCCCCATAGTAATCAAATAAAGACCAAGAATACAAAGGCCTGTCAGAAAAACAATTCGAAAAACTTCTTGGGAAATTCGCATACGCAATCGTTGCCCTAACATCATGCCAATGAATGCCGGAACGACACCCACTGCAGATAACAATCCAAGTGAATCTTGTACAAGACCATGGTGACCCAACGCACTACCCAGACTGATCGTCGCTACACTGAACCAGATTCCCATCGCCTGTATGAGTTGATCACGGGTAAGAGTCAACGCTCGGAGATAATCAACCGCAGGAAGTACGAATACACCCGTCACTCCGCTAATCGCCCCGGACAGACCTCCAATGACTGGCGACAGCCAGCGCTCATGCTGACCGGGATCGGAAATTTTTAGTCCAAAAATGCTCGAAGCACTACTCACAAATATAGCTACCCCCAGCAGAACAACAAATAGCGGTATATACCCTCCGGTCAAAGCACTTGAAGTAATCCAGGTCAATATAACTCCGGAAACCAGAAGCCAGAAGAATCGGCGGATGAGATAAAGGAAATGGCCACCCACCAGGCCCTGCCACACATTTGTTAACAANGAGGGTAACAACATAGTGACTATGGCCACCTCCAGTCCTAGGAATGCCGTCAAGAGACTCACTGAGACAGTTGGCAAGCCAAATCCAATCACCCCCTTAATAAATCCTGCCAGTAGGAATACAAAGACAACAAGTAACATTACGTCGAACAAACTACTCGCCATATGAATAACTCCCGCCAGAGGAAATCAGATCAAAACTATCCAGAAAATAGATANTCCAAATACTCACGGGNTGTCAGATGTTNTTTCACTTCTTTTGTGAATGGAGCGGTCTTTACGGAGTCCAATCGGCACGCGAGCCGGATAAGAACAGCAGAGCAAGAAGAAATAGACAGACAAGAAACTATGGCCAGATTCTATTCATAGCTGCGATTCCTTTGGCCGATACAACATCATAGAAAATGCCAGAGGCATCTGGACCCTTCCCTTTGGCATGCGATAGTGCGCTTTGCCAGTTACTGGATCAACGATCTCTTCCAGACTCTGGAACATTTTCCATGGGATTGTTTCATGTTCGTGTAAGAATTCGAGTTGTAACCCACACCTGAGCAGTGAATTCAGATGGTCACTAATCGGGTGCAGCCATTCGAAGGTCCTATAGTTCTCTATCCTGGCGTCGACTCCAGTATAGGTCGTGTCTTCTTCAAATCTGTCAGGACAATCTGCTGGAGTTCGCCAAGAGTATTTCGGCATCAGCAGGTCATCCGTATCATCGAGAATTGAAGCGCTTGGATGTGCGTCTGCGAAATAAGCCCGCCCACCGGGTTTGACAAAACCCGAAAAGACCTCGCCCCACGCCCAGATATCGGGTAACCAGATAGTCGCACCCCAGGTTGAAAACACGAGATCAAACTTTCGATTGATCAATGTCGGCGCCGTGCAGAGCTCGGCCAGGAAGAACTCTGCACGATCTGAAAGCCCTATGCGCTTGGCCAGGTCACGTGCCGCCGTAATCGCTTTTGGACTGAAGTCGACGCCGACCACGGATCTGGCCTGACGCGCCACCGACAACGTATCAAGACCAAAGTGGCATTGCAGGTGCAACACATCGAGTCCAGCCAGGTCGCCCATTTCCTCTTTTTCGACACCCGGCCTGACATCCTCTCCGTCCAGAAACGCCTCTACACCGTAAAATCCCATCTCGTCACGCAGGTGAATCTCGACTCGTTCGTCCCAATTGGCCCGATTTACTCGGATATAGTCTGGTTCAAGTCGATCTATCACGAGGTCACCTGAATACGTCCTCGGCATTAGGTAGGAGACTTGTTAGCCGACAGAGTAGGACTTCGATTGGCTATTTCCCACCAAGGGGTCCTTCTCCTACTCTCTTTATCAAATTCACGTAATACGTCCAGATACTGTCCAGAACACTGTCAAGGTCTGGGGAGGGGTCCCACACCTTGTCAATCACCAAGTGCGTTAGTTTCCAACCAAATTCAGGTAGAGATACGAAATAACTTTCCTTGTTTTTGTAGTAGTAATTCTTGAACCTTTCAGACACATCACCTGCTGACGTTCCCTCCATCTGGTACTCACCCGATCTGATTTCACTTTTCTTGTCCCCGGAAAACGAGTAATAATGAAAATAAACTGAATACTTGATGAGATAGTTATTCATTTCCTGATAGGAAGATTGAACGACATCTCCACCCTAACAATCCCTTACTATAGCCATCTGCCTTTGTCAGTCGATTATCCTTCTACTGACGAGTTTCGGCTTATGCACCGGTACATTCTCAGATTGCCGTCCTTGATTGTTCCGAAAACTAGAATTCTTCCCATTCGTCGGGTTTGCGAAAGAAATTTTTGCTCGCCAATCGGCCCAACCCAACCACACCAACCACTAGGAACACATACATCAGAATGAATATCATCGGGACAGACGTTTGTTGTCCATCCCCACTTTCCATGTTGCCATAAGCGAACATCGCGACACCAATCAGAAGGTGTAACAGAATCAGATTCACCACGACGGGACGTACTCCAAATCTTCGGGCAAGCTTGAACGATAGGTAAGCAAACATATCCTTTAATTCCTATGACTGAATTCGGTCCATCAATGTTGTGACCTAGAACACTCTTGGTCGTGACCACTTTATTAGTCTCGCCTAAACGCCTTCCAGAATAACCTGTGTCTTGATGGTGGTAAGTGACTCCCTGAGTTCCTTCCAAGGCTTGTAATCAGGATCGGATATAAATGCGTCATAGGCTACCCGTGATGGAAACTTCAACATGACGATCCGTTCCGGATGCCAATCTCCNNCCAANACATCGACCTCTCCNCCCCGGCAACAGTATTCCCCGCCATGGCGNGCNACATANTGNGGCGCCTGTTCTTTGTATTTTTCNTANGCCNCAACATCGTGTACTACGGCNTCAGTCATNAGGTATACCGACATTTTATTTCGTCTCCCATGAATTGTTCTCAGAATGTGACTACAAATCTACGGTAGCAAAATTGCCAATACATTCTCAGATCATACCCCACATTTCTTTGTTCACAGCGATCAGCAGGTTTTCCCAAATTTCCTAGAACTGTTTTCTAGCCCAACCCCAGTCTGGTCGGAATTACCCCCCAGAGAGTAACAATTAATCCTTCTGATATATTCCGCTAAATACGGATTTATTCAGGATCCCTGACACCTTCTGAATAAGTGGCAATGACGTTGTCATCCTTGTCGTATTCGGTCCCTTGCCAGGCTTTTCCAGCCTGGTATATCCCAACATAGCGTGACCCATCGGGGTCGCTCATCGTACCTTGTCCATGGTAGGTGTCATTCTCGAATTCACCGATATACTCAGCGCCATCAGCAAAGGTGAAAGNACCTTGGCCGTGTTTCCTACCCTCTTTGAATTCCCCGACGTATCGTTCTCCAGTGGCCCAGGTGTAGATACCCTGACCGTGTTGCTGCCCGTCCTTAAATTCTCCGACAAAACTCTGGCCAGTAGACCAGGTGAAAGTGCCCCGGCCATGCTGCTTACCGTCTTCGAATACACCGACATAGTTCGATCCGTCAGAAAGATTCAACGTGCCCTGCCCATTGAATTGGTCATCCTTCCATTGNCCTACATATTTTTCGCCATTGCTTCCAATATAAGTACCCTGACCATGTTGCCTGNCTTCCCGGTATTCACCGGTATAGAGCGATCCATCTGCCCAGGTGTAAGTACCCTGACCATGTTGTCTGCCTTCCCGGTATTCACCGGTATAGAGCGCTCCGTCTGCCCAGGTGTATGTGCCCTCACCATGTCTTTTATCTTGTTTGAATTCACCGACATACCTGGAACCATCGGCATGTGTATATCTGCCTAGACCGTGTCTTTCCCCGTTCTTGAACATCCCAACATACTGTGAGCCATTGTCCCACTTCATGGTACCGCGACCATGGGGAACATCCTCGTGTACCCGCCCACTGTAAGTGCCTCCCTCGAGCTTNATAGTGACCTTAGCGGCCCATAAGNTGGGAGCGACNAGGCCCGCAGANAGACACAGNCCNGNGAANAANAGNACCNGNAATNTAGTCAGAGTCATAATATGCTAAGAACTCCAGAGACATTCCGCACACGATAACACTTTCATTTCCGGTTACAAAGGCAGCGAGAGACCATACAACTCCCCCTGTTTCAGTCAGGCTCAGTTGCGAGCGGGTCCCTGTCCGGAAGCCTGGCCAGAACCTCGTGGGCCTCGGAGTCGGTATAGTTGACCCAGTTTGCGATTTCATCCAGCGTTCTGTGACATCCCCGGCAGTACCCGGTTACAGGATCAAGAATACAGATGCCAACACAAGGACTGGTGATCACAAAAACGCACCTCAATCAACGAACTGCACACTAGATCTGCCGTGCTTGGTCGCTGACCCAAACGAGCTTCATCCAATCTGCCGCAGGATCAGAATAACGCCCCGATTCGGGAGAATATCATCCCGGCCCCGGAGCTCACAGCATATAACGATCACACCCATAGGCCTCGACCCGATGGCCCCTGCGCAACACGGGAACGCCGGCCGCTGGCCGGACTGCCCTGTCTTCTCTCGGATGCATTGATCCTGACAAACCTGCCTTTGTCCAACCTCGCTGAAAAAGATGCCACAAGCACATCGAGCCCTCCTCTATGATACCGTCTGTTTCATGCTGAGCCCCGTGAATTGGGANTGGAGACTGTCCCTTGGCCGTTTATCTGACTCTGTGCAAAGAGANGCTCCCCGGTGAACGTCGTCATCCTCGGCGCCGGTGTGATCGGCAGTGCGATCGCCTACTATTTGTCGCGCAAGGGCCTGCCGGCAACGGTCATTGAGCGATGTGGTATCGCTTGCGCAGCATCCGGTAAATCGGGTGGTTTTCTGGCCCGGGACTGGTGTGTGGGGCAGCCGCAGGAACAGCTCGCCNTGCTGAGTTTCGACCTGCACTCCGATCTGCCTGGCGAGCTTTCGCAGGACTACGGCTACCGACGGGTAAACACCTACCAGGTGGCGCTGTCCGATCGACGAACAATGACCAGCAGGCATCTCATAGGGGCGGGTGACTGGATTGATGGAACGGCGCCCGTGCAGCAGCAGCTTGGGGACACGACCACCACGGCGCAGCTGCACCCTGGTGAATTCACACGCGCCTTAATGAATGGGGCCTGTCAAAACGGTGCAAACGTGATTGTCGGAACTGTCGAGACGATCGAATTCGATCATGTTCAGAACAAAGTAACTGGCGTATTCGTCGATAGCGAACGGATCGCAGCGGATGCTGTGGTGATCGCGATGGGGCCCTGGAGTATCCTGGCCACACAATGGCTGTCGCTGCCGGCCGTTTACGGTCTCAAGGGCTACAGCATCACGCTGGCACCATCTGGTCCAGTCGCCGCCGAAGCACTCTTTCTGGACTATGAGGATGCCGAAGGTGAACGGCACGGGCCAGAGCTGGTGCCGCGCGCCGATGGAGAGGTCTACCTGTGCGGCTTTTCAAGCGACCAGCCGCTGCCTCTGGCACCTGAAGACNTCTCGGTCGACCCTGGCGCCTGCGAACGCCTGCGGAAACTTGCCGGTCGAATCTCTAGCACGCTCACAGATGCTACCGTCACCCGTCAGCAGGCCTGTTACCGACCGATCTGTGTGGATGCCATGCCGCTGATCGGGCCTGTCCCGGGTGCCCCGGGTGCTTACATAGCAACAGGCCACAACTGCTGGGGCATACTGAATGCGCCTGGTACGGGAGTGGCTATGACTGAGCTGATCGCAGAGGGTCGATCGAAAACTCTGGATATCAGTCGACTGACACCGGGCCGCCTGCCATCACACCATTACGGATCCTGACTCCGCGCCAAGGTTCGGTTGACTACAGATCTGATAACTGCTGCCAGCTCAGTCGTCTGTCGACACTTCCGAATTTCTGATGACAGGTCTTCCAGGGCTCCACCGGCATCGCATCAGCGCATGATCCCAGGTAATCACCGGCGTGCTGCAGGTGCGACTCCAGAGCGTGTATGTCGATGTCGAGATCGTGATTCCCCTTGTGACAGACCTGCACCTGCCGGCCATCGCCATCACCCCAGTTGAATCCGTTTGGCGGTGCATTGTAGACCGTGGTGCGGATTCTGACCTCGCCAGACCGGGCATCGACCTGGAACACTCCGCATGCCGGGTCGATAAGGTTCGGATGTCCTGAAAGAGTGTCAATCGCCAGGATCTCGCTTTCCGCCTGGCGTACGGCAGTCTCGGCCGAATTGAACGCTTTCAGATGGTGGACAGATGCACCGACCATCTTTTCCTGGAGCAGTGCGGACCGTGCGATATCCAGTGCGATAGCCGAAAGTACGGCAAGCATTAAAAGCCCCACCATCAGGACGAAGCCATGTTGCTGACCAGCGAAACGCCGTATAGCGCTGAGCTTCATAGGCTACTCACACCCTGCGACAGGGGCAACGCGCCCGCATATGAACGATGGCCGAAAAGGTATCAGAGTCCATCGCAACAAATCTGTGAACCAGAGCACTGAATTTTGCCGGAGATCACAAACGATCAGAAAAGACCGGTTCCGGCTTGTGGAGCAGGATCGACCAGAATCCATCCGTGTGGCGAACGGACTTCCCGAAATCACCAACGACCGTTTTACCGTCTGGGTAAGTGGTATGCTTTGCTCCGACAGTCCCTGGTGCTTTTTGACCGTTGGCAAGTTTGGCGACGGTTCTGATCGCCACCCGGCTGGCACTCGTCTATCAACCAGGGGTTACATTTTTGATCCATACTGGACCGACCGAAACAAATGAAAAACCACCCAGCACTACACGCCGAACATCAGTTTGACCGGGCGTTACTGGACCAGGCGCTGAACTGGCTGGAGCACAGCCACACGCCCCGAGACCTTCCGGTACCGCTGACCTCGACTCTCACCCTCCCCGAAACACTGCCTGACACCGGCCTGGGCACGACCGCGACGCTGGACCTCCTGGCACCAATGATTCTCCAAAGCAGTGCACAGCTTCACCATCCCGGTTATTTCGCCCACATGGATCCCCCAACGCCCGGCATCACCTGGGCGGCTTCCCTGTGGCAGGTGGCGACCAACCAGAATCCGCTGCACCCCGATGCAGGGCCGATGGCACGCTCGCTGGCCGAGAGGGTGATTGAGTGGCTCCTGCCGTCGTTCGGGATGAGCGGTGGTCACTTTGTGCCCGGTTCCACAATCGCCAATATGACGGCCTTGTGGGCCGCCCGCGAACTGAGAGGCATCACCACAGTCGCAGCGTCCGACAAATCACATCTGTCAATGCGCAAAGCCGCGGACATTCTGGGGCTGAATTACGTCTCGGTNCCAACGGATGAAGCCCATGTCATGCGCGTCGATCAGATGCCGAATCTGAGCGATGCGGCACTGGTACTCACCGCCGGAACGGTGGCTACCGGCACCCTCGACAACCTGGACCGGCCTGACGGCGTATCCTGGCTGCACGTGGATGCAGCCTGGGCAGGTCCGCTGCGGCTTACCAACCATTATGCGGACCGACTTGCGGGCATCACCGCAGCCGACTCAGTCGGATTTTCTGCACACAAGTGGTTGTATCAGCCCAAAGGCTCGGCGCTGNTAATGTTCCAGGAAGCNGAAGAAGCCCANCAGGCATTGAGTTANGGTGGCGGNTACCTGGCTACCCCAAACATCGGACTGNTGGGTTCGACTCCGGCAGCAGCNGNGCCGCTGGCGGCNATGCTTCTCTCCTGGGGACGTAACGGNCTGATNGAACGTATCGAAGCAGACATGGCCAAGGCCGATCANCTCGCTGCGTTAGTNNGNGCCGATAGTCGCTTTGAGNTATGGGGACCGAACCGTACCGGTGTGNTTGTCTGGCGACCTCGGGANGCCCAGGCTGAAGAGATCCGCTCCAGGCTAAAACAGGCCTGGGTATCGCTCACCGAGATCAACGGCGAGATGTGGCTTCGATCTGTCGCAGCAAACCCGAGCGCGGATCCCGACTTTCTTTTTGCGCAGGTCGTCGACGCGCTCTGAACCCAGGAGATCTCTCATGGCCAACCAACAGCAGAACGCCCCTGACAGCGGCAGTTACGATCCTACAAACTGCAGGCTACGGACTTTTCACGATGCCAGGCCCACCTTTCTTGACGGCTCCGATACACCCAGAGCCTACCTCGAGCAATGCCTTGAGACCATCGATTCGCGCGAGCCAACCGTCCAGGCCTGGGTGACCCTGAACACGGCTGGCGCCCGCCAGGCCGCCGATGAGTCGACGGAGCGGTACAAACAGGGAAGGCCGCTTTCGCCGATCGACGGCATGCCGATCGGGATCAAGGACGTACTCCAGACCAAGGACATGCCCACGACCCTCGGCAGCCCGATCTTCAAGGACCGGCAGACCGGGATNGATTCTGCATCGGTCAATGCACTGCGCCTCGCCGGTGCCGTGATCCTCGGCAAGACTGTGACAACGGAATTCGCTTTCATGGTGCCCGGGCCGACCACCAANCCATTCGATTCCGGTGCCACTCCCGGCGGTTCATCCAGCGGCTCGTCGGCCGCTGTCGGGGCAGGAATGGTGCCCGCCGCACTGGGTAACCAGGTGGTCGGATCGATCATCCGGCCCGCCGGATACTGTGCCAACTTCGCCATCAAACCTACACTGGGCGCGCTTCACGGCGGCGAGGGACTAAGCCTCAGTCAGCTTCACCTGGGGGTACACGCCGGCTCACTCCAGGATATGTGGTCGGTTGCCTATGAGATCGCACAACGCGGCGGTGCTGATCCCGGCTACCCGGGTCTCTACGGACCCGAAGAACCGGCACCGCCCGGCAGACCAGGCGCGCTGCTGGTGCTTGAGACCGAAGGCTGGNCCCAGTGNGATGACNCGACCCGCNCTGGATTCAACCGAATTCTCGATCAACTCCGCGGCNATGGCGTAACACTGTTGACCCGACACGACCACCCCGCGCTTGATCACTTCGAGAGATCGATTGACCAGAACGTNGCGCTGTGNCGGNTCCTGTGCAGCTACGAGATGCGCTGGGCGCTTCGTAATTACCGCGACACNGGNCTGCTCAGCGACGACCTCTGCNTTTGGCTNGAGAAGGCCGAGNAACTTACACTGGACGATTACCGCCAGGCGCTGCACCGCCGCGAACAGATGCGATCAGACCTGCAGGCACTGCGGCCACTGGCCGATGCCATGATCACGCTCTCCTCACCCGGCCCCGCGCCGCCGCTGGGTCACCTGGCCGAATCCGGGGAGCCGGATTATGCTTTCAAGACTGGCAGCCCGGCCTTCAACGCTGCCACTTCGGCTCTGGGCACACCGGCCGTAACCGTGCCACTGATGGCTGTGCGAGGATTGCCGGTAGGTGTTCAGTTGATCGGTCATCCGCACACCGACTGGACGCTGACCGGACACGCAAACTGGCTCATGGACAATATTGATCCGGTTTCAGTCTAGGCCCCGCCCGGCAGCATTGACACTACAGTCAATGAAAAGGCCACACTGCGCATGACAGCGTTTGTCACACACGGTCTGTACGGCCGTCGCCTATGTCTGCTGGCAGGTATCGTGGGGCTCCTGGCTGGCTGCACAATGCTCTCTCACAACTCTGACGCAACGCGGTCGTTGAGCAACTCCACGGAGGACCAAGCTGTAGTACTCCGGAACAGCCATTGGCTGATTGAGAAGATTTTTCAGAATAAGGCCATCAAGGGCTACCCAGCCACCCTTGAATTCACAGAGACAGACCACATCTCCGGAAACAGCGGCTGCAATGTTTTCCACGGCGCTGTGGCCATCGACCAGAACAGCATATCGGTTGGGCCACTCGCCGGAACTCGCATGGCCTGCTCGGACCAACTCATGGCACAGGAAATACACCTTTACACAGCAATCGATCTCGCGCAACAATGGGCAATTGACAGACAAGGCCGGCTGCATTTTGTTGACGTTAGCGGCAAAACCGTGCTCAGTGCTTCGCCCGCCGACTGACGCCCCGAGTTAATGCACGTGCACACAGGAGCGACGGCACAACAATCGGGTTGCCGAAAACAAAATCGATAGGAAAAGGTGCGAAATGACTATGATGAGAGCGGCTGTGGTCAGTGAACCTGGCGGTCTGGAAAATATAAAGATCGAAGACCTGGATATCCCACAACCTGGTCCGGGGCAGATACTGGTCCAAGTCCATTATTGCGGGTGCAACTGGGCCGATACCCAGATGAGGGAAGGGATCTATCCTCACCCGACCAATTATCCAGTGACACTTGGGCTTGAAATCGCCGGGGAAGTGGTCGATGTCGGGTCACACGTTAGTCACCTAAAACCTGGGCAACAAGTTTCCACCCTCGTCGAAAACGGTGGCTATGCGAACTTCTGCGTCGCAGACGCCGGTCTTGCGACGGTAGTGCCCGCAGACTTCTCTCTGGCATCTGCGGCAGCGTATCCCGTACAAGGGCTCACTGCCTATCACATGCTTTACACGGTCGGCAGGATTTCTGCGGGAGACTGGGTCCTCGTACATGCCTGCGGCGGTGGGGTCGGTCTTTTTGTCACACAGCTCGCAGTACGAGCAGGTGCAAAAGTGATTGGCACCGTTGGCACCCCCGGCAAAGAGAAAAATCCGCTAGCCTACGGGGCCACCAGCGTCATTAATCTCAAAGATGGCGACTTCGTAGAACAGGTGCTTGATCTGACCCAAGGGCAAGGTGTCGATTTGGCGATTGACTCTCTTGGAGCGACGACCCTTGATAAGACTTTCAGCGCTGT
>PBDS01000029.1 GCA_002718155.1 Pseudomonadota bacterium
AACCTCTTTCTGGACGAGCCTGTACAGACCTACCTGTCTGGGTTCCAGGTAAATGATGCTGTAGCGAGCCAGCGCATGACCAGCCGTCTTTTTCTGACGCACAACAGTGGATTGGGCCGAACCGGTCACCAGGACCGTACCCGGGAGGAGACGGTCAACCCGTATCCGACACGCAAGGCGCTGGTCGATGCCCTCGATTCCGCCGAACTCCAGTCAACTCCGGGAGAGGCTTTCTCGTATTGCAACGAGGGGTTTGCCACAGTGGGGCATGCAATAGAGACCATCGCTGGTGTTCCTTTGGAGGAGTATTTCACCGGCAAGATCTTCGATCCAGTTGGAATGCTGGATTCTTCAGTTCATTTCATGGACTGGAAGAACGCCGCAGACCGCACTTATGCGTACTCCAGGACGGATGGGGACCCATTCGACAGTGGCGAGCGGCACGGAGAGTACACCGTGATGCGGCTTAATGACGACTACCAGACGTTTCTCTCTACAGGAGGGATCGTCAGTTCAGCCCATGATCTTGCTCTTTACCAGATTGCTTCGATGGCTTATGACTGCTCGCCCTTGGGCCTGACGGCGGGTTCGTTGGACCACATGCAGAGTGTGCAGTGTCCGTTCGGAGACACAGGCTGGGGATATGGCCTGGGGTACTGGGTGTTCTGGTCTGGCCACGTCAAGGTCGTCGGCCACTCCGGCGGTCTGCCGGGTATCTCGAGCTACTCGATGATGATTCCATCCGAGAAGACCGCTGTCGTGGTTCTCACTAATCGTGGAGACCGCCGGGCATTTTTCCTTGCTGAACGTTTGATGAACAGCACCCGCGGCACAGTGTGGCGTGATTCGATTGACCAACTGCTGCCGTTCACAACACGGTACCCCAAGCGAACTAGGGACGAGCTTGCGGAATACGAAGGTAAATATGTTTTTCGGTCGGGAACGGCTGAAGTTGAATCAGTCGATGGTGGTCTTCTTATTAACACACCGTCCAGGTTGGAAGGGCGACCGGTGTCGATTCTCACCAGCCAGGTTGGCACTGACTCGTTCATGAGTCGGGATGAAGGCATGTCGATCGCTTTTGTACGGGATAAATCTGCGAATATCGTACGTTTTCTCAATGGCGGTTATGCTTATGAGCGTCAATAGCCGAGCCAGCGCTGAATCAAGGTAAGTGGTCAATACAATCAATTTATCGACCCACGAAGCACAGCCATAAGCGAACAAAGAAAGAATATCTTAGCGCGGGTTCTCAGATTTCTGGCCGCATATCTGTACAGCGGCCACACACCTGTTTGCGCCTGGGTTGCTCCTCTTGATCAGTAGTTTGAGTGGCAACCGCTTCATCGCTATTACTGGTTCAAGTGGTGGCTATCCTTGGCTGCAGAATCTTTGGCCGTTCCGGTTCGCACGAAAAGGCATTGACAAATTTGGGATACGGCTAATATATTAGTTTCAACAGTTCTCAGGAACCGGTAATCTATCTTATCCGGCTGTTAGCTAATAAAAGGTTCGATAACCCCTGCCATAGGAGAATTCAATGTTAATCTGGAAAAACGCTATTTTTAGGGTACTTGCTCTGGCAATGTTCGCCATTGCAATACCCGCGACGCATGCTGCGACACCTGTCAAAGGCGGTACTGTCGTTTATCTGTCGAGTAAGATTCCCAGTCTGAATCCTCTTCATTCAGCTTATGAAGTGGGCTTGGTGACATCCCAGATTTTTGCCAGCCTGACCAGGATGAACGAGAACAATGAAATATCCCCGTATATAGCTGAATCCTGGGAGATTTCCAACGGTGGCAAGACTTATACCTTCCATATTGCACCAAACGCCAATTTTCATGACGGAAAGCCAGTAACTTCTGAGGACCTTGCGTTTTCGTTCGACATTGTTAAGAAACACCATCGATTCGGACCACAGATGTTTGGGCCCATTTCGAGTTATGAGTATCCAGACGCGAAGACACTGATCGTTCATCTTTCAGAGCCGCATGGTCCACTACTCCTAGCGGCAACGACACCGAGACAGTTGCCCGTCATGCCAAAGCATGTTTATGGTTCTGCCGACGATTTTATGAAGCAGGATGCACACAAGAATCCAGTGGGTTCGGGGCCATTTGTAATAGGCGATAGAAAAACAGATGAATATGTCAGCATCGACAGGAACGAAGACCATTTTGTCGCTGGGTTGCCGTATCTCGACAAAATCATCTACCAGAACGTTCAGGATAAGACAGCAAAAAGAATAGGTCTGAGGAAAAATCAATTCCAATTAGCACGAACCGATTCGGTGATGCGATTCAGTGACATTAAAGAATTCAAAAAAGTTGAGCATCTACAATTCACTGAATATAAGGGTATCTCTGGTGGTGCGATTGTTCTGGAATTTAATAACCGCAGAGAGCCTCTAAACAACAAGAAAGTTCGCCAAGCGATTGCCTATGCANTCAATAGATCTCAACTGTCTGGCGTCTTGCATGGCGGGTATACAAAACAATCACGATCTCCTTTTCCGGCAACGAATGTCTTTTTTAATAAGAAACTTCAGGGTTATCCCTTAGATCTAGATAAAGCTAACAAGCTTCTTGATGAAGCTGGATACCCTGAAAAAGATGGCGTTCGATTTGAACTAGGTCTTATTTTTATCGCGCCGCCATTCATGCCCGATTTTCAACAACTACCAGCCGAATTTGTTGCNGCACAATTGAAAAAAGTGGGTATTAAGGTGCGCCTAGANCCACAACAAGGTTTTGCNGGTTGGGCGAAAACGAGCGCGGCTTGGGATTTTGATATGTCAATCAACTGGCCGGGTGACAAAACAGACCCAGCCATTGGCATTAGCCGACTTTACGTCTGTGACAACATCAAGAATCAAGCATATACAAATACTTCTGGGTATTGCGACAAAGAGGTTGACAGGATTTTTGCAGAGGCAGCTCAGGAATCAAACTATGAAAAACGGACGGCACTNTATCACGAGGTTCAGGATCTTCTGTTAGAGGAGATGCCGATGCTCTGGTTATTTGATACGCCAAGTATGTTTTTTCATCACAAGGAACTCTTTTTCCCGGCTTACGGTACGGCTGAAAACTGGGATGTCATGTACTGGACGAAAGCACAAAACTGATAATTTACGACGTTCTTAAGACAGAGGTGATAAATTGGGCCCATTTTCTGATGGGCCCAATTTAATTGTGGAGATGCTGTCTGCCAAATCAATTGTCAGGGCTTGAAGTCGCTCGTCCGACATAGGACAGTTTCCTTGAACTGATACCCGCCAGACTATCGATGNCTTCAGTGCNCATTACAACGAGAACCGGCCACACGCTTCACTTAATTACCNGCCCCCGGCCGTGTTCACCAGAAAGGTGGCCTGATATGATCTTATTCCCTAACCGAAACTGGACCGACTACGGGGGAAAGGTCATGCAGTCGATGAGTTAAAAAGTTTACAGCAGGATGTAAATCTATTTGTAATAAATAATGGTTAAATAGTAAGAATTTTATAGGATATGAAGACAGCGATAATCCAGCGCATCGTTTTAGGATTTGTTTTATTAATCGCGGTTATCGTCTTAAATTTTCTTCTACTGCAGTTGGCGCCTGGTGATGTCGTTGACGCCATGTTGGCAGAAGGGGGTGGCGGGGACCCCGCTCTCGCAGCCAAACTTCGCGCGTCATACGGGCTGGATCAGCCAGTTTATATTCAGTTATTTAAGTATTTGGGCCAGGTGCTCTCAGGTGATTTAGGGTATTCCTTTTATTACGATGACTCAGTATCGGACCTTATTTTGGGGCATTTGCCAACTACTTTGATGTTGACGTTGTCAGCTTTGGTTCTAGCGGTAGCCGTTGGAACATTATTTGGGGTTTACGCGGCGATTAAACCGAGGGGGATATTTAGTAATTTCGTTACAGTTTTCTCNCTANTAGGGTACGCAACGCCCGTTTTTTGGTTGGGTATGATTATTTTATTGGTTTTCGCACTCTATCTACCCATCTTTCCGGCATTTGGAATCCGGTCCATTCCGGAGCCGGAGAATTCTTTGGATCGGATCCTAGATGTAATTAACCACCTGGTTTTGCCGATATTTACACTTGCCATACTTTATCTTGCCAACTACAGCCGNATATCCCGTGCGTCAATGCTTGATGTCTTGGGTGCGGACTATATTCGCACGGCGAGGACGAAAGGTCTGTCTGAGTTTAAAGTTATCTTCAAACATGCTTTAAGAAATGCTGCTTTGCCGGTTGTGACATTGGCCGGTCTGCAGCTTGGTCATATATTTTCTGGCGCAGTATTGGTCGAGACGGTTTTCAGTCTTCCGGGTCTTGGCCCGTTGTTATATGAATCAATCATGCGTCGTGACTATCCTGTCATTCTCGGCGTACTTTTCGGTGCTGCTGCAACCACTATTGTCGCCAACATCATTACCGATTTGGTGTACAAACGGATGGATCCTCGAATTCAATCAATTACCTGATGAAAAATGACATCGCACATNATGCTTCTCCATTCAGTTTTGAAGAAGCAGTCCCAGAACCTGAAGTCAAGTGGCGAGAAACGCTGCGGGTATTTTGTCAAAACAGAATGGCGTTGTTGGGCCTTATTATGGTCTCAATATTTATCTTTGTTGGCTTATTAGGACCAATAATCTTTCCAGCAGATCCATTTGAAATGGTTGCGGCTCCGTTAAGTGAGCCCGGAGCTGGCGCACTTTTTGGTTCAGACTACATGGGCCGTGACGTGTTTATAGGCATTATCTATGGTACTCGACCGACTTTGGTGATCGCCACCACAGCAACTTTAATGACGGTCTTGATTGGTATTACGCTGGGAGCGGTGGCCGGCTTTTACGGTGGGATGATCGACAATGTTTTGATGCGAATTACAGAATTTTTTCAGGTGCTGCCACCATTGGTGTTTGCGATGGTGATTGTGGCTGTGTTTTCTACAGATATCGTGGTGGTGATCCTGGCGATAGCCGTCACGACGTGGACGGCTGAGGCTCGGTTAACCCGCGCCGAGTTCTTAAAGATCAAGGAACGAGAATATGTGATGTCTGCTCGTGCNATTGGNGCTAGAAATTTCAGATTGATCGCCAGAGTGATACTTCCAAACGCCATGCCACCTCTGGTCATTGCTATAACTTTAAGAGTTGGTATCACCATCATTTACGAAGCAGCTTTGAGTTTNNTNGGACTAACTGACCCAGATGTAATGACCTGGGGGAAAATGATCGGCTTGTCGAGAGATTTCTTTTTTGATGCGTGGTGGTCAGTAACATTTCCAGGAGTCGCCATATTNCTGATTGTCTTATGTATAGCCTTGATCGGGGATGGCTTGAACGATGCCTTTAATCCTAAATTGCGTGGAAGATGACTAGAACGATATGAGCGCCGTGTTGGATAGGCAAGAGATTAGCGTCTTAAGTGTCGAAGGCCTGACAGTCGACTTCGATGTTAAGGGTAGGTCGGTGAATATTTTATCGGAGGTAAGCTTCGATCTAAAAAGTGGCGAAACCCTAGGAATTATCGGCGAGAGTGGTTGTGGAAAAAGTATGACGGCGTTAGCGCTCTTACGCATGATTCCTTCACCACCTGGCCGTATCACCGGNGGCAAAGTTCTTTTAAATGACGAAGATTTACTGAAAGCAACAAAGAACAGAATTAGTAGTATTCGNGGGAAAGAAATCTCAATGATATTTCAGGAGCCCATGACTTCATTGAACCCGGTCTATACCGTAGGTAACCAGATAGTTGAGACGATCCGTCGTCATAAACTCATAAGCCGCTCTNNAGCGCTTGAAGAGGCTGTTGAACTTCTTCGTATGGTCCAAATACCTGCGCCCGATAGACGCATTAGCGAATACCCTCACCAGTTGTCAGGAGGAATGCGCCAAAGAGTGATGATAGCGATGGCATTGGCCTGCAGTCCTCAAGTCCTGATAGCGGATGAACCAACGACGGCNCTGGATGTCACNGTACAGGCNCAAATATTTGATTTGCTCAAAGANATTCAAGAACAAAANGGGACAAGNATNATTCTTATCACNCATGATTTNAGTGCNGTGACTGAAATGGCAGACCGNGTNNTGGTTATGTATGCGGGTCACAAAATNGANGANGGAACACTCNGGCAGATNACCGATGAAGCNAAGCATCCTTATACCCGTGGCCTGTTACGGTCCATGCCAGAGATTAAGTCGGATCCGAAAGAGTATCGAGAACCGTTACCCGAAATACCCGGTGCGGTACCTGATCTGATCAATCGTCAAGAGGGGTGTCCTTTCGGTCCGCGATGTTCATTCGCGATGGCCAAATGCCTGCAAATGCCGCAAAGCTATGCATTGGGCGAAAACCGATCCGTCAAGTGTTGGCTTACTCAGCAAGAGAATGCCGCGTGAGTGAGAGTGGACATAATTCGGCTTTGCTTGAAGTCGAAGATTTGAAAGTTCAATTCAAGTTGAAACGTGAAAGCCTGCTGAGTGCTCAGCCGATTCTGCATGCTGTGGACGGGGTCAGCTTTATTATCGATAGGGGGAAAACCCTCGGACTCGTGGGTGAGAGTGGGTGTGGAAAATCCACCTCTGGTTTGGCATTGCTAGGCCTTGTAACACCAAGTCATGGAAAGCTCTTATTCGATGGAATCGATCTATCTTCCTTAAAAGCTGAACAAATGTTTCCAATACGCAAAAGGATGCAGATCATATTTCAGGATCCCTATTCTTCTCTCAATCCAAGACAAACCGCTGGCGATATAGTGTCTGAACCACTGACTATTCACCAGGTGGGCATGCTAGGCGAACGGAAAGAGCGGGTTTCCGAACTGTTTGCGATGGTCGGATTACGCCAAAATCAGAAAGAACTTTACCCTCACCAGTTTTCAGGCGGACAAAGACAAAGGATTTGTATTGCTCGAGCACTGGCATTGAATCCTGAGTTTATTGTTTGTGATGAACCGGTCTCTGCTTTAGATGTAGCGATACAGGCTCAGGTATTGAATTTGCTTTGTAAGTTGCAGGACGAGCTGGATTTGACTTATCTATTCATATCCCACGACCTGGCTGTTATTCAGCACGTTTGTGATGAAATTGCTGTAATGTATTTAGGGACGATAGTAGAGAAGACAACTCGCCGGCAATTATTCAACGAACCGCGTCATCCATACACTAAAGCGTTGCTGTCGGCTGTACTACAGAATCAAGAGAGCAAGAGAACGGAGCGCATTCGATTGGTAGGGGATATACCTAATCCGATTAATAAACCTACTGGATGCCGTTTTCATACTCGGTGTCGTTACGCGGAGGACGTTTGCAGGAGTGTAGAACCTAAGCTTGCCGAAAAATATCCAGGACATTGGGAAGCCTGCCATTTTGAAACTGAATAGGTGGAAGAAGAGGATACATTAATGAGCAAGAACTCATTCGATACAATTTTAGAAAATGGCACTGTGTATGATGGGACAGGTCGTCCTGGGTTAGTTGCTGATGTTGGTATCGTTGACGATAGGATAAAGCATATTGGTAACCTAGAAGATGCCGACAGCGTGCAGAGAATCAATGTACAAGGTCTGGCTGTATCACCAGGATTTATTGATCTGCACACCCATTCGGATTTCACACTGGTGGTTGATGGGAGCGCGGAGAGCCAGGTTCACCAGGGTGTTACGACAGAGGTGATCGGGCAGTGTGGACACAGCGTGGCACCAGTGTGTCATCATGATGAAATTGCAAAAAGAGCTATTGGGTTTGTTGCCGGTTCCAAGATAAAAGGCTGGAAGAGTTTTGGAGAGTATCTCGAGACACTGGAGGCTCAAGAATTAGGTGTCAATGTGGCGGCCTTTGTTGGGCACGGTACGGTTCACCACGCTGTTATGGGAGACGACCTTCGGTTGCCGGAGCCAGAAGAAGTCGACCAGATGGCATTACTGGTCGAGCAGTCTATTGAAGAGGGTGCGGCCGGATTCTCGACCGGGCTGGAATACTGGCCAGGTAGCCAATCGACTCCCGATCATGTTGAGCCGTTGTGTCAGGTCGCTGCCAGGCATGATCGACTTTACGCGACTCATGTACGCAATCGTGATCGATATTACGATTTGGGTTTTGGTGAGGCGATGGCGACTGCCCGGTCGGCTGGTTGCCGGCTGCAAATCTCGCATATTCAACCTAAATATGGTGCTCCCGACTATGCTATGGAGCACACCCTCGAATTGGTTCATACCAACCGAGGGTATAGCCTTGACGTGGCATTCGATGTCATTCCCCATGACTGGAACCATACTTTGATTATGGCAATCCTGCCTAAATGGGCACTGGAAGGCGGGGTTGAGAAGATCATTGACCGATTGAAGGATAAGACCTGTCGGGAACGAATTAAGAAGAACAGAAATCCGATGTGGCTACTTGTGGCGGATCGCATTTGGGACAAGATAGTCCTGCTGAATTCGATTGAAAATGTCGATCTAATCGGGGAAAAGTTCTCCGATATAGCGCGAATGCGAGGCGTAGATCCCTACGATTTAGTGTTTGATCTTCTGCTGGAAGAAGGTGCAGCCATGCACCAGCTCTTATGGACTTCAAATGCATTCAGTCAGTCCGATCTAGATCTTTGCCTGGAACAGGAAGAGTGTGCTGTGATATCGGATACGTTAGCGTTAGCACCGTATGGTCCGCTTGAGAAGAAAGTCGGTTCACTGAGTGGGTACGGATGGACGTCGGAATTCCTAAGTAAGTACATCAATGAGAAAAAGATCATCTCCATTGAAGAAGGTATTCGTCGAATGACGAGCCTTCCAGCTGAACGGTTAGGTGTAAAAGACAGGGGTACACTGAAAGAAAATATGAAAGCAGATATTGTTGTATTTGATACTGGTTCTATTAGAAGTACCTGGACTGTTAAAGAACCACGAAGCTATCCGCAAGGTATCGAGCATGTCTTTGTCAATGGCTGCCAAACCATTTCCGCCGGAGAGCGTACGAGCGTTAACAACGGAGCGGTCCTGAGGGCGCCATTTGCCTGATCGGCGAACTTACAGATGAAGGTTTTCAAGGGACAATTCACCCAACAGGAGGCGATCCCAGAGCCTGCTATAGAGCAGGCAGTCGAGGTGATGCGATCCGGTCGACTGCACCGCTACAACGTGGTGGATGGTGAGGCTTCTGAAACCAGTCTTCTGGAAACCGAGTTCGCCCAATACCAGGGTGCAAAATATTGCCTGGCTTGTGCTTCGGGGGGTTACGCCATGCAGGTTGCATTGGCGAGTTCTGGCATCAAGCACGGTCAGCCTGTGTTGACCAATGCGTTCACTTTGTCACCGGTGCCGGGCGCGATTCACAATGTGGGTGGTCGGCCGGTTCTGGTCGAGACGACCGATCAGTTGGTCATTGATCTTGATGATCTGGAAGGCAAGATCGATAGCAGCGGCGCGCGACTGCTTCTCCTATCGCATATGCGCGGCCACATCGCTGATATGGGTCGGTTATGCGATCTTCTGCGGGCAAAGGAAGTCAGCCTGATCGAAGATTGCGCCCACACCATGGGCGCTAAGTGGAATGGGCAGCGGAGTGGCAGCTTTGGGCTGGCAGCCTGTTTCAGCAGCCAAACCTATAAGCACATCAATTCGGGTGAAGGTGGGTTCCTGACGACCGACGACCCAGATCTCATAGCCCGTGCAGTAATCCGCTCAGGGTCATACATGTTGTATGACCAGCACGATGCAGCACCTGATCACGACGTTTTTGTGGACATTCGTTTGGACAATCCGAACTGCAGCGGTCGAATGGACAACCTGCGTGCTGCAATCCTGAGACCCCAGTTGAAAATACTAGAAGACAATCGAATTCGATGGAATGAACGCTACCGGCTGCTTGAGGCGCAGCTTTCAACGGTGGCAGGTGTCACGCTTCCGGACAGACCGAATGCGGAGGAGTATGTCGGCAGCTCGATCCAGCTCTTTCTTAATCAAATGACAACGAGCCAGATCCAGGCAGTGATTGCCAGCTGTCGGGAACGCGGCGTGGAATTGAAGTGGTTTGGAGCCGAAGAGCCCACAGGGTACACCAGCCGTCATGACAGCTGGCGCTACATGGATCGTCAGTCGCTACCCAACAGCGACGCAATTCTTTCAAAGCTCCTGGATATGCGCGTACCGCTCACATTCACTCTGGACGACTGTCGTCTTATTGGAGAAATTATTGCTGAGTCGGTCAGTGATGTGGTCGCAGGAGAAGACAGTCCGGAGTATCTAGAGTCTGTTATTCAGGCCTGAGTACGGGTTTTTGATCTCAAGTGTGCTGTCAGAATTGTCGGGAGTGTTCGTGACCATTCGCTTATCTCGATGGAAATCAGTGTGGTGGGGTAAACCTGACAGGTAGTCCGTGATGATTGAATATCTGAAGACGGCCAGAAAAACGCCGAGTAGTGACCAAGACGATACACGCATAGTCGTCGGCGAGATGCTCCACGAAATCGAGGCCAATGGCGAGGAGAAAGTACGGTATTACGCTGAAACACTCGATGGGTGGACGGGCGCTATCGTTATGACTCCGGATACCATCGAAAAGGCAACAGCACAGCTGTCGCAACAGGCGAAAGATGACATCCAGTTTGCTCACGAAAGGATACGGCGGTTTGCTGAAGCGCAACTTGCGAGCTTGAGTGAGTTCGAGACCGAACTTTCGCCGGGGCTGGTGGCTGGCCAGAGGCTGGTGCCCGTCCAGACTGCCGGTTGTTACATTCCCGGGGGACGCTACGCCCACATTGCTTCTGCGCTGATGAGTGTCACAACAGCGAAAGTAGCGGGTGTCAAAAACGTAATTGTGTGCTCACCGACGCGAGGATCTGATGGTATCCACGCTTCTATTCTCTATGCAGCCAGTCTGGCTGGCGCCGACACCATACTGGCGCTTGGTGGGGTGCAGGGCGTTGCAGCGCTGGCCTTTGGCTTATTCACCGGGCATCCAGCAGACATCCTTGTGGGGCCCGGCAATCGTTTTGTTGCTGAAGCGAAGCAAATTCTCTATGGGCGAGTTGGAATTGATCTTTTTGCAGGGCCCACTGAAATCGCGATCATCGCCGATGAAAAGGCTGACCCTGATCTTGTTGCCTCCGATCTCGCTGGGCAGGCCGAACACGGACCCGACTCACCTGCCTGGTTGATCACGACCTCGCGTGAGCTGGCAGAAGCGGTGATCGCGCGTATTCCTGATTGCATCAGCCGTCTCCAGGAACCGAACAGATCAGCCGCGGAATCGGCATGGCAGGACTATGGTGAGGTGGTTCTGGTTGACAGCCGGGAAGCTGCTGTTGCTCAGAGCGATCGGTATGCGCCGGAACATCTGGAAGTTCATGCACAAGCGCTGAATTGGTGGCTGGAAAATCTGAGCAACTACGGATCTCTCTTTCTGGGCGAAGAGACGACGGTCACCTACGGTGACAAGGCATCCGGGCCCAATCATATCCTACCGACCAAGGGGGCGGCGCGTTACACGGGCGGCCTGAGTGTTGCCAAGTTCATCAAGACCGTCACCTGGCAGCGAATGACCCGCGAGGCAAACCGCGATGTGGGCGCGGTAAGTGCCCGGATTTCACGGGCTGAAGGTATGGAGGGCCATGCTTTATCCGGTGACGATCGTCTGAAGAAATACTTTCCAGAAGAAACATTCAATCTGTCAGGTCATTGAGTGGGCACGCAGAGAGCAGATAAGTCTTCTTTGGAACTACTCACAGTAGACTGGCTCCGACATCGGTTCATTGTGTGCCAAGTCTGATCACTTTATGCAAAATGACCTCGCTACGTTAGACAACATTCCAAGACAGTCGTGTAATTGTGAGGAGATGTCCGATGCCAGATCGCCAACAGGTGCGCAGCAAACTCGAACTGCAGGGCGATCGAGTCACTATCGCGGTCCAAGAAGCAGTAAGTATCGTAGACGGGATATTCAGACGCATCGGATGTTCGACAGATATCGCTCAGACCGTCGCCGCACACCTGGCCAATTCGAACCTCTGTGGAATGGAATCCCATGGACTCATGCGAACCCTTCAGTATGCGGAACAATTCGAAACCGGCCAAATGCGTCCCGATGTAAAGCCACGGCTAAGAACAACTCCCCGGGGCGTCACCGAAGTCGACGGTTGCCATGGTATTGGCATCCCGGCGATGAAGATGGCGGTCGAGCATGGCTGTGAAGTCGCTCGAAAACAGAGTATGTCGGCACTCGCCATTCGGAATGTCGGACACACCGGCAGGCTCGGAGAATTCACCGAGATGGCAGCGCAAAGCGGCTGTTTATGTATTGTGATCGGTGGTGGCGGGCGGCAGAGGTGGCGTCAGGTCGCACCTTACGGTGGCCGATGCGCTATGCTGCCGACAAATCCCTATAGCATCGGCATTCCCGGAGGTGACAGAGGGCCGGTGGTGCTCGATTTTGCAACATCGAAAATCGCGGGCGGGTGGATCTATGCTGCAAGAAGTGCGGGCGCACTTTTGCCTGACAACGCTCTGATGGACGCCGATGGTAATGTCACACGCGATCCAGAAGACTATTTTCGCGGTGGTGCGATCATGCCGGCCGGGGGTGCCAAGGGCTACGCGCTTGCACTTGTCGCAGAGATGATCGCCGAGGCCATGCTGGGTCCGGTCACCACCGAGGGCAACTGGCTGATGATCACGCTCGATGCAAGCAGGTTTCGCGAACCGTCTGCCATGCAGACAGCGGCAGAAGAACTGCTCCAAGAACTGCGTCACTGCCCGCCCGCACCGGGCTTTGATAAGGTGGAAGTGCCCGGAGAACGAGAGCGGGAGCATCGTCAACGCACTGAAGAATCCGGTATTTCGTTGCCGGAGAAAACCTGGCAGCAGATCGTCAGTCTCTCAGACCGCAGGCCAGGGGTGGGGTCGCAGTCTTCATGAGTGAATCGATGGGTACGTATGGCCTGTAGGCCAGCTGAGGGTCGATTGAAGATAGACCCACGTTCTTTTGGATCCTGCTGCCGAATTCTGGTCTCTTCTCCTGCATTCAAAGAGCCCTTGAAGACCGGTATTGTTGTCGCCCTCTAAGTTACTATCAGCCAGGTTAACCTCTTGAGTGGTGGAATCTCATGTACTGGCGGGTTATCCTTTGAATTTCCAACTTACAACGTGAGGAGACAACCATGAGTGATCAAAAAGTCGACAACGGAGTGAATGTCCAGGCGCTACTGGATGCGCGTGAAGCGCTGACCGAGGCACCCGCAGCCGCCCAGTTTACCTGGCGTGCAAAATGCGATTGGGTCAACGGTACCCATAGCAGGACTAGTGTTGAAGGGTTTTTCGGGCTCGGTGAGGAGCAGAAACATAGAACTGAGTTCAGCTTTGATGCCGACCACCCTGAAATCTTTGCGTCAGAAGACAATGGTGCGACACCCGTCGAACTCGTGCTCGCCGGACTGGCCAGTTGTCTGACCGCCGGTGTTGCAGCCGTTGCCCAGAATCGCGAGATACAGCTGAATTCCGTGTCGGCGACACTTGAAGGTGGTATGGATGTCCAGGGCATCCTCGGCATCGACAGTGATGTCCGCAACGGGTTTGATGGCATCAAGGTGACCTACAACATCGATGCCGATGCGTCCAAGGAAGACATTGAAGCGCTGGTTGCCCAGTCCCAGAAGCGCTCTGCTGTTTATGACATCGTTACAAACCCGACCAACATAACAGTAGAGGTCAGCTGAACCGGCGAACTGTGTTGCAGCGAGGCCCAAGGCATGTCGACACCGTGGTCATCGGTGCTGGCCATACCGGCCTCGCCGTAAGCCGCTGTCTTCGTGATCGGGCTGTTGATCATGTCGTTCTGGAACGGGCAGATGTAGCCAATTCCTGGAAGACTGAGCGGTGGGATTCGCTGCGCCTGCTCACGCCCAATTGGCAGAGCCGCTTACCCGGCCTGGCCTATGAAGGTGATGATCCAGATGGGTTTATGACTGTGCCGGAAGTGGTCGACTTCGTCGAGCGCTATGCCGATGTGGTTTCAGCACCGATCGAGATCCGGACAGCTGTGACTTCTCTGTCTAGTGTCGGTCATGGTTACCAGGTCGACACCAATCGGGGCTCATGGAGATGCCGGGCAGTGGTTGTTGCGACCGGCGCATGCAATATAGCCAGCGTGCCGGCTGTCTCGTCGTCTGTGCCTTCGTCGATCTCTGAAGTCACGCCAATAGACTACCGGAACCCGGATCAGCTGAGTGAGGGTGGCGTGCTGGTTATAGGCGCATCAGCTACGGGCATACAGCTTGCTGATGAGATCCACCGTTCCGGTCGGCCGGTTACGCTGGCGGTCGGCGAGCATGTTCGAATGCCCCGGGTTTATCGCGGTCGTGACATTCAATGGTGGATGGATGCGGCCGGGATTCTTGACGAACGTTATGACCAGGTTGATGACATCAATCGGGCCCGCAACGTACCATCTCCACAACTTGTAGGTTCGCCCGAGAGGGCTACGCTGGATCTCAATGCGCTCACTGGAATTGGCGTGAAACTGATTGGCCGTCTTGCTGGAGTTAATGATGGCAAGGCCCAGTTCTCGGGTTCACTGCGTAACAATTGCGCGCTGGCTGACCTTAAGATGAACAGGTTGCTCAACACCATTGACGAGTGGGCGGTCGAAAACAGCCGAGATGAGGAAGTGGATCCTTCGCATCGCTTTGCAGCGACTATCGTCGAGGACTCGCCGCCACTCGGGCTTGACCTTGGTAATGGTCAGATCCGGACCATTGTCTGGGCGACCGGTTTCTATCCTGACTACTCCTGGCTGGATTTGCCTGTTCTCGACCGCAAAGGGAAGATCCGTCACGATGGCGGGGTAGTGGATTCACCTGGCATGTACTTGATTGGCATGACCTTTCTCCGTCGCCGTAAGTCGAGTTTTATTCATGGCGCCGGTGACGATGCCCAAGACATCAGTGATCATCTGGCGGCCTATTTAAGTAACACGACCTCTGTGTCTTACGCCAAAACCTCGCCCTGATCCAGTTGTGATAATAATGAGGCTGGGAATGTAATGGTTACGTTCATGCACTTGATCCAATGGGCCAACCGCTCCGGGAAGGATCAGTTTGAAGCTGATTCAGACGAGTGATTCTCAGGCTTGTGAAATCTTAGAATGGCAACCGGAAGAGGCGATCATTTTAGCTAGACCGAGGCTGAATGCATTTTTTGAAACCGTTCACCCCATGCTTCAAGTGATTACGACCGAACTTGGTGCAATGGATCCTGCATCCATCAGGTGACTAATATAAGATGCGAGCAGAGTCTGTGATGTCATCAAACATTAGAGTTGGTCGTCCTAATGCTTCAAAGTGGCTGGCGCTTTGCAATCCAAAACCGCTGGAACAAAAAGTCGAGTATCAGAACGCTCCGTCATTTGGTGATACTCTGCATATCTCGATTGTGAGGACCGCAGTAATCACAACGCTGAACGGAATAAATCCAAACTAAACACAAAATCTGACAAAAGGATCATGACAATGGGAAATAAACCAGAACTTTACAAGTTTTCTGACGTTGAACATCGACTGCATACGCTGGAACCCGGTAAGAGTTATATCAAACCGTTCGTGACCAGTGCGGTTAGCGACACAATGTGTGGTGGCTTGAACTTTCTCAACCAGGTCTCAGTGCCATGGGATTTGACTTGTGACGAGATCATCTACTGTATGGAGGGTACATTCCGACTGACCTGCGATGGTGAGTCGTACGTCTGCAGTCCGGGAGATGTCTTGTATGTTCCGAAGGACAATCATATTGCTTACGAGTGTGATGAGAAATGTGTGATCTTCTATGCCGCTTATCCGCATGACTGGAAACAGCAGGCGGGTATAACTTTTGTGCCGGGCATTGATCCAGAAGATATGCCGCAGACAACAGAATCACAATCATAGTGACGTGATCAGCTGGTAACAGCTTTTGAGCGCACCTGCCCGGCGAGCAACCAGAAGGCAATAGCCAGATTAACCAGGTTCCAGGCAATTCCGTTGAGAAACGCTGCCCGGTAGGATCCAGTGAGATCGTAAATCTCACCAGACATCCAACCGCCGGCGGCCATGCCGACTATCGTTGTCATCAATACAAGGCTGAGACGAGCACCTGCATCCCGGGCAGGAAAATATTCTCGAATAATCAAAGCGTAACTGGGAACGATGCCCCCTTGTGCGAGTCCGAAGAATGCCGAGACGATGTACAGCGGTGTCAGGCCATTGAATGGGAGGTAGAACAGCAGTGCAGAAAACTGCAAGGCAGAGCCTAGGATCAGCGTATTAAGACCTCCGATCCGGTCGGCGATGAAGCCCGATGCCAGCCGGCTGATAATGCCAAAGCCTAGCATTAGCGACAACATTTCTGCGCCGCGTGCTACTCCGTAACCAAGATCACCGCAATAGGCGACGATATGGACTTGTGGCATTGACATGGCAATGCAGCACGCCAGCCCTGCGACCATGACCAGGACCTGGAGAGTCTTAGGCGAAAGCCTCGTTTGAGTCAGCATCTCTACAGAGCCGCTGCCCCTGCCGGCTTTCTCGATGTCGGGGCGATGCCTTAGACAAAGCGACAGCGGCAGCATGGTTACAACGCAAAACACGCCAATTCCCATATGCGCCTGGCGCCAGCCAATGGTCTCAATTGCGTATTGCAGAATCGGTGGCCAAACCGTACCCGCGAGATAATTGCCACTTGCGACGATAGCGACGGCAATGCCGCGCCGTTTTACGAACCATAACGTTACGTCTGCGACCAATGGCCCGAAGGTCGACGAGCTGCCCAGCATGCCGATCATCACGGCCTGGGCTAGGATAAACTGCCACATGGTTGTTGCACTTGCGGCGGCAATGTAGCCGGCACCAAGCATCAATGAGCCCAGTGTGATGGGCATTCGGACCCCGAAACGGTCGCTAAAACGACCCATTAGAACACCGCCTATCGCAAACCCAATCATAGTTGCGGTAAAAGGAAGTGATGCACCGCTGCGATCGACACCGAACTCGGTTTGAATTGCTGGTAGAGCGACGACGACAGACCATAAACCGATGCCGCCGATTGTACTCAGGCCGAGTGCCGCCACTAAACGCCACCAGGCATAGCGGCCATCTGGCTCCATTGCCCCCGGTTGTTTATCGACAGTGGTCATGTTCGAATATCTGTTCACGAATGATGTTCTCGTTTCCAATACAATAGCACGCAGTCTTCAGATTCAGAAAGAGGAATAGGGGAGGCTGTTCGTTGGCCATTACGGTTTCAGTTTTGTGTCAGGGTTCAGCGAGGTAAAACGCCGGGTGATATCGCCCGGTTCCAGCGGGTCAGGAGGAAGAAAGTATGCCAAAGATTCTAAGTGCTGATGCCATTCAGGCTTATCGGAATGATGGGTTCGTCCGTCCACTAAGAGTGTTGTCAGGCGAGAAAGTCCAGCGTTGCCGTAGCGAACTGGAAGCATTTGAGGCCAAACACGGTCAAGTTTTCAGTGAAAATAGAGAAAAATCAGGTGATTCTCTAACCGGCTCTTATCGTTTCAAGAGTCATCTGCTGATGAAGTGGCTATCGGACCTGGTCTTTCACCCGCACATACTGGATGTCGTCGAAGATCTGATCGGCCCAGACCTGCTTTGCTGGACGACACACTGGTTCGTTAAGGAAGCGCATACGCCACACTATGTATCCTGGCATCAGGACAGCAACTACTGGGGCCTTGATACAGATCGCCTGGTCAGCGTGTGGTTGGCACTGTCAGTATCCAATCCTGCCAGCGGCTGCATTCGGGTGTTACCGGGGAGCCACAAGGAAACCAGGATGAAGCATTTCGATACCTACCATGAACACAATATGCTCACCCGTGGGCAGGAGATCAGAGGCATTGATGAAGCGGCTTCCGTGAATCTTGCCGTTGAACCCGGCGAAGTTGCTATTTTCGATTACCGGCTCGCGCACGCATCCTATCCCAACCACAGTGACGACCGTCGAATCGGTATTGGTATTCGCTATATTCCGCCGGAAACTCGCCAGATATTGCGCCCATGGGATTCGGCGACACTGGTGCGCGGTGAAGATCGATTCGGTCATTTCGAACTCGAGCCCACACCGCGCTTTGATTTTGATCCGGAGGCGCTCGAAGCTCACAAGCGGGCGGATGCGGCGCAGCGCGAGGTCTATTACGAGGGTGCCCAGCCCTTGGACTCATAATCAGGGCTTGCAAACTCGACAATAATTGAATCCTACGTGCTATCTAAACGGCTACAGACAACGGGCGAAGTCCATGACAGCGTCGATAATTTACGTAACTGTAGGTGACCAGAAAGAAGCGCATTTGATCGCATCTACAATTGTAGAAGAGCGACTCGTATCGAGCGTCAATATTGTGGATTCAGTCCGTTCATATTATTGGTGGTCGTCAGATGTCCAACAACGGGAAGAGTTCTTGCTGATTGCCAAGACTCGAACAACAGGTGTGGATGCCGCAATTGAAAGAATCCGTGCCATCCACAGTTACGAATGCCCTTGTATCGTATCTTGGCAAATTGACAAAGGAAATAGAGATTATCTTGAGTGGATAGGCCGAGAGACAGAAAGAACAGAAATGGGATAACGGCATGAAACGTCTGGTGGTCGTTGGTTCATGGGCTCAACAACCGAGATGTTTGCCGTGTTAGTGAGGCATTGGGAATAGATTTTTCGCATGGAGTACTCTATTACCTTATCACTATGATTCATCAGGAGGCATTGTGACGATGTACGCCGACGCCTTACAAACACTACCGGCTAACCCGTAAGAATGGAACTGGGTTTGCCTTTGGAAGTGATACTTGCTGTCATAGTTGTGGTAGTGGTTACCGGCGTGATGGTATGGGTAATTTGTTACACAGAAAAAATAAGCACCTTCTTTTCTGTTGTCATCTTCATAGCCATTGTTGTTTTTTTTCACTGGGGCATTTTTTGGTTGATTGATAACTATTTTGACTGACCGAGTTGATGTAGAAGGGAAGGATGGGTGGAGCGGAGGAGGATCGAATTTCGGACCTTCGCATTGCGAAACCAACCTTCATACTAGCAGTCACATTTAATCAATCACTTGCGCACACCGATCCGGCGTGTATGTGACTGGAATGGGTTGGTTCAATGAAGTTGCCGATTTGCCTAGCCGGTCCTTAAGCGCCGGATCGGTACAAAAAAGCGCCCCGCGCGTGGTGTGCGACGGGGCGCTAACATACTCATCTAAGGAGGAGGTAGATGATGCACTGCAGTATAGTCGCAACAATGGTGCGTTGCAATATATTGTGCTAGAAGAATGATTATTAGAAATATCTAAAACTAAAGGGAAAAGGGGTATTACTTACAGTAACTTGTTGATTTATTCATGCGATGCACCATTCTTCCTTTGAAATTACAGGCGGGCTACGGCCGTTACAATATCGGGCAGATCACGATCAAGTAGACATAAAGAAATACTTATGTCATTATGTCATCCAGTCAATTGATTTTCGGTTTTTAAATAGCTAGTCCATGCATTCACTGACCACCAGTCTTCGCGCAATTGCTGAGCCAACACGCCTTCGCCTGCTGGCAGTGCTCAGCCAGGGAGAACTCGCAGTATCGGAACTGACCCGAATCTTGGGTCAGAGTCAACCCAGAGTGAGCCGTCACCTTAAGTTGATGTGGGAGGCTGGATTGCTCGAGCGAATCCAGGAAGGATCTTGGGTTTTTTTCCGACTGTCCGAAACAGGCCAAGGCGCTACCGTCGCTCGAGCTATTAAAGGCATGATTCCAGTAGACGATGCCCAGATACAAAGGGACTTCGAACGCCTCGCCGATATCAAACGGCAACGGGCCGAAATTGCTGATGATTACTTCAGCCAGATCGCGAGTAATTGGGACGCCGTGCGATCTTTATACGTTCCGGAAGTTGAGATCGAAACTGCGTTGATCGAGGCGGTTGGAGATCGGGAACTTGAAATTCTGGTCGATCTTGGCACCGGCACCGGACGTATTCTCCAACTATTCGGTGATGGCATCCAACGAGGAATTGGTATCGACAGCAATCAAGAGATGTTGACGATAGCCCGGTCTGGCATTGAGCAGAAGCAACTTTCCCACTGTCAGGTCAGAAAAGAGGATCTCTACCAGTTATCGATGGCAGACCAGACGGTAGATCTTGTAACCATACATCACGTGCTTCATTTTCTGGATGATCCGCAGGCCGCACTGTTTGAGGCTGCACGAATTCTCCGCCCCGGCGGCCAGGCGCTCATCGTTGATTTTGCTCCTCATAACCTGGAGTACCTACGACAAGAGTCGAATCACAGACGATTGGGGTTTTCGGACCAAGTGATCAGCGCTTGGTGTCGAGCGGCTGGAATGAAGAAAAGAGACTTTCGGAGTTTTTCCTTAGATCGACAAGGCGAAGGAAACGATCTGACAGTAAATCTTTGGGTAATGTCGAGAATCAGGACTGCAACGCGAAAGGGAAGACTGCGAGCCGTTCAATGAAAAAAAACCGAGTCACTCGCATCAGTCGTGAATTACAAAATTCGATTCATGCCACCAATCGTCGACTAGGGCAAAGGCCTTTCCCAGATTTCATCTCATTACGACAACAAGTTTCTGTCTCGTTCGAATTGTTTCCCCCGGCTTCAATTGAAATGGAGCGCAGGCTGTGGTCATGTATCGCGCAACTCGCGCCCCTAAGCCCACACTTTGTTTCCATAACGTATGGTGCTGGGGGTAGCACCCGACAGCGTACACACACCACGGTAGAGAAAATCCTCACCGAAACACCGTTGACTCCGGCTGCACATCTCACTTGCGTCGGCACAACCCGTGATGAATTGGACGAAGTGGTGCAGCGTTATTGGGACAGCGGAGTGCGACATCTAGTGGCACTTCGAGGGGACTCTGCTGACCCTGGCCGCCCGTTTGCCTCTCATCCGCAGGGTTATCAAACAGCAGTGCAGTTGGTTGCCGGTATTCGCAAGATTGCCGACTTCGATATTTCCGTCGGGGCCTATCCAGAGGTTCACCCTGATGCCAAATCCCAAGAGGCTGATCTTGACAACCTTAAAAGAAAACTGGATGCGGGGGCGAATCGCGCCATTACCCAGTATTTCTTCGATGTCGATGATTTTTTTCGATTTCTCGATAGAGCGCGAGATGTGGGAATTAGCGCACCGATTGTTCCCGGGATCCTACCAGTGACCAATTTCGAAAAGGTCGTTGAGTTTTCCAAAAAGTGTGGCACTACCATCCCAGTGTGGATGCAGGACCTCTTTGCTGGGTTGGATGATGCGCCGGAGATCCGACAAATGATTGCCGCAACTGTCGCCATTGAGCAATGCCGGTTATTGCTTGAGAAAGGTATCAGCGAATTTCATTTTTATACGTTAAACCGGGCGGAACTCACACGAGCGATATGCCATGCGCTTGGGCTAAGAGATTATCGGGAAGACTCACTTTGCGAGCTCAAGGTCCCGGGACAATGACTAAGCGTTATGCCCACTTGGCACCGCCTTTTCGCTGTAGCGGGCCTTGATAGCTGACTGCGTAGCATTGCCGGTTGCAACGTAATACTCTAAGGACGCTTGTTGGGATCAGAACTATGCAGATGGTGCAGGAGGCGGAAATGGTTGGG
>PBDS01000030.1 GCA_002718155.1 Pseudomonadota bacterium
CCTTCACGTCCAGTCTAAAGCGGTGTCGGTCACACGTATCCGACCATCCTGGTAGCCGGCCTTGTAGGCTTCACTGATTCGCTGTTCTTCCCTTTCGGGATTGCCCAGATAACCCCCAACCCACCCCTGAAGATACTCTGGGTCTACACCCAGTTTTTCGAGTTGTTCTACGGTCTGATAGTAGGTAACGTCCATCTGCACAATTACCTGCGATGGGTCGTCGAAAGCAACGCCCGGCACTCGAACCGATCCATAGTGTGGTAACGGCGCCCCAGCACCGGCGGTTCTTGCGCAATAAAAGGGCGGGATAACCCCGCCCTTTTATTACCGGTAGAAATCACCTACGGTTTTGCAGTGCTTAGTCCGAGAATCTCCCAGTCCTGCATGCCACCGCGATACCATTTGATCTTATGAGCGGGATAGCCGACCTTCAACAGGTTCTTGATGTTGTTCGGCGACTGGCCACACCACATGCCGTTACAGAACATTACCGCTGTCTTGGCGCTGGTAAAGTCAAACAGGCCCTCGGATTCGCTGACATTGAAAACATCCTGCAAAATCTCCGCGATCTCGATCGGGGTTGCCCCCTTGGCCGGGTTGAGCTTGGTCCAGGGCACGTTGATGGCACTGGGAATAGTTCCCTTCTCTACCCAGTTCGGAGTCCGGGAATCGACCACCACGATGGAGTTGTCGCCATCGCTCATCTGCTTGGCATAGGCGATGATCTCTTGCTCGCCGATGGTCTCAACGCCCGGTGCTAGGGTCGAGGGCTGGATGCAGAACGGTGGGCACTTGCGCGAGGTCTTGCCAAACGCCGGGTTAACAGTATTGGCGTTGTCTTGGTTACGGACGATCTCCGTGGCAGCGCCATTGTGCGTCACGGTCACCGACATCAGGTCCGGCGTGATTCCCACGGGATCACCCGCCTGGGCAGTCGTTGAAAGGACCACGGTCGTGGCCAGCAGTGCAGCGGTTACAAATTTGGTTTTTTCCATCTCAAGTCCTCCATTGGTTAAGTAAGAGAAAATTGGCCACCCACCGGAGGCACCCGCTCCCCCGGCGAATCGGTTGGCCTGAACATCGATCGACCCATCACTCACAATCCGGTTCCTCGCAGATCTCTTCCTCCGGATGGCTTGCGCACCACTCGCTGCAGGCATCTTCATTGGCCTCACACCATTTGGCGGGGTCTTCACCCTCGGGCGGACCGTCGGCAAAGGCCGTCGACAACCCCAGCAGCAGGCTAATAAACAGTGCCAGACGCAGCTCAAGCCACGAGAAGCGATTCAAGGATACTTTAATCTCATTCAAGACACCGGCCAAGATAACTGAATAACGGAAGCGGGTCACCCAAAAGATTAATCGTAAATCGCTTCTTCTGAATATAGTCATATCATATATAANTAATATACTAATATTAGTTTGTTCATATTTTATAAATTCCTGGATTACCGGTGACTCCCTTGATGTGGGGCACATTAGGTACGACTTCCCGGATCGCTTTTTGGTCAATCAAGTACTCGCTGACCACGTCCCAGATATCGGGCAGATCATCGGGTTGGGGGTTGACGCTTGCCCAACCCGCGACGCGATAGCTCTTCGCCGCGTCCAGCGGTTTACCCTGGAATTCCAAATCAGACAGACGGCTACCGATCGGTGCCGTAGGATCGATGGCATATCGCAACCCCCCCACCCGAACCATGTCACCACCCATCTGGTAGTAGGGGTCGGGGTTGAACAGGTTGTCCGCGATAGCCTCGAGTATCAGCTTGATGGTCTCACCTGTCATCTCGTTCAGGGTCGATTTGGCATAGGTGATTGCCGTTTGACCCATCAGGTATTCAGACGTGATGGAGTCCCCGGGCAACAGGCTGGTACCCCAGCGAAATCCCGGAGAAAACGCAATATCGGCGCCGCGGACCTCAAGCATGGCATCAACGATCACCTGGTCGAAAGTGCCGCTGAAGTTTCCGCGCCGGTAGAGGGTCGATTCGGTCGTGGCCAGCACCCGCTCAAGCTGGTCTTTGTAAGGTGCACGGACAGTCTCAATGTGTGCTGACATCTCCGCATCAGCGGGTAACAGATTAGAGAAGATGGGCAGCATACGGAAGCGGTAATCGACCGGTCCATCATACCCGACCTCGAGGTCGAGTACCGACAGAAACTTGGTATTGGAACCCGAATTCACCACCAGAGTCCTGCCGCCGGGGTTGGTCACAATACTCGGCGTTGGCATGCCGTCATGCGTATGGCCGCCGAGAATGACATCGATACCCGTGACACGGCTGGCCATCTTAAGATCCACGTCCATNCCATTGTGCGACAACAGCACGACGACCTGGGCACCCCGGTCCTTCACCGCATCCACCATCTCCTGGCATTGCTCGTCACGGATGCCAAAACTCCAATCCTCGATCATGTAGCGAGGATTCGCCAGTGTGGTGTAGGGAAACGCCTGGCCGATAACACCGACTTTTATTCCGTTAACCTCGCGCAAGGTGTAAGGTTTGAAGACCATAGCGGAATCCTCGTCGAACGCCGGTTTACCGTCAAAAGATGCGTCTTCTGTGAGCACGACGTTCTGGGCCAGAAACTCGATGGGGTCGAGCTGGGTATCGATGATCTGCCGGACCCGGTCGGTACCATAAGTAAATTCCCAGTGACCGGTCATCATGTCCACACCCAGCAGTTTGCAGGCGCCGATCATGTCCTGCCCCTGAGACCACAACGAGGTCGCCGAACCCTGCCAGGTGTCNCCNCCGTCGAACAGCAGGCTGTTGGGGCGCGAGGCTCTTATGCGCTTGACNAGCGTTGCCAGGTGCGCGAAGCCGCCGACCTTGCCGTATTTGTGCGCAGCAGACTCAAAGTCGAGACAGGTATACGCATAGGCCTCACGGGTGCCACGCGGGATCCCGAAATGCTCGAGGAAGTGATCTCCGACCCGGTGCGGGGGATTTCCAAAAGCATCACCAATACCGATGTTAAAGCTGGGCTCACGGAAATAGACCGGCANGAGCTGGGCATGACAATCGGTAAAGTGCAGCAGTGAAACGTTGCCGAACGGTGGAAGATCATAGGGGTCATCGCCAGCCGCGCCCGACAGTCGGCTGGTCAGGGCCATCCCCGCTGCTGCAGCTGCGGACAACAACTGTATGAATTCCCGGCGGTCCACGTTCACAGATTTCCTTAAGATATGCTAACTATGGATAGTGCNCAGCTCCCTGATNCAGATCAGGAACAGCTCGGCACAATGCCCGAGGGNAAAAGCCNNGCCGCNAGGCCNGGCTTTNGCGTCAATACAAAGATATCTACTGGCGCTGGCTGGGTACTTTAAGCGGCACCCCGGTATTCATAACCGCCTCGTAGAGTTCCAGCGCTTTGTATTCATCACCCTGGGCCTTGAACGGCTTGGCCCGGACCTGCTTGTTACAACCGCCGTAACGNCGATGCATNGTTCCCCANGGCTTACCCGACATNGACCANTTGGTTCGATAGACCGGAAATCCGACGCCGTGACCAAGACCGGGACTGAGCACGTCTCCCCGAATCTTGTTGCCCGCGTTCTGCACGTGACAGCTCGCACAGGAGAAATTCAGCTGACCCCGCTTGGCCCAGTAAAACTGACGGCCTTTCTCGTACCATCGCTGGGCCCCGGGATCAGAGTAGTCCACCGCCATGCGCTGACCGTTGAACCCAGACCGGTAGTGCGCAATGAGCCGCGCCATCTTACCGCGTTTGACGTTCTTGATCGGCTTCTCGCCGTTGGCCGCCAGACAGGCGTTGATATCTCCGACCAGGGTACGCAGATCATCGCTTGCCGCATCGTAGACCGGATAGACAGTGGCCGGTGCAAGCACACAGTCGTCAAAGGTCTTACCATTCGCAAAAGGCTTGGCCCACTCCTCGGCCGCCTTGTCCATCTCGGTTTCGTAGGGCGGAAATTCCATCAGCAACTCCCAGTTGGCGCGACGTTCTGCGTACTGGGGTAGTGCGTTGACTCCGTCGACGTAGTCTTCCAGTGACAGGCCCGGGAATCGCTTCAGGAAAAATCCCTGAAACTCTTCAATGTCCTTCTTGATCTCCGACTCGGAAATAGCATTAGCCACTGGTATGGTCAGCGAAAAAACCCCGGCTGCGACCATGGCTATCAGAAACTTCTTTTTCATGTTTTCCTCCTACTCAAGGCTACCGCCCCGGACGGGGCTGCAGCCTATTTGGTTGGACGGGCTACTTAATAGCCGCTTCGGCGCCGCCGGTTTCACCCTTGTTGTCGGTCCACTGCACAGCAACCTTGTCGCCACTCTTCGCACTGGTCAGCAGAATCTGCGTCAGTGGATTCTTGGACACCGCCGGGCCGAGATCTGCCTGAGCCACAGCTTGGCCGTTGTGGGAGAACACTATGGTCTGGATAAAGTGAGCCGGCACCTTCTCACCGGTCTTCTTGTCCTTGCGGTTGCCCGTCTCCATTGGGTGCTTGACGAGAACCATCACTACGTGGCCTCCTGACTTGTCCTTCTTGATTTTCATCTTGGTCGATGCCATTTCTTTCTCTCCTTGCCTGGGGCGAAAGCCGTTAGCCGCCGCAACCGCCCACCGTAACTTTCACGACGTGGGATGCCTTGTGTACCTTACCGCCCGCCTTAACGTAACAGCTGACCGGTGAGGTCTGTCCCATCTTGATCCGGGTGCTGTAGAGACCTCCGGCACCGGCCATGACCTGGACAGATGTGGCGAAAGGTGCCGGGTTCTTCTCTACCACGATGGCTATGGTTTCTACGCCGGTCAGCGTCGTGCTGACCTTGAGCGGCACCACCGCACCGTTCTCCGCCTGAAGCGGCGCCTTGATCTTGATTGCGTCACTGTCGACCACCTGGGCATCGCCAAAATAAGCTTTAACGGCGTCGGCCTCACTCTTTGCAGCAAACGCACCTTCCGGCCAGTTGGCCGCCAGCAAACGCCGGGGCGTCAGCAACCCAGCTGCCGCAGCCACCGCGATGGTGCCTGCAGCCAGGGAGCTTTTTAGAAATACTCTGCGTTTCATTGTCCTGGTATCCTCAGTCAAATTGAATAGGTTTATCTCGGCCCACTGCACTAGAGCGTCAGCAGCCAATCAACGATATTGTCGATGTCCTGCTCGCTGATCAGTTTGTGTCTGCCGAACGGCGGCATTGAGGTATTGGGGTTCTTCGCTTCAGCGTCCCAGACCTGGGCTCTTAGATCATCGCGGTTCGCAAAACGTGTGTTCATGGCAACGAACGGCGGGCCGATGTTTCCGCCAGGTGGTAGCGCTTCGGGCCACGGGTTGACCATCGCATGATGACAGCCAAGACAGTTGCCCTTTTTTCGGCTGATCGCCGCACACCAGCCCTTCATCACGTTGTCCGGATCCTTGACTTTCTTACAGCCCTTCTCGGTCGGCCACTCTCCAGCTGTGGCGACCGGGACGTAGCCACTGGCCGCGACCAGCAGCAGCGCTGAACCACATGCTGCAAGTAAATGCATCATCTTGGGCATCGTTATCCTCCTCGTCGTTTTGATCCCAGACCGCTTGTGGACATCATTCAACCGAGCGCATCTGCTCGGAGTGGTCATTCTTTTAACTGCTTGGGCGAGCGAAGGCAATCCCCACTTTTTCAAGGACAGCATGGAAAACACTTATAGGCACAACACGGCAGTTGCTCAGAATCAGGCTAGACACCCGATTCCAGAGGTTTCGGTCCGCTAGGTCGGGCCTTACTAGCCTTTCTGATCGTCCAATTCTTGCTGGATCTCCGCCTGCCGAGCCGCGATACTTGCTTTGAGGTAGGCGCTGTTTCCGGTGTGTTTCACAGCGAGTTCCAGCTTTTCAAGGGCAAGACCCAGGTCACCAGAAAGGTAGTGTGTCTCCGCCAGCGCCTGGAAGGACTCTGCCAGCCGACCCAGCTCCCCTTCTGCCCGGGCCAGCAGCCGGAAAAGCACGATGCTGTGCGGTGCGGCCCGTAAGCCGGCTCGAATCACCGGTTTAGCCTTAGCGGGCTTTCCGGCCTTGATCAGAGCGTCGGCATANTAACTCGACAGTACGGGGTCGTCGGCATCAACCGGATAGTCAGCAGCCAGAACACCCAAGGCGGTAGAGATGTCACCACGCCCCTGGTATGACTCAGCCAGTCCGACGACATAGAAAGGATCGTCGGGATNGCTCTCCCACAGTCGGTGGGCCTGCTCTATGGCCACTTCGAATTCACCTGTCTTAAGCGCCGCGAGTGCCAGACCATAACGGGCAGCTCGACTTGCCGCGCCGGTGTCTGACGTAATCCGGTGGCGAAACTGCTCAATCGCCCGTTCCGCATCGTCACCATAGATCGCCGTAATCCGGGCTTGTGCATGCAGAAAATTCGGCGAAGCCTCGTCGACGACCGATGGATANTTNACTGTCCGNCCTTCCATCTCGGCAATACGGCTGGACGACAGGGGATGAGTTCTGAAGTACTCTGGAATCTCGGCATCCTGAAACCGACTNCTCTGTGCTAGCCGCTGAAGAAACCGAGCCATNGCCTCAGGATCATAGCCTGCGGCGTTTAGTATCTTCAGACCCAAGGCATCTGCCTCACGCTCAAAGGCCCGCGTGTAACTCAACTGATCCGAAATTGCCGCAGCGTTGGTTACCGCCATGGTCGCGGCACCGGCCTGTCCACCCAACAGGATGGCGGCAATCATGCCNGCAGTCGCAGGAATTTGTCGTTGCTGTGCTCTCTCGATCATCCGTGGAAGATGTCGCTGCGTGACGTGCGCCAGTTCGTGGGCGATCACCGAAGCGAGCTCTGCCTCACTTTCAGTAGCTGTGATCAATCCCGTGAACACGCCGATGTGCCCCCCGGGACCCGCAAAAGCATTCAGCTGGGNGTT
Source organism: Pseudomonadota bacterium (assembly GCA_002718155.1). Classification (GTDB taxonomy): domain Bacteria; phylum Pseudomonadota; class Gammaproteobacteria; order Arenicellales; family UBA868; genus UBA9619. Next base: position 6,886 of record PBDS01000030.1, read on the forward strand.
TTCGATCAGGTGAAATGTGAGTATCTCGGTATCGCCTGCCAGCGTTGAAGACAGTCGAGCCCCAATCTGCCGCAGCACATCGAGTACCAGGGGGTCGTCTACGAACCGGAAGCGACTGCGCGCCGAACGTATNAACTCCCGGCCTGTGGCCTGTTCTGCAACCGAGATAGAGACCTCTGACATCGAGTCGTCCAGGGGCAGGTTGCTGCCGCCCAGTACAGGCGANCCAATACCGAACATACCAACCGCGAGCACAAGCCAGACGCAACGCTGCCGGACGGGGCTGCTGGAACAAAATCGCATGGCCAGATTTTAACCCGTCAGAACCCCAGTGCCCGCTTTAGCCGCTGTGACCATCGNCCCCGGGGGNAGGCGATCGCAGGTTGCCTACAGACCCATAGATCTGGCACAGACCAGATGCCAGGATATCAATGATTCTGATTGTTGTATCCGCAGATTTGTTTCGATGGCCACCAAACGATTGGGAGCCTGACCTGCTTACGAGGTAGACTCGAGATAACGGCCCGGGGTCGTGAGCCGTACCGCGTGTCCCTAGATCGGTCTTTTAATCGGCCAGGTCAGCGATACGNNCTTTGTCCNGGCAGATGAATTTCGCTTCACAACCAAGGCACACAGGCATGTCCAACTTTGACCAGGAACTTGATGCCCGAGGGCTCAATTGTCCGCTTCCGATCTTGAGAGCAAAGAAGACCCTCACTGGAATGACCAGTGGGGAAGTTCTTAAGATCATGGCGACCGACCCGGGATCGGTAAAGGATTTCGAAGCATTTGCCACCCAAACCGGCAATGAACTTCTGGACTCCTCGGAAGTCGACGGGGAGTTCCACTTTCTGATGAAAAAAATCCTCTGAGCAACCCCGTTGTCCTGTGCTTAGCGGCAGCTTATTTCCCAGTTTGTAGTGCAAGAACCAAGGAGGTTCAGCATGAGTTCTAAACGACTAACGATCATCTCATCAAAAGGCACACTCGACTGGGCTTATCCGCCCTTTATCCTCTCTTCAACAGCTGCAGCNCTGGGTTATGAGGTCACCATGTTTTTTACGTTCTACGGCCTTCAGCTGTTAAAGAAAGAGCTCAACCTGAAAGTCAGCCCGCTGGGCAATCCCGGAATGCCGATGCCGATGGGAATGAACAACTGGTTCCCTGTTCTGGGTACGACGATCCCAGGCATGGAGACAATCATGACTACCATGATGAAGAACACAGTCAAATCCAAAGGTGTGGCCTCAGTCGAAGAACTGCGTGATCTTTGCCTGGAAGCAGATGTCAGGATGATCGGCTGTCAGATGACCATCGATCTTTTCGATATGCGGCGGGAAGACTTCATCGACGGCATCGATATTGGTGGTGCAGCAACCTACTTTGAACACGCNGGTGAAGCCGGGGTGAACCTGTTTATCTGACAGGCCCCTCCCGTGGGAAAAGCTTTTGCCGCTGGCAAAGGCCAATCGTTCAGACATCGGTCGCCTCTAGCAACAGCAGTATTCGGTCTCGCCCCCCGGAACCCGGCTCCAGTAACACCTGGGCTGAAGGAATACCCAGAGCCACCAGCCAGTTGCGCAACTCATGTGCCCAGGCGTCACCGTAGTCGCCGCCCGGATAACGGATCGTGATCCTGTGACCGCTGTCTTCCTGATACAGAGCAAGAAGATCCCGGACTGGAGTCAGCGACAACAGTGCCTCAGCAGTTCGCTGCTGCGGCCAGTCATCGTGACCGATAGCGTGCTCAAACAGAATGCGCGGAACACCCTGTGCGGCCAGGCCCGGCACCAGCATCACAACAGTACACAATAGAAGCAGAAAAGCGGGCCAGCCTTTCACATCAGCACCACATCGTAGATTTCCTGAGAGTAAGCCGGTTCAACCTGCAGGTGAACGGGCCGACCGACAAACTCCCGAAGATCTGCAAGCGCGGTTGCTTCTTCGTCAATCAGCATATCGATCACGACCTGGGCAGCCAGAATCATGTGCCCTTTAGCATCGAAAGCCCGCGCCTGGCGCACAACCTCGCGAAAGATCTCATAACAGACTGTCTGCGGTGTTTTCTGAGTTCCGCGGCCATCGCACACAGGACAGGACTCGGTCATCATTCGCTCTAGGCTCTCACGGGTACGCTTGCGGGTTATCTCGACCAATCCCAGACCCGACATATCGGTGATGCTGCAGGGCGTTCGATCTCTGGAAAGCAACCGTTCAAAAGCTCGCATCACCTGGCGTCGGTGTTCCTCATCAGCCATGTCGATAAAATCAACAATAATGATGCCACCAATGTTCCGCAGGCGGAGTTGACGGACGATCGACTGGGCCGCTTCCAGGTTGGTTCTNAATATAGTGTCTTCGAGATTGCGCCGCCCGACAAATGCTCCGGTGTTAACGTCGATGGTGGTCATGGCTTCGGTCTGGTCGACAACCAGCAAACCACCGGACCTGAGCTGCACTGTACGCTCAAGCGCCCGTTGAATCTCCTCCTCGATCGAGTAAAGGTCAAAAATCGGCCGCTCCCCGCTGTAATACTCGATTCGTGGAGNCACNTCTGGAAACAGGTCATTGGCAAACCGCCGGATTGANTCAAACGATTCCCGGGAATCAACGCGAACCCTTTCCACAGCACCGCTGGCAAGATCACGCACCATGCGAAGTGTCAACGGCAAGTCCTCATGGATCAGGTCACCCGCTTTTGCCTCAGGAATCTTCGCCTCGATCCGCTGCCAGCTNCGCTGCAGGAAANCAAGATCGGCAGTCAGATCCATGANCTCGACTGATTCAGCGACGGTGCGCACGATAAATCCGCCGACCACTGGGTTCAGCCGCATCGCATCGTTCAGGACCTGCCGAAGCCTGTCACGCTCCTCGGGGTTCTGTATACGCTGAGAGACACCCAGATGATCAGAGCCCGGCAACAACACAAGATGGCGCGAGGGCAGTGAAAGCTGGGTCGTTAGCCGGGCACCCTTGCTGCCTATAGGGTCTTTGACCACCTGCACCACCAGCTCCTGACCCTCGTGTGTCAACCGGACAATGTCGGGGGGGGCGGACGACACGTTCTGACGGGTATCGCCTTTTTCTGCAGGAAGGTTTTTCTCGCCGCGCTGTGCGACCATGTCTGAGGTATGCAGGAACGCGGTCCGCTGCAGCCCGATATCGACGAAAACAGCCTGCATCCCGGGCAACACCCTGACAACCCGGCCCTTGTAAATGTTCCCGACAAACCCGCGATGGCTGGTGCGCTCTACATGCACCTCCTGCAGGCTCCCATTCTCTAGGACGGCGACACGCGTCTCCTGCGGCGTCACATTGACCAGCAACTCTTCACTCATCTTGACCTTCCTGTGACCAGACCGAGCAAATCAGGCCGGACCGGCGCAGCAAGCTGCAGGTCTCATACAGCGGCAGCCCGACAATCCCAGAATAACTACCCGAGATATACCGGACGAAAGAAGCACCGATCCCCTGTATGGCGTAGGCCCCCGCCTTACCGAAGGGCTCACCGGTGTCACAATAGGCCTCGATTTGATGGCTGGCCAGCGTGGCAAATGTTACCGTACTGACGACGGCTTCAGCCTGGGTCCCCCGATCAGTCAGCAGAGCGATCCCGGTGACGACCTGGTGGCTACAGCCCGACAACCGGGTCAGCATCGAGATCGCCTCTGACCGGGAACGTGGTTTACCCAGAATCTTCTGGCCGGCGACAACGATGGTATCGGCCGCCAACACCGGTGCTACTTCTGACGCATTCTCCCTTATCTCGTTGCGGGCGGTGTGCGCTTTCGCCAGTGCAAGGCGTTTCACCAATGGTAATGGCGCCTCGCCTGGCTGGACCGATTCATCCAGATCCACAGCCTGAACCCAGAAAGGTACACCGATCTGTCGTAACAACGCCTTGCGTCTGGGGGACGCCGATGCGAGGCAGATACAGCCTGTCATGGTGCTTCCTTCTTGCCGGGCCGGTTCCCTCGGTGGTAAGGCAGCCCGGTCAGAATACTGACCATTCTATAGACCTGCTCGGCAACGACCACCCTTACCAGCGGGTGAGCCAAGGTCAATGCGGACAGTGACCAGCACTCATCGGCCTGCGACAGGGCCTGTTCAGAGAGCCCATCCGGCCCGCCAACCAGCAGTGACACGTCCTGGGATTCGTCGATCCAACGACCCAGCTTTAAGGACAAGGTCTCGCTGTCAAACTGTCGACCACGGGGGTCGAGTGCAATCACTCGACTGCCGGAGGGCACGCAAGCAAGCAGTTTGTTGCCTTCTTCGCGAATCAGTTGCCCGATATCCGCGTTTCGAGTACGCCGACCGGCATCAACTTCGACAAGTTCGAGTTTCAGGGATCCACGGAGCCGCCGAGCATACTCGTTGTAACCGTCGTTTACCCATCCCGGCATGCGGCGGCCGACAGCAATCAGCAGCAGCCGCATAGGGTTAGCTGTCGGACTGGCCTTCGCGTTTCAACTGGACCATCCGGCCGAGACGATCATCCCATAGGCTTTCCAGATCATAAAAGCCTCGAGCATCAGGCAACATCAGGTGAACCACAACGTCACCATAATCCAGCAGGACCCAGTCACCCGTCAATTCGCCTTCGCTACTGATCGGTGCGATTTGGTGGCGTTTGACCTGGGATCGAACACCCTCGGCCAGCGCCAGCACGTGCCGACTCGAGGTCCCGCTGGCCAGCACCATCCAGTCGGTGATATCCGTCAGGGCGCGGACATCCAGCTCGCGAATATCTCTGGCCTTGGCATCTTCAAGCGCAGTTACAACCGCTTGTTTTAGCTGAGTGACACTCAATGGGGAACCTTCAGCCGCCGTAGCCATATAGTCTATTGTCCTCGATGTATTGCTGAACACCTGCCGGCAGGTCTTCACCTACAGGAAGCCCGGTGCGCAACCTGTCACGAAGCACGGTGGATGAAATGTCGACATCCGGCACTTCGACGGGCAGGATACGGCCGGCCGGTCGGCAGATCAGCTGTTTGGGGTGATCACTGAGCGCACGGGTCCACCAGTCTGGGAGCGGCTCACCCGGCATCTGCCAGCCGGGTCTTTGCATCAGTGCCATGTGGGCAAGTTCAAGCAGCTCCGACCAGCGGTGCCACTGCGGCAGTGTCAGGAAAGCGTCCAACCCCAGGATCAGACACAGCGGCACGCGAGGGTATTCCGAACGCAGCTCTTCCAGGGTCAGCACAGTATAGGACGGTCCGGAGCGGATGATTTCTCGCTCATCAAGTTCGAAACCGGGGAAGCTTTGGACGGCGATTCGCACCATCTCCAGCCGTTGCTGGGGCGCTGCCACTGGCTTGTCGCGAAGCAGGGGCATGAATGTTGGTATAAACAGCACTTTATCCATTGGCAGACGATTCCTGACCGCAGCAACGGTGCGCAAGTGCCCCTGGTGTACCGGGTCAAATGTCCCTCCGAAGACACCCACGATTGAGCTCGCACCTTCTGTGGCGATGGTAGCACTCCGAAACAGATCAGGGTCGCACGCTGCCGGTACCGAACACGATAAACTTGCGCGTGGTCAGCCCCTCCAGGCCCACTGGACCGCGCACATGGAGTTTGTCCGTGCTGATACCGATTTCTGCGCCAAGACCATATTCGAATCCGTCGGCAAACTGTGTGGAGGCATTGACCATAACCGAACTGGAATCGACCTCCCGCAGGAATCGGCGACTGGTTTCAAGATCTTCGGTCACTACGGCATCAGTGTGACTGGACCCGTAGCGCTCGATGTGCGCGATGGCCTCGTCCACGCCCTTGACGGTTCTCACAGCCAGTATCGGCGCCAAGAACTCCGTACTCCAATCTGCTTCCCTGGCTGGAATTGCCTGGGGTAGCAGTTCACGTGTGCGTTCGCAGGCGCGGATTTCCACCCCCGCCTCGCTGTACATCGATCCAAGCCGCTCAAGCACAGTCTCCGCAATGCCTTCGGCGAGCAACAGCGTTTCCATCGCCCCACAGACACCATAACGCCGGCACTTGGCGTTGAACGCGATAGCGATCGCCTTGTCGATATCCGCAGCGCCATCGATATACACGTGGCAGTTACCGTCAAGGTGTTTGATGACGGGAATCATCGACTCCCGGCTGACGCGTTCGATCAGACTGCGACCACCGCGCGGAACAATCACATCTACGTACTCCGACAATTTCAGAAGTTCCCCCACGACCGACCGGTCTGTATTGTCAAAGACCTGGATACAGCCTTCCGGCAGTCCTGCATGAGACAGGCCCTGCTGAAGAATACCGGCGATCGCTAGATTGGAATGAATGGCTTCCGACCCACCGCGAAGTATTGCGGCATTACCGGACTTCAGGCACAAGCCCCCTGCGTCAGCCGTAACATTGGGTCGGGACTCATAAATGATACCGATAACCCCCAGCGGCACGCGCATTCGGCCCACTTCGATCCCGGAAGGTCGTTGAGTCAGTCCGCTGACCTCACCGACCGGATCAGGCAACGCGGCAACCTGGCATAACCCTTCAGCCATGGCGGCGATACGGGCAGGTGTCAACTCCAGCCGGTCCAGCAACGCGTCGCTAAGACCACTGCTTTCCCCCGCCACCATGTCCGACCGGTTCGCTGCAAGGATCTGAGCCTTGCCATCGGCTGTGCCCTTGGCCATCGCCTGCAGCGCTTCGTTCTTCTGCCGGGTCGGCGCAGTCGCCAGTATTCTGGCAGCGTCGCGAGCCACAACGCCAAAATCGTGCACATAAGTTGAAATATCACTCGTAATTTTGACCACTTCTGTCATTTTTTCAATATCTTATGAGATGATCCTCGAAAGTGTAGTTATACCACAAACAGACAACACAACCCGCTCCAACTCGACCCAGGCATCCCCGGCGGATGTGCCTCGTCCTTTCAGAACCCGATCCACACCCGACAAACAGCCTAGCAGGCTCGACCAGTAGGATCCGGGGTGGTGCTTCAGTGCCAAATTGACACAGGCCTCCCGGCTGCGCCAGACCTGATGGCTGCGAAACACGGCTGATCGTGATTCACCAGATTGAAGCGCTTTGGCGATGGCGGCCATGCTGCGCGCCTCCCGGGCCAGAGCCCAGACCACCAGTACCGCTTCGGTTCCCTCGCGCCTGAGGGCGGTCAGAATCCGCAACGCTCTCCCGGCATCTGTGCCCAGGGCAGCATCGACCAGATTGTATACACTGAATCGGGCCTGATCTTCGGTCAGGGCTTCAAGGCGCTCCTCGTCCAGTTCAGCACTCTCATCAAGCAGCACGGCCAGTTTTCGGATCTCCTGCGCCGCCGCCATCAGATTACCTTCGGCGTAATAGGCCAACTGGTCCACAGCTCCACGGGTTACGCTGATTCCAAGACCCCGAAAGCGTTGCTGAATCCATTCGGGCAGCTGGTCAGCCGAAAGGGATCGTGCCTCTACGACGACACCTTTTTTCTCTATACCCTTGAACCACTTTGTGGCCTGCGCCCGTTTGTCGATCCGCCCGGTGAGCAAAACAAGGGTGGTGTCTGTTCCACAGTGCTGTAAAAAATCAAGCAACGCCTTTGAACCCATCTCACCCGGCTTGCCGGTAGGCAGGCGGACTTCGATCAGCTGGTGGTTCGCAAAAAGTGACTGGGAGCGAGCACTCGCAATCAACTCGGACCAGTCAAGATCGACCCCTGCGGTGAACCGAAGCACTTCAGCCACCCCGTGGCTGCGCACTTGCTGGCGGATTTGATCAGCTGCTTCTTCAAGCAACAGTGGCTCACTCCCGAACAGAAGATAGCTACTCGCTAAACCTTTGCCCAGATGCGCAGCAAGTGCTGGTGGGGCAACCCGCAAAACTCAGCTACCGGCAACCTGCAGCTGCGGGCTGACCAACGCGAATCGTCTCGCCCGGATCGGGGAATATGAAACGCTGCCCAGGCGGCGCACCATCTGTCGCACGATGTCGTCGATCATGGTCTTTGTCAGTGCACTTTCTTCAGCTTCTTTCTGCAGTACCTGGGTGCTCTGGTAGGTAAGATTACGCTTCAAACCGACCTGTGCGTTCTCTACCAGTACCTTACCCGAGCGGTTCACGACTCGGTAAGAAACTTTGTAAGTCAGCAGATAACCCGTCGCTACCCCCCGGCTGTCGATAGAGATGACCTTGCGGTCAAATTCGACTGCAATCAGATCTATGATGGCAGTTGCTTTCGAGGGGTCTTTGGTCGGCACCAGGCCGCTTTGCTGCAACCCGGCATTCAGAGCATTCACGAACTGACTGTCTTTCCCGTTCACGTAGGGCACTGCCAGAAGCGGGGAAAATTCGATCTGCCCACGCAGGTGAAATCCGCAACCGCTCAAAAGCATTGTCAACAACAAAGACAAAAGCAGTCGATGCGTCAATGTCTTACCTCGACCACAGAGTGAGACGGGGAAATCTGTAGGTACCATTATACTGTCTGGATGCTGGTCCAAGCCGTTAGACGACGATGTTGACCAGCTTGCCCGGCACCACAATAAAGCGTCGGATCGTTGACTCTGCTAGGTGACGGCTAATCTTTCCATCGGCTAACACCAGTGCACGAATCAGCAACTCATCCGCCTGCACAGGCACCTCAATCTGGCCACGCAGTTTACCGTTGACCTGAACCGCCAGCGTCTGATGAGCCGCTGCCAGAGCGTCATTGTCAACTTCGGGCCAGGGTGCATCGAGTAACGCCTCTCGCCTACCAATGCTCTGCCACAAGTAGTGACTAAGGTGGGGTACGATCGGAGCCAGTACCCTGATCAGAATGTCCAGTGCTTCATACAGAGCACTACGGCGGCTAGTGCTGTCGCGGGGATCGAAACGGTCCAGGGTGTTGAACAGCTCCATACAAGCAGCCACCACGGTGTTGAACTGATAGCGCGCCATGTCACGGTTGACCCTGGCTAGCACGGTGTAAAGCTGTCGACGAAACTGCTGGGTTTCATCATCACGTTCGTCATCCGATCTTTCCTCTGGCACTGACAACAGCGCTTCTCGATGACGATGGACCAGCGCCCAGAGGCGTCGCAGAAATCGCAGCGAACCTGCCACGGCATCGTCCTTCCACTCAAGCGCCTGCTCGGGCGGTGAAGCAAACATCGCAAAAAGGCGAACGGTGTCAGCACCGTAACGATCTATCATCTGCTGGGGGTCGACCCCGTTGTTCTTTGACTTGGACATGGTGGTCCAGCCAGTAGGGGTAACCTCACTGCCGTCGTGCTGCCAAGTCGCCCTAATGATCTTGCCTTTATCGTCGCGCTCGACTGACACGTCGTCTGGTCTCACCCAGGTCCTGCCCGATTCTTCGCTGTCATGGTAATAGGCCTCGGCAAGAACCATTCCCTGGCACAACAACCTCGTGGCGGGTTCATCACTGTTGACGATACCCGCGTCACGCATCAGCTTGTGCCAGAACCGGAAGTACAACAGGTGCATGACGGCGTGCTCAATGCCACCGATATAGTGATCAACCGGCAACCAGTAGTCTGCTCGTTCATCGAGCATGCTCTGTGCACCAGGCGTACAGTACCTGGCGTAGTACCAACTGGATTCCACGAATGTGTCGAAGGTGTCTGTCTCGCGTTCGGCCGCACGACCACACTCCGGACAGCCCGTACGTCGCCACTCGGGATCCGCTTTGATCGGCGACTGTACTCCCATGAAGGTCACATCCTCTGGCAACAGAACGGGCAGCGCCTCGTCCGGGACCGGCACTACACCACAGTGATCACAGTGCACCACAGGAATCGGGCACCCCCAGTAGCGCTGCCTCGAGACTCCCCAGTCCCTGATCCGGTAATTGACCTGACGTCGACCAATGTCAAGGCTTTCAACGTAGTCGGCAATACGCTCAAACGCCGAGTCGTAGTCAAGACCTGTAAATTCGCCGGAATTGACAGTGACGGTTTCGTCCTTCTCAACCCAGGCCACAGCCCTGACGTCAACTGCAGCACCGCCGGCAGGCGCTATGACCTGCCGGATCGGCAGACCGTAACGGGTGGCAAACATGTGATCTCTTTGGTCGTGCGCAGGTACAGCCATGATGGCGCCGGTGCCATAACCGATGAGCACGAAGTTCGCTACCCAGATTGGAATTCGCTCGCCACTCAATGGGTTGACTGCGTCGATGCCGAGCGGCTCGCCCTTTTTCTCCATGGTCTCCAGGTCAGCCTCACTGACACCACCGGCCCGGCAGGCCTCGATAAACCGCGCAACAGTGGAATCATCAGCCGCCGCAACCCTGGCAAGGGGATGATCTGCCGACACCGCCATGAACGTCGCGCCAAAGATAGTGTCTGGCCGGGTGGTGAATATTTTCAGCGGTTCACCGCCGTCAGCGAGCGCAAAATCGACTTCCAGACCGATCGAGCGGCCGATCCAGTTCCGCTGCATGGTCTTGACCGACTCCGGCCAACCGTCAAGCTGATCCAGTTCTGACAGCAATTCATCAGCGTAGGCAGTGATGCGGATGAACCACTGTGGGATTTCCCGCTTTTCAACCACTGCACCGGAACGCCAACCCTTACCGTCAACAACCTGTTCGTTGGCAAGTACCGTCTGGTCTATAGGGTCCCAATTGACAACGGCGTTCTTTCTGTATGCCAGACCCTTTTCAAGCAAGCGGTTGAAGAACCACTGCTCCCAGCGGTAATACTCGGGCCGGCAGGTCGTGAGCTCCCGGGTCCAATCGTAGGCAAATCCCATACGTTTGAACTGCCCACGCATGTGCTCGATGTTCTGATACGTCCATTCGGCAGGTGGCACAGCCCGTTGAATGGCCGCGTTTTCGGCAGGCAAACCGAAGGCGTCCCAGCCCATCGGCTGCAACACATTGCAGCCCAGCATCCGCTGATAGCGGCTCATGACATCGCCGATGGTGTAGTTACGCACATGTCCCATGTGCAAGTGCCCCGACGGATAGGGCAACATTGAAAGACAGTAGAACTTTCTGCGGCTCGGGTCTTCTGTGACCTCAAAGCTGTGGTTGCGCTGCCAGAACGCCTGGGCCTCCTGCTCGACCCGTTGCGGGTCGTACCGTTCCTCCATCGGTCGAATCATTCCTTGGGCAGAAAGCGCAGTGCCGAAATACTGCTCAAAATTCTTCTTCCGAGGGTATCTGTTCACCCGGGCAAGGCCAGTCGCAGAAAGGGAATGGGCGTTGATCCGTGTTCCAGGTCAGGTACTGAAGAGCGCTGAAGCAAAACCGGTTGAGATCTGCAGTGAAGCGTTTAAGCCGAGGGTTGACCGTTCCCCGAAAAACCACCATGACAAACTGAAACACCAGGCTGACGCCGATCAGGATCTTGACAAGATAGAACACCAGGCCGAAGTAAACGAGCATCAACAACAGACGCAACCAGGTTTCACCGGTTCGAAATATCACCTGCCCCTGATCACTCATGTTTTAGATCACCCGATCGCTGGTTTGCAATATTCAAGGAACATTCAAGCCGATTTTACTATATTGGCCGGAAACGACACCGCTAAAGTGCCAACCCCAACCAGTCGACTGAACGTATCAGGGCCGATTGTCCTTAATCTTTTCAGGATTGTGAGTTGAAGACTGATCAACACCAAGCCAGATGGCCCGCCACCACTCGACAATACCGTTATCCGAGGCGTCGCGCGTGGGAAACACAGCGCGGCTGCATGGCGCAGCAGAAACCGGCTCCGAACCTGCGATAAAAGGCAGCTGGAGTGTGTCCGGACAATGCTCATCCGCCAGCATCAGAGATGTCCGGTCCAGCTTAACCTCCAGAACATCCTGGGGTCGATAGAGCCTCACCGGAGTCAATGTCAGCTGTTTCATGAGAGCAGCCCACACGGTGAGCGCACCGGAAGCCCCGCTTAAGCCAATGGGCCGATTGTCGTCTCTACCGATCCAGACTACAGCCAGGTAATTGCCCGCGTATCCGGCAAACCAGCTGTCCCTGTAACCCCCCGTGGTCCCCGTCTTGCCGGCGAGCTCAAGCCTGGGTGGGAAATCTCTGTTCAGCCTGGACGCCGTACCACTGAGGATCACTTCTCGCAGCGCCCGGTTGAGCAGGTAAGCGCTTTGAGGTGTTACCGTGACTCTTGCCTTTAAGGGGTAGCGGGCCAGCTGTCTGCCATCATGATCACCGATCCAGTTGACCGTTCTCAACCGTACTTGGTGACCGCCAGCTGCGAGTGTCTGGTACATCTGGGCTATCTCAACCGGGGTCAGGGCGACCGCTCCAAGCGTGATTGACGGATAGGGCTTGAGGTCGCGAATCAGTCCCAAGGCATGGAGTGTATCGATGACGTTATCGATCCCGAGCTTCAGCCCCAGCCGGGCCGTGGCCACGTTATAAGAATCCGCCAGTGCAGTAATCAATGGAGGACGATCATGATCTTCGCGATCATGGTTTCGAGGATGCCAGTTCGGTCCTCCAGCCTGTTGCAGTTCAAATTCCGAATCATCCAGAAGGGTGATAAGCGTGTAGCGATCGGGCCGATTGAGCGCTGTCAGATACACCGCGGGTTTGAGCAGCGAGCCGGCGGGCCGGGCTGCATCCAGTGCCCGATTGAAGCCGGCATAACGGGGATCACGACCACCCACCAGCGCATGAACTTCACCGGTTTCCACCCGCACGACCAGGACTGCACCTTGCAGACTGCCAGATTCCAGGGCATGGTCCTGCTCCAGTTGTACCAGGCGGTGCGCCAGTACCCGCTCGGCGTGCTCCTGCACCTGTAGGTTTATGGTGGTATAGAGCCGTAGACCTTCAGCCCGTAACAGATCCGGATCAAAATCCCGAGCGACCTGACGGCGCACAAAATCCAGAAATGAATGCGCCTTTCCGGCCACCCGAGACCTCTGGCTGGCAACATTGAGGGGGGCTTTCCGGAAACTAGCGAGACTCTGGGCGTCAAGATGACCGGCCTTAGTCAACTCTTTCAATACCAGGTTACGCCGGGCCAGAGCCCGCTCAGGGAAACGTATCGGGTTGTAGCGACTGGGCGCTTTGACCATACCGACCAGTAGGGCAAGGTCCGCAATAGACACTTCTGCCAGCGGCCGACCAAAGAAATGTTCACTTGCGAGCGCAAATCCATGAATGGCTCGATTACCCGACTGACCGAGAAAGACCTCGTTGACGTAGGCTTGGAGAATCTCGTTTTTCCCGTAGTGAAACTCCAGTAGCAGGGCCATGGCCGCCTCGGTGAGCTTTCTGCGCAGAGAACGTTCAGGGTTGAGGTACAGGTTTTTCACCAATTGTTGCGTCAGTGTACTGCCACCGGCAACGACCCGACCGGCACGCAGGTTCTGCAACATCGCTCGGATTATGCCGCGTGGATCAATACCATGGTGTACCAGAAAACGTTTATCCTCCATCACCAGAAGCGCCTTTAGTAGGGGCTCTGGAACATCGTGCAACCGGACCGGTGCTCGATCTTCGTGTCGCAAAGGCAGGATGCTACCGATCAGTTGTGGCTCTAGTTCAAGCATCGACAAAGATCTTCCGTCGTAGTCGTCGAGCGATGCGATGCGGTCATCGACGACTATCAAACGGACCCGCTCTGGGCTCTGGTAGCCACTGACCTTGTAAAAGCCTCGTACGTGAACCGTCAATTTGCCGTTTGATCGGGCCCAGGTCCCAGGCCTGTCGGCGACTGCCACACTACGATATCCCAGGCGTCGCAACCGGGACTCGATGTCCTGAACCGTCGCACGTAATCCGGGATAAAGCGCTGATGATCTACTGTAAACATGGGCGGGAACCGACCAGCGTCGCCCTTCGAAACTGCTCCGCAGGTTGGTATCGAGGCGGTAAAGAACGTACCCACCGACGCCGAGTACTACAGCAATCAGGCCCAGCCCTGTGTTGCGCAAAGCTGCTCGCCATGGACTGCGGCGCTTGCCTCGCCGACGCCTACCCGTCGGCATCAGTGGCGGCACGCATGGCGGTGCACGTCAGCCTGAAGCCGGCAGCGGCTTGTGACAACACCAACAGACCTCGAAGCTCCCTGGACTGTACTCAGCACAACAATGACACTGCAGTTCTTCACCCGGGCCCGACTCATAACGGTCGATCACCGTAAGGGCTGGGCTCAGCTGATGATTCTGTGTTACCCAGACCTGCGGCCACGTTTCAGTAGCCGGCAATTCACCCAGAGCAGCATGTGCGTTTTCGTTGAAAAAACGTACCTCAATCCCGGCAGAATCTAGGAGTTGGCGAACGAGGTGAGCCTCGGCCAGTGGAGACGCGGTGTACACCCGGCGCACGCTACAAAGACAGGTCGGTCAGGAACGGTACTGGTGTAGCCGCGACCACGGAATAAGGTTGTTCTGTTCGCGAACGAACAGCACCTGGAACAACTGCAGGGAACCGGCCAGAAATGCAGCGACGGATCCGGCCAGATACAACCGCCAGGCTCGGCTGAAATCCTGATCAAACATCTCGATCACCTCGTCCTGGGCCTCGTCATAGCGCGCCAGCCAATGCTCCAGCGTCCGTGCATAGTGCAGCCTGAGGTTCTCCACATCGAGCACCGAAAAATAGTAGGGTTCCAGTATATCCATCATCTCGTTCAAGGTAGGCGGATATGCGCCCGGAAAGATCCGTTTCTCGATCCAGGCGTTCATGAGCTTCGGCTGGTTTCGGCCAATGGTGTGTATCAGGGCGCGACCTGCCGGTGCGAGGCAACGGTCCACCACACGGCCAAGTTCTAAGTAGTTCTGCCTGCCCACGTGTTCGAGCATCCCGACCGAGACGAACACATCGTATTCTCCGCTTATGGTCCGGTAATCGTCTTCGACATAACGCACCTGCTTGTCAAACCCCTCGACCCTGGCGCGCTCCTTGGCAAATTCGATCTGCTCATGAGAGATGTTCCATGCCGTTACCTGGGCGCCATAATTGATCGCCATGTGACGGGCGAGAGAACCCCAGCCACAGCCGGCCTCGGCCACCCGATCACCGGCTTTGAGCTGGAGTTTTCGGCAGACGTGGTCCAGTTTGGCCTGCTGGGCCGCCTCCAGTGTCATGCCGCGTTCCGGGAAATAAGCACAGGTGTACTGCATCTCCTGGTCCAGCCAGAGGCGGTAGAAATCATTTCCGATATCGTAGTGGTGGTGGATGTGATCGCGAGACCCTTCGAGCGTATTACGCTGTGGCCCGCGTTTGTGAAGGAACTCGCCAATCGATTTGAGGCTGGATTCGCTACGATTTCTCGCGACATAGAGTTCGAGCAGAACATCGGCCAGCTTACCTTCGACATCAATTCCCCCGACAGAGAACTGGTCGCCGAAGCCCACGTCGCCCTTCAACAACAACTGATTAAGTGCATGGCGGTTGCGAATATGCACTGTCCCCAGAGATTCTCCCTGGTCGGGCCTAACACAATACCCGTCCCACAAGCTGATGGTGATCTTAGGCTTACCCAGGAACTGGGTAAGTTTGCGGGTACTCCATCTTTCGTACCCGCGCGTGGCGCCATCTGTAGCCGTGCCGGACCTGGTGAAATTCTGACCCGCGGCCGTATCGCCGCTAAGTATCGAATGCCTCATGTTCGCCTTTGTAAACAGCCCGTTACCAATACCTTACTACGTCCGATAATACCCCGTTGCAAAACTGGGTCAAGTGAGAATGTGGATCACCTCATGGCAAAGCCAGCCACTCGATGACCGCCCGAAAACCTGATACCACGGCCCGAGATCGTTCAGCCTATGGTTTGATCTGCCAGCTTGTTGCTGGGCCAAGCGTTGACAACCGCCTGCACAAGATTGGCCAATGGAATAGCGAAAAACACACCGAGCACACCCCAGAATCCGCCAAAGACCAGAACCGCAACGATGATTGCGACCGGGTGCAAGTTGTTTACCTCAGAGAACAACAGTGGCACGAGTACATTGGCATCTAGCCCCATGATGATGATGTAGGCAATGATCACATAGCCAAATTCCCAACCCCAGCCCCACTGAAACAAGGCAACGAGCACTACCGGAACGGTGACAACAGCGACTCCTACGAAAGGTACCAATACCGATAATCCGAGGCACACCGAAAGCACCATCGGATACTGCAGGCCAAGAACCAGAAAAGTCAGGTAACTCACCCCCCAGACAATAATGATTTCCCAGAACTTGCCGCGCACGTAATTACCAATCTGCCGGTCCACATCACCCCAGACCTGCGCCACAAGTTGACTTTCTTCGGGAATAAATTCTCTAAACCAGTGGATTATTAGCTCTTTATCTTTAAGAAAAAAGAACAACAAGAGCGGTAAGAGAATAAGGTAGACCAGAACTGTAGTGGCTCCGACTACCGATGATGGCGATAGGGCTGCTTGTCCCCAGTCGGTCAATTCGGAACGAATCCCGACAATGATCTCGTCTATCTGTTCGACCGATATGACCTCCGGATAAAGCGCCGGCAACTTGTGTAGAGTCGCCTGTCCTTTGCCTAAGATTGCTGGAATCTCCTGCACCAGTTGGGTCGCTTGTGTCGAGATCAACGGCAACAAACCAAACAACACGACGGCGACAAAAAATAGAAAGCCAAGAAACACCAACCATACTGCCACAAGTCGTGGCAGTCCCCTGGCAACCAGAACGCGTACTAGCCCTTCCAGCAGATATGCGATGACGATCGCGGCCAGGACCGGTGCAAGCATCCCGCCCAGCAACATCAAGACAGCAAACAGGCCAAACAGAAACAACCCGAGAATAACGACCTGCGGATTGGAGAAATTACGCCTGAACCACTCTGTAATCAACTGCATGATCGAGAATCCCCAAGCCCAGCAACTGAATTTGGACAAGTCATAGTCTAATCTGGGACTATTTCGAAATCGTGGGTAATTTGTGCAACCGCGCCCAGCATTTGCGATGCTGAACAGTACTTGTCCGCTGACAGGTCGATCGCCCTTGCCACTTTCTTCGGATCCAGGCCATCCCCCGAGACCACAAAATGAGCGTGAATCCGGGTGAAGACCTTAGGAATATTATCGGCCCGGGCAGCTTCAAGCTCTACCCGTAAACCCGAGAACTTTTGTCGAGATTTGCGTAGGATCAGCATCACATCGATCAGTGTGCAGCCACCCATGCCCAGCAGCAGCATTTCCATCGGCCGGGGGCCCTGATTACGTCCACCCACATCCGGTGACATGTCCATGGCGACACTGTGGCCGCTGTCCGTGGACCCGGACAGGGAATCGTCTGCCATCAACGTTACGGTTGTTCGCATATCAGGGCAACGTGGTGAATAGTTCAGCCAGCTTCTCACCGGGCTCTGTCGCTCGCATGAATGCTTCCCCGACCAGGAAGGCGTTGACGCCCGCGCGACGCATCTGTTGCACGTCTGACCGGGTCCGAATCCCGCTTTCGGTCACCACCAGCACATCGGATGGTATGCGGTCGAGAAGATCCAGCGTCGTCGCCAGAGTCGTCTCAAACGTATGCAGATCACGGTTATTGACACCGACCAGGCGGGGCCCGATTTCAAGCGCCTGTTCCAGTTCATCCTCATCGTGTATCTCGACCAGTATATCCAAACCGTAATCAGCCGCCGTGGATGCAAGTTCGGTCATTTGCATAGCATCCAGCCCAGCCACGATCAGCAGGATACAGTCGGCACCGATCGCGCGCGATTCCACCACCTGCCAGGGGTCGATCAGAAAATCCTTGCGCAGCACGGGTAAGCCACTGGCTTCCCGGGCAGACGTCAAGTCATCGTTGCTGCCCTGGAAGAAATCGACATCGGTCAGCACGGATAGACAGGTGGCACCATGTTGGGCATAACCAGTCGCGATCGTGCTGGGATCAAAGTCAGGTCGGATGACCCCCTTGCTGGGAGAGGCTTTCTTGATTTCAGCAATGACCGCGGCCTCACCCTGGTCCAGACAGTCTTGCAGCGCATCGGCAAACCCCCGTGGTGAAGACTGGCCAGATGTCGTGGTTTCGAGCGAAGACAGGGTCCGGGAGGCCTTAAGCTCCGCGACCTCGGCGCGTTTGCGGGCGAGGATTCGTTGCAGGATGTCCGGCCGAGAAGTCACCTGGATTATGCCCCATCAAGGAAGTTCTGTAGCTGCTTGTGCCCGTACTGGGTAAGGATGGACTCGGGATGAAACTGAACACCCTGAATCGGGTTTTCGAGGTGCCTGATCGCCATAATTTCTCCATCATCCGCCCGTGCCGTCACTTCGAAACACTCTGGTAGAGCATCTTCTTTTACGATCAGTGAATGATACCGGGTTGCCTGAAAAGGGCTGGGTACATCTTTGAAAAGACCTTTGCCCAGGTGTTCAATCATGGAGGTCTTACCGTGCATAAGGCGCCTCGCTCGAACGATAACACCACCGAAAGCCTGAGCAATGCTCTGATGACCTAGACAGACTCCGAGGATGGGTAGCGTGTCTGCAAATGCTTGCACAAGCGCGACGGAGATGCCCGCTTCGTTAGGTGTACAAGGACCAGGCGATATCACGACATGGGTCGGTGCCAGTTGTTCCACATCATCCAGGGTGATCTGGTCATTTCGATAGACTACGACCTCCTGACCCAGCTCCCCGAGGTACTGCACCAGGTTGTAGGTGAATGAATCATAGTTGTCGATCATCAACAGCACGAGATCAGCCCTCAAGACCGGGTGCTCTGGAATCAGCCAGATTCATTCTTCCAGCACACTGAGATCCAGCCCCTGGGCGGCCAACGAAGCGGCCCGGAAGACAGCGCGTCCCTTGTTCATTGTTTCTTTCCATTCGTTCGCCGGAATCGAATCCGCCACGATACCGGCGCCGGCCTGTATATAGAGCTGACCGTTGGCGAGAATCGCCGTACGGATTGCGATTGCCGTATCCATGTTTCCATTCCAGCCGATATAGCCCACAGCACCTGAGTAGATACCTCGCCTGTCGGGTTCCAGTTCCTCGATGATCTCCATCGCCCGCACCTTGGGTGCACCTGAGACTGTGCCGGCCGGAAAGGTCGCGCGCAACACATCGATCGCATCCAGATCCTCGCGCAACGTTCCGACCACGTTGGAGGCGATATGCATGACGTGTGAATAACGTTCAATTTCCATCTTCGAGGTCAGGTCCACCGAGCCGATCTCGGCGATCCGCCCCACGTCGTTACGGCCCAGGTCAACCAACATCAGGTGCTCAGCGAGTTCCTTGGGATCGGAGATCAGTTCTTTTTCCAGAGCGAGATCTTCTTCTTCGCTCTGGCCCCGGCGCCGGGTACCGGCGATTGGACGAACCGTGACCTCACGGTCCTCCAGGCGGGCGAGAATCTCTGGGGACGAACCCACGATATGGAAGTCCTCCAGATCCAGGAAATACATGTACGGCGAGGGGTTGACCGTTCGTAAGGCCCGGTACAGGGTAAGCGGTTCGGTGCGAAACGGAATCGAGAGCCGCTGAGACAACACAACCTGGAACACATCCCCGCTGCGGATGTAGGTCTTCGAGGCCTCAACCGCACTCTCGAATTGCTCCCGTTCAAACGAAGGTGTGAAGTCATCCTCCCCGACCTGGCCCAGGTAGGGGACTTCACCAGAAGTGGCTTGTTGCTCGATCTGGGCAACCAGATCATCCAGCCGGTCGTTGCCGTTTTCAAAGGCCTTCTCGGCCTCCGGATCGGTGTGCACAATAACCTGCAGTCGGCCGCTCAGGTTATCGAAGACCACGACCTCATCTGACACCATGAGCAGGATATCCGGCGCAGCGACCGGGTCAGGCCTCACAGAGGCTCCCAGATGGGTCTCAACATAGTTGACCGTGTCATAGCCGAAGTACCCCACCAACCCCCCGGTAAAGCGTGGCATGGCGTCGATCTGAGGGACATGAAACTGCTGTTGAATGCTCTGGATAGCACTGAGCGGATCCGGTGTGGTCTGGCTGTGGATGACTTCACCATCTTCCTCGATCACCAGCTGGTCGCCGTCGACCCGGATGACCGTAGTGCATGGCAGACCGATCATCGAGTAGCGGCCCCACTTTTCACCACCCTGTACCGACTCCAGCAGGTAACTGTAAGGCCCACGCGCCAGTTTGATATAAGTACTGACCGGAGTCTCAAGATCCGCCAGAATCTCCCGAACCAGGGGAATGCGGTTATAGCCTGCGGCACGGTAGCGGGCGTAATCAGCGCGACTGATCATGACGTTGACCCTGCCCTCAACAGCCACCAACCGGTCAAGTGTGTGACAGGTTTGACAGCGCTCATTGACATGGGGAAGTTTTCTTACGGACAGCAACTCAAGCTTCGACGAGCTTAATGAATTAGCTGGGCAAACCCGCCTGGCTTTCAGCCGCCGATCGTAACCAGTCCGTTCAGTTCGGCTATTGAATCTAACACAGCATCTGGATTAAGTTGGGCTGGGACCTGCGACTCACCATAACCATAACCCGCCCAGAATACCGGCATACCAGCGGCTCGTGCGGCACGGATATCATTGACCGAATCCCCGACCAGCGCACAGTTTGTCGCAGGCACAGCCAGGCGACGTGCTGCGTCGAGCAGCGGTTCCGGTGCAGGTTTTCGGACGGGCAGGTCGTCGCCGCACACGACTACCCCGAAAAAACGACTGAGTCCAAGCTGCTCTAAGAGCGGGGTAGTGAACGCACGGGGCTTATTGGTGACACAAGCCATTGCCAGTCCGTTCTGCTGGAAACTGCGGAGTACTCCAGTGACACCAGGATAGAGTACGCTGTCGACACAGACCGAGCGCGCGTAATAGTCCCCGAACAACCGGTAGGCCGCATCGACTTCGGTCGTTTCACTGCTCATTATTCGATCCACCGCGAGCGCACGCGCCACCAGTCGCCGGGCACCGTCACCAACCCAGGCCTGGATCTGGTCGGCCGTCACCGGTGCACGATCCAACGCACAAAGCATCTGGTTGGTTGCCGTGGTCAGATCCGGTACGGTGTCGGCCAGTGTCCCATCCAGGTCGAACAGCAGGCCGTTTATCCTGAGCGGCCACTGCCGGGGCAACACCGTCCGATCAGTGGCAGTAGAGGTCATCTCTCAGGCCGTGTCGTCGATTTCAGCCCGCATGGCCCGGATGACGCTGTCGTAACGGTTCGGATCCGACTCATCGGCAGCGGAGAATATGGCTGACCCCGCAACAAAAGTATCGGCTCCGGCCAAAGAGATCGAACGGATATTGTCCAGCTTGACACCGCCATCGACTTCCAGCCGGATGTCCAGACCCGAGTCGTCGATCAGCTGTCTGGCTTGTGCCAGTTTTTCGAGGGTGCGGGGAATAAACTGCTGTCCGCTAAATCCCGGATTAACAGACATCAGCAGAATCATGTCCACTTTGTCCACGACGTGACGAAGATGATCCAGCGGTGTGGCGGGATTGAAGACCAGACCCGTTCGGCATCCCACATCCTGGATCAGCTGCAAGGTCCGATCGACGTGATCACTCGCTTCAGGATGAAAAGTGATGTAGGTCGCTCCGGCTGCCGCAAAATCGGGAATGATGCGATCAACCGGTCTGATCATCAAATGCACATCGATCGGTGCCTCGATACCATAGCTTCGCAGCGCCGAACACACCAGCGGTCCGACGCTCAAGTTCGGTACATAATGATTGTCCATCACATCAAAATGAACGATGTCAGCTCCAGAGGCGAGGACCTGCTCGACCTCGGAACCGAGCCTGGCAAAATCGGCCGAGAGGATCGAAGGCGCGATAAGTTTGTTCTTCATTGGCAATTTGCGTGTGGGTTTGTCAGATGATCTGGATCGTCTGGCCAGGCGAAGCTTGTTCGTGATCCGTCAGGGGATCACCAGGTAAAAGGCGGAATCGCCGCGCCGTAAATTGAGCAGCAAACCACGGGCACTGTGCTTAACCGCCTGGGCGAGATCGTCCAGGCTGAAGACCAGCTGCCGGTTGACCGACAGAATCAGGTCGCTGGGCCGCAGTCCAGCCTGCCAGGCGGGACTGCCTTCGGTAACCTCCACCGCACGTACTCCTGGCTGGCCTTCGCGGCCGGTGAACTCATCGACATCTTCGAACAGGGCCCCCGCAAGTTTATCGCTGATCTGTACCCCCTGTCCCGTTCCTGCCTGTACCGCCCGTATCCGGATCCTCTGCCTGATCTCCTGGCGATCCCGAATATAGGTGACCTCGATCTCATCATCAGCCCGGGCCAGACCAATCAGGTTTCGCAGCTCGGCAGCTCCTGAAACGGCTCGCCCGTCTACCAAGGTGATGACGTCCCCTTCGCGAAGCCCGGCATCGGCCGCGGCGGAGTCGGGCATGACCCTGGATATCAGAGCACCGGCGCGGGTCTCGATACCGAATGCTTCCGCGAGACCCGGGGTCAGGTCCTGCACGATCACGCCCAGGCGGCCGCGGCGAACCTCCCCGTACTCAATGATCTGGGAGGTCAGGCGCAAGGCCATGTTGGCCGGAATCGCAAAGCCAATGCCCACATTACCTCCACCACGGGCCAGGATCGCGGTGTTGACACCGACCAGTTGGCCACGAAGGTTAACCAACGCACCACCGGAATTCCCCTGATTAATGGAAGCATCGGTCTGGATAAAATCCTCATAGCCTTCGATCCCGAGCCCGGTACGGCCCAGCGCACTTACGATCCCGGAGGTTGCGGTCTGACTGAGGCCGAAGGGATTGCCGATGGCCACCACAAAATCGCCGACCCGAAGTTCATCGGAATTGCCGATCTCGATTGCTTTGAGGTTGTCTGGGGGTATCCGGATCACGGCCACGTCCGCTTCAGGGTCGGCCCCCACTACTTTAGCGTCAAATGAGCGGCCGTCATCCAGGCGTACGCGGATCTCGTCAGCATTTTCGATCACGTGATGATTGGTGACGACGTAGCCCAACTGTGAATTAATAATGACTCCGGAACCCAGGCTCCGGGTCCGGCGTTGTCGGGGTTGGCTGTCCGGAAGGGTATTGAAGAAGCGCTCAAAGAACGGATCGGACTGAAATGGGCTTCCCCGTACCGTGACTTTTCCTTCTGTCGAGATGTTCACGACGGAAGGCAGCACGCCTTCCAACATCGGGGCCAGACTGGGCAGGGCCTGCCCATCCATTGCCAGCGGCAGGTTGGCAACAACGTTGTGCGACGCAGCCACGAGGAATCCTGCCAAAAGGCAAGTCATCAACCAGCGATTGAGAGAAATCATGATTTGATCGGGATACAGAGATTGAACACGCCGGGCCCGCAACAGTAAGCCCGGTGGGCGAATTATATCAATCTGAAGCGAGCGAGGTCTGTTAGGTGTTGTTGGTCACCCCGTGGGGGACATGACCTGTTGGAACATACTGGCGTGCGGAGTCACAATGTGCCTGCTGATCGTCGAAATAAATATCGGCTCCGAAAGTGTCCAGGAACGCACCCTTGTCCAAGCCACCGAGAAACACGGCTTCATCGATCCGTATATCCCACGCCCGAAGGGTTCGGATCACCCGCTCGTGGGCCGGTGCGCTGCGAGCTGTAAATAGTGCCGTCCTGATTGGCGATTGGTCTTGCGGCCAATCGGACTGCAACTGATGAACGACAGCCAGAAAGTGCCGGAACGGCCCCCCTATCATAGGAGTGGACGCATTATTGCGCTCTGACTCGGCAAAAGCGGCCAGGCCCTGGTCCTGGAAAACCCGTTCGGAATCGTCCGCAAAAAGAACCGCATCACCGTCAAAAGCGATCCGCAACTGGTCTCCGATATTTTTGTCTATTTTAGAAGGCATGATAGTGGCGGCCGCAATGCCAGCATCAAGTGCACTTCGCACGTCGTGAGGGTCAGCGGACAAAAACAGATCCGCGTTGAATGGGGCGACATAGGAGAACGGGCTTGCGCCACCTGAGAAAGCGGCTCGAGTAATTTTCAGGCCGTAATGACTGATCGAATTAAAGATCCGAAGCCCGGTATCCGCGCTGTTGCGGGATATCAGCACCACCTCCACTTGGTGACGGCTTCGGTCAGAGTGATTCAGTGCGAGCAGCTTGCGAACGAGCCCGAACGCCACACCGGGCTCCAGAATCTCGTTCTCGTGACTCATCTGGTAGTGGCAGTACGCATCAACACCCTGCTCGGTAAACACTCGATGACCATCCTCGAGATCGAACAATGCCCGGGACGAGATGGCCACGACCAGTTTGTCATCAAGCCGGAATTCCATGGCAGCAGTTTAGCACTGACCAACGTTCGTCTGAGCGACCGGACCGAATACTGATAACGGCAGATCAGCGCAACCGGCGAACCCAGGGGAAGCTTCCCAGGACAACGACTAGCAGTGCAAACCCCAGGACGGGTAGGCTCCCATAACGGACAAACGGGGTCTCCCCCGTCATTGGGACGATGACACCGTGCAGTATGCGCTGTCGAAATTGCGGTGCGCTCTTCAACACCTGGCCATCGGCCGATATGAGTGCTGACAGACCATTGTTGCTGGCACGAACCAACGGGCGACCACTCTCAAGAGCCCGCATCCGGGCCATCTGCAGACGTTGATGGGGCGCCAGCGAGTCGCCAAACCATGCGTCTTCGCTAAGATTCACCAGCACCGTGGCCGCCGGCAGTGATTGGCGTACAACAGCAGGGAAAGCGTCCTCGTAACAAATGGACACAGCCACCTTTTGACCGGCGAGCGCCATGGGCAACTGTTTGTCAGGCCAGGCCGTAAAGTCCGACATCGGAATCTGCAGGTAATTCAGAACCCAGCCGAATAACCCACGCAAGGGCAGGTACTCGCCGAACGGCACAAGCTGCTGCTTACGGTACAGCGCATCACTCTCGCCCAGACCAAGCGCACTGTTATACAGAATTATTTTATCTCCGATACGCCGGCGCTCCAGAACACCGAGCAGAAAATCGGCTGGCCAGTGCCTAAGCTGCATTAGGTAACCGTCATGGATCTCATCGAGATAAAGCGGCAACGCCGCTTCCGGCCAGATCAACAGGTCAGCGGCGGGCGAATTACGGCTCGCGGCCAGATACCCCCCGGCGATCGATCCAATAGCATCGGGGGACCATTTCTGATCCAGTGGTACGTTGTTCTGAATGACCGTGACCCGAATCGGCTGCCCGATTGGGGTCACCCATCCGGGCCGGCCCAAGGCCAGGATCAGTAGAACGCCCGCACAAACAGCCCCTAGTGCAGCCAGACGGTCAGTACCCGGGCCTGTTACCAGCAAAACCAGAGCCGCACCACCTATCGCAGCCAGCCAGCTACCAGCGAGCACCCCGCCAAATGGTGCGAGCAGGGCGAGCGGTGTATCAATCATGCCGTACCCCAGATAAAGCCAGGGGAAACCGCTGAACGCAAAGCCGCGTAACCATTCACACAGAATCCAGCAGGCGGGCATCAGCAGGAGCATCCGCCGTGCTGCAGGACGATGTCGACCCACAGCCTGGAGTAGTCCCACAGCAGCAGGGTAGACCGACATGATCAGCACGAACCCGAACACCAGAAGAGCGGCCAGCAGCGGCGGCATACCGCCAAATTGGTGCAGGCTGACATAGACCCAGGACACACCGACGCTGAACAAACCGACCCCAAAACAAAATCCCAGCAGCGCGGCCCGCAGATACCCGGCAGACAACCACAACACGAAGAGCAAGCCCAGGGCGAGCGGTGCGACCAGCACATACTCAAAGGGGGCGAAGCCCAGCGGAAAGAGCGCCCCGGCTGCCAGGGCCAGTGTCGGCGGACCGATCCGGTGCACTAGGCACCGATGTTTCATCTTTCGATCAGGACCATGGCCTGCAGGCGACTCAAGCGACCTGGACCCTCGTGATCCGCAACAACCGGGGCCGCCGGATGTCAGCGCTGAGCACTTCGATCTTGAGCCCTGGGAATTCCACCGTTTCACCCCGAATGGGCAGGTGACCCAACCTGGCGGTCACCAGCCCACCGAGAGTATCAAATTCCAGTTGGTCGAGCGCGACCTCAAACAGCTGGTTGAAACTGCTGATCGGCATTTTCGCCTTGACCACACAATGATCGGTACCCCGCCGAAGCACCATACTGGCACCTTCGTCGACATCATGTTCGTCTTCTATCTCGCCGACAATCTGTTCAAGCACATCCTCGATGGTGACCAGGCCGATAACTCCTCCGTACTCATCCACCACAACCGCCATATGGTTACGACTGGCGCGAAACTCCTGCAACAGGACGTTGAGGCGCTTGCTCTCGGGAATGAATTCAGCGGGACGCAGCAATCGCTCCCAAGGCAGGTTCGGACTTCCGTCCTCGCGCAAGTGCCGCAGCAGATCCTTAGCCAGGAGGATTCCCAGCACGGTGTCCCGATCACCACCGGTCACCGGAAACCTGGAATGCGCGGATTCGATGATAACCGGCAGTATCTGGTCCAATGTGTGGCTGGAATCGACGGTGACCATCTGTGCCCTGGCGACCATGACCTGATCGACTTGAAGATCACTCACCACGGTAACCCGCTCCATCATCTGCAGGGTATCGTCGTCCAGCAATTCCCGGTGCCTCGCACCGCGCAGGATCTTGAACAACTGTTCGCGGGTAAACGGCGTTCCCCGCAGAACGTAACGCAGTCTGCTGATCAGGTCGTGCTGCCCCAGCAGCTTTTCTTCACTGCCCGCCATGCCCGTGCTCAACAAATGTTGTATGGATCGCCAAAACCGAGTTTATCGAGGACCTGTACCTCCAGTGCTTCCATAATCGCAGCTTCAACATCGTTGATATGATCATAGCCACACAGGTGCAACACAGCGTGGATCATCATGTGTGCCCAGTGCGCATCCAGGGTCTTGTTCTGTTCAACGGCTTCAGACCTAACCACCGCAGCGCAAACCGCAATGTCACCGGAAATGCCGGTCTCGATGTTCGGTGTCTCTTCGCTGGGAAAGGAAAGCACATTGGTCGGGGCTTTTTGTCCCCTGAAGCGAGAATTGAGGTTCAGCATTTCACCCTTGCTGATCACGCGCACCGTGATTTCTGTCAAGTGATGAGGAGTAGCCAGCAAGGTGGTGTTAACCCATGACACGATCGTCGGTATCTCCGGCACGGCGCTGTCCTGAACGGCCAGCTGGACCTGGACATTCACGACCCTTTCGGCCGCTTGGCTTCTACCGCCTCGTAAGCTTCCACAATCCTCTGGACCAACGGATGACGAACGACGTCCCGCGAATTGAACTCGGTCAGACTGACGCCTTCGATGGGTGACAGCACGGATCCGGCATGTCTGAGTCCGGACTGCGTACCCTTGGGCAGGTCGACTTGGGTCACATCACCGTTGATGACCACTTTTGAACCGAAACCGATACGGGTTAGAAACATTTTCATCTGCCCGATCGTCGTATTCTGCGCTTCATCGAGAATGACGAATGCTTCATTCAAGGTTCGCCCTCGCATATAGGCCAGCGGGGCAAGCTCGATGACACCGCGTTCAATCAGTTTGCCAACACGCTCAAACCCCAGCATCTCGTAGAGTGCGTCGTACAGTGGCCGCAAGTAGGGGTCGACTTTCTGGCCGATATCGCCGGGTAAAAACCCGAGTCGCTCCCCTGCCTCGACAGCGGGTCGAGCCAGCACGATGCGCTCGACCTCCTTGTCTGCCAGTGCCTGTACGGCACAGGCCACAGCCAAATATGTCTTCCCCGTCCCGGCGGGACCGATGCCGAAGCTCAGATCATGGGTCAGAATGTTCCGCAGATAGGAGCGCTGATGGGCATTCTTGCCACTGATCGTGGTCCTGCGCAACCGGACAACTATTTCGTCCGGGCCAGACTCGGCGCTGTTCTGATCATTCGGGATTTGAGACATTGCGAGATGAACCTGGTCCGGTGTCAGCACCTGCCGGTCCTCGGTATCCCGGTAGAGGGCTCGCAGCACAGTTTCTGCCTGATCGACATCGCTGGATTGACCATCAATGCAGAACAAGTGGCCACGGTGAGAGATCTTGACCCCGAAACGCGCCTCCATCTGCTTGAGATTCGTGTCGTATTCGCCGCACAGACCTGCCAGACGCTGGTTGTCTTCCGGAATAAGGTCGAAAGTCGAGGGCGTTGTGATGTTTTTCAAGCCGTCCCATGTGCCGCTGTTGAATCGCCACCCATCATATCAGAGTTCAGGTTTTCATCTATAACAAGGCCCCCGCGCAGCGAATGGGGCAAAGCCTCGGTGATTCTCACGTTGACGAACCGGTTTCGGGACTCAGCGACACCGGAGAAGTTGACCACGCGGTTATTGTCTGTCCGGCCGCTCATCTGTGTGGGTTGGCGCCGGGACGGCCCATCAACCAGAACCCGCTGGACGGTACCAATCATCTTCGCGCCGATGTCTGCAGACATCGAGTTGATGCGCGCCTGAAGTCGTGACAGGCGCGCCTGCTTGACTTCACTGGGGGTCTCATCGGGCAACGGCGCTGCCGGCGTTCCAGGCCTTGGGCTGTAGATAAAGCTGAAAGACTGGTCGAAACCGATCCGCTCGATCAACGCCATGGTCTGTTCAAAATCATCATCAGTCTCGCCCGGAAAACCGATGATGAAATCCGAGGACAGTACAAGGTCGGTACGCCGTTGCCGCACACGCTGAACAATGTCCTCGTACTCGGCCACGCTGTAACCTCTTTTCATTAGCGACAGAATTCGGTCCGAGCCGCTCTGTACCGGAAGATGCAGGTGACTGACCAGTTCCGGAACCTCCGCGTAGGCATCGATCAGATTCTGGTCGAAGTCGATTGGGTGCGAGGTTGTGTAACGCAACCGGTCGATACCCTCGATGGCCGCGGCATAACGAACGAGTTCCGCAAAGGTGATGACACCGCCGTCATGACGAGCTCCCGAGTAGGCATTGACATTCTGTCCGAGCAGGGTAACTTCACGTACCCCTTGTTCTGCCAGTTCGTAGACCTCGGTAATCACATCGTCGAAAGGGCGACTGAACTCCTCGCCTCGTGTGTAGGGAACAACACAGAAGCTACAGTACTTGCTACAGCCTTCCATTACCGATACCAAGGCCCTAGCACCATCTGCCCGGGGCGCAGGCAGACTGTCGAACTTTTCAATTTCTGGAAAACTGACGTCGACAACGCCGCACCTGGACGACAACAACTGATCGACCATCGCTGGCAAACGGTGATAAGTCTGCGGGCCAAACACCAGGTCAACATACGGCGCCCGCTTGAGGATAGCCTCTCCCTCCTGGCTCGCAACGCAACCCCCGACTCCGATCATCAATTCGGGTCGAGTTTCTTTCCACTCGCGCCAGCGACCGAGCTGGGAGAAGACTTTTTCCTGGGCTTTCTCACGAACCGAGCAGGTGTTGAGCAACAGCATATCCGCGTCATTAGCGTTGCCGGTCGTCACCATGCCGTGCGACTCACCAAGCAGATGAGCAATACGCCTGGAGTCGTAATCATTCATCTGGCAGCCGAACGTTTTGATGTATAGTTTTACAGGCATCGGTCTGTTTTGGGGTCTGGCCGTCTGATCAGCGCCTTCTCATGCGTTGTTTGCTGGGGGGTCGCGGATTATCCCCAATTCCGGACCGACTTTAAATGGGATAATACGCAGAATCCGGGACCTGCCCGGGTCGGCGGGTCGCCACACGACCGGACTGACCGAGCCGGGGCGGTGATTTCCTCCAGTAACCGGTATCTTTGCGGGGTATGGTGACATGGCTAGCCCGGTCGGGCATCTGCTACTGGCTCTGTCTTGCACAGGCTTTCGAGAACGGTCTGCCAAACCCTGGCCAGCCCTCGTCTGGGTCGTAATTGTCACCGCCTGCTGGGCACCTGACTTTGACTTCCTCCCTGGAATTCTCATCGGCGAGCCCAACCGGTACCACCATGGAGTCTCACATTCTCTGGCTGGCGCACTGTTGTTCTCAAGCGCCATCGCCCTCAGTTTTAGAAAACTCACAGACAACAGAGTTTCCCTGGGCCGTATTGCATTTCTGGCCTATACCAGTCATCTGCTCGGTGACTGGCTGACCATTGATACCCGCGCCCCTATCGGTATACCTATATTCTGGCCGCTCAACGATAGTTATTTCATCTCACCACTGTTGATTTTTCAGGACATTCGTCACGGCACCGACGGCGCAGGCCTTGCTGGGTTCCTGATTGAGGTCTTCTCTATCGCGAACCTTTCGGCCATCGGCCGGGAACTGGTGATCACTCTGGCGGTTCTAGTGGCAGTCGAAACTGCGCGACGCCGCATTGGGCGTGGCCACTGAATCCGTCAGAATTCTTCGACGACGATAGAAACTTTTCTCGGGGTCGAACTTCAGGCTAGCCACCTGGCCGGTACCACTAATCCCAGCGGTCATCCCGAACCCGGATCAGACCTTCTCTGATGTCGACGGGGAAGACATGGAGTGGTTCATAAGCCGGTGGTGCCAGCACCTCCCCAGTGCGAATGCTGAACCGCGCAGCGTGGCGCGGGCACTCAATCACATCACCCAGAATACAGCCAGAAGCGATTTCGGCGCCATCATGGGTACAGACATCCTCAAGCGCATAGTACTCACCATCCAAGTTGAACAGGGCGACATCTGTACCCTCCACCTCAACGACCTTGGTTTCACCAGGTTTGAGATCAACTGTAGTTCCGACGTTGACCCAGTTACTCATGAGCGGCTACAGCAAGCCGAGTTCCAGGCGACCGGCTTCACCCATTCGATCCATGTCCCAGGGCGGATCCCAAACGAGTTCAAGCTGAACATCAGTGATCCCCTCCACGGCCCGGGCAGCACTCTCAACTTCACCTGGCAGACTTTCTGCCACCGGACAGTGCGGTGAAGTCAGCGTCATATCGATCATCACACCATTGTCCGAATCAATCTCGACCCGGTAGATCAACCCGAGGTCGTAGATGTTGAGCGGAATCTCCGGGTCATAGACCTCTTTGATCGCCGCGATCACCAGGCCGCGCAGTTCAGGGTCACCACCGCCGCTGACTTTCGGCCCTGAGTCCGCCGGATCTGTCTCAGAGCCCACTGAATCTTCTGCCAGTGCCGGCGGGGCGTTGGGCCCTGATACTGGGTCGACTGGCGTAGATCCGATGTTTTTGACCGCCGCCGCCTGTCCGGGTGGGCTGACTCCAGTCTGCGGCGCGACATGCCCTTCAGGCGGAGCGTTAAGCATGTCGGCTTTTGAATGTTGATCTGCCACGTTGTCGTCTACTGGAGCGTCACCGGCCAGGAACTTGTTGACAAAGCTGTCGTAATGCTTCCTGATATCCATCTGGTTTACCGGCGTCGGGTTATTCGGTCGTGGCCGTGTCGCCGGTGTCGTGCAGTGCCGAACGCACGGTATGCCAGGCTAGGGTCGCGCATTTGACCCGGCTGGGATATTCCCGAACCCCCGAGAGCGCCTCCAGCTTGGCCAGTTCAAGATCATCTCCGGGATCTTCGCCTAATGCCAGGCGGTGAAACGCGTCGAAATATTGATCTGCTTGTTTGACCGTCAAACCCTTCACGGTCTCGGTCATGATCGAGGCCGAGGCAGTCGATATTGCACAACCCCGGCCCTCGAAACGCACGTCTTCAACCACGCCGTCGTCACTCATCTGCAGTAAAACTACGACGTGGTCACCGCACAACGGGTTGAATCCTTCAGCCCGGCGATTTGCCGATGCCAACTCACCGTAGTTGCGCGGGCTGCGGTTGTGGTCAAAGATGACCGCCTGATATAGGTCACGCAGATCACTCACGTGTGGAATATTTCCCTGGCTTTGTCGATGGCGGCAAACAGTGAATCGATTTCAGCCCTGGTGTTGTACAGCGCAAAGGTCGCCCGGGCCGTGGCCGGCACAGCGTAATGTTCCATGACCGGCATTGCACAGTGATGACCGGTGCGGATTGCCACGCCCTCGTGATCAAGGATCGTACCGAGGTCATGGGCATGTATGCCCTGCAGCTCAAACGACAGGATGCCGGCTTTCCCGGGTGCATTGCCAAAGACCCGCATCCCGGATACACGCTCGGTCTGGGCGGTTGCGTAGTCCAGCAGTTTGTGTACATGTGCCGCGATGCGATCCATACCCAACTTTGAGACATAATCGACAGCTTCTCCCAATCCGATGGCGCCCGCAATGTGAGGCGTTCCAGCCTCGAACTTGTAGGGCAGGTCGTTGTAGGTCGAGCCCGAAAATCGGACACTCTTAATCATATCGCCGCCGCCCTGCCAGGGTGGCATCGCATCCAGCAACGCTTCTCTTCCATATAGCACCCCAATGCCGGTCGGACCATAGAGTTTGTGTCCGGAAAATGCATAGAAATCGCAATCCAGTGCCATAAGATCGATCGCGCTGTGGGGCACAGCCTGGGCACCGTCAATCAGAACCACCGCTCCGGCCTCGTGCGCCATCCGGATGATTTGGTGTACCGGATTGACGGTCCCCAAGGTATTGGAGACATGGGTCAAGGCGACAATACGCGTCTGGCTGGACAGCAACTCTTTGAACCGGGCCATGATCAGTTCGCCATTGTCATCAAACGGCACAACCTTCAGTGTGGCGCCGGTCTGGCCACACAGCAGTTGCCAGGGAACAATGTTGGCATGATGTTCCATCTCGGTCACTAAAACTTCGTCTGATGACGCCAGCCGCGATCGCCCATAGCTCTGGGCCACGAGATTGATGGCCTCGGTTGTTCCACGGGTGAAGACAATTTCCCGAACCGACCTGGCATTGACAAAACTGCGGACTTTCTCTCGTGCACCCTCGAAAGCGTCGGTTGCCCTTTGACTCAGCGTGTGGACACCACGGTGCACGTTGGCGTGATCACGACGCTCGTATGCCTGGACCGCATCGATGACCTGTTCTGGTTTCTGTGAACTGGCACCACTGTCGAGATAAACCAGCGGTCGACCATTGACCTTTTGATGCAGTGCCGGAAAATCTTTTCGAACCGACTCGACATCCAGCGGGCACAGGGTTGCGTCGGGAGTGGCCTGTGCTTGGTTCATGAGACGACCCGCTCCACGCTCGAAAGCCGGTGGCTCACGCAATGATCGAGATGCAGTCGAAGGTTGTCCAGCTCGATCCGCTCCAGGATCTCACCTGCAAAGGCGTGGGTGAGTATTCCGCGGGCTTGGCTCTCGCCAATTCCCCGGGAGCGCAGGTAGAGAACCGCCATCTCGTCCAGCTGACCGACCGTCGCACCGTGGCTGCACTTGACATCATCAGCGTAGATCTCCAGTTGTGGCTTGGTGTCTACCTCGGCCTCCCGGGACAGCAGGAGGTTCTGGTTGTTCTGTTCGGAGTCGGTCTGCTGCGCACCAGCCTGGACCGTGATCCGGCCATGAAAGACCGCCCGTGATCGGTCATTGAGAATGCCCTTGTACAACTCACGACTCCGGGCGCTGGGACTGTTGTGGACCACGTGGGTGTGGTTGTCGATGTGGCAACGCCCACGAGCAAGATAAAGACCAGCCAGATCGACTGTGGCACCCGAAGCATCCAGATTGACCAGTACGTCGTTCCGCACCAGCGAGCCACCCAACGTTATCGAGCAGGCATCGAGCCGGCTGTCACCACCCAGCCTGGCAAACAGACCACCGACGTGGAAACTACGCGAACTCTCATCGGTGATTCGCTGATGTGTCAGCTGAGCATCTTCTTCGAGGATCACCTCGCTGACCGCGTTAGTCAATGAGCGAGCCTCGACTACAGACAGGTAGCGCTCGATCACGCTGGCGTGGCTGCCTGGTCGACCGACAATGAGATTACGTGGCATACCCAATCGATCCTCACCAGCACAGGCACAGATGAAAACCAGCTCCACCGGCTTGTCCAACACGATTCCGGGACCGATATCCAGATACGCCCCGTCGGCGATAAACGACGAATTCATTGCCGTAAACCCGTGCGGTGAAGTCGGCAGGGCCGAGCCCAAAAGATTTTCAAGCTTCGCGCTGTCGGCACGAAGGATCTCTGCCACACTGGCGATGGTCACCCCCGCCGGCAACCCGTCACAGCTCGACAGTTCCCGAACCAGGATGCCGTCAGCAAAGACCAGCCGGTAACTGTTCAGCCCAGGCAGTTGTATGCTTTCAAGGAAATCCTGATCATTCCAGCCAGACGACCCCGAGACAGGGTCAAACGTTGACCGGGTTATGGGCCGGATGTTGGTGTATTTCCAATCTTCCTGGCGGGGGGTTGGCAGACCGACTCCTTCGAGTAACGATCTGGCTTGATTACGGCGAATGTCCAGCCACGCGGTACCTACAGCCGGAAGGTTGGCCAACCGCTGGGCGGCAAGATAGTCCTCGGCAGTTGAAACAGCCTGGCTCATTCTGTCACAGCGCCGTTTCAGCACTCGGCGAAACCGACTGCTCGACCCAGCCGTATCCGCGTTCTTCCAACTCCAGCGCAAGCTCCTTGCCGCCGGATTTGAGTACCCTGCCACCTGCAAGCACGTGGACGTGATCGGGAACGATGAAATCCAGCAACCGCTGGTAGTGGGTGACCAGTACGATCGCCCGGTCCTTGCCGCGCAGCCCGTTCACACCTGATGCGACTACTTTTAAAGCATCTATGTCCAGACCAGAATCGGTCTCATCCAGCATTGCCAGGCGCGGTTCGAGTAGCGCCATCTGGAGAATTTCGTTGCGTTTTTTCTCACCGCCTGAAAATCCTACATTGACCGGCCGGTGTAGAAACTCCTCCTTCATCTCCACCAGTTTGAGCTTTTCCCGAACCAACTTCAGAAAGTCTATGGCATCGAGTTCCTCATCACCGCGGTGCTTACGGATCGCATTAACCGCGGCCTTGAGCATATAGACGTTGTTCACACCGGGAATTTCCACCGGGTATTGAAAAGCAAGAAAAATGCCCTGTCGCGCCCGATCTTCCGGCGCCAGTTCCAACAGATTCTGACCCTCGAAAACAACAGAACCCGAGGTGATTTCGTAACCCTCGCGACCCGCGATGACGTTTGCCAGAGTGCTTTTACCGGAACCGTTAGGTCCCATGATCGCGTGGACCTCGCCAGCGTTGACCTGAAGACTGAGCCCTTTCAGGATTGGCTCGTCAGCGACCGCAACATTAAGATTTTCAACATTCAGCACTTGGTTTTCTCCTACCGTCGATTGGTGATTTCACTGCATCTTCACAATCAACCGACCGCACCCTCCAGGCTGATACCTAGCAATGCCTGTGCCTCTACCGCAAACTCCATCGGCAACTCCTTGAATACTTCCTTGCAGAATCCGTTGACAATCATCGAGACCGCGTCTTCTTCCGACAGCCCTCGCTGACGGCAGTAAAATAACTGGTCTTCTCCGATCTTTGATGTGCTTGCCTCGTGCTCGACGATCGCCGTCGGGTTTCTGACCTCCAGATAAGGAAACGTATGTGCCCCGCACCGATTGCCCATCAAAAGAGAATCACACTGAGAGTAGTTCCGTGCATTTTCGGCGCCCTTTAGTACCTTGACCAGACCGCGATAGGCGTTCTGGCCACGACCTGCCGAAATGCCCTTGGAGATAATGGTGCTGCTGGTCTCCCGGCCGATGTGAACCATCTTGGTTCCAGTATCGGCCTGCTGACAGTTGTTGGTCAGCGCCACAGAGTAGAACTCTCCGCTCGATCGATCACCTTCCAACAACACGCTCGGGTATTTCCAGGTGATCGCCGACCCGGTCTCTACCTGGGTCCACGAAATCTTGGCATCGTCACCCCGACAGGCACCACGCTTGGTGACAAAATTGTAAATGCCCCCGCGGCCCTCCTCATCACCGGGATACCAGTTCTGCACAGTCGAGTACTTGATCTGAGCTCCCTTCATAGCGACCAGCTCGACCACTGCGGCGTGTAACTGGTTCTCATCGCGCATCGGCGCTGTGCATCCCTCAAGATAGCTGACATAACTGTCTTCGTCGGCAATGATCAGGGTCCGTTCAAACTGGCCTGTGTTCAACGCATTAATCCTGAAGTACGTCGACAGTTCCATCGGGCAGCGCACCCCTTTGGGGATGTAAACGAATGAGCCGTCGCTGAAAACAGCCGAATTAAGGGCGGCGTAGAAATTATCACCGGTGGGTACGACCGTTCCCAGATACCGACTCACCAGTTCCGGGTGCTCCTGCACAGCCTCAGAAAATGGACAAAAGATTACCCCCGCTTCGGCAAGCTTACTTTTGAACGTAGTCGCCACTGATACACTGTCGAATACTGCATCTACTGCGACACCAGCCAAGAATTTCTGTTCTTCCAACGGTATGCCAAGCTTGTTGTAAGTCTCCAGAAGTTTCGGGTCCACCTCATCGAGACTCTGCGGACCATCTGCCTGGCTGCGCGGGGCCGAGTAGTAGCTGATTCCCTGAAAGTCGATCGGTGCGTAATCGACATGGGCCCAGGCCGGTTCGTTCATACCCTGCCAACGGCGAAACGCGTCCAGCCGCCAGTCGAGCATGAACTCCGGCTCGTTCTTCTTGGCCGAGAGTTTGCGGATCACCCCCTCATCAAGGCCGGGCGGCAGAGTATCCGCCTCGATCTCGGTGACGAAACCTTCCTTGTATTCCCGTCCGATCAGGTCACTGATTTTTGTCGCTGAAGAACTCATTTCCCTGGGCCTTTCCAAAGGTTCGCCTTCAGACCTGCAAAGCGAGGCGTGATACCTCGACCACGAGAACCCCAATCAGCATCGGATCGTGCCGGTCAACCGATCGGAATCGACAACGATCGACTGCAAAGAACCGCCCTGTAGTCCTTGTCGATTCGATTCCTGGCGCTCTGCCACAGCCTGGACCTCCGGCCGACGGACCAGGTTTTTCAACGTGATACCGTCCAGAAACCGATAAATCTCCTGGCTGAGTTCGGCCCAAAGCTCATGGGTCAGGCACTTTTCGCCATCCTGACAGTTGGCCTCACCAGCGCACCGAGTCATGTCAGCTTTTTCGTCCACCGCCCCAATGATTGCAGCGATCGAGATCTCGCCCGCGTCCTTGGCCAGCCGGTAGCCCCCGCCCGGGCCCCGGGTCCCTCTGACCAGGGCATCGCGACGCAATTTGGCGAACAGTTGCTCAAGATAAGACAGCGAGATCTCCTGATTGACGGCAATGTCCTGCAGCGTCACCGGTCGCTTGCCCTGATTAAGTGCAAGATCCAGCATGGCAGTTACGGCATAACGACCCTTGGTAGTCAAACGCATGATTTCCCCTTTGCCGGTTAACGGCGTGTCGCGAGCGAGGCAGAAGCTGACAACTGTCAGGCCCCTGGCATCGCTATCAGATTGAATCGAGTACAAAAACCCATTGAACGCTCAAATCCTGAGGAAAATTATAAGGATTATCTTGCAAATAACCAAGTGTTTCTGTCAACTTTTTGTTAGATGCTCAGATACGCGGCCGAGTCGAGCCGTTCTTTGGTCCAGTAAAGGTCGGGTTCTGCCGCTGCCCGGCAAACCAACCGAACACGACCAAGAGAACACCACCGGCACCGACCAGGCCACTGACCAAGTTCAACTCGACCGGGCGGGCAGGCTCTGCGAGCACGGCCAGGATCGCTGCGACCAACAGCAAAATACAGCCCACCAGAATACTCGCGAAGCGACGCTGGCTGGACCTGAATTCTTGCCGCAAACTGTCGATCTCGTCGGAATATGCCCCGGGTGCCTGGTTTTCTTCGTGCATACGACGTAACACACCGTGCGCCAGGGCAGGCAGCTCGGGCAACAACGGGACAATCTGCGGCCACTGCTGGCGCAGGTCGCGCAACAGCGCCCGTGGACCGATCTGTTCTCGCATCCAGCGTTCCAAGAAGGGCTTGGCTGTTTCCCACAGGTCCAGTTGAGGGTACAGCTGTCGGCCCAGTCCTTCGATGTTCAGCAGCGTCTTCTGCAACAGGATCAGTTGTGGCTGGACAGGCATATTGAATCGTCGCGCCACTTGGAAAAGCCTTATCACCAGGCGGCCGAATGAAATCTCGCTGATCGGCTTGGCAAAGATCGGCTCACAGACGGTTCGGACTGCCGATTCGAACTCTTCTGCGGGGGTGTTCGAAGGCACCCAACCGGCCCGGATGTGTGCTTGTGCAACCGCCCGGTAATCACGGTTGAAAAATGCCAGAAAGTTCTCGGCAAGATAACGCTTGTCCGACTCGTTCAGGGTGCCCATGATGCCAAAATCAACGGCCCGGTATTGTCCGTCAGGACCAACGAATATGTTTCCCGGGTGCATGTCCGCATGAAAGAAGCCGTCGCGAAATGCCTGGGTGAAAAAGATCTCGACCCCATTGTGTGCCAGCTGTTTCATATCGACACCGGCATTGCGGATGGCATCGACATCGCGGATAGGAATGCCGCCAACCCGTTCCATCACCATGACATCGCGCCGTGTATGCTCCCAATAGACCTGCGGGACATAGATGATGTCGGAGTCGGGGAAATTGTGTCGCAGCTGAGTCGCATTGGCAGCTTCGCGCATCAGGTCCATCTCGTCATAAATGGTCTTGTGGTATTGGTCGACGATCTCAACCGGACGCAGGCGCCTGCCTTCTGACCAGTGCTTGTCCGCCAGATGGGCCAGAGCATAGAGTAGGTCGAGGTCCTGATCGATCACGTTCTTGATCCCGGGCCGCAACACTTTGACGACCACGTCAGTCCCGTCACACAGCTTCGCTGAGTGCACTTGCGCAACCGAAGCCGATGCTATCGGCTGGCCGTCGAAATCAGACAGGTGTTCCTCCAACGCAACGCCGTAGGACAACTCGATCACCGCACGTGCCTGGTCACCCGGGAAAGGCTCCACGTCATCCTGGAGCCGAATCAGTTCGACGGCGATGTCATCGGGAATCAGATCCGGGCGGGTTGACAACAGTTGACCGAACTTCACGAAGATCGGGCCGAGTTCTTCAAGAGCCTCACGCAGTCTCTGCCCGCGCGATTTGTCCAGTTTGCGTGACCAGTAGCCTGGCAGCAGGTAGAGCAGATAGCGATACGCTCTGAACAGATGCAGTGTCGTGACAAACTCGTCCAGCCCGTGCCGCACCAAGATCCGCACGATTCGAAACAACCGCCCTGTCTGTCGCCAGCCTACGACCAATCGTCAATCTCCGGGTGTTTGGCGTTCAAGCCCATGGACTCGCTGTTCCAGGCGGTCTGTACTCTCCCGAAGGCGGGCCACCTCGTTCAAGAATCGCTCAAGCCGTGGGCCAGTCACCAACAGGCGTTTCTCTTCTTTCAGAGTTTCCCCGAAGGTCGCTGCAATCGATTCACCAGCCTGGTTCAGCCAGCCGGCGACGTCTCGAAAACCTGTAGCAATTTTTCTTGCCGGTGTGTCCCCGACGACCTGAGACAGTGCTTCCTCCAGGTCCAGTGAGCCGAGAACAACTCTGAGTTGTTCTGCAGTTTCTGGATCTCCGCTGACCTGCAGCGTTGCATCTTGCTGGAATGAACTTCGGATACTCGCAGCTGTACCTTGTAAGTAGTCCCCAAAGTGGCCACTGATAGTGACGTCCGCGGGTTGCTCTGATTCGCACCTCACTTGCACTCCATCTTTCCCAGGCAACACGTGGACTATTCGATTCAGATCGCTGATCTGCAGCGTAATCACTTTACCGATCAGCGGTTGCATCTTTTCCAGTGACACAGCATTCAGGGCGAGAACCCCGTTTATCGAGCGCTCCATTATCTGTTCTATCATTACCCCAGGGCCTTGCTCGGCTCAGACAACGATCAGTATCTGAATCCACAGTGCAATACCACGATCCCACCGCTGAGATTGTGGTAGCCCACGTCGTCCAGACCAGAGGCCTGCATCATGTCTTTCAGGGTCTGCGGGTCTGGGTGGCGACGGATAGATTCAACCAGATACCGATAGCTCGCCTCATCGCCCGCAACAATTTTTCCAAGACGGGGAATGACGTTGAATGAGTAGAAATCGTAACACCGGGCCAGAAAATCGGCCTGCGGTCGCGAGAACTCTAGCACCAGTAAGCGACCGCCGGGACGAAGCATACTGGCCATCGACTCAAGGGCGGACGTGATCCGCGTGACATTGCGCAAACCAAACGCGATGCAGACGCAGTCGAACTGGCGATCTCTGAGCGGTAGATTCTCGGCATCACCGATCAGATAATCCACGTTACCAACGACACCCCCATCCACCAGTCGGGTTCGCCCTAGACCCAGCATCTCGGGGTTGATGTCAATTGCGACTACGCGGCCCCGTTCCCCGACCTCGTCAGCAAACCGGCGCGTCAGATCGCCTGTACCGGCAGCAACGTCGAGTACCTGTTGACCCGGCCGAACAGCACTGCGACTGATGAGAAAATCTTTCCACAGACGATGTCCACCCATCGACATCAGATCATTCATCAGATCGTAACGACGCGCGACCGATCGGAAAACATCGGCTACAAGCGGTGCTTTTTCATCTTGCGCCACTCTGGCAAAACCGAAGTCAGCCGTCGCGGGTCTGGTATCTTGTGTTTCCACGATTACGGGCCATCTCCTGCGCCAGCGTGAGGACACCTCGGGCGAACTTGAACAGACCCTTTTCAGTCTTCTCCTAGCCAGCTGGCAACCTCTTCAGCGAAGTAGGTCAGAATAGCATCTGCACCGGCACGCTTGAAGCCCAACAGCGCCTCGCTCACCACCTGGCGACGTTCCAACCAGCCATTAGCGATGGCCGCCGACAACATCGAGTATTCACCACTGACTTGGTAAACAAACGTCGGTACACCCAGTTCGCGTTTGACCCGGCTGACGATATCAAGGTACGGCATGGCGGGCTTGACCATCACCATGTCAGCCCCTTCCGCCACATCCAGTTCGACCTCCCGGATAGCCTCATCGGAGTTTCCTGGATCGGCCTGGTAGGAAAATTTATCGGCCCCGGCCAGGTTGCCAGCAGAACCAATGGCATCACGAAACGGGCCATAAAACCCGGACGCGTATTTGGCCGAATAGGCAAGAATTCTCGTGTTGACGTGACCGTTGGTTTCAAACGACTGGCGAATTTCGCCGATCCGACCATCCATCATGTCAGATGGAGCAACGATCTGAGTGCCCGCATCGGCATGACAAAGAGCCTGCCTGACCAGGACTTCAACGGTCGCATCGTTGACCACATAGCCACTGTCATCGATCAGGCCGTCCTGGCCATGGCTGGTATAAGGATCAAGCGCCACATCCGTGATCACACCGAGGTCTGGCAGATGTTCACGCAGCGCCCGCACCGTTTTTGGTATTAATCCGTCCGGGTTGTAGGCTTCTTCGGCATTGGGCGTCTTACGATCGGTACTGATCACGGGAAAAAGTGCAATAGCCGGGATATCGAGCTCGACCAGATGTTCTGCCTTGGCCAACACTAAATCCGTACTGAGGCGTTCGATAGCCGGCATAGAGGGTATCGATTCGCGCTGGTTTTCACCCTCGCAGACGAACAGTGGTTGAATGAGATCATCGCAGCTCAGCTGGGATTCGCACACCAACCGTCGATTGAACCGGTCGCGCCGTAACCGGCGCATACGTACCCGAGGATAACCTTTCATCGGGTATTCCATTCAGCGTCGCCCGGGTTTTGTTGCTGATGCTTTTTTCCGAGCACCCTTTTTAGCAGCAGCTTTCTTCACCACCTTCTTTACGGCCTTTGCCGCCAGCGGCTTTTTCTTAAGCGGTGCTTTTGCCGATGCCTTTTTCTGGGCACCCTTCTTGGCAGCGGCTTTCTTCGCCACCTTCTTTACGACCTTTGCTGCCACGGGCTTTTTCTTAAGCTTCTTGACTACTGGTTTCTTGGCAGTTCTGCTGCTCGACCCTTTTCCCGCAACTGCGTTTTTCTGTTTTCTGCCCTGATCGGAATCGATCGAGCGGTCTTCGTCACTCACTTCCTGACGCACCACAGTACCGCCGCTGATCACCGTCACCATGGTGTCATTTGGGTCACGTCGCTTTTCAGCGACGGTAACCTTTTTCTCTAACGGACGAATCTCGGTATCAACAATCTCACAGATGCGCTCAAAGATCTTCACTGGATCCCCGCTGCCTTCGACCGTGCGCAACTTGTGTTGGGCCCTGAAATAGGTGATCAATGGTGCAGTGTCCCGGTCATACGCCTCCAGGCGAGCCCTTACTGATCGCTGATTGTCGTCCGATCTCTGGACAAAGTTTCGAGAACCACACTGGTCGCAGATACCCCGTTTTGCCGGGGGTGAAAAGTACCGGTTGTAGGTTGCGCCACATTCACCACACTCAGTTCTACCGGTCGTCCGCTTTACCACCACGGCGGGATCCAGCGAAAAATGCAGCGCCAGCTGCAATGGTCGATTCATCCATCCAAGCCGGGTATCCAGTTGTTGGGCCTGAGGAATCGTCCGTGGGAATCCATCAAGGATAAACCCACGTTTGCATTCGGAGCTGCGAAGCTGGTCGGTGACCGCATCGATGACGAGGTTGTCCGAGACCAGGTCACCACTTTTCATGATCGATTCGACCTTCCGGCCAAGTTCGGTTTTCTCCGCCACTGCCCGGCGCAGGATCTCGCCACTCGAGACCTGTGGTACGCGGTACTTCTCGGCCATGAGCCTGGCTTGGGTCCCTTTCCCGGAACCGGGTGCTCCCAACAACACAATTCGCATCATTCAACCCTAATTTCAGTTATTTTGTAGATCCCAAGACCCACCGACTCCCTAATGCTGGATCCTTAATCTCCGGTCCCCGGAAAAATCGGGGCGTCTACTATAG
Organism: Pseudomonadota bacterium; assembly: GCA_002718155.1. Taxonomy (GTDB): domain Bacteria; phylum Pseudomonadota; class Gammaproteobacteria; order Arenicellales; family UBA868; genus UBA9619. The sequence goes on from PBDS01000030.1 coordinate 49,509, forward strand.
TTTTGTTTAGCGGTCTGTCAATGTATCTCGGCCATTAATACTACTGATTTATCTCTCGGACAGCTCTGATAACCAGATGATTCGGCTTCAGGCTAAAATCCCGGGTATTCAGCCCGGCATGACTACAATGGCCAGAAGTGGCCATAGACCGAATACCCGGCTCTTTTTTCTGGCAAGTTCACCGTGCAAGCTTTATGGTGCGCGAGCACCGCTCAGGACAACTTTCGCTATCAGTACTCCTTTAAAGACCGGGAGAGCTTCCTGGAACTGGTCTTATCGAGTACGGTGACCATGCGTAATGCGTCAGTGGACTCGGGAGGTTCGAATCTGATCATAACCGGTAGAGACAAGGTGTCGTGTTCGGTGTGATAGGCGCCGATCTGAACTAGAGCTTCGGGTCATCAGATTGGCATCAACACGGGATCAGGAGCACAGAATGAGCAAACCGAGAAACGCATTTTACGCCCAGTCTGGGGGAGTCACCGCAGTAATCAACGCGACGGCCTGCGGTGTGATCGAGACTGCGCGAGCTAACCGGCGACGGATCGGCAAGGTCTATGCCGGCCGCAACGGCATTATCGGCGCCTTGACCGAAGATCTGATCGACACCAGTTACGAAACCAAGGGCGCTATTGCAGCCCTTCGGTCCACCCCGGCCGGCGCTTTTGGCTCCTGCCGCTACAAACTAAAAAGCTTAGAAGAGAACCAGGACGAATATCAGAGGCTCATAGCAGTCTTCAAAGCCCATGACATCGGCTATTTCCTCTATAACGGCGGTGGCGATTCAGCCGACACCTGCCTTAAGGTATCGCAGCTGTCACAAAGCACTGGCTACCCGATTCAGGCAATCCACATTCCTAAAACGGTGGACAACGACCTGCCAATTACCGACAACTGTCCCGGTTTTGGTTCGGTCGCCAAATACATCGCCGTATCAACCCGTGAGGCCAGCTTCGACGTGGCATCGATGGCCAAGACCTCCACCAAGGTTTTCATCATAGAGGTAATGGGTCGACATGCTGGCTGGATCGCGGCAGCCGGTGGTATGGCTTCTGATTCGGCAACAGAAATTCCCATCGTCATCCTGTTTCCAGAAGTCGCCTTTGACCGCAGTCGATTCATATCAACGGTCAACCGAAAAGTGAAGAAATTTGGCTACTGCACGGTAGTGGTCTCTGAAGGTGCCCGCGACGCGCAAGGTCATTTTCTCGCCGACCAGGGCCTTCGGGATGCTTTCGGCCATACCCAGCTCGGTGGTGTTGCTCCAATTGTGGCTGCCATGATCAGGGATGACCTCGGCCTAAAATACCACTGGGCGGTAGCTGATTACCTGCAACGCTCCGCGCGCCACATTGCGTCCAGAACCGATGTGGAACAGGCCTACGCCACTGGCAAAGCGGCTGTTGCATTCGCACTGAAGGGGAAAAATGCGGTTATGCCCACCATCGTGCGAACTTCAAACAGCCCCTACCGCTGGAAGATCGGAGAAGCCGATCTCAACCGCGTCGCCAACCGGGAAAAGACAATGCCCCGCGGTTTTATCAGTCGTGACGGGATGGGGATCACAGCCAGATGCCGTCAATACCTGGCGCCGTTGATGGCCGGAGAGGACTACCCACCCTACAGAAACGGGCTTCCGCGGTATATCAGGTTGAAGAACATCGCGGTAAAAAAGAAACTGGCCAGACAGTTCACGGTCTGATAAACACACCAAACCGACATGACCATCGAAAAAGCCCAGCAGCTCCTCAGCGCACTTGTTCACACTGTCCGCTAGACTCGGTGCAGATTCGTCCGGTCTTCAACCACAATCAATTTTGGGGAACCCCGTCCAAGCGACAGCATCATCATGGATCAGCCAGCTGAAGAGACCCACCTCATTGAGCAGGAACCCTTCTACGCGACCCAAGGCAAGGAAGTCGAAATCTTTGAAGCCGCTTACCGGAACTGTATTCCGGTTCTACTCAAAGGCCCTACCGGTTGCGGTAAAACGCGCTTCATGGAACACATGGCATGGCGCCTTGAGCGACCACTGGTCACTGTATCCTGCCACGATGACCTGACCGCTTCCGATCTGGTCGGTCGTTACCTGATCATCGGGGGTGAAACACGTTGGATCGACGGGCCACTGGCACAGGCGGTCAGAATTGGGGCTTTATGCTACTTGGATGAGATCGTCGAGGCCCGCAAGGACACCACCGTCGTCATTCATCCCTTAGCTGATGACCGCCGAGCACTGCCAGTGGAGAAGACCGGCGAAGTGATCACCGCACCAACGACGTTCTGCTTGGCCATTTCCTACAACCCTGGTTACCAGAGCGTTCTTAAAGATCTTAAACAGAGTACGCGGCAGCGTTTCGTCGCGATCGACTTCGACTATCCCGACCCGAAACAGGAGGCCAGCATCATTTGCCATGAATCCGGGTTGGACACTGGGACCGCGGATCTACTGGTCCGTTTCGCCGGTATGACCCGCAACCTCAAGGGCAACGGCCTGGAAGAAGGAGCCAGTACCCGATTGCTGGTCCACGCCGCCAAGCTGATGCAAAGCGGAGTGGATCCCAGAACCGCCTGCCGTGGTGCAATCGCCGAGGCGCTGACCGATGAGCCGGACATGCTGGCTGCGGTCAACGAACTGGGGGCAACCTTGTTCTAGTCTGATGCGGCTTTGCTGCAACGCGAATCCTGGCAACGCAACGATTTCTTTATTGTTCTTCAAACACCTACCACGAGACCAAAGGCAATGACCGATATTCACACCGACCCGGTACTGGGCGTTATCGGCGGAAGCGGCCTTTATGACATCGATGGGCTGGAAAACATCCAGTGGCGAGAATTCCAGAGCCCCTGGGGAGAACCTTCCGACGCCCTGCTGTGCGGACAACTCGGCGAACTATCCTTGGTCTTTTTGCCCAGGCACGGGCGCGGCCATCGGCTCAGCCCCACAACCATCAATTACCGGGCTAACATCGATGTCTTCAAGCGCGCTGGTGTGACCGACATCATATCGCTCTCAGCAGTTGGCTCGTTTCGCGAAGAACTGTCTCCTGGAACATTCGTGATCGTTGACCAGTTCATCGATCGTACTTTCGCACGGGAGAAAAGCTTTTTTGGCAGGGGTCTGGTGGCCCACGTCTCAATGGCCCGGCCGGTCAACCCGCGCCTGGCAGACTGGTGCGAGACGGCCTGCCGCAGCGAGGGCATCCCGGCCCACCTGGGCGGTACTTACCTGGCGATGGAGGGGCCGCAATTCTCTACCTTTGCCGAATCTCAGATGTACCGCCAGTGGGGTTGTGATGTCATCGGCATGACTAACATGCCAGAAGCCAAGCTCGCCCGGGAAGCCGAAATTCCTTATTGCACGGTCGCCATGGTCACCGACTATGACTGCTGGCACCCGGATCACGATAATGTCGATGTCAAGACTATCATTGCGGTGCTGCAGGACAACGCAGATCGAGCCCGTGCCCTGATCAAGCAGGTTGCTCCAAGAATGTGCGAGCGACCTGCGATTTGCCCCTCCGGCGACGACCGAGCACTGGAGTCGGCACTGATCACTGCCCCCGACGCGCGAGACCCTGAGATGGTCAAGATGCTGGACGCTGTTGCCGGCCGGCTACTACTCTAAGAAGTAGATCGACAATGAATATCGAAGAACTGGTCCGCTCGATACCTGATTATCCCAAGGCCGGAGTAATCTTCCGGGACATCACGACATTGCTCCAGAATCCCGCTGGCTTTCGACGAACCGTCGATGAACTGGTCCAACCGTTCGCCGGTAGCCACATCAGTTCTGTGGCAGGCATTGAAGCACGTGGGTTCATCTTAGGTGGAGCCGTCGCGCACCAACTTTCCGTGGGATTCGTTGCTGTTCGCAAAAAGGGTAAGCTGCCCTGGCAGACCATCGGTCAAACATACCAACTTGAGTACGGAACCGATGAGGTCGAGATACACATCGACAGCGTCGCAACCGGTGACCGGGTTCTGATTGTTGATGACCTGATTGCAACCGGTGGTACAGCTTGTGCCGCAGCTACCCTGATTCGGGAAACCGGTGCAGAGGTGATCGGGGCGAGTTTTGTTATCGATCTGCCGAATCTAGGCGGCAGAAAGAAACTGGAAGACATCGGTGTTCCAGTGCGCACACTGATCGAGTTTGAGGGTGACTAAGGCTCCGGCAGGTTCAATGGTTTGCTACCGGCCTTATGCCGAATCCTGTCGATCGTCCGCCGAATCGCGGGTCGCAGTACGATGTACAGTTCCAGCCGGCGTTTGCCTGGGAAATCCAGCAGGCTGATGCCGATCAATATCGTCAGCACCCCTTGCCCGGGCAGAATGAGCATCGCTGCCCCTAGCAGTAGCAATACATACCCAATCGTGTTCTTGATTATGCGGGCCAGCAGCCAAAGAAACGGGCGTCGTTTTCGCCCGGTAGGTATCGAGCGTCCGTCATGAGCGAAATAGTCCGGGTTCATTCTGGCGATTGCCACAAAGATCACCACGGCATAAACACCCGCCAGAAGCACTGACCCGATTAACACCTGGGTGAGTAGGGCAGGGTTTGACTGCAGCCACTCGAGAACAATATTCAGCTTTTCCATCCAGACCTCGGCCAGTTGACTGTAATCATGGTGCCTAACATCAGCGCCTCAGACAAACACACTGGGACCCCTCTAAGGACAGGGCTCCTCGTTATACTTGGCCGGAATCTGGATTGACGATTTACCCATCCTCGCCGTGAGCCAGAACAGAAAACCTCTATCTTTTGAATCACTTGAAGAACGTTTCGACGAACTGCTCGATGCCGTCCTGTCTTCCAGACGCACGGCAAAAGAACCGGCCCTAGCGCTGTCGAGCTGTAGTCGTGCCCAGCAGGATTTCGCGCTGCACTGGCTTGAGGTCATTATACGCACCAATTCTGAAATGGGGTTTCAGTTCGTCAAGCACGCTTCACGAGCATTGGAACTGATGGATCTGGCGCATGTTGAGGAGTGGGTCATCCACGCCATGGACATGTATGACCGGCAGGGACTTTATCCGGGGAGTAAAGCGTTTGCGGCGGTCGACGACTTCGCGCGTGATACCGGCCTACGTCCGGTCACGGTCCACCTCGATGAAGCTGCTGGGGTGCTCAATCACTACATTCACGGTCTCGCCGGACGGGCGTTGCGAATCGAAAATGGTGACGATGTATTTACCGACACCGAAGTGCTTTTTCTTCCGCCCATGCTCAATCGATACTCCGACAAGCAAGATAACTTCAGCCTTTACAAATTAACGGCCACTTACCTCTGGGCTCAGACCCGCTTCGGAACCTTTCGTCGGCGCAAAGCCACTGACGAACCACTGTCGGTCCGGCTGCATCACTTCGCTGATCAGGCGCGCGCCTTGGCGCTTTTCTTTGCGCTCGAAGACATACGGCTTGAAGCCTGTATCAAACGTGAACTGCCCGGTCTGGGGCGACAGATCGATGTGTTCAGTGCGGGCCTTGGCGATGTTAAACGCGATGCTACCTGGGCCAGGCTGGTAGAGGTACTCGGACAAGAAGACGCCAGTGTTGATACGACGCTTGAACAACTCGAAGTGCTCTACGCTAGTGAGATCGTGATTCCAGAACCACGACCCTGGCAAGGCAGCCTGCGCCTCGAACTCGCCGAACAGGTACTGGCTGCTCGACTACAGCAAGAGCGCCAGGAATTGAAGGTCCGCCTTGCCGAGATCCTGAACGAAGATGAAAACAGCCTCGATGCTGACATGCGCAAGATCGAACTGCAGACCCTGGACAACAGCGAAGGTACAACAGAACTCATGCTGGAAATCGACGGCAATCCCGTTACCCCGCCACCTGATGTCAGGCGTATCCTTGAGTCACTGCTGCTGGATCTGGAGGAGATACCTCCCGATTTTCTGGTGGCGGCGGGGGCAGGAGACTACGACCCCCGTGCGCAGGAGGACAGGAGTGCCCACGACGTCTGGAAGGGGGCTTATCAGGAAGAGGGTACTCTCTACTATGACGAATGGGATTTCCGCCGCCGACACTACCGCAAGGGCTGGTGCGTGTTACGGGAAATCGACATGCGGTCTCTGGACAAACCATTCGTTGAACAGACGCTGGAAAAGTACCACGGTCTGGTGAGCGAACTACGGCGCAGTTTCGAAGCGCTACGTGGTGTTGAATGTCGACTGAAACGCCAGACCCACGGCGATGACATTGACCTCGACGCTGCAATCGAGGCGAGGATCCAAGCACTTTCTGGTCGTGAGATGCCGGACAACCTGTTTTCCCGCCCACACCGGTTAGAGCGTGACATTGCGGTGATCTTTATGGTCGATGTCAGTGGCTCTACAAAGGGTTGGATTAACGAGGCGGAGCGTGAAAGTCTGGTCTTGTTGTGCGAGGCCCTTGAGGTCCTTGGGGATCGTTACGCCATATACGGCTTTTCCGGTATGACCCGTAAGCGCTGCGAACTCTACCGCATCAAGCGTATCGATGAGCCCTACAGCCACGATGTCAAGTCACGTATCGCTGGAATCCAGCCACAGGATTACACACGCATGGGCGTTACCATTCGGCATCTCACGCGTTTATTTCGAGACATCGACGCGCGCACACGGTTGTTGATCACACTGTCGGACGGTAAGCCCGATGACTATGATGGTTACCGCGGAGAATATGGTATCGAGGACACGCGCCAGGCTCTCCTTGAGGCCAAACGTGCCGGGATATACCCGTTCTGTATAACCATTGATCACGAAGCCAGGGATTACTTGCCACACATGTACGGAGAGGTAAACTATACGCTGGTGGATGATGTACGCCATTTGCCGGTCAAGGTCTCCGAAATCTACCGCCGCCTGACCACCTGAAACCCAAGTTGACGCCGTTTTCCACGTCATTTTCTGGGCACATACAAAACTTGTTGACCGACCCAACATGTTGGGCGTATTCTTTACCCCACGCCACAACATATAGTGTTACTGCAAAGGCCTGCCAAAACAATGTGGCGTATCCGGAATCGCTGTACTGTAACCCCTTGAACAGAGCGATCGGCTCGCCCAGGCAAAGGGGTTTGAGCCTTCCGAGGGCGTTTGTCTCGCGGGAAATGAGAACGTAAATGAGCACACTTAATCTGGAACAGTTTGCCTCCGCTTCATCGGAAGTCGAGTTCCAACCCACGTCCATTGATATCTGGGACAAAAAATACCGGCTCAAAACCAAAGACGGTGAACCGATCGACCAAACCATCGACGACACCCTGAATCGGGTCGCCCGAGCCCTGGCCGATGTCGAGCAAACCCAAGAGAAGCGTGACCACTGGTACGGAGAATTTCTCTGGGCTCTTCGAAACGGCGCCATACCCGCTGGCAGAATTACCTCCAACGCCGGTGCCAGAGAACATAAACCAGCGACCAGCACAATCAACTGCACTGTGTCCGGCACCATTCCTGACTCGATGAAGGGAATCCTGACTGAGGTGCATGACGCCGGGCTTACCTTGAAGGCGGGTTGTGGTATTGGGTATGAGTTTTCGACCCTGCGGCCCAAAGGCGCTTTCGTCAGCGGCGCTGGTGCTTATACGTCGGGTCCGCTGTCGTTCATGGACATCTTCGATGCCATGTGTTTCACCGTGTCATCTGCTGGCGGACGCCGGGGTGCCCAGATGGGGACCTTCGACATGGCCCACCCCGACATTGTCGAGTTCATTCAGTCCAAGCGGGAAGACGGCCGTCTCAGGCAGTTCAACCTGTCCTGCCTTATCTCGGACGAGTTCATGCAGGCCGTCAAGGACGATGGCGACTGGGAGCTGGTTTTTCCAGCGATTTCGACGGAAATAGACGACAAAAACACTGAAATTAGGTGGCGAAACTGGCCAACTCAGGAGGGATACACCCTCAACGACCACGGTGAGGTGGCGTGCAAGGTCTTCCGCACCCTTCCTGCCCGGCGACTGTGGAACCTGATCATGTCCTCGACCTATGACTACGCAGAACCTGGTTTTATCCTGGTCGATCGTATCAACGAGATGAACAACAACTGGTTCTGTGAAGAGATCCGGGCAACCAACCCCTGTGGCGAACAACCACTGCCACCCTATGGCAGCTGCCTGCTGGGCTCGATCAACCTGACACGCTTCGTGGAACATCCCTTCTCACAGCGGTCCAGTTTTGACTGGGACAGATTCCGCCGCGTGGTCAGTATCTTTTCGCGAATGCTGGACAATGTCGTCGATATCCACGGTTTGCCGCTGAGCAAACAGCAACACGAAATTGAATACAAGCGTCGGCATGGCATGGGTTTTCTTGGCCTGGGTTCAACGCTGGCCATGCTGCAGATGAAGTACGGTGCCGAAGATTCACTGGCGTTTACCGAACGGGTGGCGCGGGAAATGGCTGAAGTCGGCTGGGAGACCGGCATCGAACTCGCTGAAGAAAAAGGGCCAGCACCGATCATGTTGGATAAGTTCACCGTCACTGCCCAGATGTTAACCAGACGTCCGGAGATGGTTAACGACGGTTACCGGGTCGGCGATCAAGTGCGTGGTTCGATTCTTATCGCCCGATACAGTCGCTACATGCAGCAGTTTCCCGATAGTCTGACGGACCGCATCGCCGATAAAGGCGCTCGCTACAGCCATCACACATCCATTGCACCGACCGGAACCATCAGCCTGTCGCTAGCGAATAATGCCAGCAACGGCATAGAGCCGTCTTTCGCGCACCTCTATAGCCGCAACGTGATCCGGGAGGGGCGCAAGACCAAGGAAAGAGTGGATGTCCTGTCCTTCGAATTGCTTGAGTATCGCAAACTTATCAACCCAAGCGCTGAACCCGATGGAGACGCAGACAACTCGCTGCCAGATTATTTTCTCAGTGCTGACGATATAACACCAAAACAACACGTGGATGTGCAGGCTGCGGCACAGAAGTGGGTAGACTCGTCTATTTCCAAGACAGCAAATGTACCTACCGATTTTTCGTTTGAGGATTTCAAGGACATCTACATGTACGCCTACGACAAGGGTCTCAAGGGCTGTACCACCTTCAGGTTCAACCCCGAAGCTTTTCAGGGCGTCCTGGTCAAAGAGGAGGACCTGGAGAACACCACTTACCGTTTTACGCTGGACAACGGTGAGATCATCGAAGTTAAAGGCAACGAAGAGGTTGAGTATGACGGTGAAACGCATACTGCCGCCAATCTGTTCGACGCGCTCAAGGAAGGGTATTACGGGAAGTTATAAGGTTTTGAAATGACAATAAAAATAGACAAAACAATCACCGAATTTGAGGTGCTTGGCGGCGCCGGGAAAACCGCAGAACCGCTTTCATCAGCCTCACAAACCGGCACTATCGCCGGCGCCGAAAACTCTACCTCTAATGTCATTCAGATGCACGAAAAGGTCGAGCGTCCAGAGATGTTGGTGGGTAGCACCTATAAGATCAAAACACCTCTTTCCGAACACGCCCTGTATGTCACCATCAATGACATCGTGCTAAACCCTGAAACCCCTTACGAGAAGCGGCGACCATTTGAGATTTTCATCAACTCCAAAAACATGGATCACTTCCAGTGGATAGTCGCGCTGACCCGAATCATCTCGGCAGTCTTCCGCAAGGGTGGGGATGCAACCTTTCTGGTCGAAGAACTGCGCAGCGTTTTCGACCCCCAGGGTGGTTATTTCAAACGCGGTGGCAAGTACACACCATCGCTGGTGGCCGAGATCGGTGATGCCATAGAAGCACACATGAAGATGATCGGTATGATCAAAGAAGACCCCCTGGAGGAACACCAGCAGAAACTGGTGGATGAAAAACGCCAGGCCTACGAATACAACGCAGATACAAAAGCGCCGGCAGAAGACGCTGGTACCGGGTTTCCTGCTGAAGCGAGATTGTGCGCTAAATGCCGTACAAAGGCAGTGGTGCTCCTGGACGGTTGTATGACCTGCCTGAACTGCGGCGATTCAAAATGCGGTTGATCCGCCGCTATCTGGACTAGATCTCGATACTGACGACCCAGCCTGTGTATTGTGCCATTGGTGCTTTCAACTTAATACCATTAAGCTTTGCTAGCACCGGCTAAAGGCAACCCCTTCAGCTCTTGCCAATGTTTTGTTTGTCTGGGCCGACCCCGGAGAAAAAAATGAGTACAGTCAAAACTTTCGGGTTTGATACCCTGACCCTGCACGCCGGACAGCAACCCGACCCGGTAACGGGAGCCCGGGCAACGCCGATCTACCAGACCGCATCGTATGTCTTCAAGAGCCCCGACCATGCGGCATCGCTGTTCAATGTCGAACGTGCCGGTCATGTTTACTCACGCATCACAAACCCCACCAACGCCGTCCTGGAAGAACGAATCACGGCCCTTGAAGGCGGTGTCGGAGCAATCGCCACAGCCAGTGGTCAGGCTGCCTGTCACCTGGCGATCGCCACACTGTTGGGATCCGGTTCGCACATCGTGTCGTCACGTTCGATCTATGGCGGGACACACAACCTGCTTGACTACACGCTGCGCCGATTCGGGATAGAAACCACGTTCGTCGACCCCCGAGATCCGGACGCTTTCGCTAAAGCGGTACAACCCGAAACCCGTCTGTTATTCGGTGAAACGCTCGGAAATCCTGGCTTGGAGGTACTGAATATCCCAGTATTAGCTGAGGTTGCCCATCGTCATGGCCTGCCACTGATGATCGATTCGACCTTCACCACACCTTATCTCTGTCGGCCCTTCGAACTCGGTGCCGACATCATCTTCCACTCTGCTACCAAGTTCCTGAGCGGACATGGCGTAATCATTGGGGGGCTGCTGGTGGACGGTGGCGGATTCGACTGGGAGGCGTCCGGGAAATTTCCCACCATGACCGAGCCTTATGCAGGCTTTCACAATATGAATTTCGCCCAGGAATTCGGCCCCGCAGCTTTCATTACCAGGGCTCGGAAAGAAGGTGCTAGAGACTTTGGTGCCTGCATGAGCCCGACGACCGCGTTCCAGGTTCTGCAGGGTATGGAGACACTGCCACTGCGTATGCAACGACACGTTGAGAACACCCGAAAAGTCGTCGACTTTCTTTGTGGACAAGCTGCGGTCGAATGGGTGAGCTACCCGGAACTGCCTGACCATCCCGACCATGAACTGGCACAGAAGATCCTGCCTCGGGGTTGCGGTGCGGTTTTCAGCTTCAGTGTCAAAGGGGGCCGTGCGGCTGGTCAGCGATTTATCGAGAAGGTTGAACTGCTATCACATTTAGCCAATGTCGGTGATGCCAAGTCGCTGGTCATCCATCCCGCCAGTACCACACACCATCGAATGGATGCGGATGCGCTTGAAGCCGCTGGCATCTCCGAAGGTCTGATTCGACTGTCGGTCGGGTTGGAAGATCCCGATGACCTTATCCAGGATCTTGATGGGGCACTGAGATCCTCTCAGAAAACCTGATAACCGGCCGCCTTTTTACTGTGTACCTGCAGACCAAAAAAAAGCAGACCTATGCTTACACCGGCGCCCGGCCGCATCAGAAAGGCCTTGAGTCGGTGGTCTTCGTACACGGCACCGGTATGGATCACACGGTCTGGGTCCTGCCAGCACGTTACTTCGCCCGGCACCGGTTCAATGTCCTGGCAACCGACTTGCCTGGCCACGGTCGATCTGAGGGTCCGCCGGCCAAAACTATTGAAGACATGTCGGATGCCGTGCTTGCCGCCATGGATGCAGCAAAAATCAGAACTGCCGCACTGGTCGGCCACAGCATGGGTTCGCTGGTGACGCTGGCGCTGGCCGCACGATATCCTGAAAGAGCCCGCTCGTTGGCGCTGATCGGTACAGCGGTACCTATGGCGGTCCACAAGTCACTGCTGAGCAGTGCTGCCAAGAACGACCATGGCGCCATCGATATGCTGACTTATTGGGGCTACAGCAAGGCCGCACAACTCGGTGGCAACGAAAACCCGGGCATGTGGATGGTCGGCGGCACACTGAGATTGCTCGAGCAATCCAAGGATCATGTGATTCACACAGGCCTTGAGGCCTGCAGTCGCTATGATAGCGGTATCAGCCACGCGGATGCCGTCCGCTGCCCGACGCTATTTATCCTCGGACGCCGCGATATCATGACGCCTGCCAGGACAGGTCAGGAACTGGCAAAGACTATTTCCGGATCCAAGGTCACGGTTCTCGAGGGTAGCGGCCATTCCCTTATGATGGAACGACCAAACGATGTGCTCGATGCATTGATCGATATCGTCTGATATCTATACCGATAGACACTGGTGGCAAGCCGGTGGCTGCCGGCGCGGACCACAAAAAAACCCGCTAATTTATCTGTTAAACCGTTCGGGTCATCACTACTGACCGATTTGCTTATCAAGATGGGCCAGTGCATCCGGCGGAACGTGCACCCTGGATTGAGACCCGGGTAACTTCCACATCAACTGCAGCGCCGAGGTCCCCTTTTTCTGGTAGTAGTTGATCCACAGTTCGTACCATCCCGTCTGGACCACATCGAAAGGAATCGGCGGTGACCAGCGATTGGCGTGAATCTCCGGGTCGTACCAGACCCGCTTACCTCCGATACGCACCTTGACGCCGTCATTGGATTCCACCCGGAACGTGTAGGTCCCGGTCTGGTTGAAGCGGATCAGACCCCTGATGTGCGCGGCCACCAACAGCGGCCGATCAGAAGTGAGTACGTTTCCATCGACAGTCCGATGTGCGATCTTGGCCAGCGGTCGGCCGATGACAGGAACATCCAGCGTTTCGATGTCATCGACGTGAACCTGGCGACCGTACGCGTAAGTAACCGCGAGCCCCGGATTCAGGCTTGCTTTCTCCGGCTGCGGATCCCAGGGCTGCGCCCCGGTGACCGGTTCCACAGCGGCTGCAGCGAGCCCGGTTAACGCCAACACAAGTCCCACCCACCAGACTCCCAAGGAGCGGGAAGCTGTTGCCTGGAAATGCGTATCAGCTGCGTTCCTCATCATAACTCCTCCCGGCCGTGGTGTTGGTGTTCGGTCACCCATCCCCTCCTATTTCAATCCAGTCATCCTGTTTCACAAATATCGCGCACAATTTGATCCGCCTTCAGATTGAACCGGTGATCGTTCATTTTACATGGACTGTATGGCCTGGATATCCCTTTGGCCGCTGATAGCGCCCTTCACTAGGAACAGAGCCAATAGAAAGCCCCGCACACGCGGGGCTTTCGGTGAACAACAGCGGTTCTGTGCGACGTTACATCATGCCGCCCATACCACCCATACCGCCCATGCCACCATCCATACCACCTGGCATCATCGGCGGAGCCGCCTTGTCTTCCGGCGCTTCACTGACCATGGCTTCGGTCGTGATCATAAGACCTGAGATAGAGGCTGCATGCTGCAACGCCGCCCGGGCCACTTTGGTCGGATCCAGGATACCCATCTCGATCATGTCACCGTATTCGCCGGAACCCGCGTTATAGCCATAATTACCTTCATTCGAGGCAACATTGTTCAGTACCACGGAGCCTTCTTCACCGGCATTGGCAACGATCTGGCGCAGAGGTTCTTCCATGGCACGAGCAACAATGGCAATGCCCCGGTCCTGATCCGCATTGTCTCCCTTCACGGCATTCACAGCGTCTTGACAACGAACCAGTGCCACTCCACCACCGGCAACCACCCCTTCTTCTACGGCTGCTCGGGTTGAATGCAGGGCATCTTCGACACGGGCCTTTTTCTCTTTCATCTCGACTTCGGTCGCTGCACCGACTTTGATCACGGCGACGCCTCCGGCAAGCTTGGCAACACGTTCCTGCATCTTCTCCTTGTCATAGTCCGAGGTGGCTTCCTCGATCTGGACACGGATCTGGTTGACGCGGCCCTCGATATCATCCTTGCTGCCCGCACCATCGATTACAGTGGTGTTCTCCTTGCTGATCTGTACACGCTTTGCGTTACCCAGATCGTCGATGCTGGCACCTTCCAGACTCATCCCGACTTCCTCGGAAATCACCTGACCACCGGTCAGGATTGCCAGATCCTGCAGCATCGCTTTGCGACGATCACCGAATCCAGGTGCTTTGACAGCACACACTTTGACTATACCGCGAATGTTGTTGACCACCAGTGTTGCCAGCGCCTCACCGTCCACATCCTCGGCGATAACAAGCAGCGGCCGACCAGCCTTGGCAGTTGCTTCCAGAACCGGCAACATCTCCCGAATGTTGGAAATTTTCTTGTCATGGATCAGGATCAATGGGTTCTCCATATCGGCCTGCATGGCATCCTGATCATTGATGAAATAAGGAGAAAGATAACCTCGATCGAACTGCATCCCCTCGACCACCTCAAGTTCATTGTCAAGGCTCTTGCCTTCTTCAACGGTTATCACACCTTCCTTACCAACCTTTTCCATGGACTCGGCAATAATATCGCCAACCGATGTATCGGCATTAGCGGATACAGTGCCCACCTGGGCCACTTCCTTATGGTCAGAGCACGGTTTGGAGATACTTTGTAACTGATCGACCGCAGCGCGAACTGCTGAGTCGATACCCCGCTTGAGGTCCATCGGATTCATGCCGGCGGCAACGGCCTTGAGGCCTTCGTGCAGCATGGACTGGGCCAAAACTGTCGCTGTTGTGGTTCCGTCTCCCGCGACGTCAGAAGTCTTGGACGCGACTTCCTTGAGCATCTGGGCTCCCATGTTCTCAAATTTATCTTTGAGTTCTATTTCCTTGGCCACGGATACACCGTCTTTGGTCACCGTCGGCGCGCCAAAAGACTTGTCCAGGACCACGTTACGGCCCTTGGGGCCAAGAGTGACTTTGACGGCATCGGCTAGGATGTTCACGCCGCGCATCTTGGCCGCACGAGCTGATTCGCCAAATTTAACTTCTTTAGCTGCCATTACTTTGTTCCTTTAATCTGAAGTTTAGTGTTCAACCGGATGAGCGTTCAGGTCGCTCAACCTTCTATGACACCCATAATGTCGTCTTCACGCATGACCAGGACGTCATCACCCTCTACTTTGACCTCGGTGCCGGAATATTTGCCAAAAAGCACTTTATCGCCGACCTTGACGTCCAAGGGACGCTGGTCACCGTTTTCCTGCACCTTGCCGTTACCGACGGCCAGGACTTCTCCAGTCATGGGCTTTTCTGCAGCACTGTCAGGAATTACGATCCCGCCAGCGCTGGTCCGCTCTTCCTCGAGACGTCGCACGACAACACGATCATGCAGCGGTCGAATGTTCATTACCTAGTTCTCCTAAACGATTGATGGTTAGCAATTTAAAGTACCAAGTAGCAGAACGCTATTAGCACTCACTTAAAGTGAGTGCTAATGATATCGCCTTTTATTTGCCTGTCAAGGGATCCTCACGATCTTAGTCGTCTAGGCGCTGGTACTCGGCGTCGATGGTTTTCTCGGGGTGTGCCTGATCACGTGAGGCGACACTGGCCGGCATGATCCGACCCCATTTCAGCAGATTGTGGATCATGAGGGCTCGAACTGGGGGTGTCAGGCAGGCAAATCCCACAAGATCGGTAAAAAAACCCGGCGTCAACAGCAAAGCGCCAGCGACGAGCAGAAATAGGCCTTCCACCAGCTGCAAGGCCGGTAACTCGCCACGTGACGCAACGTCTCGAAACCGCTTAAGGGCTGACAGTCCTTGTATTCGAACCAGCCAAGCGCCGACAACCGCTGTCAGAACCACCAGGAATAGGGTCCATCCCACACCGATAAACCCACCGATCCCAACGAAAAGATAGATCTCGATCAACGGAACCACTAGAAAAATCAGGAAAATCGAAGGCAAATCGAGAACCAGATCAGTTTCAGCACGGGACCCTAAAGCGACCCCGAACCAGGAAAGTTTCGCCCCATATTAATTGATTTGATCAGCAGCAGTGTGAATCGACGGCTAAAATAACATCTACACTGGACCGAGCGGGAACGCCAGCATCACGTCCAGCAGCAGGAGAAGATTCCCTTAAGGCCGCGGCAATGCCCTATTACCCCCAGCCATGAAATACCTCGTCACCTGCGTGATGTCGCTGCTCCTGCACTCGGCAGGAGCACTGGCGCAACAGGACGAGTTGCTCACACCTGAGCAGGCATTCGCCTTCTCAGCCAACATCGTGACACCCGAAGCCATAGAAGCCGTCTGGACGATTGCCGATGGCTACTACATGTACCGGAACAAGTTTGGCTTTATGACCGGCCCAGAAGGACCCAGAGTCGGGGCTCCGGCCTATCCACCGGGAACGATTAAACAGGATATCCTGTTCGGCGAAGTCGAGACCTACGAGCGGACCGTCCGGATCATTCTACCGTTTCAGAGCCCGACCAACGACCCCGGCCAGATTTCCCTAACGGCCAAAGGCCAAGGCTGCAACGAAACCGTAGGTGTGTGTTATCCACCAGTGACACGGACTGTCACCTTGAATCTCGCCGCGACGACAATGACTGCGGGGAACACCGACTCCCGGGTCCTTACCCTGAACAACACCGGCGGATTAGACAAGGCAGGTAACAGCACGTCGGTCAGTGAACTACAGAAACTGCTTGGCATTGGTACCGAACCGCCTGAGTTCCTGGACCCGGAAGACGCCTTCCAGGTGGATATTCTGATTACAGGTGAAAGTTCCCTGGTGGCCCGATTTCAGATCGCGGAGGGTTATTACCTGTACCGTGACAAGCTGGAATTCCACCGGGTCGATGGAACGGCCCGAATCGGGCCTTATGGATTACCACCGGGAAGAATCAAGCAGGATGCGTACTTTGGCGAAGTCGCGGTCTACAACGAGGATTTCGATGTCCTCCTGCCACTTGAGCGGTCCAGCACGGCTGGCGGGGGCTTCTCGCTTAAAACCACTTACCAGGGTTGTGCGGAAAAAGGGATTTGTTATCCACCGATCAGCAAGTCCTACCGCCTGGCACTGCCCGCGCTGATCGAGGTGGCCAACGCAACAGACACCAATAGCCCGGAACAGTCAGGCAGGACTCTGATCGGCTACCTGGCCGCTGCCTTTGCTGCTGGTTTTCTGTTGACATTTACGCCGTGCGTTCTGCCGCTGATCCCGATTGTGTCCAGCCTTGTCGTCGGTCAGGGAAGCCAGGGGTCACGACTGCGTGGCGGTGCGATCTCCATGACCTACGTCCTTGGCACTGCAGTGACGTATGCTGCGATCGGAGCCGTCGCCGGTGCAACCGGGGAACAACTGCAGGCTTATTTCCAGAATATCTGGGCAATCGGATTGATCAGCCTCATTCTCGCGCTGATGGCACTCTCGATGTTCGGCCTCTACGAGATACAGATGCCGGCAACCGTTCAGTCTCGATTATCCGAACGCACAGCCGGTTTGAGCCGGGGCTCTTTCGGTATGATCTTTGTGCTCGGCGCGATTTCTGCTGTGGTAGTGGGTGCTTGTGTCTCACCGCTCCTGATTTCTGTTCTCAGTGTCGCTATCCTTAAAGGTGACGCTTACCTCGGTGCAGCGCTGATGTTTTCCATGGCGATTGGTATGGGGATCATCCTGGTGGCCATTGGCTTCGGTGCCGGCGCTGTCCTGCCGCGCACAGGCCCCTGGATGGAACGCGTTAAACATGTCTTCGGCGTGATGCTACTCGGTGTCGCCATCTATCTGCTGGGGGTAGTTCCTGAAGTCCCAGTGCTCTTTCTGTGGGCCACGCTATTGATCGTTATCGGCGTTTACCTCGGCGCAACGCAGCCAGTTCCAGACCAGGCCAGTGGCTGGCGGTACCTCTGGAAGGGATTGGGCACTATCTGTCTGGTTTGGGGCGTGATCGCCATGCTCGGCGGATTCAGCGGGCGTCGTGACATTTTCAGACCCATAGAACTGGATCTGTTCGGTGGGTCAGAACCTGTACCTGCGATAGCGACCGCCGAATCTACCGGTTACATTTTCCAGCGCGTTGCTACCAACGACGAGCTTGACACGCGGCTAGCCGTTGCCCGGGCGGGCGGGCGGCCTGTCATCCTGGACTTTTACGCAGACTGGTGCACCGATTGTATCCGTATGGAGAACACGACCTTCAGCGACCGGGCGGTGTTGGATCAACTTTCCCGCTTTGAACTGTTACAGGTTGACGTCACTGATCCCACGGACCCCGGCAGCAGGGCAATCAAACAGCGCTTCGGTGTTTTCGGACCGCCTGCACTGTTGTTTTTTGGTCCGGATGGAAAAGAACACTCAGAACGACGGCTGTATGGCTACCACAACCCCCCACAGTTTCTGGCCTTTCTGAGCACACTGTAATCCGCTGCCGGACACATATGCGCCGGTCAAGAATGCGTCTGGCCTACATCGCTTTGGTGATACTGGCAATACTTGGCGGCTATCTTGGGTCAGACTTTCTGCGTTCATCTGATTCACCCCGTCCAGAGACAGAGCAAAAACTGGTGTACTTCCAGCTACCTACCAGTCGGGGGGGGCAGTGGTCTTCGAGCCCGGTTCCGGCCAAAGTCGTGTTGGTTAATTTCTGGGCTACCTGGTGCCTACCCTGCCGTTCTGAAATCCCGCTGTTGATCGCCGCGCAGGCGTATCACAACCTGGGACTACAGGTTGTCGGGATCGCAATCGACGATGAAGAGCCGGTTCGACGTTTCGAGGACGAGGTCGGAATGAACTACATCTCGCTGGTGAGCCGGATCGGTGGTACAGAACTGATGCGCCGGTACGGTAATCCAGGCCATCTGCCCTTCACGCTGGTTTTCAGCCCTGAAGGCATACTTCTTCATCGAAAAACTGGTGAGATCAGCGCTTCTGACCTGGATCACTGGCTCCGTAGACATTTTCTGAAACAATAACATGCTGACAAGATCTCTCAGAGAAATTTCTTCTAAAATCGTCTAATTTGCTGATAAATTAATTGAAAATGGCGCTAACTCCCAAAACTGGACGAAGCAGACCGAGTTATGCAGAATACAATACCGGGGGGGATCACATCGAGGGGGATTTCGTGAATCACATATTGCTACTACACGGCCCAAACCTGAATCTACTGGGCAACCGCGAACCTGTGCACTATGGTCACCAGACCCTAGCGGCGATTGATCAACATCTGGCCGAACTCGCGGAAACGAAGGGCTATAGTGTCAACAGCTTGCAATCCAATGCCGAACACATCCTGATCGACAGGATACACAGCGCGAGTACAGATGGCACCGGGTTCATCATCATCAACCCAGCGGCACTCACCCATACCAGTATAGCAATCAGGGACGCTCTAACAGCGGTCGCCATACCGTTCATTGAGGTCCATCTATCGAATATCCACGCTCGAGAACCCTTTCGCCGACACTCCTACTTCTCCGACCGGGCAATGGGCGTCATCGCCGGCTTCGGAGGGCAGAGCTATGAACTGGCCCTTGAGGCCGCCATGGATTATCTGGCCGCCCGAAAACAGGATCAGTCAGAGAGTTGATGGATATCCGCAAGGTCAAGAAACTCATCGAGCTACTGGAGGAGTCCGGGCTCACGGAACTTGAAATCAGTGAAGGGGAAGAGTCGATTCGCCTCAGCCGGAGCGGAACGGCAACGGCCGTACAATCCCATCCTCTTGTGGATTTGCAAGCACCTGAATTACCGGTTGGTCTAACCCAAGATAACCAAGAACAGCAACCGGCCCTGGATACGGTAGCCGTGATCTCACCCATGGTTGGAACCTATTACGCTGCGGCCAATGCTGATTCGGAACCCTATGTCGCGCTTGGCAGCGAAGTCAACGTCGGAGATACCCTCTGTGTCATTGAAGCGATGAAGATATTCAACCAGGTCGAAACCGAGATATCGGGATTTGTCCGCAAGATTCTTAAGCGCAGTGGGGACCCGGTCGAATATGGAGAAACACTCTTCTTAATCGAATCAAACAACCCCTGACTGGCCACATATGATTGACAAACTGGTAATTGCCAATCGTGGCGAGATCGCGCTGCGTATTCTTCGTACCTGTCGAGAATTGGGCATTCGTACGGTTGCTCTACACTCCGATGCCGACCGTGACACGAAATATGTCCGCCTGGCCGATGAATCGGTCTGCATTGGCCCGCCTCAGGCAGCCGAAAGCTATCTCAACATTCCAGCTGTGATCGCAGCGGCCGAGGTTACCGATGCGGTCGCGATCCACCCAGGCTACGGTTTTCTAGCTGAAAATGCCGACTTTGCGGAACGCGTTGAACAGAGCGGCTTCATCTTTATCGGCCCGTCTGCCGAAACCATCCGCCTGATGGGTGACAAGGTTTCGGCAATCAGTCACATGCGCCAAGCCGGCGTGCCCTGTGTGCCAGGCTCAAATGGCGTGCTACCCAATGACAATCAGGCAGTCATCGAAACCGCCACCCGGATCGGTTATCCGGTCATTATCAAAGCTACCGCTGGTGGCGGCGGCAAAGGCATGCGTGCGGTCCACACCGAAGCGGCCCTGCTCAACGCCTGGCGTGTGACTCGTAACGAGTCACTGGCCGCTTTTGGTGACGACTCGGTCTACATGGAGCGCTACCTCGAGCAACCCCGGCATGTCGAGTTTCAGATTCTCGCCGACCAGCACGGCAATGTGATACATCTGGGTGACCGTGACTGCTCCATGCAGCGTGGCCACCAGAAGATCCTCGAAGAAGCCCCGGCACCTGGCATTGATCCCGATACGCGCTCACGGATGGGGGCATGTTGTATTGAGGCCTGCCGCTCGATGGGCTACCGCGGTGCCGGTACATTCGAATTCCTCTACGAGAACGGCGAGTTTTTCTTTATCGAGATGAATACCAGAATTCAGGTCGAACACCCGGTCACTGAACTCATCACGGGAATCGATATCGTGCGCGAACAAATACAGATCGCTGCCGGTGAGGTCCTGCAGCACACCCAGGAAGATATCCAGTTCATCGGTCACGCTATCGAATGCCGGATAAATGCTGAAGACCCCGACACTTTTCTGCCCTCCCCGGGAACCATCACCCAATACCACCAACCCGGCGGACCCGGCGTTCGAGTGGACTCCCACATTTTCAACAACTACACCGTACCCCCTTTTTACGACTCGATGATTGCCAAAGTGATCACACACGGTGAATCTAGAGAACGGGCTTTGACCCGAATGCACGGTGCGCTTCAGGAAATGGTGGTCGATGGTATCAAGACCAATATCCCACTGCACAGACGCTTGGTGACCGATTCAGCATTCCGTCGTCGGCCGGTGGATATTCACTACCTCGAGCGTATCCGCCGCACCTGAGCGGCGCCGGCAACTACCGCTGTACTGATCCTCAACCTGTGTCAGGCTGGCTGCAGATCAGTGTTGTTGTGGCACAACCCGCGGTCAAACGGGCGGTAGAGGTCATGGACGGGCTAGGAGCAATCGCAGTGTCCCGGGAAAGCACTGCCGTCAAGGAATTTTTTGACGAAGCCCGGTCTAAAGACCATGAATGGGACGAGGAGAAGATCACCGGTCTTTTTGCCGCCGATACCGATCTCAGCGTAGTCTGTGGCCACTTGAAAACCGTTCTAGGACACCAGACGACCCCTTGTGTTCAGGCCTTGCCGGACCGCGACTGGGAACTTGCAGGCCAGGAACAGTTTAAGCCGATCCACATCAGGGACAACCTCTGGGTCTGCCCAAGCTGGTGCCAGCCTGAATATCCGGATGCCATCAACCTGATGATAGACCCTGGACTCGCCTTTGGGAGCGGCACCCACCCCACCACCTGTCTGTGCCTGGAACACCTGACGAGACTGAATCTTAACGGATCAACCGTCTTGGACTGGGGTTGTGGCTCTGGCATACAGGCGCTGGCCGCGTTGCGGCTTGGGGCCAGCAAGGCAATCGGGGTGGACATTGACCCCATCGCGTTAGATACAAGCCGGAACAATGCCGAACGAAACGGTGTCGGCAGCCGGCTGCGGCTCATGTTTCCCGAACAGGTGCCCTCAGACCTGCTGTGCGACGTGCTGATCGCCAACATATTTGCGCATACACTTATTGACCTGGCCCCTACGCTGGAGCAACATCTGTCCAGACGCGGGACCCTGATGCTCTCCGGTCTCCTCAAAGGTCAGGCCGAACGCGTGCTTTCAGCATTTGGCTCCAGATATACTTTTAAAGCAGAACAACGTGATGAATGGGTGTTGCTCATCGCGGTTTCGGGAGTGTGAACAAATCGCCTCGATGAGAAATTCAGAGTCTGCCAGGCTTCTGACGCGATGTGTCGCTTGCGAGACGATCTCGCCGGTCACTATCGAGGCGNTGTCTACNNAGGCAGGTCTCATACACTGNAAGGACTGCGGNATNATGTTTAACGCCACCTGGAACCTCGTCGACGAGGNNCCCAATCCAGTCTGCTCGGCCAGCCCCNCNGCACCCACAGCCAATCCGGATACTTTTGTTGAANCNGATACGCAGCGGGAAAGTCCCGGATTCGCAGAAGGGGAACACCTTTTCACNCTGGACGATGAACTNCTAGCGGACCTGGCACTGGGAGGTAACGAACATGAGGGGCTGGCTGAAATACGGCGAACGCTGGCACCGGAAACGGAAATAAAAAACCCTGTGGAGGANCGCAGATCCAAGGCGGTCGGTATACCGGCAACACGCCATCAAGTCTCAGAGATCGCTGGCCGGTTCTCCATGCAACCGGACCGAAACAGGCGCCATGAACCCAAGCTTGGCCACCCTGGCCCGGCACCAGAGCATCCGAGCAGCGACAAAGCTCAAATGACCGGCACCGGCAGTCGAGTCGTCACGCACCCGGTTGAACGGCGATCCAAAAAACTGTGGATCTGGCTGATCGGGTCCATGTTTCTGGCCGGAGTGCTGTTTGTCCAGGTTCGTTATCTACTGCTTGATGAACTGGCTGGCATTGCGTCGGCCCGGCCCTACCTCAGCGTATTTTGCTCAACACTGGGCTGCACCGTACCAGCCCCGTTTTCCGGCCCCGTATTTCGGGTCGAGGACACAAAAGTCGACCTGCATCCGGATATTCCGGGCGCCGTCATCGTGAAGATTGGACTGTTGAATCGCAGTACAAAAGACAAACCTCATCCAGGGATAGAGCTCACCTTGAGTGATCGGAATGGCCGAGTCGTCGGACGGCGTAATTACCTACCCACCGCGTTTCTTGAGAGCCAAATGGAGAACCTGGTCCCTGCAGGTGGCCGCACCGTCATCACCTTGAACCTGGCCCAGCCCGAAGACAATGCAGTCGGTTTCGAAGCACGAATCGTTGGTAAATGGTAATCGTACCAGGGAGTCAATGAAGCCCCAGATGCCTAATCTTCGGATCGGTTCCATCGTCCTTACCAGCAGGGTACTCGCCGCACCGATGGCGGGAGTCTCGGATCGGCCCTACCGACGTATTGCCAGGTCCTACGGTGCCGCACTGGCTGTGTCAGAGATGGTGAGTTCTAATTCTTCTCTCCGGCATACCCGGTTGA
The DNA here is from genome assembly GCA_002718155.1 of Pseudomonadota bacterium. Lineage (GTDB taxonomy): Bacteria > Pseudomonadota > Gammaproteobacteria > Arenicellales > UBA868 > UBA9619. Next base: position 72,938 of record PBDS01000030.1, read on the forward strand.
GTCAACGCCGAGTTGACCACCACGACGAGCCGGGCCCGATCAGTGTTCAGCTTCTAGGGGCCGACCCCGGCGAAATGGCAGATGCTGCGCGGTTCAACGTGGACCGNGGGGCAGACATCATAGATATCAACATGGGCTGTCCTGCAAAGAAAGTCTGCAACCGAATGGTCGGCTCGGCACTTTTGCTCGACGAAACACTGGTTGGACAGATTCTCGAAGCTGTGGTCAAGGCAGTAGATGTACCAGTGACGCTTAAGCTTCGCACCGGCTGGGACCCGCAACACAGAAATGGGACCCAGATCGCCCGGATTGCAGAAGCTGCTGGCATCCAGGCTCTGGCAGTCCACGGACGCACGCGTCAATGCAAGTACCACGGCACAGTTGAATACGACACGATTCGGCAGATCAAATCCCAGGCGAGTATTCCGGTCATTGCCAATGGCGACATCGACACCCCAGCCAAAGCCCGGGCAGTAATGGACTACACCGGCGCAGATGCGGTGATGATCGGCCGAGCAGCCCAGGGCCAGCCGTGGTTGTTTCGGCGAATCACCTGTTTCCTGAAGACCGGAGACGATCCGGGTGATCCACCGTCAACCGACAAACGTGATACCCTAGTGCAGCATCTGGGAGAGTTGTATTCGCTGTATGGCGGCGCTCTAGGCGCGCGGGTCGCACGCAAGCACGTGACCTGGTACACCTCGGTAATGACCAACGGGCAGGCACTGCGCCGGAGTTTCAACCTCATTGAAAAACCTGATGATCAGATCGAGTTCATTACTCGGAATCTATCCGAACCCTGGGCAGTGACCCTTCCCAGCTGTGAATAAATCCGAACGCCAGCCGCTCAATTATTTCGTCAGACGCTCCGTTGAACAGTACTTCAAGGCACTCAATGGCGAGCAACCGGTAGCGGTCTACGAAATGGTCATCAACGAAGTCGAGCGACCGCTGCTCGAAGTCGTCATGCGAGAAGTCAAAGGAAACCAGTCACGAGCAGCCCGGATTCTCGGNATAAACCGTAATACGCTACGCAAGAAACTAAAGCATCACNGCCTGAGTGACTGAAATCAATTGTTGTGCCCACACCTGATAACTCCCCGGACTGGTTGTGATATCTGGACAGCGTAGATGACGAACAGTGTCTTTACGCCGATCAGAAGNGCGCTGATCAGCGTNTCCGATAAGCGNGGTGTTGCAGCATTTGCCAGTGAACTCCAGGAACTCAANGTTGAGATTCTGTCAACCGGTGGCACAGCCAGGCTGCTCCGAGAAAAAGGCGTCAAAGTCACCGAGATCGCCGATTACACCGGTTTTCCCGAGATGATGGATGGGCGGGTCAAGACGCTGCACCCGAAAGTACATGCCGGCATACTTGGTCGCCGTGGAACGGACGACGAGCAGATGATCCAGGCAGACATTCCACCTATCGACCTCGTCGCCGTCAACCTTTATCCCTTTGTACAGACTGTTTCCCAGCCGGGATGTACCCGGGATCAGGCCGTCGAAAACATTGATATTGGTGGNCCGACGCTGCTCCGCGCTGCGGCCAAAAACCACGATGCGGTCACGGTCCTGGTGAACAGCGAGGATTACGATGTCGTCATCAGGGAACTTCAAGCACATGACGGTGTTTCCTGGGAGACTCGAGCCCGCTTGGCAGCGGTGGCGTTCAGCCATACCGCAGACTATGACGGTGCCATTTCAAATTACCTCACCCGAGACGACGACAGCGGGTTTGCCGAGGTGCTCAATCTGCAGTTCCACAAATCAAGTAGCCTGCGCTATGGGGAAAATCCGCATCAGAAAGCAGCGTTTTATCAAGATCCTGCTCCTCTGCCAGGCACGCTGCCCGCAGCCGAACTGGTGCAGGGCAAAGCGCTGTCGTTCAATAACGTGGCTGATGCAGATGCTGCGCTGGAGTGTGTCAGCGCTTTTGAGGACACCGCTTGCGTGATCGTCAAGCACGCCAACCCCTGTGGNGTTGCGGTGGCTTCAACGACGTTCGATGCTTATGAGCAAGCTTATGGCACTGATCCCACNTCGGCATTTGGCGGCATCATAGCCTTCAACCGCACACTAGATCCCGCAACCGCCAGCGCTATTATTGAACGTCAGTTCGTCGAACTAATCATCACTCCCGACTGGACAGTCGAAACTGCCCGGATCGTGGGCACGAAACCGGGAATCCGGGTCATGTTGACCGGCCCACAGAACCGAATTGTGTTCACACAACATGATTTCAAGCGGGTGGGTGGTGGTCTGCTTGTCCAGGAACAGGACATGGGAAACATCGACGCGGCTGATCTCAAGGTGGTCACTGAGCGAAAGCCAACTGAAGATGAGAAACGAGATCTTCTCTTTGCCTGGACAGTAGCGAAATTTGTCAAGTCAAATGCTATCGTTTTTGCCGCCGATCAGCGTACGATCGGCATTGGAGCAGGTCAGATGAGCCGGGTCTATTCAGCCAGGATTGCGGGCCTCAAGGCGGCCGACGAAAACCTGAAAACGACGGGTTCTGTTATGGCTTCGGATGCTTTCTTTCCATTTCGCGACGGTATTGATGCTGCCGCTGCTGCCGGCATCCGCGCGGTGATCGAACCCGGGGGTTCGGTGCGCGACGACGAGGTGATCGATGCTGCGGATGAACATGGCATCGCCATGATGTTTACCGGCATGAGACACTTTCGCCATTGAGCGGCCAGTCGATGAAGGTTCTGGTCGTCGGAGGGGGTGGCCGAGAGCACGCCCTGGCATGGAAGCTGGCCTGTTCCAGCCGAGTTTCTTCGGTCTATGTCGCCCCCGGCAATGCTGGTACTGCACAAGAACCCGGAGTACAGAACATCGCCATCGACGCAGGTGATGTCGAAGAACTGTTCAAGTTTGCCCGACACGAGAAGGTCAATCTGACCGTTATAGGGCCCGAGGGGCCACTGGTCGATGGCATNGTCGATCTATTCTCAAACGCTGGCCTACCCTGTCTTGGGCCAAAACAAAGCGCTGCTCGCCTGGAGGGCTCGAAATCTTTTGCCAAGGCTTTTCTACAGCGCCATAACATACCGACTGCGGCCCACCGGGTCTTCACTGATGCCAACGACGCGCTTGACTGGCTTGAGAATGCCGAACTGCCCGTGGTNCTCAAAGCCGACGGGCTAGCCGCCGGTAAAGGTGTCATCATTGCTCAGAACCTTGATGAGGCACGCCAGGCGGTTAATCAGATTCTTATTGAAGGCCGCTTCGGTATGGCGGGAAAACAGCTCGTAATCGAAGACTTCCTGATAGGCGAAGAGGTGAGTTTCATCTGTCTGGTGGCCGGCACCAGTGTGGTACCCCTGGCGACTTCACAGGATCACAAGACACGTGATGCCGGCGATCGTGGACCAAACACCGGTGGTATGGGTGCTTACTCACCGGCACCTATCGTCGACCCCGATATGTACCAGCGCATCATACACCAGGTGATCGAGCCCACCGTCAATGGCCTGGCAGCAGAGGGAATTCCGTATTGCGGATTTCTCTACGCGGGGCTGATGATCGGAAGCGACCGAATACCGCGTGTACTCGAGTTCAACTGTCGCCTGGGTGACCCCGAGACCCAACCTATTCTGCTACGACTTAAATCCGACCTGGCTGTTCTTTGCCAAGCGGCGCTCGACGGCACCTTGAGCCAATGCCTCGTTCAGTGGGATTCCAGAGTGGCGCTGGGGGTGGTTATGGCAGCGGCCGGATATCCTGATCGTTACCCAAAAGGAGACATCATCACGGGTCTGACCGAAGCCGAATCGGAACAGATCAAGGTCTATCATGCCGGTACAGATGAGCGGCAAGGACACATCGTCACCAGTGGTGGTCGGGTTCTCTGTGTCACGGCTCTCGGTGAAGATATCGNCCTCGCCCAACAGTCCGCTTATGCCGCTGTGAAAAAAATCAACTGGCCGGGAGCCTACTTTCGAGACGATATCGGCTATCGGGCGCTGAAACGCAAAAACCAGCACGAAACTTCAGGAGGACTACTGTGAGTGAGTCATTCGTATCAGTCATGATGGGTTCAGATTCAGACCTGGCCACAGTTCAGGCCACTCTAGATACACTGGACGCGCTAGAAGTACCATGGGAAGTCAAGATCACCTCGGCCCATCGTACGCCACATGACACGCACGATCACGTGCGTGATGCCGAGGCCCGTGGCTGCTCTGTGTTCATCGCTGCAGCAGGTCTAGCGGCACATCTAGCTGGAACCGTAGCTGGACTGACCTTAAAACCCGTTATTGGAATTCCGATGGAGGCGGGCCCTCTCAAAGGACATGANGCACTGCTNTCAACAGTNCAAATGCCGGGNGGAATTCCAGTCGCCTGTGTCGCGATCGGCAAGGCCGGAGCGCGAAATGCGGCTTACCTGGCAGCCCAGATCATAGCCACGTCGGACCGGAATTTANCTGATCGGCTCNCCACTGAGCGGGCCGTAAACGCCGAGTCAGTCAGGAACAAAGACCGCGACCTGCAGATCAAACTGGGTAACAAAGTCTGTTGATCTCTGAACAGATCAGACNAGCAACGACCGTGGTTGCAGCGGGCGGTATCGTGGCCTATCCGACCGAGCACTGTTANGGCCTNGGCTGCAACCCTTTGCACGAACAAGCCGTCCGGCGNATTCTTCANCTCAAGCGCAGNTCCTGGGANAAGGGNCTGATCGTGNTTGTCGATAATATCAGGCGCCTTGCCCGGCTCGTTGAGCTTTCTGACCGGTCGGTGCTCGTTCAGCCGCTGGCTTCATGGCCGGGGCCATACACCTGGCTACTGCCTGCTTTGTCCTCCACACCCCTCTGGCTCAGAGGCCGTCATGACACCCTAGCCGTACGAATCCCCGGACACCGAATCGCACTAGAACTGTGCCGAAGAGCAGGATCGGCAATCGTGTCGACCAGTGCCAATCGAAAAGATCAGTTGCCGCTGCGATCCGCTGCAAGGGTTCGGTCCGAATTTGGCGATGCGATTGACTGGATCATCGACGGCCCTGTAGGAGACCGGCTGACCCCCAGTGTCATCCGGGATGCGGCAACCGGCCGACTGATCCGTAACGCGAGCTGAAATCGACTGTCGGCCGGCTCCCGCATCATGACATCTGCCCCAGATACCGTCCGAGCGTACCTGCTCGGTCTGCAAGATCAAATCTGTGCGCAACTCAGCGTGGAAGACGGTAGTGGACAATTCCAAGAAGACAGCTGGTCGCATGACAAAGGGGGTGGCGGGCGAACCCGTATTCTGCGTGGCGGCGAGATATTTGAGCAGGCCGGGGTCAATTTCTCCCACGTAACAGGCGATGAGTTACCGCCTTCGGCATCAGCCCAGCGGCCGAAACTAGGCGGCAGCCCCTATGTGGCCATGGGAGTTTCGCTGGTCATTCATCCACTGAATCCGTACGTTCCAACGTCGCACATGAATGTGCGCTTCTTCGAATCATCCCCCGACAAAGGGGACAGCGTGTGGTGGTTCGGGGGTGGTTTTGATCTCACCCCATATTATGGTTTCACCGAAGATGCGGTCCACTGGCATCGTACCGCACACGATGCCTGTCAGCCTTTCGGCAAAGATATTTACCCCCGAATGAAACGCTGGTGCGACGAATATTTTTTTCTCCAGCACCGCCAGGAACAACGTGGTATCGGTGGGTTGTTTTTCGATGATCTCTCTGAGGGGGGTTTCGATAATGCTTTTGCACTGACGCGCAGTATTGGTGATCATTTTCTAGCTGCTTATCTGCCGATTGTCCAACGGCGGAGGGGACTGACCTGGAGCCAGCGTGAACGGGATTTTCAACTCTACCGGAGAGGTCGATACGTCGAATTCAATCTGGTCTACGATCGTGGCACACTCTTTGGTCTTCAAAGTGGTGGTCGCACAGAGTCGATCCTGATGTCACTTCCGCCTGCGGTGTCGTGGCGTTATAACTGGCGTCCAGAACCTGGGACGCCCGAAGACCAGCTCTACCGGGATTTTCTCCATCCCAGAAACTGGTTGGAAGAAAATACCTGAACCCGGTAACTCCGGTCGATCAGAAACACTTTGGCACGTCTGCTCTATACCTTGCTGCTCTGGATTGTGTTGCCTGTTCTGTTACTGCGCCTGTTGATTCGTGGATTCCGTAACCCGTCTTACTGGGCACGCTGGAACGAACGTTTCGGCAAGTGTCAGCTTTACCCCGCTGGATTTACCGCCTGGGTTCATGCGGTTTCAGTCGGTGAAGTAAACGCTGCAACACCCCTCATCAACCAGATCCTTCAATTAAAGCCCAATTGCAGAATACTCGTGACAACGATGACACCCACGGGGTCCGATCAGGTTGCTGCAACATTCAGCAACAGAGTGACTCATTGTTATGCACCCTACGACTATCCTTTTGCGGTCAGGGGGTTCCTTGAAAAAAACTCTCCTCGAAATTTGATCCTGATGGAGACCGAAATCTGGCCGAACATGATTCACTATTGCCATCAACTGGGCACCAACATCATCATGACCAATGTCAGATTGTCCGAGAAATCCCGTCGCGGATATGCCAAGGTATTGCCGGTAATCGGGCCGGCGCTTCGAAAAGTCGATTTATTTGCCGCGCAGTCCAAAGGTGATCAGGAACGACTGCTTGCTTTAGGTGTGGACTCTACCCGGATCAGCAGGACGGGCAGTATGAAGTTCGAAATCGGCTTACCCGCTAGCGTTCGCGAAGTCGCCGAGGCGGTGAGGCGAGATTGGGGGCGAGACCGCACCGTGGTAATTGCTGGCAGCACCCACGAAGGGGAGGAATCCTTACTGCTGGAGCTGCTGACCCAGATATCTGATGACTGTCCCGGGCTGCTACTGGTTCTGGCGCCGCGTCACCCGGAACGATTTGAATCTGTTGCGAAACTGGCCGTTCGAGAGGGTTTTGAATCTTTGAGGAGAAGTCACCACACTGGCCAGGTTTCGTCAACGGTCTCAGTCCAGATTGCTGACACTATGGGCGAGTTGCCAATGTTGTACGCGGCGGCAGACATTGCCATCGTAGGTGGCAGCCTGATACGTATCAAGGGCATCGGTGGACACAACATCCTTGAGCCCTGCGCGGTTGGCGTGCCGGTGATTTTCGGGCAATACATGCGGAATTTTTCTGAGATTAGCCGCCTGACAGTCGAACGACGAGCCGGATTTCAAGTCGACAGCCTGGATGAACTGAGAACAGCGCTGACTACACTGATCAATGATCCCAGTCTGCGTGCAACGATGGGGGACAATGGCATTACGATGGTCTCTGAAAACGCTGGCGCAACCAACCGAACTCTGGAATTACTTTTCCCTTTACTGGACGATCCGGCCAAACAATTCACTCAGGAACAAGAAGACTCACTAACAACATCCCCACTAGAGTAGCTTTAGTTGTTTTCGTTTGTGTGCAACATGAGGCCTTAGTTGTTTAGATAACTTGTTGCAAGAGACGCGTTCAAGGTTTGGGCACTTGACAATCTCCTTAACTTCAAGTTCTTGATTGCTTGACATTTCTTTTTGCACGACTATAGTTCGCGCTTTAGGAGTGAACGTTTTATTGAACTCCGTATTTGTCAATATGATTTCGTACCATCGGATATTTATTTTGACAATTAAAACTAGTAGTCAGGCAGTACCCGAGACGAGCGGTAACCTGCTGACAACCGGCAGGCAGTAACCAGTCCTACCTACCCTACATCAACCCTAGCAGAGGAACTCAATATGGCGGCAAAAAAGAAGGCCACGAAGAAACGAGCAGCATCGAAGAAAAAAGCGACTAAACGCGTAGCGAAAAAGAAAGCAACCAAGAAAAAGGCTACAAAAAAGAAAGCAACTCGGAAAAAAGCAACCAAGAAAAAGGCTGCAAAAAAGAAAGCAACTCGGAAAAAAGCAACCAAGAAAAAGG
>PBDS01000031.1 GCA_002718155.1 Pseudomonadota bacterium
TTAATCGGCCGTGCTTAGAATATTGCTTAAACATCTGGTAAACGATCGACGCCATCGATGCCTTATGGGTTTCTCTTGGACCATAGACGTTGAAATACCGCAGGGCAACGACCTGTGAGGAAATCCTATCCGCTTCCTTTCTGACATAACTGTCGAAGAGTTGCTTTGAAAAAGCGTACACATTCAACGGATATTCGTGGGGCTCGGTTTCGATGAAGGATGTTCCTCCGCCGTATACCGCTGCCGAGGAAGCGTAGATCAGAGGCACATTACCATCTGCACACGCGAGTAGTAGTTTCTTTGAATAATCGAAGTTCGTCTTTAAGACATATCGACTATCTTCGATCATAGTATTCGAACACGCGCCCATGTGAAATACTGCTGATGTACCCGATGGAAGGCCAGATCGTTCCACATTCGTCAGGAAGTCTTCCTTATCCTGATAGTCCGCGATCCGGCAACCTGCTAGGTTTCGAACTTGAGAGGCATCGCCGAATTCATCGACAACCAGAATATCATCCTCTCCTCTCCTGTTCAGACCTTCTACCAAGTTTGAGCCAATAAATCCGGCGCCACCCGTTACAACATACATTAATCCAGCCCTTTTTTGAGTTGTGACTTCAACTCATCCATAGACACCACTGCTGTCCCAAATTTCCCTACGACAATACCAGCGGCCGTATTGGCATACTCGAGGATCCGTGGCCAGTCCACCCCTTCAACCATAGAGACAGAGACCGCGGCAACGACTGTATCGCCAGCACCACTGACATCATAGACCTCTCGAGCAACGGACTCCTGTTGATACTTCTCACCCGACCCAAGGTAAAGAACCATTCCCTGCGAACCCAGAGTAATTAAGAGTGCTTCTATCTCCAAGTCTCTGACCAGTTCCCGAGCTCGAGCCTCAAAAATAGTGGGGGAATCGCACGGCCCAGCCACGGCCTTGAATTCAGCTAGGTTCGGAGTAATTACTGAAGCTCTCCGATAACGGGTAAAGTCATCTCCTTTCGGATCAACCACGACCGGCACATTAGCGGCGTTGGCCAACTCTATAAGAAGCTCTATATTCTCAACGGCCCCTTTACCATAATCTGACACCACGACCACCGAGGCATCGGCAATCAGACGCCTATAGTCCCCAAATACCTTTTTTAACACCTCCCCATGGGGGTCCTGCTCAAAATCGAGTCTCATGAGTTGTTGATTTCTCGAGACTACCCTCAATTTCTCTGTTGTGCGCATTTGAGGATCAATGTGCAAGTACCGATCAACACCCGCTTTCCCAAGAATACCAGCAAGGCGCCGCCCCGATTCATCGTCTCCGACAACTGAAAGTAACTGACCCACGCGACCCAGAGCTGCAACATTGGCAGCAACATTACCTGCACCACCTGCTCTCTCCGTGATTTCTTCGATGCTCACGACTGGCACCGGAGCCTCCGGAGAGATGCGCTCGACAATGCCAGACCAATACCGGTCGAGCATTGAATCACCAATGATCAGTATTTTTCCGGTCATAGAACACTGGTTGGAATTTTCCAGTTGCACCGCCTTAACTCAGATTGTGGGCACTTGCTAATGATCAACTAAACGTCTACCAATTCCCCGGTATTCGAATCCGTGCTCACTGGCTAGATTAGGATCAAACAGGTTTCTTCCGTCAAATATCATTTTCTTTCTCATCACCTCTCCCATTTTTTCAAAATCGGCCCCGCGGAATTCATTCCATTCCGTCACAACGACCAAGGCATCTGCATCCACCAGTACATCGTACGGTGAGGCTCCTGTTGAGAACCCTGGTATTCCGTGGAATATCGACTCTGCCTCTGGCATCGCAACAGGATCGAACGCACATACGTCTGCTCCTTCGGCAAGCAGTTGATTGATAATCACGACGCTTGGCGCTTCTCGCATATCGTCTGTATTGGGTTTGAATGACAACCCCCATATGGCGAATTTGTAATTTTCTATATCGCCACCGAACCTTTCCAAGATCTTGTATCCGAGCACCAGTTTCTGCTTCTCGTTAATCTCCTGCACAGTACCAACCAGTCGGCAGTCGTAGCCAACATCTTGAGCTGTCTTAAACAACGCACGCACATCTTTCGGAAAGCACGAGCCACCATAACCACAACCGGGGTAGATAAAATCATAGCCGATCCTTGGATCAGACCCGATTCCTAGTCTGACAGACTCCACATCGGCGCCGAGTTGTTCGGAAAGATTTGCTATCTCGTTCATGAAAGAGATCTTGGTGGCCAACATCGCGTTGGCGGCATATTTAGTGAGTTCAGCTGATCGGATATCCATTCGCAATAAACGCCTGTTGTTTCGATTAAACGGCGCATAAAGCTCTTCCATCAGTGCCCCAGCTTCCGGGCTGTCAGTCCCCACTATGATCCTGTCAGGCTTCTGAAAGTCCGCGACAGCGGCGCCTTCTGCAAGGAATTCCGGATTGGACACCACCATAAAATGGATGCGGATGTGCTTGGCATCGAGTTCTGATTGAATAGTCTCCCGAATCAAGTCTCCTGTGCCAACCGGCACAGTCGATTTTGTAGCGACGACCTTAGATGAATCCATCGCCTTGCCAATCGACCTGGCCACCTCAAGCACGTGGGACAAGTCGGCGGAACCATCCTCACTCGGAGGTGTTCCCACTGCAATAAATATAATGTCGGCGCTGCCCACGCCGTGGTTTACATCAGTCGAAAAAGTCAGCCGTTGGGCTTCAATATTTGATTTCAAGAGCATCTCGAGACCAGGCTCATATATAGGAATCTGTCCGTTAGTCAGTTCTTCGATCTTTCTTTTGTCCGAATCAATGCATAGCACGTCATGGCCTGCGTCCGCGAGGCAGGTGCCACTGACCAGACCGACATAACCCGTCCCTATTACAGTTACCTTCATTGATTCTGATTGCTCCGAATAGCCTTCTCTTCACAATACAAAGGACAGGGTGCCACCCTGGCACCCTGTCCTCAATTCAGAAGCGATTTTATCAGTTGGCAACTTCAACGCCACCTTTTTCGTCCACCGGCTCGACAATAAGCAACTGGTCGAGGTTTCGTTCAAGAATGGCAGGGCCTATGCCTTTAACACCCATAAGATGCTCTACAGCCAAAAAAGGACCATTCTCCTTCCGGTAGTCTACGACCGCCTGAGCTAGCTTTGGGCCAATGCCTTGAATATTTTCTGCAAGGCTGACTGCACTTGCAGAGTTGATATCCACGGGGCTCGCAAAAACACTGCCGGCGAGAAGAATACTACCAACAGCTAGAGACAAATATTTGAAATTTCGCATGGTCTACACTCCTTGTAGAGTTTGTGATTCAGAAAAGTGCCACTGTCCTTGTGGCAACTGCAATTCTTATGCCGCTTGGTTTCGACTTCAATGGTNATATGTCGCTTGAAAGGNCAAGGACAATGATGTAGCTANGTCACCCATCGTCTCGGTGTAGTGGTATTCCAGCTTCTGCATCCTGGNCATTGCCAATGCATTGCCTTGGCTCTGAAGCCACACTGGCGNCATTCNTANCCACCCTTACCCGNGNCCACGCTGGAAACCAGCTGGNTCACAAGGNCAAGGTCTACTGNAGGNGATTTGGCTCCTTCACTACTGCCTNTCTCAAGAAGNCTATATAACGGTTCGAGTGTNCGGTTTTTCTGGATCCAATCCACCAGGTAGTTTCTTGCCTCATCTGTCTCACCAAGATCATTCAGCAGTTCAACCAGTGCAAGCACCAATCTGAAGTCATCATTCTTTTCAAGGCCCGATTCCAAGAATTGTCGGTAACCATCTCTAACATTGAGGGCTTCGTAACTACTGCGGACCAGGTCTACCACGTCGACCACCATTTCTGGCCTTCTTTCAGAGATCCTGGACCATGCTCCTATCGCTGATCGGTGCTGCCCTCGAATCGCATATAGCCTCCCCGACTGTATCAACGCCCGCGTACAGTCTGGGTCCGTCCGCAGAGCCTCTTTGATATGAGTTTCGCTTTCCGGATATTTCCCTGCCGCCATGCTGGAATCGCTGAGTTCACAAAGAAACTGGGCTATGAGACCCGTCAGGTCATCTCCACTGGCCTCACTCAGTTTTGATGCGGCAGCGACCGCGCTTTCCCACTCTTTTTCTTGTTCATAGATCTGTACCAACAGACGATAAGCGGACTCCGCAAATTCCGTCGAGACAGTTACCTCGACTAGAAGGTTTTCGGCTCGATCCAATAAGCCCGCTTTGTAATAATCTTGTGAAAGCTCGAACAGTCCATGCAGCCTCTGCTTCGGATCGAGACCGCTGCGCGCGACCAGATTCTGATGCACCTGTGTTGCCCTTTCGACCTCACCTCGGCGCCGGAATAGACTTCCCAGGGCCAACTGAATTTCTATCGTTTCCTCATGTTCCTCTAATGCTTCAATCAGGACGTCCAGTGCCTTGTCATGCTGTTCATTAAGTAAATAGTTGAGACTCCGGTAGTAGGTGGTTGGAAGCAATTTTTCAGGGCCAGACGGATAGTGCCATCCATGCCTGGCAGCGTACCAGCCCGAAGCCGCCGCCAAGGGCAGGAATATAAGAAGCCAGACCGGATCCAAGTTATTTACCTTTGCCGAGTGTCAGTTACTTTTCTAACAGGTTGTTCCGAACATTCGAGGCTGATAGCGCGGTTGGCCTTGTTGAGAGCCCGTCTGAGTCGCACCACCCGCCAACCAATTGCCAAAATAGTTACAGTCACCCCGATGCTGAACGAAAGTAGTATCAGTCCAGCCAGAGAACCCTGATAACCCAGGCCAAAATAATAGTCGATCGAGACCTGCTGTGGGTTCCTGACGGCGAACGTCGATCCCAATATGAGCAGGAGAAAGGTAACTAAGGCGAGAAGCAATACTCTCACAAATCAGAGCTAGAAATGCGTTATGCAGGCCGTCGCGCTATCCAGTGGTCGGCTTCTCAGAGGTAACGAGTTGACTCGCACCTGATAGACCATGGTTGACTCGCTCACGAAGCATTCGGCCGGGTTTGAAGTGAGGGACATATTTGGCATCGACATGTACGGCTGCCCCTGTCTTGGGATTCCTTCCAAGTCTGGGCGCTCTGTAACGAAGCCCTATGCTACCGAAGCCTCGGATCTCGATTCGATCACCTTCAATTAACGACTGACTCATGTGCTCTAATATTGAATTAACCGACGATTCTATGTCTCTCGGTGACAAATGCAATTGCACACGGGTCAAGTGATCAATAAGGTCAGACTTGGTCATATGATTGCGTTTTACTGGTGTCCATGTTGACTCCTGAGGTCGGAATTGTTTCTCTCAAGGGTCTTGTTTTTCCAGTTGCTCCATAAGTTTCTCACCAAGGGATACGGTAGTTGACCCTTTTGATGCATATTCTTCAATGGCACGACCTTCTATTTCTGTCTCCAACGCTTTCACGGATAGTGTGATCCGTCGGGTTTTGCGCTCAATACTCGTTATCCTCGCTTCAATATCGGCGTCCTTCTGCAGAGCGTTGCGGGCGTCCTCCACAAAATTTCGGGACAATTCAGCTGCCCGCAGGTAACCCTCAATGCCCTCTGCCAGTCTTACCACCGCGCCTTTGGCATCTACGGATTCTACNGTTCCCTTAACGATGGTTCCTTTAGGGTTAGCCGAAACGTACGCACCGAACGGATCCTCTTGCGCCTGCTTAATACCCAAGGAGATTCTTTCCCGATCAGGATCTACTGATAGTACGACGGCTGTAATCTCATCTCCCTTGTTGTATTCCCTGGCAATGTCCTCCCCGGGACGGTCCCAGGACAAGTCGCTAAGGTGTATCAGGCCATCAATGCCACCTTCAAGCCCGATGAAGACACCAAAGTCAGTGATTGATTTGATCTGCCCTGTGATTCTGTCGTTGCGATTGTGCGTAGCAGCGAATTCTTCCCATGGATTGGCAGTGCACTGCTTGATGCCGAGGGAAATACGACGCCTTTCTGAATCCACCTCCAGCACCATGACCTCGACTTCGTCACCNAGGCGNCAGACCTTACTGGGATGCACGTTCTTATTTGTCCAATCCATTTCCGAGACNTGAACCAACCCTTCGACACCTTCTTCGAGCTCAACGAAAACACCATAGTCAGTTAAATTGGTTATCTTCCCGAAGATCCGAGTGTTTTCCGGGTAACGCCTCGCAATATCAGACCAAGGATCCTCTCCAAGTTGTTTCAAGCCCAGTGAGACCCGATTTCNCTCNCGATCGAANTTCANNACACGAACGTCCAACTCTTGGCCGACCGAAAGCACCTCGGAAGGATGCTTTACTCTTTTCCAGGCAATATCCGTTATATGAAGAAGACCATCCAGGCCACCCAGNTTGACGAAAGCTCCATAGTCGGTGAGGTTCTTTACGACACCNTTNATAATTTGACCTTCTTCCAGGTTCTCGAGNAATTGAGCACGCTCGGCTTCCATCTCCTTTTCTACGACGGCTCTTCGCGATACGACGACATTGTTCCTGGCTCGATCAAGTTTGATGACCTTAAATTCCAGTTCCTTGTTTTCCAAAAAGTTNGTATCCGTTACCGGNCGCACGTCNACTAANGATCCGGGGAGGAAAGCACGNACCTCATCGATAGACACGGTAAATCCGCCTTTGACTTTACCGGTTAGAAATCCTGTGACGATCGATTGTGCCTCAAAAGCCTGCTCAAGCACTTCCCATGATTTGACTCTGCGGGCCCGTTCGCGAGAGAGACGGGTATTACCGAAACCATCTTCAACTGTTTCGATTGCAACCTCGACACGGTCTCCAACAGTTACCGAAACATTACCTTCGGAGTCTCTGAACTGGACTGCTGGGATCTCAGACTCTGACTTAAGACCCGCGTTGACCACAACGAAGTCGCCATTGACATCGACTACCTCCGCTTCGATGACAGCGCCCGGGTTCATTTGCGACTTTTTGAAGCTCTCCTCGAGCAGTTCGGCAAAACTTTCTGACATGGTGNGTTTTATCCAGGAATCAGGTTCCAAAGGTACNTCGTTGGCAGTGAATTTCGGTCAACGCAGTCAGGCCCTTGNTGGGCAGTTGATTTGCGATGCCACGTAACGAGGCGGTGGTCGCTGGAAGTAGAATCGGAATCAGGGGATCAATTCCAAACTNTCTTCGAGCAGACTGTCAATCTTCTTCACGACCTCCGCGATCCTCAAATCTGATGTATCGACCAAGATGGAATCTTCAGCTGGCCTCATCGGCGATACTGCCCGGGAACTGTCTTTGTCGTCCCGNTNGGACACCTCTTGCTCAATGCGCGCAAGGTTAACATCAAAACCCTTACCCTTCAACTGTTTATAGCGCCTTTCTGCCCTTACTCTGATGCTCGCCGTCAGGTAGATTTTAAGTGTTGCGTCCGGAAAAACGACGGTGCCCATATCTCGCCCGTCCGCCACTAACCCAGGAGCTTTCCGCTCCTGCCTCTGTCTTGACAACAAGCAGTTCCTGACGGTTGGTACTGAAGCATATTTTGAGGCCAGAACCCCACCTTCAGCACTCCTAATCTGTTCCGTAACGTCAGTACCATTGACTTGCACTCGAAGCTCGCTGCCACTGGATATCTTAAACTGGATAACTATCGTGCGAAAAAGCGCTTGAAGAGCCCTCGTGTCACCTGGTGATACCCCGTTTTGATCTGCGGCAAAAGAAAAGGCCCGGTAAAGTGCGCCACTATCCAGGATNTGCCAGTTCCTGGCCGTTGCAATCTTGAAGGCAATNGTTCCTTTTCCGGANCCACCCGGGCCATCAATCGCCAGGACCGGCACATNAGTCATNCCGATTCGCCAAATCGTTCTACTATATTCAATCCCGACCCTGCCGCTTCTGATACGAAGTTCGGAAAAGAAGTCTCAACATTGCCGCAATCTTCTATATAGACGTTACCTTTCGTCGCTGCTCCAGCGACGGAAAAGGCCATCGCAATGCGGTGATCCTGGTAGCTATGAACATCACCACCGCGGAGTTCACCGCCCGTAATAACCATACCGTCTTCCANNTCAACNACCTGGACACCCAGCGCTTTGAGCCCCTTTACGATGGCTATAATTCGGTCCGTTTCNTTGACTCTGAGTTCTTCAGCACCCCGTATTGTTGTATTCCCNTTTGCGCACGCTGCGGCTATAGCTATANCAGGGAACTCGTCGATGGATCNCGAAACAAGCTCCGGATCGATCGAAATGCCATTCAGAGGNCTGTGTCGAACGATCAGATCCGCCACCTCTTCTCCACAGACCATTCGTTTGGATTCAACCCGGATATCTGCCCCCATTGTTATTAGAATGTCCAGAATACCCGAACGTGTTCGATTGACACCAATGTTTTCCAACCTGACAGAAGATCCCTCCGAGATCGTCGCTCCAACCANAAAAAATGCCGCTGATGATAGATCCCCTGGCACGATAACGTCACANCCGCTCAGCCTGCCTCCTCCCTCGACCATGGCAGGGTGCTCATAAAGGCCACCGCTGTATTTGAAGCCGGCCAACATCCGTTCGGTGTGGTCTCTTGTAATCGCTGATTCCCTTACACACGTTGTGCCGTCAGCATAAAGACCCGCTAACAGAATCGCCGATTTGACTTGAGCGCTGGCCATCGGGACTGAATAGTCGAGCCCCCGGAGTTTGTTTACTGGCCGNATCTCAAGTGGCGGTGTGCCACCTGGTGAACTGCCGATGCTAGCACCCATTCTGGTCAACGGTTCAATAATTCTCCCCATTGGTCGTTGACTGAGTGATGTATCGCCGACCAGGGTGGTNGAAAAATGCTGGCCGGCGAGCACTCCGGCCATGAGACGCATTGCGGTCCCTGAATTACCCATATCTAATCTGTTGCCCGGCGGGCTTAAACCATTCATCCCAACGCCATCAACCCATAACGTACTTTCTTTGGGTCCTTCTATTCTGACACCGAGATGTCGGAATGCTGTTATCGTTGCCAAGACGTCGGCGCTCTCCAGGAGATCGTGAATTATAGATCCACCGTCGGCAAGTGCGGCGAGAATCACCGCTCGGTGACTTATGGATTTGTCTCCNGGTATACGGATGTTCCCACTAAAGGAACACTTGCCAGTGACACTAAATGAACTCACGGACAAGAGTACATTCGCATCATGTCGATCGCCGGCTTTGAATTAAAGACCTGCTGATATTTGACTTTCGAAATTCGGCCAGAAGACCATCAGCGTCTNCCGATTCGATCAATCTGATCAGATTNCCTATGCTTTCGCGGTACTCGGCGAGTCTTGAAAGTACCGCATCTTGATTGCCCAGAAAAATATCCCGCCACATAACGGGATCACTTGAAGCAATCCTAGTGATGTCATAGAACCCGCTTGCGGCCAATTCATAACACTCGTCGGCATTTGATTGGTCAGCCAACATATTCACCAGGCAAAATGCTAGCGCATGGGGTAGATGGCTGGTAAGCGCAAGAAGACGGTCATGACTATCCGGGTCCATTTCGCTCACCGAAGCCCCAGTCGTTTCCCACATTTCCCGNACACACTCAAGGGCCCAGGTCCCTGTGGAAGGTAACGGTGTCAGAATCACCTTCTGCCGGTGAAAGAGGTCGACACAGGAGGCCCCGACACCGCTGTTCTCGCCACCCGCTATAGGGTGCCCTGGGACAAAATGACTGATTCTCCCGCCGAATGCACTGACCGCCGCGTCAATAACCGAACCCTTGACGCTTCCGGCATCGGTCACAATCGTATTGTCCCGCAGACTTGCCGAGATCCGTGGCAGTAGTTGGTCTGCAGCAGCCACAGGTGTTGCCAGCATGATGACATCAGCACCAGCTACGGCCTCATTCAGATCAAGTGTCCAGCGGTCGACTACCCCTTGGTCAAGTGCCAGGCGAAGATTGGCTTCGCTCCTGCCAAATCCTATAACTTCTCCGACGAAATCAGCCTTTTTCAGTGCCTTGGCCAACGAACCGCCAATCAGGCCGACACCGATGATCGATAAGCGACCGATACCCTTGGAGTGTTCTTTGCCGCCCTTCACGTATTTCCTTGTTGCGCCAGTGAGCTACCTAACGCTTTCAGAGCCATANCGTTTTCCTCCTCTAGACCAATGGTTACCCGCAAATGTTCAGGCATTCCGTAGTTTGCAATCGGTCGGACAATCACCCCCTGCCGCAGCATTTCCTCGAATACCGGTAAGGCAGGTCGCTGTAGGTTTACGCTGACGAAATTTGCTACTGAAGGGATCCAACGAAGAGCAAGTGAAGAAAAGCCATCACATAGCTGCGCCATGCCTTGAGCGTTGAGTTCAAGGCTTTGGCTGACGAATTCCTGTTCATCAAGAACCAGTCGTGCCGCCGCCAGAGCTAGGCTGTTGACATTAAATGGCTGGCGGACCCGGTTCAGAATATCCGCTATTCCGGGGCTTGAAACCCCGTAGCCAACTCGAAACCCCGCAAGTCCATAAATCTTTGAAAATGTTCGGGTGGCAACCAAAGCAGGGTATCGTTTAAGAAGTTGGACGGTGTCCGGAAAATCCGGAGTTGCACAATATTCGAAATAGGCCTCGTCAATAACTGTAATGACGGTATCGGGAAGGCTGTCAAGAAACTGACAGAGTTCCGTTAGACCCACCGACGTGCCGGTTGGGTTGTTTGGATTCGCAACGAAAATCAGCTTTGTGTTATCGTCAACCAACGACCTCATTGCCTGCAGGTCATGCCCCCAGTTGGCCGCCGGCGCGGTCTTTAGGTCGGCACCGGCGGCATTTGCGGCCAGGCTGTACACAGCAAAGGAATGCTCGGAAACCACCACACCCTGTCCCGGGCCTACATACGCCTTGACCAGCAGTTCCAGCACCTCATTGGAACCATTTCCCAGAGTAATCTGATTCGACGCCACATCTAGCTTGTCGGCTAACGCCTCCTTGAGGACGTGACCAGAGCCATCAGGGTACCTTGAGAGCGTATCACCTGTCCCTTTGCAGATGGCTTCAATGACCGATCGGGGCGCTCTTGGATTCTCATTAGAGGCCAGTTTGACGATCTGCCCGATTCCGAGTTCACGCTCAATTGTCTCGTTTGGCTTTCCAGGCTGATATGGCTCAAGGGCCTGGACACCAGGGACTGCCTGTCGTAGCGGATCGAAGGCCATCTTCAATCAGCTGCTCTTCGGATACGAACCAAGGATCTTAAACATAGCAGCCTGTTCCTCTATTTCGGCCAGCGCTCTGGCAACAGCAGGTTCGCCCACATGCCCAGCGAAGTCGATAAAGAATATGTACTTCCACAGCCCGGTACTAGATGGTCGGGATTCGACCCTTGTCATATCAATATCATTCTCGGAAAGCGGCGCCAGAAGAGCCTGCAAGGCTCCCGGGCGGTTGCGGACCGATATCGCAACGCTGGTTTTGTCCGTTCCGGTCCGTTCGACTCGGCGGTGTCCCAAGACCAGGAATCGTGTCGAATTGCCCGGCTGATCCTCTATGTTGCGATGAAGCACCGTCAGCCCATATGCGTCGGCTGCCTCTTCGGAGGCGATCGCCACACAGTCAGCATCGCCAGCGGCCTGGCGGGCCGCTTCGGCATTGCTCCGAACCGAAACGAGGTCGACTCCTGGCAGATTCAAATCAAGCCAGAGTCTGCATTGAGCCAGTGCCTGTTGATGTGCGCTAACGGCCTTGGGGGCAGCGGTTCCGGAAAGGCCTAACAAACAGTGCCTCACCCGAAAATCGATCTCACCGCAAATTGTCAACGGCGTATTAAGCAGCCTATCCAAGGTATTGCCAACCCCCCCCTCTGTGGAATTCTCAACAGGTACAACAGCGTACTGAGTGGTATCTGCTTCTGTGAGTCGAAACACCTCGTCAATACTTGCTGCCAGAGTAACGTCGACTTCATGACCGAAATGACGGATAGCTGCCAATTCGGAATACGTCCCGGCAGGCCCTAGTGCGGCTACCAGGGGCTTGGCTTCGGCAGCCCGACACAAAGAAATGACCTCCCTGAATAGCCATTCGATCTTCTCCGAGGGCAGAGGACCTTGATTCAACTTGACGATTCGATCAAGAATCAAGGCTTCACGCTCGGGACGATAGACGACCTTGTCTTCCCCTTTTGCTTTTTTTCTACCGACCGCCTGCGCCAATCGAACTCTACGATTGACGAGAGCCAACAAGTCCGCGTCTATCTCGTCGATCTGTCGTCGAAGCGTTTCTATTTCAGCTTCTTTAGTCATGCTTGATCCGGGGGATATAGCGAACTAGAAGTCTCGTTCCTTAATCGAACACGGGAAAAGTGTATCACTCACCATTTTCTTTTATATCCTCCTTGGCTTCTTCAATCAGTCCAACACTGATCAGGCTCTCTTGTTCCGAAAGGTCGATCAATCGAACGCCCTGGGTGTTTCGGCCAAGCAGTGATATCTCAGTTACCCTCGTGCGCACCAGACGACCGCCCTCNGTCATNAGCATCAATTCATCTTCCTCAGNGACCAGAACTGCACCGACGACNTTGCCATTGCGAATGCCGTTCTGGATNGCTATAACACCCTGCCCTCCGCGTNTTTTGCGGGGGAATTCAGCCAATACAGTTCGCTTTCCGTAGCCCCGTGCAGTCGCTGTCAATACCGCCTTGGAAACGTCTCGTTCTTTAACAGTCAGCATAGCGATCAGGCGATGTCCCCCTTTCAACGCGATTCCTCTTACCCCACGAGCCCCTCTGCCCATCACTCGCACGTCGGTTTCAGAAAAACGAACNGATTTNCCACTGCAACTGAACAACAATAAGTCAGAATTGCCTTCCGTCAAGCCGACTCCAACCAGCTCGTCATCTTCTGAAAGCACGATCGCCCTGAGGCCGGAAGGCCTGGGTCGGGAGAAATNCGCCANATTACATTTTTTTACTATCCCCCCAGCTGTAGCCATAAAAACATGATGCCCTTCAGGGTATCCGTTAAACGGTAGAAATGCTGTGATGNGNTCGTCAGGATCCAGTGGCAGCAGNTTCACTAGAGGTCGGCCCCTGGCTTGCCTTCCTGCTTGGGGTAATTGATAAACACGCAACCAGTAGACCTTGCCACTATTTGAGAAACACAGGATAGTGTCATGGGAATGAGCAACAAACATCGACTTGACGAAGTCATTCTCTTTGGTCCTTGTTGCGACGCGACCCTTACCCCCACGCCTTTGCGCTTGATAATCNGTCAGCGGTTGCGATTTGGCGTAACCTTCGTGGGATAGGGTGACAACCATGTCTTCCCGGTTGATGAGATCCTCATCGGCAAGATCCAATCGATTGGTCAGGATCTCAGTTCGGCGGGGGTCGCTGTATTTTTCCCGCAGCTCTAGGAGTTCTTCCTTGACAACGCCCATCAANCGGGAAGCATCTTCCAGGATCTCAAGCAAATGATTGATCACAGTCAAATTCTTTCGATACTCGTCTGCGATTTTGTCCTTCTCCAGGCCTGTCAAGCGATGCAGCCGAAGNTCAAGAATGGCTTGNGCCTGAACGACAGTTAACCTGTACCCATCCGGTTGCAAACCGTACTCAGATCCGACAGTCTCCGGNCGGACACGTTCGGGGTCTGCCAATTCGACCAGTTCGCTGACAATTCCCGCGTCCCACATGGTCTCAATCAATTGTCTCTTAGCAGAAGCCGGGTCTGGAGCAGCTTTAATCAGTGCGATAACAACGTCNATGTTGGTAAGCGCCACCGCTAGACCTTCCAGAATATGCACCCGTTCTCGGATTTTCGTCAGATCATGAATCGTTCGCCGGGTGACAACTTCTCTGCGGTGGCGTATAAAACTCTCCAGCAGTTCCCGCAGATTGAACAATCTGGGTTGGTTCTCGCTCAGACCAACAAGGTTAATACCAAATACGCTCTGCATCTGGGTCTGCTGGTAAAGATTATTAAGTACAACCTCTGGCACCTCACCTCGCTTCAGCTGAATGAGCATTCGCATTCCGGATTTATCTGACTCATCACGTAGTCCACTGATCCCNTCGATTTTCCCATTNTTGACGAGTTCAGCGATCTTCTCCATNAGTCGCGCCTTGTTAACCTGATAAGGCAATTCGGTGACCACAAGGCTTGAACGACTACCGTTTTCCATTTCCTCGATGCGGACTCTGGCGCGGACATAGATCCNCCCTCGGCCTGTATCGTAGGCCTGTCGAATACCCGCGGTGCCGTTGATGATTCCAGCGGTGGGAAAATCGGGGCCCGGGAGTATTTCGATCAAGTCTGAGAGGCCGGCNTCGGGATTGTCGATCATCAGCAGGCACGCGTCGATCGTTTCACCCAGATTATGGGGCGGAATGTTCGTTGCCATACCTACGGCTATTCCGGATGAGCCATTAACCAGAAGATTGGGGATTTTTGCTGGCAGAACGACCGGCTGAGTCTCGGTCTCGTCGTAGTTGGCCTGAAAGTCGACGGTGCCTTTTTCTAAATCTTCCAGCAACTCGTGAGCCAGTCTGGATAACCGGATTTCGGTGTAGCGCATCGCAGCCGGAGAGTCCCCATCGACTGAACCAAAATTACCTTGACCATCGACCAGCGGGTAACGCAGTGAAAATGGCTGCGCCATGCGGACGATCGTGTCGTAAACAGCGTTATCGCCATGTGGGTGGTATTTACCGATCACATCTCCCACGATCCGGGCAGACTTTTTNTAGGGTTTGTTCCAGTCATTGCCGAGTTCCGACATTGCATACAGAACCCGCCGGTGAACCGGTTTTAGGCCGTCACGCACATCGGGCAACGCTCTGCCTACGATAACGCTCATCGCGTAATCAAGGTAAGACTGCCGCATCTCCTGCTCCAGGTTGGCGGCAATTGTCTCTTTCGCTATTTCATTCATTANCTNCAGGCCATAAACGNGGAGTTGGNATTAAGTCTCGACGTAGAAAAGACCCCCGTAGGGGTCTGGTTTTCGCTTGATCTCGGGTAGGTCAATCGCCCCACAAGAGCGTTATATTTTACCACAGAGGCCTTGTTTTCTGTCGCTCATTAATGCTTTAGGACAGGCTTACGGACCGCGGCCGACTCGTTTCCAAACATTGAGTCAGAGACGCCTATAGCCAATACCGGTTACTAAAGCGATGCCACTGCCTGGTTACAGATATCGACCAGTATCCCGATCCAGGGCATAGCGACGACGACCGCAAGGGCGTTCAACGAGAGGACCAGTCGTTGCGAGTTTCCACAATTGAGTTGAATTTCACCGCTATCCGCCGGTGATTCGAAATACATGATCTTGACGACTCTCAAGTAATAGAACGCCCCAATGACCGCAAATATCACTGCGACAACTGCCACCCAGGCCAGATCCGCTTTTATAACCGACTGTAAGACCGATAATTTGGCGTAGAAGCCGATCGTCGGCGGCACACCAGCCAGAGAGAACATCAACAGCAGCATCAAAAAAGCGAGCCATGGGTGAGTGTGATTCAGACCTTTGTAGTCCTCTATCTGATTGGCTTCTGCGCCTTTTCTCGACAGGCCAAGTATCACGCCGAAGACACCGAGAGTTATCACACCGTATATGAGAATGTAGACCAACGCCGCTGAATAGCCTAAGGCAGTTCCTGATAGGATCCCCAACAGAAAGAAGCCCATGTGAGAGATCGCAGAATAGGCAAGCATGCGTTTGATGTTCTTTTGCGCAATAGCAACTACGTTACCGAGAACAATAGAAAACAAAGATGCTGCAATCAGCATCTCTTGCCACGTTTGGAAAAGCCCCTCCAGACCTTCGGCCAACAATCGTAGAATCATACCGCAGGCTGCTAGTTTTGGGGCCGCCGCAATAAACAGGGTTGTCGACGTTGGTGCACCGTCATAGACATCAGGCACCCACATATGAAATGGCACGGCCCCAATCTTGAAAAGCAACCCGACAACGACAAGGATCAACGCGAGTAGCAGAGGTAGATCGGGCGGCCCGAAACGGGTCACCGCCACACTGATATCACTGATCATTAGCGTCCCGGTGAGTCCGTATAGGAGAGACATTCCATAGAGCAGCACACCAGAGGCCAACGCGCCCAACACGAACAACTTCATGGCCGCTTCAGATGCAGAAACAGAATCTCGCTGCATTCCGACCATCGCGTACAGGCAGAGGGCGAGAAGTTCCACACCCACGTAAACCGTCAGCAGGTGATTTGCAGACGTCATGATCATCATACCAACGACACCAAAAAGACCAAGAACAAGATATTCACCTCGCCAGAACCCCCGCTCAATTGCATAACGACGGCTGTACAGAAAGACACCCGCGCTAATGAGGCAGATTCCACATTTAAGCAAGTCCGAGATACGATCCTTGACCACCATGCCGTTGAGCCCGACCACCGAGTCCGACACTGAACTGAACAATATAATCAGAGTAGCCGCCAGCAATATCGCCAATGTCAGGACGAAGCCAGTTTGCATTCGAAACCGCGCAGGCAGGTAAAGATCCAGCACAAGAACAAGACAAGCCATGACTGAGATGACGATCTCGGGCAGAACGACCATGATGTCTACGGTAGCCAGGCTCATCAGAGTTTTGTCTGTGCCGCGTGTTGAAGAAGATTCTCGACCGATGCGTGTACCACCTCCAAGAGCGGGAGCGGAAACACCCCAAGTGCCAGCACACATGCAGCCAGGGTAGCCAGGACGACCTTCTCTCTCCCTTTGATGTCCAGTAGCGCCTTGACGTTATCGTTAGCTACCGGACCGAAGACGACTCGCTTGACCATCCACAAGGTATAGGCGGCGCCGAGCACCAGAGTAGTGCCTGCTACCACTGCAAACCAGCCGTTAGTCCGAAAACTACCAAGAATCACCAGAAACTCCCCAACAAATCCAGAAGTTCCGGGAAGCCCGGCATTTGCCATCGCGAAAAAAACAAAAAAGGCCGCAAACACAGGCATCGTGTTCACAACCCCCCCGTAGGAAGAGATCTCGCGAGAGTGAACTCGGTCGTAGAGTACCCCAACACACAGAAACAAAGCGCCGGATACAAACCCATGCGAGATCATCTGAACAATCGCACCTTCCATACCCTGCGTGTCAAAAATAAACAGCCCGAGGGTCACGAAGCCCATGTGGGAGATCGAGGAATAGGCAATCAATTTTTTCATATCGCGCTGGACCAGTGCGACCAACGCAATGTACACCACCGCAACCAGTGACAAGCCGATGATCACCCCCGCGAGGTGGTGTGCCGCATCTGGCGCGATCGGGATGCTGAAACGCAGGAACCCATAGGCGCCCATCTTTAGTGTAATGGCCGCAAGAATTACCGAGCCACCTGTTGGAGCCTCGACATGGGCATCGGGCAACCACGTATGGACCGGAAACATGGGTACCTTGACTGCAAAAGCTGCAAAAAATGCCAAAAAGAGATAGACCTGCACCGAGTAGCCCAACGGCACCGTGTGGAAATCCAGTATGCTGAATGATTGGCCCGTGGCAAAGTAGAGATAAACAATGGCCACAAGCATCAGCAAAGACCCTAACAATGTATAAAGGAAAAATTTAACAGCGGCATAGACTCGGTTGGGGCCGCCCCAGATTCCAATTATCAGGAACATGGGGATGAGCATAGCTTCCCAGAATACATAAAAAAGGATTGCATCCAACGCACTGAATACCCCGATCATAAGTCCTTCCATGATCAGGAACGCCGCCAGGTATTGAGCAACCCGATCTTGGATTACCTCCCACCCCGCGATGATAACGATGAGGGTTAGCAGCGACGTCAGCAGGATCAGCGGCATTGATATTCCGTCGATCCCGAGATGGTAATAGATATTCAGCGCACCAACCCAGTTGTAGTGTTCGATGAACTGCATACTTGATTTAGAAACATCAAAGCCGGTGTACAGAGACAGTGAAAGAACGAAAGTAGCCAGTGAAAAACCGAGCGCAAGTTTGCGTGCTACAGGTGCATTGCGGTCACCGCCTGAGGCAAGGACCAGCACGCCGCCGAGCACAGGCAACCAGATCACGAGACTCAACGTATGTTGATCCAATACTGTCATACCCAAAGCTGCCATGACATGAGCAGGACCAATCCTATGATCATTGCAAAAGCATAATGGTAGACATAACCGGTCTGCAGTCTGCGGGCTATTCCTGAAATCCAACCAACGAGATTAGCCGTGCCGTTGACAGCCACTCCGTCGATCAACTTTACGTCAAGAAACGTCCATAGAAAGTTGCCGACTGACCGGCCACCCGATGCAAACACCCTCTGATACAACTCATCAATTCCATATTTTCTGAGTAATATCTGATGGATGAGAGCCAACCTGGACGCGACTATTCCTGGAAACGTCTGATAACGAATATAAAACAGCCAAGCCAGGGCAATGCCCGCCACTGCCAGCCAGAAAGGTGGAGCAGCAAACCCGTGCAGGACAAGTCCCAGCGCGTTCGGGTGCCCCGACTCCCCAGCCACTGCACGATGTTCTATCGAGTCACCGAATAGGCCCCCCGACAATGCGCCTTCAACCATGAGCATTCCGGCCACAATCGAAGGAATCGCCAAGAGTATGAGCGGAACTGTGACCGACCAGGGACTCTCATGTAGATGGCTGCGGACATCCTCGCTCACCCTGGACTCCCCGTGGAAAACCATAAAGACCAGCCGAAAGGAGTAAAACGCCGTGACGAAAACACCGCTGAGAACCGCGAAATAGGCAAAACCTGAGCCAGCGATGCTGGCATGGCCCACGGCCTCGATTATCGCATCCTTGGAAAAGAACCCGGCAAAGGGTGGAATACCGGCAAGAGCCAGACTTCCAATGACTGCCGTAATATAGGTGACTGGCATGAAATGCCGAAGCCCTCCCATACGCCGCATATCCTGCTCATGGTGCAGCGCAATAATGACCGAACCAGCCGCCAGGAACAGCAGGGCTTTGAAAAAAGCATGGGTCGCGAGATGGAAGATCGAAACCGAGTATGCCGATACTCCTAGCGCAACGGTCATGTAACCGAGTTGGGAGAGCGTCGAGTAAGCCACTACGCGTTTAATGTCGTTTTGGACCAGGCCCACGAGCGCCATAAGAAGCGCGGTAACCGCGCCAACGATCAGCACAACGGACAGCGCAGTAGTAGATAATTCAAAAAGCGGCGACATACGAGCGACCATGAAAATCCCCGCAGTAACCATCGTCGCGGCATGTATCAGTGCAGATATTGGAGTGGGGCCTTCCATGGAATCGGGTAGCCATACGTGCAGTGGGACTTGAGCAGATTTCCCCATTGCGCCGACAAAAAGCAGCAGGCAGACGACCGTCATCCACTGCCATTCAAAACCCAAAGGACCGATCACCGAGTTGCCGCTGTAATCCCGGGCGCTGGCGAAGACTGCCGCATAATCCAAACTTCCAAAAAGATACAAAATGGCTGCGATTCCCAAAATAAAACCAAGATCCCCAACCCGATTTACCAAAAATGCTTTTAGATTAGCCGCGATAGCAGATTCCCTGTCGTACCAGAAGCCAATCAGTAAATAGGATACTAATCCGACCGCTTCCCAGCCGAAAAACAACTGCAAAAAATTATTGGCCATCACCAACATCAGCATCGCAAAAGTAAATAATGAGATATAGCTGAAAAAGCGGGTGTACCCCGGGTCATCGCGCATGTATCCAATCGTATAGATGTGCACCATCAGTGAGACAAAAGTAACCACACTCATCATCAGCGCTGTCAGTCGATCGATAAGGAACCCGATCTCGAAAGACACCCCGCCACTGATACCCCAGGTATAGACGCTACCGTTAAAGGTGTTCCCCTTGTAAACATCAAGGGTCACGATCAAAGATAAAATCAGCGCCAACCCAACCGCGCCAATGGTCACGCGATGGGCTCCAACCCTCCCGATCAAATGCCCCATCAGGCCAGCCACGACCGAAGCCGCCAAGCACGAAATAGGTATAAGAAGGTAAAGTGTTTCCATGGAGCTAATGTCAACCCTTGAGATGATCAAGGTCCTGAACGTTAATGGAACGGCGATTTCGGAAAAGCAAAATCAGGATCGCTAAACCAATTGCAGCTTCAGCTGCTGCGACCGTCAGAATGAAGAACACGAATACCTGCCCGGCCGGATCATCAAGATAATAGGAAAAAGCGACAAAGTTGATGTTGACCGCCAGCAGGAGCAGTTCGATCGCCATCAGAATGATCACCAAATTCTTTCGATTCAAAAATACCCCCATCACACTCAGCGCGAACAGCACGGCGCTCAACACTAGATAGTGGGAGAGCGGGATCATTTGACGTTATCCTGACTCGGACCCGACGGCACATCGACGACTCGCAGTCGATCTGACTTCCTTACCTTGACCTGCTTGGATGGTTTCTGGTACCGGGTCTCTGGCCTACGCCTGAGCGTAAGCGCGATGGCCGCAACAATGGCAACCAGCAATATTAGCCCTGCAACTTCGAAGGCAAGCACATAGTCCGTGTAGAGCAACAGGCCCAGTTCTCGAGTGTTGCTGTAATCCGCCGAATGACCGGCTGGGCGTGCCAGATTGTCCAGTTCAAAACGGCCGGACATAACCACCAGAGCAATCTCCACCATCATGATTCCGGCAACAAGTGCACCAAGGGGCAGATAGCGGGTGAACCCTTCCCGCATCCGTACAATGTCGATGTCAAGCATCATCACCACAAACAAAAACAGGACCATAACAGCACCGACATACACCAGCACCAGTGTTATAGCCAGGAACTCTGCTTCCAACGTCATCCAGATACAGGCTGCAGAGAAAAACGAAAGAACTAGGAACAAGGCGGCTTTAACAGGATTCCGGACGCTAATCACCATGGCGCTGGAACCAACCAGCACCCCAGCCAGGACATAGAAGACGGTCGATAACAGGGTCATTTCTTGCTTTGGTCTTGTCAGCTGCTAACGGTAAGGTGCGTCCTGAGTACGAGCCTCAGCAATGTCGCTTTCGTAACGATCTCCCAGGGAAAGCAGATCCAGCTTGCTCACCACACCGGACTCCCCGGTTTCAAAATGGTATTCATCGATACCGGTGAGAACGATGGAATCAACCGGGCAGGCCTCCTCGCAAAATCCGCAGTAGATGCATTTGAACAGATCTATGTCATAGCGGATGGTTCGTCTGGTGCCATCCCGACGCTCTTCCGACTCAATGGTAATCGCGAGGGCGGGACAGACCGCCTCACAGAGTTTGCAGGCGATACAACGTTCTTCCCCATTCGAATAGCGTCTGAGGGCATGGAGCCCACGAAAACGCGGTGATTTTGGCGTTTTTTCTTCCGGATATTGAATGGTGAATTTGCGTCTGAAGAAATACCCTCCCGTCAGGACTAAACCTCTCAACAGTTCAGTGAGAGACCAGGTTTGAAACACGTTTCTGAGTGGAAATTGCATTCTGATCGCTATCGAAAAATGCCCCCGAACGGGGTAAAGAATCTGGCAAAGCCGATGACACCGATCCAGATCAACGTAATAGGTATAAACACCTTCCAGCCCAGGCGCATGATCTGGTCATAACGGTAGCGCGGAAAGGTTGCCCGAAACCACAGAAAAAGGAAGGCCACTGCACAAAGTTTGCCCATGAACCAAAATAAACCCGGCACCCAGATGAAAGGTGCCACATCCAGGGGTGGGTTCCACCCACCAAGGAACAGCAGCACAGTTAATGCAGAAATCAACAACATGTTTGCGTATTCGGCAAGAAAGAACAGCGCAAAACCCATGCCGGAATAATCCACGTGAAACCCAGCTACGATCTCCGATTCTCCTTCTACCACATCGAACGGAGCACGGTTGGTTTCAGCAACACCAGAAATCAGGTAGACCAGGAAGAGAGGCAGTAATGGAATGAAATACCACTGGTGAATACCGCCCGACTGGGCAAGTACTATGGCACTGAGATTCAGACTACCGGCCGCCATCAGCACACCGACCAGGGCAAACCCCATGGCAATTTCATAGGCGACGATCTGTGCCGCCGCCCGCATGGCGCCCAGAAAGGCGTATTTAGAATTCGATGCCCA
>PBDS01000032.1 GCA_002718155.1 Pseudomonadota bacterium
CCGAACGAAGCGTCTCGGCAATACTGTTCTGCTCGTCATGCTCGAGCAGACGACCCGTCAGCATTAACGCCCAGGTCGACGCGTTGACCAGAGTAGAGGCGGAATGGCTGAGATGACGACCCCAGTCCCCCGGAACGATCTTGTCTTCGATCAATGCATCGACTGTAACGCTGTCGGGGACTCGCAGAAGGGCTTCGGCGAGGCACATCATTGCGATGCCCTCTACCGTAGACAGCCCGTATTCGGTGAGAAACGCCTCCATTATGTTCGGTGGGGCGTTCATTCGAACGAGGCGCACCTGCCGGACCGCGTCCCGTCGGATCGATTGCCGATTCGCGAGGCTCACGTGCAGCGTCTGTAACAGTTCCGCCACTCGCTCGGATTCTTCGGCCTGCTGGTGATCTCGGATGCGCTGACGGAGGCGATCGGCGGGCTCGGTCACAACCTAGCCAGTGTAGACGAAAAAGCTCCGTCAAAGCCATCCAGCACGGTTCCAAACGCCCTGACTGTCAAGCCGACCGCTTCTGGCAATTCAACGCCAGGCTAAGCCGCCCCTGCTTCGAACCAGATGATGGTCCGATTACCCACATCTACCTTTTTATAGCGGCCAGAATACGAGAACCGCGGGAACGCCGACGACAACGACAATCAACTCCAGCGGCAGTCCCATGCGCCAATAGTCACCAAACTGGTAACCTCCGGGCCCCATGATGATCGTGTTGTTCTTGTGTCCGATAGGGGTCAAAAACGCACAAGAGGCGGCCACCGCAACCGCCATCAGAAACGGATCCGGGCTAACATTCAAGGCAGTAGCGACGTTCACCGCGATCGGCGCTGCGATCAACGCGGTTGCGACATTGTTGAGAACGTCCGACAGAGTCATTGTGACCACCATGATGATCACCAGCACCGCAACCACCGGGAGACCATCGGTTATGTTGATGATCAGCCCGGCAATCAGGTTCGTGGCGCCACTCGATTCCAACGCGGCACCGATCGGTATCAGTGACCCCAGCAGCACAATCACTGGCCATTCAACCGAGTCATACAGTTGGGTGACCGGCACAATTCCCAGCAGCACATAAAGTAATGCGGCCCCGGCCAGCGCAACGGGTAAATACACAAGACCAGTCGCAGCCAACGTGATCGCGCCCGCAAAAAGTCCGATTGCCAGCCAGGCCTTGTCCCGTTGTAAAAGCTGAAGCCCCCGCTCTGCCAGCGGCAGACAACCCAGCCAGCTCGCCACCTCGGGCAGTCGGTCCTCAGGGCCTGAAAGAAGAAGAATATCCCCAGCCTCGATCTCCAGCCGGCGGACACGATCCCGAAACGGCCGCCCCTGGCGAGATACACCCAGCAGCATGACTCCCTGGCGGTACGCAAGCCGCAGATCCATCGCCGATCGACCCTGGATCCTGGCACCGTCCGGCACCACGACCTCCAGCAAGATCTGATTGTCCGAAAGCACAGCCGTTTTCCCACCGGCCGAAGCATATTCGAGGCCTGCAGTCCCCACGAACTTCTCCATAGCGGCAGCGGCCCCTTCAATCACCACGAAATCACCAGCGCGAACCGTTTCCCGGCGGGCAAAACCGGGAAGGCGTTTACCCGCTCGGACCAGGCCCAGCAGGGCAACGTCATGCTCTTCGGCCATCGGGTACAGGTCGCGCAACCGCTCACCCGCAATGGCACTGTCCTCCAGCACTCTGGCCTCGGCGACGTAACCCTCGAGATCCTGAAGCTCCTCACGTACGTTGTATTGCCGTCTTTCAACCGGCAGCAGTCTCCAACCGACCAGCGCTACGAAAAGAACCCCCACCAACGCTACCACCAGCCCCACTGCCGCAAAGTCAAACATGCCGAACGCCTCGCCCAGCGCCTCCCCACGGAACGTCGCCACCACAATATTCGGCGGTGTCCCGATCAAAGTAACCATCCCGCCCAGGATCGTCGCAAACGACAAGGGCATCAAGGTAAGGGCAGGACTGCGCTTTGCCTTCGCGGCCGCCTCCATGTCGACAGGCATCAGCAGAGCCAGCGCAGCAACGTTGTTCATCAGACCCGACAAAGCCGCGCCCACTGCGGCGATGATCCCGATGTGGGAACCTACGCTGAGCGTTCCACGAATCACGTAACGCGCAAGCATCTCGACGGCCCCGGAATTGGCGAGGCCGCGACTGACGACCAGCACCAGCGCGATGATCACCGTAGCAGGGTGGCCGAATCCCACAAAAGCCTGCTCGGTTGGTACCGCCCCACCGACGGTCGCCACCACCAGTGCGGCAAAAGCAACCAGATCGTAACGGACACGCCCCCACAGAAGCATGCCAAACACTGCTAGCAACAGCACAAACAAAAACACCTGCTGTGTGGTCATTGTCTGGATTCCGACAAGGCCTGACAAATGTCTAGCGGGGCTGCATGCGGATCGCCCCGTCAAGGCGGATCACATCGCCATTCAGCATTTCATTGTCGACAATGTGCTCAACCAGGCTGGCAAATTCTTCGGGCTGACCCAGTCTCTTGGGAAACGGCACCTGGCTGCCGAGGCTTTCCTGTACCTCCTCGGGCAGGCCTCCCAGCATCGGCGTCCTGATCAGGCCTGGAGCAATGGTCATGACCCGTATGCCGAACTGTGCTAATTCCCGGGCCGCGGGCAGGGTCAGCGCCACCACCCCGCCCTTGGACGAACTGTAAGCGGCCTGGCCGACCTGCCCTTCGTAGGCCGCGACCGAGGCGGTATTGATGATCACTCCGCGGCTACCGCTCTTGGAGACCGTCTCCTGATCCATCATCCGGGCCGCGGCCAGCCGCAGAATATTGAATGTGCCGATCAGGTTGACGTTGATCACCTGCTGGTAGGCCGCCAGATCATGCGGGCCTTCACGACCGACAATGCGCGATGCCAGGGCGATTCCAGCACAGCTGACAACCACCCGGGGTGCTCCAAGAGCCTCCACTGCCTCATCCAGGGCAGCGGCCGCCGAATCTGCGTTAGACACGTCGCATCCAATGCCCACTCCGCCGAGCTTCCCCGCTGCTGCTTTGGCTGCGGCCTCGTTGAGATCCAATATCGCCACCCGTGCACCGCGTGCCGCCAGGGCCTCAGCGGTTGCGGCACCCATACCAGACGCTGCACCTGTCACCAGTGCGGTTTCGTTGTTCAGATTCATTTATTTATTCCCAAATAGTTGCTTGCCCAGTGAGCCAATGCCTGATTTATAACAGAATTCATCACTTACCCGCCTTCCATGTCAGACAGCTGAGGGTTACCCTACGCAATTAGAGATACTCCCAGGAACAGCCTTTATACCCATGAGCGACGACAACGAACCGATTGAACGCGAATCTATGGAAGTGGACGTGCTGGTTGTGGGCGCCGGACCCGCCGGGCTCTCGACCGCCTGCCGGTTGATGCAGATGGCCCAGCAGAATGAACGCGAACTGAGCGTGGTTGTGCTGGAAAAAGGTTCCGAAGTGGGCTCCCACATCCTGTCCGGGGCAGTGATCGAGCCCACCGCCTTGAATGAGTTGTTTCCGCAATGGCAGTCAGATGGAGCACCCCTCAACACCCCTGTGACCCGGGATGAGGTGTACTTTTACACAAATGCAGAGAAAGCCATCAAGGTTCCTAACTTCATGATCCCAAAAACGATGCATAACGAGGGTAACTACATCGTCAGCCTGGGGAAGGTCGCGCGCTGGCTCGGGGAACAGGCGGAATCTCTGGGGGTCGAGATTTTTCCTGGATTTCCTGCCAGTGAGATCCTGTTCAACGAACTGGGTGCCGTCAAAGGCGTGGCGACCGGTGAGATGGGGGTATCGGCCTCTGGTGAGCGAAAAGGAACTTACGAGCCCGGCATGGAACTGCATGCCAAATACACCGTGTTCGCAGAGGGCTGTCGGGGCCATCTCGGCAAGCAGCTGATAGAACAGTATGCTTTGGATCACCAGAAATCACCGCAGCATTACGGCATCGGCCTGAAAGAACTTTGGGAGATCGACCCTGCGAGGCACGAGCGCGGCCTCGTTGTTCACGGTGCAGGCTGGCCGCTCAGCGAAAACAGCGCAACCGGGGGGTCTTTTCTCTATCACCTTGAGGACAATCATGTGTCACTGGGGCTGATCGTAGATCTGAACTACGAGCAGCCATTTCTCAGCCCATACGAGGAGCTTCAGCGGTACAAAACACACCCCAGAATCAGACACTACCTCGAAGGTGGCAAGCGCATCAGCTATGGTGCCCGTGCGATCACCAAAGGCGGCTTCAACTCGCTGCCCAAAATGTCCGTGCCGGGCGGCTTCGTTATCGGCTGCAACGCCGGAACTTTGAACTTCT
Organism: Pseudomonadota bacterium; assembly: GCA_002718155.1. Taxonomy (GTDB): domain Bacteria; phylum Pseudomonadota; class Gammaproteobacteria; order Arenicellales; family UBA868; genus UBA9619. Next base: position 4,337 of record PBDS01000032.1, read on the forward strand.
CGAAGATCAAGGGCACCCACACCGCAATGAAATCGGGCATGATTGCAGCCGAGACGATATTCGGTGTACTCACCGACGGCGATCCGGGCGGCAAGGACCACACGCACTACCAGAGCAACGTCGATATCTCCTGGCTGTACACCGAGCTTAAGAGTTCACGGAACTTCGGCCCTGCACTGCACAAGTTCGGCACCTATGCCGGGGGGGCTTTTAACTATCTGGACCAGAACTGGTTCCGCGGCAAACTACCCTTCACGTTGCGGGACAACAGCACGGACCACGGATCTCTGAAGGACGCTAGCGAGTTCTCACCTATCGAATACCCCAGACCTGACAACGTACTGACCTTTGACCGAAATTCGTCAGTATTTCTGACCAACACCAGTCACGAAGAAGATCAGCCCGTGCACCTGAAGCTTGCCAATGAAAACGTTCCGCTCGGTGTCAACCTGAGCCGCTGGCAGGAACCTGCCCAGCGCTACTGCCCGGCCGGGGTCTATGAGATCGTCGATGACGAGAACGGCAAACGGTTTCAGATCAATGCGCAAAATTGTATCCACTGCAAGACTTGTGATATCAAGGATCCAAGCCAGAACATCACCTGGGTCACCCCTGAAGGGGGTGGTGGGCCCGCCTACGCCGAGATGTGAACGCACCCCTCAGTCGCTGAAGACCCGGGCGTTCTGAAACAGGCGCAACCACGGGCTGTGCTCTCCCCACTCCTCAGGGTGCCAGGAATTGTTGAGGGTGCGAAATACTCTCTCCGGGTGAGGCATCATAATGGTCACCCTCCCGCCGGCTGCACTCAGTCCGGTAATGCCTGCTACCGAACCGTTAGGGTTGAATGGATAAACCCCCGTGACCCCCCCGTAGTTGTCTACATAGCGAAGCGCGATCTGTTCCGAAGCGGACAACTCGCCTAAATCTGTCGCCCCGTTGAAAGTGGCACGCCCTTCCCCATGGGCCACCACGATCGGCAAACGACTGCCTGCCATGCCACTCAACAAAACAGAATCGGAATGCAGTATCTCCACCATCACCTGCCGTGCCTCGTACTGTTCGGAGAGATTTCGTTCGAACACCGGCCAACGCTGCGCACCCGGAATCAGTGACTTCAGGGCTGCGAACATCTGGCAGCCATTACATACCCCGAGCGCAAATCGATCGGGCCGATTGAAGAAGGCCTCGAACATGTCCTTCAGTGCAGGATCCAAAAGGATCGTCTTCGCCCATCCCTGTCCTGCACCTAGAACATCACCAAATGAGAATCCACCGCAGGCGGCAAATCCCTGAAACGCATCCAGTTGATGACGACCTTCAGTCAAATCACTCATGGTCACATCGATCGCCGAGAAACCTGCCCGGTCAAAAGCCGCTGCCATCTCTAACTGGCCATTCACCCCTTGTTCGCGCAGGACGGCAACTCTGGGCCGATTGCCGGACAGTATGGCCCGAGTCGCAGGGTTTTGAACGGGATCAAACGTCACGGTATCGTGCAACCCGGGGTCTTCGACATCGAGCAGGCGGTCATATTCCTCAAGGGCACAGTCCGGATTGTCGCGCAGCGTCTGCATCCGCCAACTCACCTCGGACCAGGCCCTGTGCAAATCCACCCTGGGTGTAGAAAAGACAAGCCGGCCGGAAGCGCTGACCCTGACATCGCCATGCGCGGTACTCACTCCGCCTAGAAGTCGGACACAATCTCCCAGGCCGTTATCCTTAATAAGCCCCATCACATCGTCGACGTTTTCCCGCCTGACCTGGATCACGGCGCCCGCCTCCTCCGCAAAAAGCACACCAGCCACATCGTCAGTCTGGCTGAGGTCGATCTCCAGGCCACAACGACTGGCGAATGCCATCTCGCACAATGTGACAAAAAGACCACCATCCGAGCGATCGTGATAGGCGAGGATCTGGCCTTCGGCCATCAGTCTCCGGGTAGCCACAAAAAACTCTTTCAAGTGCTCAGCCGTATCCAGATCAGGTGCCTCGCGCCCTACCTGGCCAAACACTTGTGCCAGCGCCGACCCACCCAGCCGGTTGCGACCCTGGCCGAGATCGATCAGCAGCAATTTCGTTGGCAGGTCGGTCCGCAGAACCGGGGTCAGCGTCAAACGGGTATCCACCACCGGAGCAAATGCAGTGACCACAAGGGACAAAGGCGCAACCACGCTGTAGCGTTTCTCAGCGGCCTGCCATACCGTCTTCATCGACATCGAGTCCTTTCCGACCGGAATTGAGATCCCCAGTTGCGGGCACAGCTCCATCGCCACACTCTGTACGGCATCAAACAAGGCGGCATCTTCCCCGGGGTGGCCAGCAGCCGCCATCCAGTTCGCCGACAGTCTTACATCGGAAAGGCTTTCAACCGTAGTTGCCGCGATGTTGGTGATCGCTTCCGCCACTGCCATTCGGGCACTTGCAACAGGGTTCACAAGCGCGATGGGCGCGCGCTCACCCAGTGCCATGGCTTCCCCGGCGTAACCCTCAAACCCCGCTGCCGTTACAGCAACATCCGAGACGGGGACCTGCCAGGGCCCGACCATCTGATCGCGGGCGACCTGGCCCGTCACGCTCCGATCTCCGATGGTGATCAGAAAAGTCTTATCGGCAACGCCCGGCAGTCTCAGAACGCGACGGGCAGCATCGTCAAGGTCGACCCCATCGAGACTCAAGCCCGGATAATCTGGCTGTTTCCGGGCTACTTTCCGGTGCATGCGCGGGGGACTACCGAACAACACATCCATCTCCAGATCAATAGGATCCGTCGACCCGGTCTGTTGGCCATATATCTCGGCAACGGTTTTTGCACCGGCCTCCAAGCGTAACGATCTGGTTTCAGTGGCCTCGCCGACCATACTGTAAAGGCAGCGTTCGCGGCGGCAAATGGACTCGAAAAGGTCAATACGATCGGACGACACCGCGATCACATAACGCTCCTGTGCTTCGTTGCACCACAGTTGCATCGGTGACATTCCAGGCTCATCAGTGGGGATCGCATCCAGCTCAAAATATCCGCCTAGTCCTGAGTCCTGGACCAGTTCCGGCAGGGCGTTGGACAGCCCTCCCGCGCCGACGTCGTGAATGCTGATGATAGGGCTATCGGCACCTAACGAGATGCAACTGTCGATCACTTCCTGGCAGCGCCGCTGCATCTCGGCATTGCCCCGTTGAACCGAAGCAAAGTCCAATGCTTCGGTGCTACGGCCCGAATCGATACTGGACGCGGCACCACCGCCCAGGCCGATCAACATTGACGGGCCGCCCAGGACAATCAAACAGGCCCCGGGCGATATCTTCTCTTTGTGAATGTGGCAGGCCCGAACATTTCCAATGCCGCCGGCCAGCATGATCGGCTTGTGATAACCCCAGCGGAACGCCTCACTGTCACTGGCACCCGGCACTTCGAGGGTCCGAAAGTAGCCACCGATGTTGGGACGGCCGAATTCGTTGTTAAAAGCCGCCCCGCCTATTGGCGCCTCGAGCATGATCTGCAGGGGTCTAGCCTGCCTTGGAGAGGATTGCTCTGGCACCTCCCACGGCATGCCGAACTCCGGTAGTCGCAGATTTGAGACCGAGAATCCAGTAACCCCCGCTTTGGGTTTGCCGCCACGGCCGGTTGCGCCCTCATCCCGGATCTCACCACCGGAACCTGTCGCAGCACCGGCAAACGGTGAGATTCCCGTCGGGTGATTGTGGGTCTCGACCTTGCCGAGAATGTGCAAGCGCTCAGCCAGGCGGCAATACTCACCGGTCTGGGGATCGGGCAGAAACCGGCAACCGGCCGGCCCTTCGATGACTGCGGAATTATCGTGGTAGGCAACCAGTGTGGACGAACCAAAGCGCTCGTGGGTCGTGCGGATCATGCCGAAAAGAGAATCGGGCTTTTCTTCCCCGTCGATGGTCCACCGGGCATTGAAGATCTTGTGCCGGCAGTGCTCGGAGTTGACCTGTGCGAACATCATCAACTCGGCATCTGTTGGATTTCGCCCCAGGCGCTGGTACTCGCTCACAAGATAATCGATCTCTTCTTCCGACAGCGCAAAGCCCATAGTGACATTTGCCGAAGCGAGTGCTTCCCTACCTCCGTGAACAAGATCAATCCACTCAAGCGGCGCTGACTCAGCGGGCTGAAAAATCTCAACCAGGCGGTCGCGCCCGAGGAAAACAGATTCAGTCATCTGGTCATGCAGCAGCGGCCCGAGCGTCTCTATCAAATCCTCGACCGTGACGCTGCCCTGGACCTGCCACGACACACCGCGTTCCAGGCGGATGACATCTGCAAGCCCACATCGATGGGCAATATCTGTCGCTTTTGTCGACCAGGGTGAGACCGTGCCCGGGCGCGGCATGACCAGGACCTCGATATCACCATCGGGGTCGCCGGGGTCTTGCCCATAGTCCAGAAGATAGCGAAGCTNAGAAAGCTGATCGGGCGGGAANGGATCAGCCAGNGCNGCGACNTGCANGTACCGCCCGCTNAGAGCGNTGAGCCCGGNTAACTGGCTACGGACCTCGGNGAGAATCTNCNGGACACGAAACCCCGAAGCAGCCGATCCCCCTTCTAGGATCAGCACAGCGGGGCGTACCCGGGTTTCAGCTTGAGGCAGCGACAGGGGAATCGAGTTCGACTCCCAGCCGCAGGGCGACCTCTTCGTAGGCTTCTACCACATCACCGAGGTCACGTCGAAAGCGATCCTTGTCGAGCTTCTTGCGGGTCTCAGCGTCCCACAGACGACACCCATCGGGCGTAAATTCATCGCCCAGCAGCAGATCACCGTTACAGCGCCCAAACTCGAGTTTGAAATCGACCAGAATGATACCGACGTCGGCAAANAGCGAACCGAGGATGTTATTGACCTTGAAGGTCTTTTCCTGCATAGAGCGCACTTCTTCTGGCGTCGCCCAGCCGAAAGACTGGATGTGATACTCATTGATCATCGGGTCATGTCGGGCATCATCTTTAAGGAAGAACTCAAAAGTCGGGGGCTCCAGGTCCAAACCGTCCTCCACACCCAGGCGCTTGCACANCGAACCCGTCGCGATGTTTCGAACGACACACTCGACTGGAATCATGTCCAGCCGTCTGACCGACGACTCGGTGTTGCTCAACAGTTCCTCGAAATGATTGGCGATTCCATCGTCATGCAGCCGGTCCATTATGTATGCATTGAACCGGTTGTTGACCATGCCTTTTCGATCGAGTTTCTCGATCTTTTCACCGTCAAANCGTGAAGTGTCATCCCGGAACTCCATGATGAGTCGTTCAGGGTCGTCTGTCAGGTACAGGGATTTGGCTTTACCTGAATACAGTTCTTTTCCCTTGTTCACAGATTCCCAGCTCCTGGTAGAAGGCCCACAGGCACAGCAGTTAGACCACTTCTGCCTTACTCATCGCGGCTCGCACACTGTCATGATACTGATCGGACAGCGGTATCAGAGGCAGCCGGATACCCGAACCGATCAGCCCCTGCTGCTGAACTGCCCACTTGGCCGGAATCGGGTTAGATTCGAAAAACATGGCCGCATGAAGGTCGCCGAGTTGCTCATCCAGAACGCTCGCCTGGTCGGCATCACCNGAGACCGCCGCCGTGCACATCCTGTGCATCAAGTTGGGTGCGGCATTGGCAGTCACTGATATCGTGCCATTCCCCCCGGCCAGCATCAATCGGCAGGCCGTACCATCCTCTCCGGAAAACACCAAGAATTCATCAGGGCTTCGTTCAATCAGGTCGCGCCCGCGCTCCACATCATTAGTTGCATCTTTGATCCCGATAATGTTTTCAATCGCTGCCAGGCGCAGCGTCGTGTCATTGTGCATGTCGACCGCGGTACGGCCGGGCACGTTGTACAGGATCTGCGGAACCGCGACTGCCTCAGCGATCGCCTTGAAATGTTGGTACAGGCCCTCCTGGGGGGGCTTGTTGTAGTAGGGCACGACCAGCAGGCAGGCATCCACACCCACCTCTTTAGCACCCCGGGTGAGCGAAATCGCTTCAGCTGTAGAGTTCGCCCCTGTGCCCCCAATCACCGGGATCCTTCCGCCGACCGCCTTGACCGTCCTGGAGATGACCTCGGTGTGTTCGTCATGACTCAGCGTGGCCGATTCACCCGTGGTACCCACCGAAACGATCGCGTCGGTACCCTGCTCGACATGATGGTCAACCANCCTTTTCAGGGAGTCCCAATCGACCGACCCATCCTCGTTCATCGGGGTGACCATGGCCACCATGCTACCGGTCAACATCATTATCCTCCTTAAAACGCAACGCTCTGCAACCCAGCGTCGGTGTCTGTCCGATGGTACTTGGGGAGGCCACCATTGACAAGAATTGTCTCGACTAATTCAATGACCAAGCCAGCTCGCCCTTGGAGATCCTGGCCTGCGAGCCAACCACCAGTGGCATATTGGGCGTGACATGACCAAAATCCGGAGATCGGAAAACCGGGCACGGGCTGCGTGACATCAGTGCCTGAACCAGCCAGTCTTCATCTTGATCACCGTCCAGTTCGGTAAAGCGCCCCAGTACCAGCGCTACTACGCCATCGAGCAGGCCGCTATCCAACCACTGGTTCCAAAGGCGCAGGATCCGCGGCGCACTTTCCCGCGTGTCTTCCAAAAACAACATGTGGCCGGACAGGGAACCTGGGAAATAACCCGTTCCGATCAGATTAGACAATACGCTGAGACATCCACCGAGCAACGTTCCGTTGGGCTCTGCCGAGATCTCGCCAATGGATACCTGTTCTACGTTGATTCGACCGGACCAAGGTCGTCCTTTTGACAGAAACTCCAGAAGACTGGCCACATCCGGTCCGCTCCCCCAAAGGGTCGATCCCGGCATCGGTCCATGCAATCCTGGCCAGCCCAGTCTGGTGTACAACGCAGCATGCAGCGCGCTGATATCGGAAAATCCAACCATAATTTTGGTAGAGATCTTCGCAAGCGCCTGCCAGTCGAGGTGGCGTAACAGATCGCTGGCACCGTATCCACCGCGGGCNGCCATGACATAATCGCAGTCGGATTCCAACAGAGCTGACGACAGCATCCGGGCACGTTCACGAACGCCGCTTTCCGCCAGTCGCTCCCCGGCACCGCTGTCGTAAGTGATGACATCCGCCCGTATGCCTCGATCACGGATATCTGTCAGGTTTTGCTCGAGCACACCAGGTGCCGATGACGAACTGGGCTCGAGAACTACAATTCCGAGTGGCTGGTTCTCGCAGCCCTGCCCTGCCATGGATCTGTGTGCTCTACCGTACTCGTTGGCTACTGCTCGAGCATTTGCTTGAAGGCCCCTGGGGTGCCCGACAGTTCGGCGTAGCTCCCCTGCTGGGTGATTCGACCACCGTCCATCACGAGAACCTGTTCAAATTCCGAAGCCAGGTCTGGCCGTTCTACTACCCACGCGACCCCTCGACCCGCCATNAAGCGCGTAACGTCCTGAACNACCTTCGTCTGGGCCGTTGGGTCCAGGGACCCGACAGCCTCGTTGACAATGAGCATATCGGGCTGTTTGAGCAGTGCCCTGGCCAGGGCCAGTTTCTGCTTTTGAGCCAAGCCAAGGCGAGCGCCCGAGGAACCTACGTGGTAGTCCATTCCCAGAGCCAGAATCGACTTACGCATACCAATCTCTTCGATCACCTCATCAACTATCTCACTGACTTTCTCGCGGGCCGTAGCCTGCCCGTACACCAACGCGCCAAAGAGAATATTGCCCCGCACGGTCAGGGCGGTGTTGAATTTCTCTATATCGAGGAACGTGACCTTGTCNGTTTCCTCGCCAAGTTCCTCACGTAAGTTGTGGCGAGCCCGCAGCAATTTCTGCTGCATCTCGTCGTCGATAATACCCAGGCGGTGCCTGGCCGGGATCAGTTTGAACGGCAGCGCCAGGAGCAGCGCCCGTTCTTCGTCATCCAGGCCGTCGTCCTGACCCTCCTGGTGTCGATCNATCGAACCATCACCGGATGAGCTGATCTTCTTGAGAATTCCTTCAAATACGGGGAGATCATCTGCGCTGACCAGGCTGTACTGCTCGAACAACTCGCTCTCTGGCGGCACATCAGCAAAGATCTCGCACATGGTCTCTGCGACCCGGTAACCCATATGCAGAAAATCCTGGTACAGGTCGGACTTCTTGAGCACCCCCATCACCGTGGCATTGCTGGGCAGGCTTTCCGGCCGGAACTCTGCGGCCAGCGGAGCCCCGAACAATAGATTTTCAGCGACGGTCACATTGACGTTATAACGCTCGACCTCAAATCGTTCGACCAGGTTTTCCATTCCCCGTTCGGACAATATGGCAAACAGGCGCTGGCGTGCCTCGAGAATCTGCGCGGCGACCTCATCCGACACGCCCGATTCACACGCGGTACCCAGACCGAATTCATAGACATCCGGCTCGAGCCCACAGATCGAGAGCATATCAATCGCCTTATTCAGCAGTTCATCAGACTCTTTGACGCCGGCCGATTCATAGTCCAGCCAGTCTGCTTCCGGATCATCCATACTGTTCGCGCTGGCCTGAGCTTCATGCTGGGTGTTCTTGTGAGCTTCGCTGATTTGCTCATCCTCACCCGCCGGTCGCGGTTCATGCTTGAGCCCATAGTAGAGGTTGTCCACTATCGTACCGGTGAAAACATGTGCAGTGGGCCCCACATAAGACAGCCGTCGGCCCGTTACGCTTTCGGGCAAATCCACAAAGCTGGTCTCGTTCAAGTTCAGCCGCCCACCGGTTGGGAACAGCAGCCGCGAAATCAACTCGGCGAGGTCACTCTTTCCGCTGCCACTGGCGCCGACCACACTCGCGTGCTGGTTGAACTCCAACTTGAAACTGGCGCCATCGACGCTCCTGACCTGCTCATCTTCACTATAGACAACGTTACTACTCACGATCTGACCGGCCAGCGGCGTAACCGGTTCTTCACTCTCCTGAAGTTTCTCATCCAACATGTTGGCCGGTTGAAACTGACCAGTGACCGACTCGTACTTGACCCTGATGTCGGCCAGCACCTGGTAAAACTTCAACAACTCCTTCCACGGCGGCCCAATGTCCTTGTAGGCGGCCAGCACAGCAACCAGCGCACCGATCGTGACATCGCCCTGAATAACCAGGTAGCCACCGATCGAATAGAAAAAGAATGGTGTGATCTGAGCCAGAAAATTGTTCAGAAACTTGATGAAGAACTTACGCCGGTAAATATCAACTCGGATATCGAAGATACGGCCCAGTCGACTGCCAGCTCTGGCACGCTCATAACGGGATGTGTCATTGGCGTGTATGTCTGCGATACCCATCACCGTTTCCCCGATCTGGTCCGACAAGCCGCGAACCGTCTGCACTCTTTGCCTGGAGAGCAGGTTTACCTTACTTTGTAACCTTGGTATCAACCACATCTGTGGCGGATACAGCACGATGGCCGCCAAACCCAGCCAGACATCCTGCTGAAAGATGAAGAAAAGATAAGTGAATAACAAAGCTCCCTGGAAGGCCGGCGCNCCGATNGCATCACCGATGAACCCACCCAGAGGCTCCGTCTCGGCCGTAATCATCGGGATGAGCTGCCCCTGAGAGGTGCGCTTGAAGTGCGGCAGTGGAAACCGCAAAAGTCGGCTGTAAAGATCGTAACGGAAACGTCGCAGCATACGTTCGCCCAGAACGCCCTTATAAACATTGATATAGAACTTAAGGCCTCCGTTGATGATGACGAGGAGCAGAAAAATCGCACACAGAACCAGAAGATAGCTGACCTGATCGACTTCAAATCCAAAAATCGCNTCCGGTATATNCTGCCCGCCAATCGCCTTATTTATGATCTCNTTCGGGACCATCAGACCGANGTAAACCAACGGCATTGAGATCCCACTCAACAACANCAGAAACAACTGACCGCGCAGCGTGTGTTTCAGAATGTACTTGTAAATTGAGCGTTCCATAGTTTTGCNAAGCGGCTTGNTTTTGAAACAGAACGGGCCGCTAAAGCACCCGTGCAATGCGATAATGCGGCACTTATACCACAACCTGCCCAACCGCCCTATCCCATCCAGATTGACCATATGACAGGTAAAGACCCTTCATACGCGAACGTAGCAATGGTCCTGAAGGGCTACCCCCGCCTGTCGGAGACATTTATCGCTCAGGAAATTCTCGGGCTGCAGCAAGCTGGGCTACTGCTCCAGCTGGTCTCACTACGCAGACCCACCGACTCTGCGATTCATCCTGTCCATCGTGAGATCACGACCCCGGTCCAATATCTGCCGGAGTACCTCTACCAAGATCCCAAAGCGATCGTCCGATCCTGGTGCTGGGCCAGGCGCCTTCCCGGCTATAAAAAAGCACTGGCCGTGTGGTTTTCTGACCTGCGGCGTGATCCGAGCCCTAATCGCGCACGGCGTTTCGGCCAGGCACTGGTCCTGGCCCACTCACTGCCCCCNGCNACAGACCTGATCTACGCTCACTTCCTGCATACACCGGCNTCGGTTGCCCGTTATGCCGCGATGATCCGAAGCCTGCCTTGGGCTGTTTCGGCTCACGCAAAAGACATCTGGATGACCGCGGANTGGGAGAAAAGAGAAAAATTAGCCAGCTGTGCGTGGATCACTACTTGCACCATTGCTGGCCGGCAACACCTCCGCCAGCTCGCACCGGCCAATACGGTGGTTCACCTCAACTACCACGGCCTGGATCTTTCGCGCTTTCCTGAGCCACCGGCCCCCTCTGGTCAAAGCGAAGGACGCACCCCTGGAAACCCCATCCGCCTACTGTCGGTTGGTCGTGCGGTCGCCAAGAAAGGCTTCGATGTGCTCCTCAAGGCGCTTGCCGACCTGCCGGACTCTATACATTGGCGTTTTACCCACGTGGGCGGTGGCGTATTACTGAAACGGCTCAAAGCGCAGGCGATAGACCTTGGCATCGGTGAGCGAACTGNTTGGCTGGGGCCCCGTGACCAGTGTGCCCTGCTGGAAGAATATCGTAAAGCCGATATTTTTGTTCTTGCCAGCCGCATCGACTCGGACGGTGATCGTGACGGCCTTCCCAATGTGCTCATGGAGGCCGCAAGCCAGCGTCTCGCCATTGCCACGACGTCACTNCCCGGAATTTCTGAGCTGATTACACATCACTGCCATGGGTTGCTGGTGCCCCCTGACGATCCAAAGAAGCTTGCCGGTGCATTGCAGCAGTTGATCGGAGACCCGGCACTGCGCCTGCGCCTAGGAAGCACTGCCAGTGATCTTGTACGGACAAAGTTCAATCAGCGTTGCGGTCTTTTGTCGATGCTCCGGCTTTTCCAGAGCTGATTACTGCTGTGCGAATCGCCTTCTACGCACCAATGAAACCCGTGGATCATCCAGTACCATCGGGTGACCGGCGGATGGCTCGCCTCTTCGTTCAGGCACTGACAACAACAGGCCACCAGATCCAGGTTGCGAGCCGCTTCAGGTCGCTGGATATCTCCGGTGATATCACCCGCCAAGAACGCATCCGACAGACCGGCAAACGAGTCGCCGAGCGCTTAGTCCGTCGCTACGAGAAACAACCGGCAACCACGGTTCCGCAAGTATGGTTCACCTATCACCTCTATCACAAAGCACCCGACTGGATCGGGCCCCGTGTGTCCAGGCTTCTGGGCATACCCTACCTGGTCGCCGAAGCTTCTTTCGCTCCGTCAAAGGTCGGCGGGCCGTGGCATATGGGTGCGACTCAGAGTGCCTGTGCTCTTTCGCAGGCGAACGGAATCGTTTCCCTGAATCCTCGTGACGTCGAATGCCTGCAACCCCATCTCTCCACCGCCGCACAACAACTGCTGATACCNCCATTTCTGGAACCACTGGCCGTCGATCCGGGCGAGCCCAACTGCCGCGACACTCTGGCAGCCGAACAGAGTCTCGATCCGGCAGTGCCCTGGATGATCTGTGTCGGGATGATGCGCCCGGGAGACAAGCTGACTTCCTATCGGGTACTGGCTGACGTACTTGCGGTACTGGGCGATCTACCCTGGCAGTTGCTGGTCGTTGGAGATGGAGAGGCGTCTGGTACGGTTCGCGACTTTTTTCGTTCAATTGAGCCGAACAGGATTTGCTTTGCTGGCAGACTCTCGGCAGAGTCCTTGCGCCGCTTGCTTGCCGCCAGCGATCTGTTCATATGGCCAGCCGTCAAAGAAGCATTCGGCATGGCCATGCTCGAGGCGCAGCAGTCTGGACTGCCCGTCGTCGCAGGTTACAGTGAAGGCGTGGCAACCATCGTGGACGATGGTGTGACCGGCTTGCTAAGCCGGGCCGGAGACGCGGACGCCCTCGCTCGCGCCGCGCGCCACCTGTTAAAGGACAGCGCCCAAAGAAAACGAATGGGGCGCAATGCATCAGACAAGGCTTTTCGGATACACAGTCTCGCGGGCGCAGCCCAACAGCTTAATCAATTCATTACCGAAGTAACCAACGCATGTCGCTAATCGCCTTTATACGCCACGGGCGGACCCTCTGGAATGAGGCCGGTCGGATTCAGGGCCNCACCGATACCGAGCTCAGCCCGNGAGGNCGCTCNGAAGTCGAACACTGGAGGCTGCCCGTGCGCTTTCACACCTGGCAATGCTTTTGTAGTCCTTTGCGCCGTACCCGTGATACAGCCATTCTGCTCGGCGCTGCAGATCCCACCCCTGCCGCAGAGTTGATCGAGATGGACTGGGGCCAGTGGGAAGGTAAAACACTGCAGGAACTACGGGCAGAACTCGGCGAGAACATGGTCTTGAATGAATCACTGGGTCTTGATTTTCGCCCNCACGGTGGTGAGAGNCCGCGCGACGTNCGCGATCGCCTGAAACAGTGGATTGCCGGTCTCAAAATTGNGGGGGTTCTTCCTGCAATTGCAGTCTGTCACAAGGGCGTCATCCGTTCCGCTTTGAGCCTGGCAACTGGCTGGACCATGGAAGACAAGTGGCCGGTCAANCTACGTGACGACTGTGCCCAGCTGTTTCGTGTTGTCGAGGGCAACCTCGAAGTCGAACAACTGAACATACCACTGAATCCTGAATCTTGACCCCGGACCCCGGACAGCAGAGCATGCTCTTCGAAGTCTGATCNGGCACCAACCAAACCCGAACTTCACTCATTACTCATGGGTGAGANTTTTTTCGAACACATCAAAGTCTGCCGGCCGGTAACCGATACGNTCATAAAAGCCCCGAACCACTAGATTATCTGGTCGAATTGTCGCCTCGACCCGGGGCACATACCGGTCGCGCATCCAATTTTCCGCAGCGCGCATCAACCGCCGGCCTATGCCCAAGAATCGGCAGTCCGGCGCCACGGCCAGGTAGTGCACCCAACCCCGCTTATGGTCATGACCCACCATGACACTGCCAACCGGTGAACGGGAGCGTTCTGCGATCAGAAGCTCTGACCAGGGATTACCAGTACAGCCATGGATGTCAGCATCCGGCCGACTGCCGGGCCCTGTCAGGCCACAACGCTTCCACAACTCGAGTAAGAAACGCTGTTCGCCCACATTAAAGGGGCGAATCAGCACCTGGGCCGGACCATCAGTCATCTGGCCCCTCTCGCCCAACGAGCGATCAGTTCAGCACTGGCGCGCGCCCCATCACAAGCCCAAGGCCGCAACCGCCACGGCTCGGGCCCGGCTAAACGTGCCACAGCTTGGGCCAGCTCCTCGGGCCTCAACTCGTCCTCGTCAATGATCTCCGCCCGGCCTATCTCCTTAAGCCGTCTGCCCCGCATCGGCTGTTCGGTTTCCGAGCCATCACCTTGAAAAGGAACCAGCAGAGCCGGCACACCCGAGACGAGTACATCCACCACACTGTTGTAGCCAGCTTGCGAAATCGACAACCTGGCCTTGCCCAGCAACCGTTGAAAATCCAGACGGTTGGGTTCGATCTGAACGTTTTCTGGAGCCTGTTCTAACAACTGGCCCGGTAGTTCGGGATCTGCCTGGCTTCCCAATAGAATCCGCCACCTAAAATGACGAACACAATCCAGCCCGGCTGCGCGGACAGCGGTGCGGTAAAGCGCCTCCCCCGCCGCACCGCCCCCGGCTGAGACAATCNCCTCCCCGTTTGGTACTTGGCTTCCCGCCACTTCTGGCGCAGTACTCACCAGCCCGGTGTAATGCATTCTGCTGCGGATCTGATCAGCCAAGCCGAAAGATTCCTGAAGGGGGATAAATTCCTCGTCTCCATGAACAAGAACACAGGCGAAGTATTTATCTAACAAATCCACGGTCTCACGCTCACGCTGATCTTTGCGCTTGTGAACCACATCTCGTATGGAACAGACCACCCTGGTCTGGAGTTCCCGGGCACGACAGAGCAACGGCAACAATTCGAAACTCANTTGTCGACGCCCAAAAGGATATAACTCGGTAACTAAGACCTCTGGCCGAAGCCCCTCGACCAAGCCAGACAGTTGTTCCGATCGTCTTGAGCGCCAATGATCGTCGATGGGGGTGCCATCAGATTGCAGCAGNCACGAGAAATCCCGGCACGCGATGTGCGCCGGTGGCAACTGGTGAAAATCGAANCCCAGGTTGGANNCTTCTTTCAACGGCACTCCGCCGCTCACCACATGTACTTCAACCCCACGGCCCGAACAAGCTTTTGCAATGGCCAGAGTACGTCGCAAGTGCCCAACGCCAAGCAGATGCTGAACGTAGAACAATATTCTAGGGACTGGCTCCACTGGTCAGCCTTCGGGAGAGCAAGAAAGTCAGTTGGCGACTGACTGCAGTGAAGGAACTCTCTGTACGGCCAGTAACGCCTGTACACGGTTTCGCACCTCGGCGACTCCGGTAAGCAACTCCAGGCCACCCGATTTGGAAGGCACTGATCGCCGCNCCAGANTTTGCAACGCACGCGCCATNACAATCGAAGACCGGTCGCCGTCGCCCTGTAACATGTCGACAAGGCCCAACTCCTCTGCCCGCCGAGCGCGAAGCGTTTGTTCCATCCTGGGCATTGAGCGTGGTACCAGTAATGCTCTTTTNTCCAGTGACAAAATTTCGCAGAAGATATTGTAACCCCCCATCGCGACAATCCCGGCCGCCCGTGCAATCAGCAGCTCAATATCTGGATGAAACGTCAATGTCTGAACGTGTTCCAGCGCTGCTGCTCTGCGTTGGAAGTCGTAGCGCCGGGATTGACTCATAAACGGTCCCAGTGCAATCAGTAGATATAGATCTGGCCGGGCGTGCTCCTCACAGGCCCTGAGCACCCAATCCACCAGAGTTTCCCCATCTCCACCTCCCCCTGGGGTCACCAATAGAAATGGTTCATCGGGCACTGCCACCGGGTTCCTGGCCATCTCCGGTAGATGGCGCTCTAGATACCCCGTGTAGACCATTCGTTCCCGGGAAGCTTGACTGATATCTATTCCCAGTAGTGGATCACCCATGGCCGGCACACCGTAGACCCAGATCTCGTCGTATAAACGTTCAAGATCCATGGGTATTCCCCGGTGTTTCCACTCCTGGCGAAGCAAAACGGGATCATCCATGATGTCCCGCAGACCAAGCACAGTGCGCGCACCTCGCGATCGGAGCAACTCGATGGTATCCCTGACCTCCCCTCTGAGCCCCAACGGTTCCTTGTCTACGATCAGAAGATCGGGCGAAAAAGTCTTTGCGGTCTGTTGAATGATCGAAGAGCGCATCTGCAGTGTCTGCGTGAGATCGGTGTGACTGGAAAGCGCCGTATAGTCTCCACCACGTAGCTTGACCACACCTGGAATGCGCACGAAATCAACGCGAGCCTTGAAGTCGAAACTGCCGATGATCGGGGAACCAGAAACGATCAGTACTCTCAGCCCCTTGAAATGCTCCACAAGAGAGTGTGCGATCGTCCGACACCGCCGAAGGTGACCCAGGCCAAACGTATCATGGCTGTAGATCAGGATTCGCGCATCATCCAGTTTTGTTTCCGACATTGTTTTCCCCTCCAGCAACAGACAGCCCGACGTCATTATTTGGATCAGAAGGCTACCGAGGATTACATTACCTCACGGGCCCGGTTTCAAGCAACGGCAGTTCCAGATTTAATNACCCGCACCCTTCAGGTCCGATCACGCGCTGCATTCAATGGCCGAATTTGCTTGACTATCTCACCATCCTGATGATTATTGCCTGTTAATCTCCAGGTAGAACACTGTGACACAGCGACGGCAGGAGTTAATCATGTCGATCTTCAATGACCAATTAGATCAAAACGAGGCCAATTTCGCGCCACTTTCGCCAGTTAGCTTTCTGCGTCGAGCGGCGCAGATCGCCCCGGGTTACACCGCCATCATCCACGGCGAGAGGCGTTACACCTACCACCAGTTCTGGGAACGATCCTGCCGACTGGCAAGCGCCTTGACTCGACGGGGAATTGGACCGGGTGACTGTGTTGCGATCATGGCTGCAAACACCCCGGAGATGCTGGAAGCACACAACGGGATCCCGATGGTGGGAGCTGTTCTCAATTCCCTGAATTTTCGACTCGATGCCGGAACGATCGCTTTCATTCTGGAGCACGGTCAGGCTCGCGTTCTGATCACCGATCGCGCCTTCTCGAGCACCATAGGTGAAGCTCTGCAGAAAATCGACCGAAAACTGCTCGTGATAGACATCGACGACCCGACGGCTCCTGAAGGCGACCTGCTCGGAGAAACCGACTACGAGAGCCTGCTGGCAGAAGGCGAGGCTGTTTATCACTCGGACCAGCCTGATGATGAGTGGCAGGCCNTGTCACTGTTGTACACGTCCGGCACCACNGGCAACCCGAAAGGCTGTGTTTACCACCACCGGGGTGGCTACCTTAATGCCCTTGGAAATATGANNACAATGGGGCTGACT
Organism: Pseudomonadota bacterium; assembly: GCA_002718155.1. Lineage (GTDB taxonomy): Bacteria > Pseudomonadota > Gammaproteobacteria > Arenicellales > UBA868 > UBA9619. Next base: position 21,175 of record PBDS01000032.1, read on the forward strand.
CGAGAGTCTGTCTACCTGTGGACATTACCAATGTTCCACTGTGACGGTTGGACCTTTACCTGGGGAGTGACCGCGGCCATGGCCACCCACGTGTGTCTTCGTGAGATCGACCCGGCAATGGTGTTCAGGCTGATCCGTGATGAAAAGGTGAGTCACATGTGCGGTGCACCTGTGGTCCTGAACATGCTGGCCCATGCACCCGAGAGCGCCAAGACCCGATTTGCACAGCGAGTTGAAATCGCCACCGGCGGTGCCGCACCACCCTCATCGGTGATAGAAGCGATGGAGGACAACGGTTTCAANGTCACACACCTGTATGGCCTGACCGAAACCTACGGCCCTGCGACGGTCTGCCTCCCGCAGACCGACTGGCCCGAACTCGCCGTGACGGAACGCTCCGCCCGTATCGCCCGACAGGGCGTTCACTATGCCACTTTGGAAGGGGCGAGTGTCAAGGACCCGCAGACCATGAAGGACGTGCCATGGGACGGACAAACCATGGGCGAGGTCATGATACGCGGCAACACCGTGATGAAAGGCTACCTTAAAAACTCCGACGCCACCAAGGATGCTTTCTCAGGTGGCTGGTTCCACAGTGGGGACCTGGCAGTCCGCCATTCCGACAGCTACATCGAGGTCAAAGATCGCTCCAAGGACGTCATCATTTCCGGTGGCGAAAACATCTCCAGCCTGGAGATCGAAGAAACNTTGTACCGTCATCCGGCGGTTCTGGAAGCGGCGGTAGTGGCCAGACCTGACGACAAGTGGGGTGAAACACCGTGCGCTTTTGTAACGCTCCACCAGGGCCAGAGTGTAACAGCAGATGCAATCATCGAATTCTGCCGGGAACACTTGGCGGGCTACAAAACACCAAGAACGGTGATCTTCGGCGCGTTACCGAAAACCTCAACTGGCAAGATCCAGAAATTCATGCTCCGGGAACAGGCCGAGAGCCTTTGCTGAACCTTNAGATGGGACGTCAACCCCGCCAGACTACNGGGTATCTGCTGCTATCTAGAAGATCACCATCGGCATGCTCAGCAGAGCGCAGACCCTTGTTCGTGCCGGGCCGTGCATCGTAAACCACATCATCGCCAGTGAAACGCACGGCATAACCTCGTCGCCGGACATTTGTCGTCAGGTTTCCACCGGCCCCGTGTACCGTCAGCGCATGGAACACGTAGGCATCACCAGGTGAAAGGTCCCAGCTGACAATGTCGTAACGATCGCGCATCTCGTCGATGTCCGGAATCGGCTCGTAATCTGGATTTCGCTCGTACTGCTCTATGCCGGGCCCCTTTCCGAATATTTCGGGCTGGAACCAGCGGCCCCAGCGGTGAGAGCCACGGATGAACTCCATCGCCCCACTGTCGAGAGTAACGGGGTCTAGTGTGANCCAGAAGGTCAGTACCTGCCAGCCTCGCATTGCCCAGTAGGGCTGGTCATTGTGCCANCGTGTTCTNTTGGGAGTGCCTGGTTCCTTAACGAACAACTGATCGTAGAGCAGGTTGATCTTTNCCGAACCCAGCAATTGCGCGGCCATCTCTGGCAAGGNTGAATTCAGGCAGAAGTCCCGAAACCCACTGTTGGTCTCCCAGAGCCTAAGATTGCCATGAAATCTCCCTTGGCCATCCTCGGCTTCGTAGCGGTGTACGTACGGCCCTGGATCCTCGATATCCTGTTCGACCACATCGCGCAGTACTGCAAGCCAATCCGCGCTGATACAGTCCCTTACCACCGCAACGCCGTGTTGATCGTACTCCTCCCGCACCTTTCCATTGATCATGGTGTAGCCCCTTTTGAAGCTCTGAGCCGGCCGCACTAACCCAGCTACTGGCGCAGTTATCTAAAGCCTGCCCGTTTTGGCCGCAACGGCGACCCCGTGAGGCTTTCATTTTTCAAGAATATATTGAGCCATCGAACTTACCTGATGTCCAGCTATATCGCTACAATTGCTCCGATGACTTCAATCGACCAGCAACTTGAAACGCTGGGAATCCAGCTACCGGCCCCGCGCGAACCCGCCTTCAGCTACAACGCGGTGGTGGTTGATCACNGCATCGCCTGGGTCTCGGGTCAATTGCCATGGGCCGGAGGCAAGACAGAGCTTGTTCACACAGGACGTCTGGGTAAGGCCGTCACCCTGAGCGAGGGTCAGGCCTGCGCCAGAGCGTGCATTCTGAACGCATTGGCTGCTTTGAAATCGGCCCTTGGAACACTCGATGACATCGAGCGGTTCCTGAAACTGGTTGGATTCGTCGCCTCCGAACCAGGCTTCAACCAACAACCTGTTGTCATTGACGCCGCATCTGGATTACTACTGGAGATCTTTGGCGACCACGGGCAGCATGCGCGTTCAGCTGTCGGTGTCGCCGAACTCCCTCGTGGCGCGCCAGTGGAGATCGAACTTGTTGCCAGGACCTATGGGTGAGCACAATTTATCAAAGCATATTTTTGCGTCTTCTTAAAATGGCTGATCCTCTCGCGCCACGTCTAGGCTTCAATTCCGATCTCGGGACTTCACTTTAGGCCGGAGCCCACGGCCGGCTTCTTCCGAACAATACCGGGTTGACTGCCAGTCGGGTCGAGCCTCCTCGTCGTGCACAGCAAAGCTGATGAACAGCCGCTGATTTTCAAGACAGGCCCCTGACCGGCAGTCCTGACATGCGCCGCAAAATGTGGGGTAAGATCACCTGCAGATCGGACACCGGCAGACGCCCGCGACATGCCTACAACGAGATTGGCAGAATCACAATGACACAACAGAACCCTTTCAGCTTCAAGGACTGGATAGAGCGAAACCAGTCGCATCTCAAACCACCAGTCAGTAACAAACACCTTTTTGATCGACCCTCGGAGATGATCGTGATGGTCGTNGGAGGGCCGAATCAGCGGGTTGACTTTCATGATGACCCGNCCGAAGAGTTTTTCCATCAAGTCACTGGAGATATGGTATTGAAAATCGCGGAAAACGGTGAGATTCACGATGTGCCGATCCGTGAAGGCGAGGTCTTTTTGTTGCCCCCCCACGTCCGCCACTCACCACAACGACCTGTTTGCCGGCTCAGTCGGCCTGGTCGTCGAGGGNGCCCGGCATTCCGGCATGAAAGATGGGTTCGAGTGGTTCTGCTTTGACTGTGGCGAGCTTGTCCATCGAGTCGAGGTTGAAGTCAAGGACATCGTCACGGACCTGCCCCCGCTGTTCGATGCGTTCTATGACGATGAGGCACAACGGACCTGTGCAAAGTGCGGGGCCATGCATCCGGGAAAGAAACCACCACCTGACTGGGCAAGCATTCGATAACATAGCATGGCCGTTATCGACATACACACGCACTTCCTCCCCTACCAGTGGCCTGACCTGGCAGAGCGTTCTGGGACCACGGACTGGCCGTGGCTCAAGCACATCAGTCAGGACAAGGCCATGCTGATGGTAGGGGAACGGGAGTTTCGCCCGGTCAATTCTGCTTGCTGGGATATCGAGCGGCGACTCCAGGAGATGGACCGAGACCAGATTGATCAGCAGATCATGTGCGCAACGCCACTGTTGTTTGCCTACCAGCGCGATGCTGTACATGCGGCTGACTGTGCTCGGCTGTTCAACGACCTGGCGCTTGAAATGTGCAGCACCTCCGAAGGACGCATCATGACGCTCGCCCAGGTTCCGCTCCAGGATATCGACTTGGCCTGTAAGGAGCTGGAACGGGCAATGTCTTGCGGGCATCTAGGTGTGCAAATCGGCAACCATGTCGGCGATCGGGATCTCGACGACGATGGTTTAATTACCTTCCTACACCATTGTGCCGATGTGGGGGCACCAGTACTGATTCACCCGTGGGATATGCTCGGACGCAAACGAATGGACCGGCACATGCTACAGTGGCTGGTCGCCATGCCGGCGGAGACCCAATTGTCCATCCTGCATCTGATCCTCTCTGGTGCGTTCGAACGCCTGCCCCGGTCTCTGAAGATCTGCTTTGCTCATGGCGGCGGCAGCTTTGCTTTTCTGCTGGGGCGAGTAGACAACGCCTGGCAGCACCGAGACATCGTTCGGGAACACTGCCCACAGCTGCCATCGACCTACACTGATCGATTCTCGGTCGACTCTGCAGTTTTTGATCAAGGCGCACTGCGTCTGTTGATCGATGTCATGGGAATCGATCGCGTCATGCTGGGTACCGATTACCCCTTTCCCCTTGGTGAGCAGAAAATGGGGAACCTGGTCCGTTCGTCCANGATCCTGTCCCAAGCAGAAAAATCCAGTATTCTCGAAGACAATCCGAAGTCNTTCTTTTTCAAGGCAAATGTATCGTAATCGGGTGCACCGTCACTGCCAGCGCATAGAGATCTCGTCCAAGATCACCATGACCAAGTCCATTTTTTCCAGAAATTAGATGCGAACTGACTCGTAATCCCTTGAACCACCGCTATTTTCACCGTATGCTCGTGGCATGAGATTGCCCGGGAAGGGCCTGAAAGGNCCCGGGTTCGAGTCACCNACCCAACACACCTGAAAGATGTCCGCCAAAACAATCGCCGATCTTAGAACGATCATCGACTACCTGGACGACAGGGGTCGACTGGTACGAATCACNGCCGAGGTCGACCCAAAACTTGATCTGGCGGGCATTGCAGCTCGCTTCGAATCTGGACCGCGCGCTGTCTTGTTCGAAAACGTCAAGGGATACCGGGTACCGGTTTTTACCGGNCTGTACTGGTCGCGGGAGTTACTGGCGGATCTCCTGCAACAGGATGAACCGGCTCTACCTGGTTTTGTCGCCAGCTGTATCGAGAACTGGCAGCGGCAACCGGTTGCGCCGATCATGGTCGAACACGGCCCTATCTATGAAGGCGACCCGCACCCCCTNAACCTGTCGGCTCTGCCGATTCCTNTTCATGCATTGAAAGACGGTGGNCCTTATTTCGATGCCGGGGTCGTGATTGCCAGGGATCCTGACAGCGGTGTGCGAAACGCATCTATCCAGCGGTTTATGGTTGTCGACAACACGACACTGCACATCAATATTGACGCTGGTCGTCACCTNGGACTCTACCTGGAGAAAGCGCAAAACCGTAACGAGCCGTTGAGNTTCTCCCTCAACTGCGGTGTTGGACCAGGCCTTCATTTCGCTGCCGCGACNCCGGCTGAAGCTGCCCCGCCGGATGCCGACGAACTGGGCATCGCCAGTGAATTCCACGCAGCACCACTGGAGCTCGTCGAAGGGAAANCATTACCCGTACACCTGGTCGCCAATGCCATGTATGCGCTGGAATGTGAAATGTTTCCAGGAGAAGTCGGTGAAGAAGGGCCCTTCGCGGAGGTCACCGGCTATTACGCNAATCGAGAGCCCCGCCCAGTGGTCCATGTTCGCGCCATNCACGCCCGTCCCGACCCGGTTTTTCAAACCATAATCTCCGGCAGCGAAGTATGGAACTCTGTCGGGCTTCTGGGTGAAGCAAATGTGCTGTCAACGCTGCAGCGTCAGGTACCCGGCACACGCGACGTCTATTTCAGCCATGGCGGCTGCGGCTTCTATCACGCCGTCGTCCAACTCGAGCAAAAGCGCCGGGGCTGGTCGAAGCAGGCGATCCTGGCAACCTTCAGTGCATTCCCACCACTGAAGATGGTCACAGTAGTCGACGAAGACGTCGACATCCGTAACTCGACCGATGTTGAGTGGGCTATGGCAACCCGACTGGATGCAGCAACCGGGATACTCACGGTCGATAACAGTTTCGGCCATGGCTTGAACCCGACCTTTACGGATTACCTCGGNACCAAGGTTGGCTTTGACTGCTGTCGGCCCTTTCCCCACACTGCAGAGTACGATCGAGCGGCTTACAAGGCAGTTGATCTCGGCAGTTACCAGATCGAGATTCCACAGATCACATCGNTACCGCAGGCTGACGAACGCCCGCTTCGGGAACGCATCGCAGCTGACATGCGCCTCACGATGCAGCGCCTGTCTCGGTCTACACTCAAAGAGCGGATAACTGCAGATNTGCAGGCCAGCATCTCACACACCGGCCCGCCACCGCTTGGCAGGCGGATCGCAGCTGACATGCGCTTCACCCGNCAGCATGCGACGAGCGGCGNGTCCGCTAATCAGGCAAGCGGCCATGAGCGAGACTACAGTGAGGCGCGGCCAAGGGTGCGGATCGGNCTGGTCCGGGGATGAACAGGCGCCTGATCGTCGGCATTTCNGGGGCAAGCGGTGCAATTTACGGCATACGATTGCTCGAGGTCCTGCAAGGACTGGCCGGGATAGAAACCCACCTTGTGGTCAGTCACGCCGCCAAACGCACGATCCTGCTCGAGACAGATCATTCGCTACAGCAGGTGGAAAGCCTCGCNGGCCAGGTCTTTGGGTTCAATGACATCGCAGCCTGCGTCTCATCCGGTTCCTATCAGACTCTGGGAATGGTCATCATCCCCTGCTCAATCAAGACACTATCCGGCGTCGCCCAGAGCTACGCNGATAACCTGCTGGTCCGGGCAGCCGACGTGGTGCTNAAAGAGCAGCGAAAACTGGTTCTGGTTCTGCGCGANACGCCACTTCACCTGGGCCACACCCGTTTGATGTCGCAGGCTATTGAGATAGGGGCTACGCTCCTGCCTGCAATGCCGGCCTTCTATCATCGCCCCCTGACTATCGACGANCTGGTCAACCAGACNGTCAACCGTGTGCTGGACCAGTTCGACATCGAATTGCCGGAAGATCTGTTTGCTCGCTGGCAGGGGCCCGTCAAGTTCAAGACCAACACCTCCGCTTAACAAGGACCCCTCCCAATGACAGAAGCGCCCGACCGATACAACAGCTTGATGTCAGTTGTTCGCGATCGAATGACCAGCCGGGCCTTTGATCCTGATTNTGAGATACCNAACTCGCANTACGAGTTGATCCTCGAAGCCGCTCGNCANGCACCTTCAGGGGCCAATGCGCAACCCTGGCACTACATCGTAGTCACCGAGAGCAAGACCAAGGATCTGCTGGCAGAGCGCTTCAAGGCCGAACAGAAGGCCCGGGCGCTGGCAAAGATGAAGTTCCCGACACCCAACTATGAAGGTATCCGTTCGGCACCAGGCGTGATCGTCGTTGTCGCTGATTTCCGTTATGTGAAGGCTTTTCCGGTTCTCAACGATGATTCNGAGATCGACCNGATGTACCGGCANAACGCCGAACGGATACTGCTGCAAAGCGTCGCCGCCTCAGTGATGTCAGCTCACCTTGCTGCTTCTGCGCTGGGCTATGCTGTATGGTGGGTGACCGCTATCGGACAGCAGGCTATCCAGCAGGAACTCAAACCAGTCCTCGCCGTACCCGACGAGTTGGACATCATCGACATCATGTGTTTCGGCCCACCGCTCAAGGCCCCATATAAACGGTGGAAAAAGAAACTTGATCAAATCCTGCACTGGGACCGTTTCGACCCNGCGCTGTTCCCCACCGACGACCAGATCGACACCTGGATCCGTGAGCACAGACATCACGTCATGTACCGGGACGAATCCCGAATCGACTGAGGTTATCTTTCTATGGACTGGGTTCACCGAATCAACACCGGCCAGAGCAAGCCTGCCCCATCCTATCTGGTGAACCTCCGGCGCTTTGAGCATGCTGCTGCAGCGTCGACCAAAGTTGTTGGTCGCTGCGCCGCTTCATGACCATAGACTGGAAGAACGACCCGGTCCGATTGGACCACGTCATGCTCCACTCGGCAGAGCCTGCCCGCTTGGCGACCTTCTATCAGGATGCCCTGTGCATGAAAGCGACTACCGGCGGCNCACCGTTTCTTCTTCAAGGTGCTGGCCGAAAGCTGCTCATCGATAGCGGTCCGTCAAAGACACTAGGCTTCGGCGCCTATTCGTTCAACACAGATACTTCGCTCAATCGATTTCGCACAACACTCGAAGACCAGGGCTCGGTTATAGAACCCTCCCCCAGTCCACTGTTTGGCGATTCTGCCTTCTCGGTATTTGACCCCGACAGAAACCGGATTGTATTCGGAGTTTCAGATTCGAACGTTCCGGATGACACCCGCCCGGCGAGGCTTCAGCACCTGGTTCTGGCTACCGATGAGATGGCGCCGATGGTCGAATTTTATACCTCTTGTTTGGGCTTCCGTATGATTGACAAAGTCGAGGACGACACGGGTGACCTGCGGGCCTGCTTTTTCAACAGCGACCTTGAGCACCACAGCTTTGCTTTCTTTAAAGCAGCCGAGAAGAGACTCGACCACCATGCCTATGAGGTCGGCAAATGGGGACTGATTCGAGACTGGGCCGACCACATGGCGACCCTGGATGTCCCAATTGTCTGGGGCCCCGGCCGACACGGGCCTGGCAACAACCTGTTTTTCATGGTACATGACCCAGACCAAAACTGGATCGAGATCTCGGCAGAACTGGAACAACTTACAGACGACAGAACCATACGCACATGGCCCCACGGCGAAAAAGCGCTAAACCTTTGGGGACCCGGATATTTGCGCAGTTAGGAGAACACTGATGAGATTGGTCACATATCGGCATTCAGAAACAGAGAGTANCGGCTTGGTCGACGGCGACGAGGNTGTCAACATCGGGCAGGAAGTTAGCGGTAAATGCCCGGATCTAAAAACACTGATCGCTGGTGATGTCCACCAGATAGTCGCCGGCGCCCGACAGAAAGCCAGCCGCCATCCACTTGGCGAGGTGCAGTTGCTGCCGCCCATCACCAATCCCGGCAAGATCATTTGTGTTGGCCTCAATTACGAAAGTCACCGTCAGGAGACCGGCCGACCCGAGGTCTCATTTCCGACCCTGTTTACCCGNTTTGCCAACACCCAGATCGGTCATGAACAACCGATCTGGCGGCCGGCCGAGTCGACCAGCCTGGATTACGAAGGCGAACTGGCTGTCGTCATCGGCCAGGGCGGATGGAAGATCCCCGAGAACTCAGCCCTTGACCACGTCGCCGGTTATGCGTGCTACAACGATGTATCGGTCAGAGACTGGCAACGCCACACCAGCCAATTTACGCCGGGTAAGAACTTTCTCCATTCGGGACCCTTTGGCCCCTGGCTGGTGACCTCCGACGAGATACCCGATCCCTCCAGGCTGACGTTGACCACGCGTTTGAACGGAGAGGTGATGCAGCACGCCACGACGGACCTACTNATTTTCACTATACCGGTACTGATCAACTACATCTCCAGGTTTACCCGCCTTGAACCTGGGGACGTGATTGTCAGTGGAACCCCCGGCGGCGTCGGCTTTAAGCGTGACCCCCAGGTCTTCATGAAACCCGGTGACCTCGTGGAAGTCGAGATCAGCGACATCGGCGTACTGGCGAACCCGATCGAGGCAGANCCGGCAGAGTGACCTTGCCGTAACACTGGCTTCCGGTGCTATTTCAAGTCCTGTCATTGACCGAACGACCATCTGAAGTGGCGTCGATCCCCATCAGACGTTCCAGCAACGCCTGGTCTTCCCTCAACTCGGCACTCGGGCCGTCGCGCACGATTCTGCCCCGGTTCATGACAACACAGCGCTCCGCAAAACCCAGCGCAACCCGGCTGTTCTGTTCGACCAGTATGATCGCCATCGACTCCTCGTCCCGAAGCCGGGTCATTACTGACTGAAGCTCTTCTACGATAACCGGAGCCAGTCCTTCAGAGGGCTCATCCATCAACAGCACCTCCGGGTTTCCGACCAGTGCGCGTCCAATGGCCAGCATCTGCTGCTCACCACCCGACAGCTGGTTACCTAGATGGTAAAGGCGATCTTTTAATTGAGGGAAAAGAGCCAGGACCTGTTCACCAGACCACTTGCCGGGCCGGAAGGCTACAGCAAGATTCTCCTCAACAGAAAGAGAAGGGAATATAAGCCTCTCCTGCGGTACAAACCCCAAGCCGGCCCAGACCCGCCGGTACGGTTTGTCTTTACTGATCTCATCTCCCTTCAGTCTGATCGAGCCACCGTGCATGGAAGTGTGCCCCATGACAGTAGTGAGCAGTGTCGACTTGCCAACGCCGTTTCGACCGATAATGCTGAGTACCTCGCCTCCTGAGATCTCCAGGCTGACATCTTCGATGGCCACGGTCTGACCATAGCCGGCATTTACGTTTTCCAGACTGAGGGCGACGTCAGACATGATGGGCCTGTCCAAGATAGACGGCACGGACCCTTTCATCGGCAGCGACCTCNGCGGGCGTCCCCTGGGTAAAGATCTCTCCTGACACCATGACGGTGATGTAGTCGGCGATACGGAAAACAATCTCCATATCATGTTCTATGACCAATACCGTGATGTCACCGGACANAGCGTTGGCCGCGTCCAGGATATGCTGACTCTCTGACGACGGAATNCCTGCAGCCGGCTCGTCCAGCAGCAACACGCTGGGTTTCTGCCCCAGTGCGATGACAATCTCTACCAGGCGCTGGCGCCCATAAGGGAGTTCATCGATACGCCGCAGCGCCTCGCTGCCCAGATCGAAGTCTTCCAGCAGAGCAATGGCCTCATCGGTTACGTGGTTGTAGGCCGACAAGGGCTTGAACATGCCACCGGCTATTCCCATCCTTTCNGCAATAGCCAGGGAAACGTTCTCCAGCACGGTCAGTCCACGGAACAACTGATTAATCTGGAACGTCCGAGCGATACCGAGGCGACTGCGCTCAGCCTGGCCGAGGTCTGTGATGTCTTCACCTTCGAGTGAGATCCGCCCACTTGTAGGGGACAGAACCCCGGTAATCAGGTTGATAAACGTCGTCTTGCCGGCNCCATTGGGGCCTATCAGCGCATGTCGGGCACCTCGTTCTAGACTGAAATGAATATTGTGCGCGACTCTNAGGGCACCAAAATGCTTGTGCAGNCCCACTGTCTGGAGTACCGCTTCACTCATGTGGNNGCGCCCCCGATATACTTTCTCAATCGATCAAACAGCCCGATCAGGCCGCCCTGTGCAAACATCACCGTCAGGACCAGGACCAGGCCAACCCCAAACTCCCAGAACTCCGGGCTCATCTTGGCCAGTTCATCCTCCAGCACCATGTAGACCACTGCCCCGACAAACGCACCGTACAGACGCCCCACNCCGCCCAGAATCAGAATAATCAAGATGGTGCCTGAACGCGCAAAGCTCAGCACATCCAGCGTTACGTANGCATTTGATTCGGCGAACAGGGCGCCCGCNACACCGGCAAGACCTGCCGAAAGCGTNTATACGGTGACGAGACGCTTNTACACCGGTGTGCCGATCGCGTGCATCCGATCGGTGTTTTCCCGAATGCCGATCAGAGACATNCCAAACGGTGAGTTCATTACGATCCGCACCNCAACAAACACCAGCAACAGNACAACCAGGGAGTACCAGTAGTAAGTGTGCCCCCAAAGGTCATACTCGAACATTCCCAGGAGCGGTTTAAAGCTGATGCCGATCAGCCCGTCAAAACCACCGGTGACGTCTTCGTTGACATTGGCAAACTCCTGCAGGCAGATGGCAGTCGCCAGGGTCAGCATGAGTAGAGTCAGGCCGTGGTAACGAAGCAGNACCGCGCCCGATACCAGTCCCACCAGTGCGGCGATCACACCAGCCAGCAACAACGCCGATATCGGCTCAGTCCAGCCGAGGTGGGCTGATACCATGCCAGCTGCGTAGGCACCNACCCCGAAATATGCCGCGTGTCCCAGTGTCACCACTCCTGCGAATCCGACGATCAGATCAAGGGACAGTGCAAAGATAATGGTGATCAATACCTGGGTACCAAACGCCATGTAGTCGGGTAAAACGAAGAAAGCCGAGACTGCGAGCACCCAGGGCAGACCCTCCCACCACTTCAGACGCTGACGAGAACGGAAGAATCCTCGTGTACTGTTCGGTGTCACAGTCGGGTGCTCAGCCATGACGCCCGTAAAGGCCATTCGGGCGGAGCAGGAGGACGACGATGGCGATCACATAGATGAAAAACGCTCCCCCCTCAGGCCACAGGTATTTTCCACCGTTGTCGATGACACCAAGAATAAGGGCTGCCACAAAGGCGCCCTTGATGGTGCCCAGCCCACCAACGGCCACCACAATGAGGAAAAGCACCAGGTACTGGATCGCAAAACTGGGNCTCAGCCCCAGGATATCGACAGCGAGACCACCACCCAGTGCAGCGAGGCCGCTCCCCAATGCAAAGGTGAANCGGAAAAGCCGATCGACATTGATACCGACCGACTGCGCCATCATGGGATTGTCGACAGCAGCCCGGACCCGCGCCCCGATCATGGTCTTCTCGAAGCCGTACCAGATGCCCAGGGCCATCAACAGGCCAGTACCGATCATGAACACCCGATAGGTGGGAAACCGGCGGAATCCCAGATCCAACTGCCCGCGCAACTCCTCCGGCACCTTGATGGTGACAGGATCAGGGCCAAAAACATAGGTGAAGCTGGCGGTCGCCATGAACACCAAGCCGATACACAAAAGAACCTGGTCTAGCTCTCCTGCCTTATATAGCGGCGCATAGAACACCCGTTCAAAGACCACGCTTACGATCCCGACGGCGATCGCAGCAAGCAGCAGCGCTGGGATAAAGGGAACCCCGATCTGGGACATGAGGCTGGTCATGAAATAACCGCCGGCCATCGCAAAAACACCGTGCGCCAGGTTCACGAAACCCATCAGCCCCATGGTCACCGAAAGCCCGACCGATATGATGAAAAGGATCATCGCGTAAGCCAGCCCATCAAAAATGATGCTGACAACGANGTTAGATAGCTGGCTCACAGGGGTGTNGGAAAAGAAGACCGTCCATTTTCCAGCCGAATGTCAGACATCACCCGGCCAGGCTGTTCAGGCGGATTAACACGCCTCGACTCCCGCCGGCCTGTAGCGCTCCGGCGGGAGTTTTCAGACGTCAGTTACTGGCACACTTGCCGAGTTGGTTGGCCTTGCAGGGGTCCTTCACCTGCGGGATCGACATCAAGACTTTGATCTTGAGCCGATCTCCGGATTTCACCACCTCGTGCACATGCTGATCCTGAATAATGTCACGGGTCTCAGGATCGATCATGATCGGNCCTCGCGGGCTGGCAAATGTCCAGCCCTTCAGCGCATCCATCGCGCCTTCTGCTGTGATGTTGCCATCCATGGTCCGGATCACGTGGGCGATTGCTGCCATACCATCATAACCGGCCACCCCCATGAAGTCCGGCGTTGTATCAGCACCGTAAGCATCCTTCCAGGCCGCAACAAAGGTCTTGTTTTCGGGGGTCTCGTAGTCAGCCGAATAGTGGTGCANGGTGATCATGCCGACTGCTGGGTCACCCATACCCTGTAGCTTGGTGTCCTGGGTGATATCGCCGGGACCTATCAACCGGATCCCTGCACCAGCCAGGTCCAGGTCAGCAAACGTCTTGACCACGGCACTCGCATGGTTTCCGGCGGGCACGAAAACATAGAAACAATCCGGTTTGGCATCCTTTACGCGTTGGAAAAANGGTGTGAAGTCCGGAACCTCACGCGGCCCGCCCATCGGGATCGAATCGACCACCTTGCCGCCTGCCCCTTCGAATCCAAACTTGAAAGCGGCCACGCTATCCTTGCCTGGCGGGTAGTCGGTATAGCCACTGGCTGCCGAGTCGCAACCCAGNGTGTCCTTGGCATACCTGCCCAACGGGGTGCCTGCCTGCCACATGGTAAAAGACACCCGGGCGATATACGGAGAAAGGTTCGGTATCCACGCCGTCCCTGCGTTCATGATCACCATCGGCACTTTGCCTTGCGTCACCAACTGCGCACTGGCCATTGCATTCGGTGAAAACACGAATCCGGTGAGTAGACTCACCTTCTCACGGGTGATCAACTCCTGGACCGCGGTCTTGGCAATGTCGCCCCCGGGGCGTTTTGAATCACGTTTGATCAGCTCCAGTTCATGCCCGCCGAACTGATCTCCGTGCAGTGTAAGGTACAGATTCATACCCCGATCGATCTGCTGACCGAACTGNGCTGCACCGCCGGTATAGGGCAATACCACTCCAATGCGTACTTTGGCAGCTTCAGCAGTCGAAGCCAGCCCAAACATCAGCGCCAGAGTCGATATCAGGGCTTTAGTGAGAATACTCATAACAATACCTCCTTTAACCTGTCAGATTGTTGTCAACATCGNCNGCCGGGTGCAGAGATCCCGGGAGACCTGGGTAATACTAAACCATCATAATTGTGCAGGAAAGCGGTCTCTGCCCATGTGCCAGGACACGCCCAGATAGTCGAACGGGATACTGTGCAGCGCCTATCGGCCATAACTCGTGGGTCCCGATTGGTACAACCACCTGAATATCAGAGGATCCGACACCCAGTGGTCGAATCTAAAGGTGGGCTGCTGCGCCCCTGAGCGCAGNCTTTGCTCACCTGTCACAGGGGTCTGTGGACTGTCGCCTTCATCTCGATGACAAGGTGCGGATGCGGTAACTGGTGTACCGCCACCGTTGTCCGGGCTGGTCCTCCTTCACTGAAAAACTCGGCGTACACCTCGTTGTACCCAGCGAAATCATTCATNTTCACCAGGAANACAGTCACATCGACCAGGTCCACCAGATCACAGTCCATTGAGTGCAGGATGTCCCGGATGTTCTCGATCACGGCACGGGTCTGGACTCGAATATCCAGGTGGGTCGTGCCCTGCTCGTCAACGATCGCGCCAGCTATAGAATTGTCGGGCCGACGGGAACTGATCCCCGAGACAAACAAAAAGTCGCCGGCCCGCCGGATATGCGGATAGGTGCCCCGTGGGGTAGCCTTGTCGGACAAGGTCCTTGATGTCATCTGCCGTACCTCATATGAAAAATGAATCGTGCTAGTTTAGTCGGCTGCAGCCACAGTTGACAGACTGCCTGCTAGCGATATCGGAAGCCAGGGAAGGACTCTTGGTTTAACCGACTGCAGTCTGATAATGTTCCGACCCGGACACTCGTAGCGACGCGCCCATAACGGGCCGCAGCACCAGCCAGGATCAACCATTGCCAGCAACGGAGGCCTCATATGCCAGCTAACGATCCCTATTCCGCTATTTATGAAGAACTCATCGGCTTCGTGCCCCCACGCATACAACACCGAATTCGGGTTGGCCTCGAAACAGACCCGGAACTTCTCGAGGTCGTCGAGAAAGTCAGGGAGAAGGCCATGTATCCTGACTGTTTCGACACGAAGACTGCACAGTTGATCCTGTTTGCTGTTCTTATCTCGCACATTTCACCCGCATCTGAATACCATGCTCGGGGTGCAGTTCGCGCTGGCGCCACAAAAGAGGAACTCCATGCGGTAGCCGGTCTCGCTTTCTTGTTCAGGGGATTGCCGGCATTCAACCTGGCCGCCGAAATGATCAATAAGATCTTTGATGAACGGTCGCAGCGGGACACGTAATCCTGACATCGGCATCTCTAACATCCAACCCCTACCGAACACAGGAAGAGAAGATGACCACCTTGACCCGGGACCCACTACCGTTTTTTATTAACGGAGAACATCTTGCACCGGCCGGGCGCCCGACCTACCCCAACGTCAACCCGATCGACGGCAGCCTCAGTTTCGACGTGCTCGAAGCCAGCACCGACGACATAGACCATGCCGTAGCTGCTGCCCGCTCAGCTTTGAATGGTGAATGGTCGAGGCTCGATAGTGACAACCGGGCCAGGGCACTCCACCGTGTTGCCGACCTCATCGACTCTCGGCGTGAAGAGTTTCTCCGNGCCGAGATCACCGACACCGGCAAACCTGCGAGCCTGGCCGGNCACATAGACATTCCACGCGGTGCGGCCAACTTCAGGGTGTTTGCCGACCTCGTCAAGAANCTNTCTGAAGAGAGNTTCCGCATGCAGACGCCGGACGGTGGGNAGGCGATCAACTATACGGTGCGAAAGCCCAAAGGTGTGGTTGCCGTCATATGCCCGTGGAACCTGCCACTGCTGTTGATGACCTGGAAGGTGGCACCGGCCCTCGCCTGTGGTAACGCGGTCGTCGTCAAACCTTCTGAAGAGACCCCGGCGACTGCGACGTTGCTCGGTGAGGTAATGAACGAAGCTGGCATTCCTGCGGGGGTCTACAACGTCGTCCACGGCTTCGGGCCGGGTTCGACTGGAGAACACCTTTCCCGGCATCCTGGCATTGCCGCAGTCACCTTTACCGGTGAAACATCGACCGGCGCGGCGATCATGAAATGTGTTGCCGATGACATCAAGGACGTATCCTTTGAGCTCGGCGGAAAAAATCCAGGCATCGTCTTTGCCGATGCCGACTTCGATCAGGCCGTGGAAGGCACGCTGCGCTCGGCCTTCGCCAACTGTGGCCAGGTCTGCCTGAGTACTGAGAGGCTCTATGTTGAACGGCCGATTTTCGAACGATTCACGGAATCCCTTGTCGCTCGTGCCGAAAGGCTGATTCCAGGAGATCCCTACAGTGAAGATACAACCATCGGCCCGTTGATCAGCAACTCTCATCGTGACAAGGTGCTCGGCTACTATCAGCAGGCCAGAGACCTCGGTGCCCAGGTAATGACCGGTGGCGGCACACCGGACATGCCCAATGGCCTGGACGGCGGCTGGTGGATAGAACCCACCATCTGGACGGGCCTTGAAGAGACGAGCTCGGTCGTTCGGGAAGAAATATTCGGCCCTTGCTGTCACATCTCACCCTTTGATGAGATCGACGAGGTCGTGATGATGGCCAATGATACCGAGTACGGCCTGGCCTCTACACTCTGGACTCAGAATGTCAGGAAAGCCAACCTGGTCGCCGCCCGAATGGAAAGCGGGATCACCTGGGTGAACTGCTGGTTTTTGCGCGACCTGCGTACACCGTTTGGCGGGGCCAAGAAATCAGGCATCGGCCGTGAAGGTGGTGAGTATTCCATGGAGTTCTATACGGAACTGCAGAACATCTGCCTCAAGGTCTGACGACTGGCCGCACCTCAACCCCCGAACACAAGAACATACCTTGGGCACCGCTCGCAAACCACGGCCGAAGTGGTACCGGACACCGATTAAGCGAGCCGAGCTCAAACGCCTGGCCCAGACCGACAACCGAACCGGACTGCTGTATCTTCTCGGCTTTAGCGCCCTGCTTGGAACCAGCGGTTTGCTGGCCGCCCTGTCGATTGGAAGCGGATGGGCTCTTCCGGCTTTTATGTTTTACGGCGGCGTCTGGGTTTTCGCAACCTCCATTGCCCACGAAACATGCCATGGCACCGCTTTCAGAACCCGGCTACTGAACGAAATAGTGCTTTACCTCGCCGGCATGATGGTCCAGCAGACGCCGACTGGTCTGCGTTGGACCCACTTGCGGCACCACAATCAGACCTCGATCGTGGGTAAGGATGTGGAGATCGTACTGACCAACCCGATGGATTGGACCGGCTTTCTATCTAGGCAACTGGCGGATCTGAACAGTATTGGGTACTACGCCCGCAGCGTTGTTCAGCTGGCGGTCGGGCGCCCGGATCAGGATCACAGAGCGTGTCTCAGCAAGCGAGCTCTGACCAGAGTCACCTGGGAGGCCCGCAGTTTCCTGCTGGTTTACTGCTTCATCGCCCTGTGGGCCCTGGCGACCTGGAGCTGGTGGCCGATTCTGATGTTCTTTCTCCCCAGAATCGCAGGTGCACCGGTCCATGGGATCATACTGGCTACCCAGCACACAGGCCTCGCCCAGGGCGTCCACGACTACAGGGTAACCACCCGCACTATGTACATTAATCCGATTCTGCAGTTCATCTATTGGAACATGAACTACCACGTCGAGCACCACATGTATCGCATGGTGCCGTTTCACGCCCTGCCGGGCCTGCATGCCGCCATCCGGCATGACTGCCCGGTACCGACTCAGGGTGTAATCAGTGCATTGCGTGAGATGTTTTCGGCAGTTGCCCGCCAGCAGGTTGAGCCGGCGTATGTGTTGCCAAGGCCTTCCCGATGAGCGAATCTAAGAATGGACTTCGTACCGCCCTGGCCCGATCCCTGCAACTCAATTCAAGACCTCTCGGTCAACAAGACACTGGCGTTACCGCTGCCTGATGACTGCCCATAGGCTCCAAACTGGCAGCCTTGGTAATCTCGGTCATCGGCCATCGTCCCCAGAAAGGTCGCCAGAATTCGACCGCCCATCTCTGCCGTGACAGTTCGGGCATAGTCTGGAAACTCACGCTTGGCTTCACCGATCTTGCCCGCACACAACAGGTCGAGGTAAGCCCTGTCCCTCGCTTGATTATCCTGCGACGGCCAGCAGTCCGGTCCTCTAACCAACTTGTGGGCGAGCGCCGTGCTGGCCACGAATGCGACCCTGCGACCACTGACCTCCGCAGCTTTAGCCACGGCCGAACCGACCATCATGCACTCCTCCAGATCGGCCATAACGCAGCACCCAAGGAGGACAACTGGCACTGAGAACATCGGATCAAGGTAGACCAGAGGAACATAAGAACCGTAATCAAATCGATGGTTCCGGGTCTCACTCCGGCTGCTTGGCAGTCCCGACTCGCCAATCGCCTGGGACAACGCCGCAGAGAACCCCGGGTCGCCCTGGATCTTGTAGTTGCTGCCAGGGATCAGGTCCGGGCACTCCTCGCCAACGCATAGACCCTCGTGCACCGACTGATGGGTGACATACCAGTTAAAAGTAGTTACCCAGTGGGCGGAATGGATCACCCAAAGATCGGGCTCATCGGCCCGAATCGCTTCACCGAGTTCTCTGGAGCCGGCCATCACACCTGCTAGGAAGTCCGGAGCGCTGTCCGGGTCGGCCATTCGTGGGGTATGTGGTGTAATCGCGTGCGCCACAATTCGACCGTCTGCCATCACATTCATCCGTTTGAGGTGATCTAGATCAGAGCAATTTACCCGCTCATAGCGACCGGGGAAAGGTCTTTCGCTACAAACGCTGTTCAAGCCCTAATCAAACAGTCCTTATGACTACAAAGCCTGCCCCGCCTAATCTTCAACCAGAAAAAGTGGGTATGGCTATGGAAGGTAGAGCTGATTTTGGACGATCAACCGTTTATGGCAGCGACCAACTGATTCAGGCGATCATGATCCAGCTCACCGGCGCTGAAAGGCAACCCATCCAGATACCGTGCCAACCCGTCGAACATCAATTCTCGAAGCGCTTGTGGATCAACGTCGACTGACCCTGCCTCTTCAACAAGCATAGCCAGCGCAGCCAGCTCCACCCGCTCCGCCTGCAACTCAACGGACTTGATTTCTTCCCGGAACCGCCTGGCAGGTTCCGCCGGCATGCCTTTGCTGTCGATCTTGAGCAACCGGCGCATTTGCCGGAGCGGCACCACGACATCCTTGTGCCACAGAGTGGCCGCCTGACGGGCGCGCGATAACAGCGTGTGATCTAATGCCCCGCACCGGGTCACCACCCAGCAGATGAACAACATCAGCGGCACATCGGCTGCACGCTGGTTCTGGAACCAAAGACACCGCTCTGCAACTCCTTCGCGCTGATAGATCGCGACCACCCAGTCCCACAGCGCATTGTCCTTTGGCATAAGAGATTCCGCTTTCCGAAGATTCGAATTTAGCGTATTGAGCACTCCGGCCAGCTGGCCACCCTGGTCAACATACAGTGCTTCGCTGCGATATTGGCCCACACGGCCAGGTGTCTGCCAGCAATTGCCTTATCCTCGTCGCTGTGTGTCAATCACCGAGCAGGTAATCCGCGCGCCAGCCGCTCAGGTCATAATCTCCGAGGCAGTCGTCAACCATTTGCCTATAACGGTCGCTGTCTCCGCGAGCATCTGACCAGCGCAGGGCATCGAGACGCTGCTGCTCATGATTGCCGGCATAGTTTCGTTCGTACAGGGCATGGCGGCCGGCGAACTCCGAATACAACGCGTCCCAGATCAGCTTGAAGAGTTTGATCCTGTCATGAGCAGGCAACCCGGTGCCCCGAAAATAACGTTCAATGATCGGATCAAGCTCCGGCGACTGGAGATCTTTTAACGAAGAAACAGTCACGATCGGACCACCCGCCAGAATTTTCTCAAAGATCTCACGCACCCTTTGCCAGGCCGAGGTCATGTATACCCTTGCCGCGGCGGCCGTCTGCAAACGGGGCACCACCGACTCACCGACGCCAGGTTCGGGGTCCAAGGCCATAGCTGAACTCAGCGCCCAAACCAGGTTGCTCATCGCAACCAGCTCACCCACTTCAGTCTGTACCCCCCTGAACGATGCCGTCCCGGTGGCCTCTGTACCTTTAATCAGCAACCCACAGGCAAACTCGAGTTTGACTGCAAGGCGCGTCGCCGACTGAAGATTAAACCGGTTAAAAAACCCGGATGATGCGTAAAACCCCTTGGCCTTCTCTACGTCACGATAAACCAGAACGTTTTCCCAAGGTATGAACGCCTCGTGGAACACCAGCACCGAGTCATTCTCGTCAAAGCGGCTCGCCAGCGGCGCCTCGAACGGGCTGTGTGATTTCAACTCGTAGGACGGCCGGCCGATTAGTTTCAGACCCGGCGTATCCATATCGACGATAAACACCAGCGCGAAAGCCTCGTCTTTACCTTCCTCCATACGTGAGGCTGTACCGCTATTCGGCGCGACAAAGGTCGCATGGGTCAGCACAGAACCCGTCGCCGCCATTTTTGCCCCGCTCACATAGATCCCCCGGTCATCGTCGTGAGTAACGTTGACGAAAACATCCGTCCCTTCATGATGGGGGCGGTTGCGATCAACCGGCGGGTCAACAAGCACGTGATTAAGAAATAGACCCTGAGCAGCATACTTGCGATACCAGTTGAGTGCGTTCTCACCGAAAGGTTCGTAAAAATCGTACCCCTCTGCCAGCTGCGCCATGAAGGCAGCCTTGTAGTCCGGCGTACGCCCCATCCAGCCGTAGGTCATGCGCTGCCAGATAGCGATCGCATCCCGCGCCGCAAGCAGCTCAGCAGCCGAGTAACTGGGTGTGAAAAAACGGTGAGTATGAATCCCGTTCCGATCCATACACGTCAACGCTGAAGAAAAATCGGGATCGTGCAGGGCATCGTACAGGCGGGCAACGTTTTTTGCACTGTTGCGAAATGCCGGATGGGTGGTTACATCCCGAACCTTCTCTCCGTCATACCAGACTTCGCGCCCATCACGGACGCTGTCAAGGAACGATTCACCATCCAGCAGGCAGGTGCTTCCAGGAGGCGAGTCGATCAGCTTCTCACGAGTGCTCATGGAGGATTAGAGATGGTTCATTTTCTATATCGCAAGCCCAATCGGCCAATTTTAGCCGACTGTTCCGAAGTCAGGGCAAAACAGTGAGGCTATCGCCTAGTCAGTATAAGACGACTTGGCCTGGAACAGGTCGAATGCTTTGCGCTCATTCTCGTTATCCTTTTCACCACAAATGTAGACTTTCAATCATCGCAGAATCAAATTAGACTTTTCCGACGTCAATCCATGGGCCGACGTCACTTCTCACTCCAATATGTTTCTGTATTGGCAAATGAATCCGCCCGTCAAAGATTACAAAGGATTCGAGCGAGCAACGGTTGGACTCAAAGATCACTCTAGGTAAGCATACATTAATGAGAAGAAGTTGATTTATCTACCGACAGTATTGGCATCGCCTTCCATCGAAAGAAAGAACCCGTACCTACAGTTTCTTCCACGGATGGCTTGCCCTATGCAGTCTAGAAAACCACCTGGAACCCCGTGTGTTTGGTGTGGCCAGTGAGCATTAAATCAGCAAAGATAGGACCAGGATCCAAGCCATTGCAGCAGGGCCTTACGTTGATTGAATTGATGATCGGCGTAGCGATCCTTGGGGTCCTCGCTTACATAGCGCTTCCGATCTACACCAGTTACGTAGAACGGGCGAGAATCTCGGAAGCCTTATCGTTGGTCGAATCCGCGAAGAAGGCTATGGTCGAGCACCATGGGATCAACGGTGTATTTCCAGCCAGCAATAGCGAAGCCGGAATTCCCCATCACAACGATATAAAAGGAACCTATGTAAGGAGAGTCAAAATAAGAACATTTGGGGGTTGGAGCGAACCCGGAATTCTTCTTCGGTTAGAGCCAAAACCTGATACCTGGGGACACGGGGCC
>PBDS01000033.1 GCA_002718155.1 Pseudomonadota bacterium
TAATGCGCCGCCCAGAAAATCGTCACCCGAGGGCGTCAGGCCCGGGCCCAGGCCGACCAGCGTTGAGACAGCCATCGGAACCTCGAGGTCACTGCCAGACCCTGACCAAAGCCACCCACAGAGTGCGCGAACAGAAGCCCTGGCCTTCAGCGCTTCGAGCGGTGCACCGCTGCTGGGCCAGGAACCTGTCAGGAAACTCCCCAGTCCCCGCCGCGGGATCCTGCCTTGAACGGCGGCAGCCAGCGCGTTGAGACCTCGCGCAAGATCAGCCAGACTGCTCGCTGGCACGGGCGGTGGGGACCAGCGCCGCGCAAGACCGGTGTGTACCGTGAAGCCTTCCCCGACAAGTAACTCGGATCTCGACACCTGGACGTCGTTTCCAACCTTAATCTCAAGCGGCCAAACATGGCCTGGGGTGTTTTTTAGCACTACGTTGATCGGCCCGTTACCGACCCCGTACCGCACGATACAGATCCAGCTGCCGGCAATATCGACGTAAAAACTCTGCCTGAAAACCGCTGCTACCCGCCCGTCGGCGGCACACTGAAATACTCTTGCAGCCAGCGACCCAATAGTAGCTGCGTGAATGATCTGCTGTCGGTGTCCACAAAGGGGGCCGTCGTGCCAAATGTTCCGGGAGTGCACTGGCGGTAGATCAGATTCTGCTGCTATCGCGACGACTGAGCCAGACCCCATCAGCGAGCATCCAGGCAAGCCAGCGCCAAGGCGGCCGCATCAGCGTTGCTCGGTGCGACCAGCACGCCGGCCCTGGTCAGTGAAGACGTCTGCCGACTCCAGCCCTGCGGGTCTGCATCGGTCCCGGTAACCGACGCGACAACCAGCGGCCCGGACCGCCAGTGCGCTTCCAGCAGGCCAGCCAGATGCCCCGCCGGGTCTGCGTGCGCACCGTAACCGATCACCACGTCGAGCAGAATNACGNCGACCCNGGGGTCNGCCAGCGCNGCTATGAGCGGCTCGTCACGCACTGCCGGATCGATCATCGGGTGAGGGCGCCCACGGGTGTATGCGTCATCGCCCAGATCGATCAGTTCGTGGACCGCCGAANCCTTAGACACGGCGCCCGCACCCGGGACAGGCGCGTTGGAGGTCACTGCGTGACCCCGATCTATCAGCACGACCTGCGCTTCCGCTGACAGGCTGCCGCCCGAGAAAAGACCGCATATGCGCTGGCGATCACCAACAACCGGCCGTGCCAGCTGTCCGGAATCGAACGGTACCGGTGCCCGTTGCTCACCCAGTGCATCAGCAGCGGCCCCTTTCAGGGTCCTGGCCAGCGTTGCGTTCGCTGGCAGGCTGAGGTCCCGGGCGCCGAGGAAGCACACCGTGAACGTCTTCGAGCTGCTGGCAATGGTCTCCAGGATCTGGCTTGCAACGCTGTCTGCCGGCGGCTTGGAAAGAATGACCACGTGTGCGGTCGAGGCATCAGATTCCAGCCACTCCAGCGCGGTCAGTGTACTGATGCCCGCAACGGGCTCGCTGAGATCACGACCGCCGACGCCAATGGCGTGCGAGATCCCACCGCCATTCCGCGCGATCAGGCTGGAGACCTCCTGGATACCGGTTCCGGAAGCACCGACAATNGCGATATNTCCGCGCGGCACNCGATTGGCAAAAGCCAGCGGNACACCGCCGATGATTGCTGTGCCGCAGTCCGGCCCCATCACGATCAACTGCCTATCCCGGGCTTCGCGTTTCAGTGCGATCTCCTCCTCCAGTGGCACGTTGTCACTGAAGATCATGACATTCAGGCCAGCGCGCAGGGCCTTGTGCGCTTCCGAACCGGCAAAGTCACCCGGCACCGAGATCAGCGCGAGGTTCGCCTCAAGGCAGATGCGAGCGGCACCTTGTAGTGTCCGGGGNCTGAAGCTGTCCCCATCAGCGGCNNCAACAAGGGGTTTTTCAAGGCGTTCGGCAGCTCGGGCAAGAGCCGCCTCCGCGCTGGCGGGGTCTCCGGCCCGAACCGCGATCAGCAGGTCTCCGGGCCCGGCCGCTGGCCTGGTCGCGGCGAGCAGACCCGCATCGGACAGGATATCCAGGTTGGCCGGTGTCGCCATCATCAGCGCGGCATCTTCCACTCCCTCGACCGATGCCAGACTACGGGAAATCTGCATCAGTACCACCGAATCCAGAAACAGCCCGGCCCGAACCTGGTTGAGCGTGACACTCATGACACGCCCAGCCTGCCGGCAAGCGACCTGAGTGCGCTTTCGAAGCAGGCCAGCGGCGCCTGGACGACGCCCGCGCCGACCTGACCCACCCCGGGATCCCGGTGGGCGATACCCGTGTTGATCGTGGGCACGATGCCGGTCTCGACTACAAGGCGTATATCAATGGCNGTCGGTACACCCTGGTAGTCGAGAGACGGAATAACCCACTCCGGGTTCTGGCCCAGAGTGATCTCGCCCATGCGACGGGTGAAGGTGGCCGCTTCACGCACCGAGCCGGCTCCGACGAAACCTGCTACTGCCGGTGCTGCGGCCATGGCGAAGCCACCCAGGCCGATCGTCTCAACGATGGTTGAGTCACCCATATCCGGATTGGCATCCCGCTCGGTAAAACCCGGGAAATAAAGACCGGCCGGCATTTCCACAGGNGCGGTGAACCACTCATCGCCGAGCGCGCTGACACGGATCCCGAAATCAGTGCCATTCCGNGTCATCGCCGTGACCACCGTGGCGGCCTCGATCCCACCTACCGGGTCCATGATCGATTTACCCATTGCCATGGCGATATTCAGGAAAAACTGGTCATTGCCACCCATGAAAGACAGCATCGCTGTCAGCGAATCCTGATGATCAACGCACCCGGCAAGAGCCGGCGCGATTTCACGCAGCAAAAGGCTGGAACACGCGACGTTGCGCTGGTGCATCTCGTCACCCATCGCCAGACCGCGCGCCACCAGCGGTTTAAGCGCAATACCTCCACACTGCTGAAGAGCCGTACCCAGAGCCGGGCCAAGCACGTCGCGGATCCAGGCCAGCCTCTCGCGCACCGATTGATCGTTGCCGCCAAAGCGCATCACTTTGCCTAAACCTTCGTTGATCGTGCAGTACGCCTTGTTGCCCGACGCCCGGTTTTCAACGACCAGCAGCGGTTGGCTGCGGGTTGTCAAACCGGTCATAGGGCCGACCGCAGCAAAGTGATGGTTCGGCTGGAAGGTGAATTCATTACGGGCCGCGAGGTGAGCGGCCTCATCCAGATCACTCGCCCACCCCTCGTACACAGCAACACCGGCTACGGCGCCGCGCATGGGCCCGCACATCCTGGCCCACTCGATCGGCGGCCCGGCGTGCAGTATCGTGTGCTCCGACAATCCGTCGATCGCCTTCCAGGCCGGCACTACATCCACCAGGACCGGATTGGCCGCCAGCATCAACTCCAGAGCCCGGCTATTGCCTGCCCGGATCGCTTCTGCAACCGATAGCGCTGATGTCATTCAGTCGGCCAACAGTGACAGCAACCTCGACAACGCCATGTCGCCNCCGGCCGGGGGTCGCCAGTCTACCTGGACGACCTCGACGTCTTGGCGCACAAGATCGTCGGCGAACATCGCCAGCCCGACATTGATCACCCGCGGTCTACCCTCGAGGAGCCCGGCCCCGGGCTGCTTGTCAGGTTGGGGTTTCATCGTAAACCCCGTAGGCCGCCTGTGCCGCCGCCCCGGCCGGCGCACTGAAGCCATTTCGTCCTAGCACTGCCTCAAGCGCGGTCAGACAGCGCAACACGTTCGGCTTGCGGCAGCCGTAGCCCATGGTNCCAATGCGCCAGATCTTGCCGTGCAGAGGGCCGAAGGATGTTCCGATCTCAATGCCAAAATCTTCCAGCAGTGCCAGGCGCACTGCGTCGGCGTCTTTGACTGCCTTGGGAATATAGACCCCGGTGACGTTATCCATCCGGTGCGCCGGATCACCAAACAGTTCAAGACCCATTGCGCTGAGCCCCGCGCGCAGNGCGCGGCTCGTCAGTCGGTGACGGGCGAATCCGGCCTCCAGCCCTTCGCCCAGAACCACCCTGGCGCATTCCCGCGCGGCATAAAGCATGGCTGTTGATTCGGTGTGGTGATTGAGCCGCAGAGGGCTCCAGTAATCCATCAGCATCGCCAGGTCCAAGTAGTTTGATTGGATGACACTGCCCTCGGCATCGACAGTGTCTGTGGCCCGGATACCCGCCTCGACATGCTTGCGGGCATTGATTCGCTCAACGGCGGCATCGCTCAGCGTTACAGGAGAGGTGCCCGGTGGGCCCGACAGACACTTTTGTAACCCGGAGGAGGCGGCATCGATACCCCACTCGTCAGTCTCAAACGGGTTGCCACCCAGTGTTGCCGTGCTGTCGGCATAGACCAGCACACCGGCCTGCCGGCAAAAACGGCCCACCTCAGCGAGCGGCTGGGCCATGGTTGTGGAAGTATCGCCATGGACCAGTGCGACGACCTGCGGGCGGCAGGCTTGTACCGCGTCGGTGATCTGGTCCTGTTCAAAGACACTGCCCCACTCGGTTTCAATGGTCACGACATCACCACCCGAACGCCCGGCGATCTCGGTCAGCAGGTGNCCGAAGCGCCCGAAGATCGGCACCAGCACTTTGTCTCCGGGAGAGATCAGTGAGGTCAGACAGGCCTCGATCCCGGCCCTTGCAGTGCCGTTGACGAGAAACGTCCAGTGATTGTCGGTGCGAAAGACCTGGCGGTACAGGTCCATGACCTGGTTCATGTAGGTCGTAAACTGTGGGTCGAACTGTCCCAGCATCGTCCTTGACATGGCCTGGAGCACGCGGGGATAAACGTCCACGGGTCCTGGCCCCATCAGCAGNCGCGGTTCTGGATCCAGGTCTTCAAAAATCATCGGCTCAGCGTTCCTTGTACTGTCACTCATCGCGGATCTTCTCTCCTTAACTGGCGTAATCCAGTCATTCGTCGGCAACGATGTGGGTTCCGGCATCTCCCATCAGNGCCGGCAGTGCTTCATCCAGGTGGCCGATGATCGCGCGCTTGCCGCCACGATCTATGAAGCGGATAGCGGCTTCGACCTTGGGACCCATGCTGCCGGCGGCAAAATGACCNTCGGACTGGTACTGCCTCATCTGGGAAACAGCACACTCACCGATCTCCTGCTGCTGGGGTGTTCCGAAGTTCAGGGAAACTTTTCGGACACCGGTCAGGATCATGATGTGTCTGATGCCGAGTACGTTAGCCATATGCTGCGACGTCAGGTCTTTGTCGATCACGGCTTCGACCCCGTGGCGCACACCACGGCTGTCACGGACCACGGGTATTCCACCGCCNCCCCCGGCGATCACGATGGTACCCCGGCTGGCCATCCCATCGACCAGAGAAATGTCACAGATGTGGCGGGGTTCCGGTGAGGGGACCACCTGACGCCAGCCCCGTCCTGAGTCTTCCCGCATGATCCAGCCAAGTTCACTTTCAAGATCTCGGGCCTCCTCTTCGGAATAGAAGTACCCCACCGGCTTGCTGGGATTCTGAAAAGCCGGATCATCCGGATCGATCTCCACTTGTGTAACCAACCCGACAGCGTGTCGCGGGTTGCCGGCACCACGCAGCGCATTTTCGAAGGCCTGCATCAACAGATAGGCAGTCACTCCCTGGGTGTTTGCCACACAGATATCGAGCGACATCGGTGTCACCCGGTGGCGGGCCAGGACCTGGCGCATGATCGTCTTGCCGACCCCGGGGCCATTGCCATGGGTAATGATCAGTTCGCGTTCGAGCTCGAGAATAGGCAGCAGTGCCTGGGCGGCCTGCGCCGCGGTCTGCATCTGTTCCTGGGAAGTACCCTTGATACCCTCGGGATGGATGGCGTTGCCGCCAACCGCGATCAGCAGGCGCGGAGGAAGATCCAGCGGGCTACGCGGCCTGTCCAGGAGACTATCCCCCGCAACCGACGTTCGAGAACACGGCCTGTGGCGTGCGCCCTGTTGCCAGGGTGAGCGCCAGCAACAACGCAGATTTCTGAGGATTGAGGTGGCCCGAGGCAATGACGTTGTCNGCTTGCTGGGGCGTCATGGTCTCCGGCATCACTGCCACGCCGCCGACCCGCGACGAGACCACCACGCAGATTCCGCGACCGCTGAGCTCTTCGATTCCGGGCAGCAACAGCTGAGGGATCTCACCACAACCAAACGCCGCGATGACCAGCCCGCGACACTCTGACGCGACCCACCCGGCCAGGGATCGCTCATCGCCAGCCGCTGCAGCATAGTGCACACCGACTGCCGGTATGGCCGTTTCNGGGTNAGTCAGTTCTTCAAACGCACCGGCCATNCTNGGAAGNCCTGGCGGAGAGGCAAAAAAGGTGTGTCCNGGGTACACACTGCCCATAGCCCCGCCAGGGTAGGCTGCGAATGCACTGGTGGCAATCGAGTGACGCTTGACAACATGACGGGCCGGCAGGATGTCTCCATTCATCACCACCATGACACCACGCCCGGCGGCTTCGCGCGACGCGCTGACCTGAACGGCCTGGTACAAGTTGGCCGGTCCATCGGCGCTCAGTGCCGTAGCCGGACGCATGCTGCCGGTCAGAACCACCGGTTTTTCGCTACGCACAGTCAGATGCAGGAACAGTGCAGCCTCTTCCAGCGTGTCGGTGCCGTGGGTGATAACCACACCCGAGATGCCCGGGTCCTTAAGCGTCTCTTCGATCC
This sequence comes from Pseudomonadota bacterium, assembly GCA_002718155.1. Taxonomy (GTDB): domain Bacteria; phylum Pseudomonadota; class Gammaproteobacteria; order Arenicellales; family UBA868; genus UBA9619. Next base: position 6,688 of record PBDS01000033.1, read on the forward strand.
TGCCCGCCAGCCGCTGCCATTCGGCAGGCCCCATGTCCTTCGAATTTAGCGAAAAGAGGTTTTCTGCCGAGATCTTGGCAACATTCTCAAGGCCTGGGACGGCCTGCAGCAGGTCGTCCACCGAAAGCTTTGCCGCCTCATAGGCGAGGTCGGTCGCCGAACCCGCCTGACCTGCGATCGTGCCACCTGTACCGATGATGACAATGTTCGGTGTTGCCGTCATCTCGCGCCTCGCCCCTCACCACGGGGTCAGGACACCCCGACGATATTGGCGATCAGCGACATGCGCAGTGGCACGGAAAACCCGATCTGCTTGAAGTAGAGTTCGTGGACAGTATTGTCTATCCCGAAATCGAACTCGCCTTCGTTGCGGGGCAGAGAATGCATGACACCAACGGTCTTACCGCCTTTTTCCTGGATTCTGCTCAGACCCTCTACGGTGAAATAGTAGCCTTCCATTTTCTTCATGAAATCGTCACGGCCGGGGTCGCCCTTTTTTACCGAACAGCCGGGAAGGTACAACAGGTCAATGCCCTGGTCCGCAATCAACTCTTCCTGCTGGCTGATTGTAAGATCATTGTGCTCCTCATACCGGGCGCCCATTGCGTCGAGTTTCTCGCGAATGACATCCGGGGTACGCAACCCGGTGGTTCCTGAGTAGACAATCCTGGCACCCATGCGGGCCAGCCCCAGTGCAAAGGATTGTCCCGATCGTGCCCGCGACAGGTCCGGTGTTGCGATCATAACGGTCATGGCTTGGAAATCCCCACCCAGAACCCGCCAGGCCGTATACATATCCAACAACCCCTGCGTTGGGTGAGTCACATTACCATAGCCACCACTGATGATGGGCACGCTGTCACTGCCCAGCGCTTCCAGATCGGCCAGCACTCGTTCGTCGTCTGGGTGGCGGAGCACAAGCACATCGGCGTACTGCGCGATGACCCGAATTGAATCGTACAACGACTCATTCTTGGCAGCCGATGAGCTGATAAGAGGGTTCGACTCGGTCAACACATTGCCGCCCAGCCGGTACATGGCGGTCTCGTGGCTGAAACGCGTCCGGGTACTGGGCTGGAAGAACAAAGTACACAGAATCCGGTGCCGGAGCAGTTCCAGACCGCTGCGCCAGTAAGGTTCGAGCATCTCGGCCGTTAGGAACAGATTGCTGAGTTCATCCGGCGACAGGTCGTCAATAAACGTCAGGTGCCGGCCCTTGATCCCAGTTCTTTCTACCTGTGCATGGATGTCTCTGGGGCCGAAATCCGCAGTCAATGTCATCGTGGTGCTTCCTCTCGCTCTCTGGTGGTTCTTGAAATACCGTCCTTCAGGCTGCTGCCCGCCCAAGGCGGCCCACAGCTGCCAGCACGACCTCAGAAACGATCGCTGGGCTATGGAAGTACCGCGCAGAAGGCCCGCAGCAGCGGACCGGCATTCTAAAGGAATTCAGCTGTATTGTGCGCGTAGACTGGGCCTGTTTGAGCACCCAACGGTGCGTTTGCCCGATGCCCCGGGAAGGCCGGAGAATCGTTTGACTGGGTCTGGCCTGGACCGCTGCGACAGCAGGGAGCCGATCGGCTGAACTGGCAGTTTGGTAAAGTCAGGCTGGCGCCGACGAAGTGCCGATCTGTTGCAGCCGCAGCCCGGCAATGCGGTGAACCTGCCGGAGCGCCTCGGCAAACTCCTGCTCGGCATCGTTGTCGATTCGACTGCGGAAGTTCTCGAGGATCTGCTGACGATCACGCCCGCGCACCGCCAGGATATAGGGGAAACCGAACTTCCCGGTATAGCGTGCATTGAGATCCTGGAACTGGGCGTACTCATGGGGGCTGCACTGGTCCAGTCCTGCGCCGGCCTGTTCGCTGGCCGAGGCGACGGTCAACTGACCGCGCTTTGCCAACCGTCCCGCCAGATCGGGATGGGCCCGCAGCAAGGCAAGCTGTGCATCCTTCCCGGCACCATCAACGACACCGGCAAGGGTGCTGCAAAGTCCCTGCGGGGTGTTGTCAGTGGCCGTTAATCCCCGGTCCCAGGCCTGCTCTGCCACCCACGGCGACTTTTCATAAACACCGCCGAAGATCCGGACGAACTCAAGCCGGTTCATGGCGAGCGCCTGCCTGCCACCAACAGCTGAGTCCATGTCGGCTGAAAGGTCAGCCATCACGACCCTCGGTCAGCGGGATGATGCGTGCACCAGTGCCGGGCAATATCAATGCGCCGACAGAACCACACACCCTCGTGACCCAAAGCGTGATCGATGAACTGCTCCACGGCCCGGATCCGTCCGGGCCGCCCGGCCAGGCGACAGTGCAACCCTACCGACATCATGCGTGGCGTACGTGCGCCTTCCTCATAGAGGGTGTCAAAGGCATCGCGCAGGTAACCCAGAAACTGCTCCCCGGAGTTGAATCCCTGGGGAGTCGCAAAACGCATGTCGTTCGCATCCAGGGTGTAAGGCACCACCAGGTGGTCTGCGCCCTGAACCTGGGTCCAGAACGGCAGATCATCGTTGTAGTCGTCGGCGTCATACAGGAACCCCCCTTCCTCGACGACCAGACGCCGGGTATTCTCACTGGTTCGGCCGGTGTACCAACCCAGTGGCCGCTCACCGGTCAGTCGCTGGATGATCTCGATCGCCTTGTGCAGATGCTCACGTTCGATCTCATCCGGTACGTCGCGGTAGTCGATCCAGCGATAGCCGTGTGAGCAGATCTCGTGGCCGGCCTTCATCACGGCCTCGGCAACCTGCGGATTACGCTCCAGTGCCATCGCCACCCCGAACAGTGTGATTGGTACCGATTTACGCTCGAAAAGATCCAGCAGGCGCCACACCCCTACCCTGGACCCGTACTCGTAGATCGATTCCATACTCATATGCCGCTGACCGGGCCAGGCCTGCGCCCCGACGATCTCAGACAGAAACGCCTCAGACGTCGAATCACCGTGCAGGATGCAGTTTTCACCACCTTCTTCGTAGTTGAGGACGAACTGCAAGGCAAGTCGCGCACCACCGGGCCAATTCACTGGCGGTACCTCGGGACCGTAGCCAACCAGGTCGCGTGGATAGTCGTTCACGGTTGTTGTCATCGCTCTCGCTCCGATAGGCAACGCCCTCTCAGCCGGTCAGGCGATCGGTGCTGCGGCCACAAAAGGGCATTGAAGATATTTTCAATTAGTCGCAAAAAATGTTTAAAGTTGCTTTTGGCTGAGGTAGGACACCAGCCACCAGGCCAGAAAACCTGGCCAGGTGTAGCCTGGCGGCTGAACACAAGCTGGCCCGGCACACGTCACCTGTGCAACTGTAGCGGGAGCAACCCGATGGGACAACTGACCACCCACGTACTGGATACCGCCTCCGGACGACCGGCCGGGGGTATGGCCTGGACCCTTCACCGGGCTGACGAGACCCGTACGATCCTGGCCTCCGGACATACCAACAACGATGGCCGCAACGACGGCCCGGTACTTGAGGGTGCCGATTTGAGTACCGGCACCTATGAGTTTGTCTTTTTTGCTGGAGACTACTTTCGCGACTCCGGATCCGTACTGGCCGAACCGGCGTTTCTCGACCAGGTCGTGATCCGTTTCGGCATTGCTGACGCCGCCAGTCACTATCACGTGCCACTGCTTGTCTCGCCGTATGGCTACAGCACCTACCGCGGAAGCTGAGCGGCCCCGAACGGCCAGCGACAAACCAGTGCAGAACACCAGAAACACGGTCCGCTTCCTACTCGGTCTGGAACCAGTGCAGGTGGCCCTTGATGATCCGAACCTCACACTCCTGGAATACCTGCGCGTCACCGCGAGGCTCACCGGAACCAAGGAAGGCTGTGCGGAAGGCGACTGTGGCGCCTGCACCGTTCTGATCGGCGAGTGCCAGGACGGTCGTATCCACTACAGTGCTGCCAACGCCTGCATTCTACTGCTCGGTATGGTCGATGGCAGGCAGGTCGTCACGGTCGAGCATCTTGCTGACAGCGGTCCTAATTTGATCCAGCGGGCGATGGCTGACCAGCACGCCTCTCAGTGCGGCTTCTGCACCCCGGGGTTTGTCATGTCGATCACTGCTCTCAAGCTGTCGCTGGGTGAAGACGCAGCAGCCGATCTCCCTGACCGCGCGCTGATCGATGAAAACCTGGCCGGCAATCTGTGCCGCTGTACCGGCTACGGCCCGATCATCGAAGCCGCGCGGCAAGCCTGCGCCCAACCCCTACCTGTGAGCTGGCAGGCCTTTTCGTCAACCGCCCTGGCCGTCCTTGCCGGCTGGCAACAGGACCCGTCTGCACTGCACTGCCAGGGCAGACGGGGTCTATTTGCTGCTCCCCGGTCTACAGTTGACCTGCTCGAGTACCTGGCAGAGCACCCGCAAGCGACTGTACTTGCCGGAGCCACCGACATCGGACTCTGGATCACCAAACAGGGCCGGCAACTGCCGGTGCTGCTTTATCTTGGGCAACTACCGGAACTCAAGTCGCTGAAGAACAACAGCGACACCCTCGAGATCGGTGCCACTGTCACGATTCAGGAAACGCAGCCTGTGCTGGCTGCACTGTCACCTGATCTTGCCCGATTGCTGTGCCGCTTCGGCTCGCGCCAGGTCCGGAACGTCGCTACTGTCGGTGGCAACATCGCCAACGGCTCGCCCGTCGGTGATCTGCCACCGGCTCTGATTGCACTCGGTGCCAGACTCAAGCTACAGGGGCACGCAGGCCAGCGTGAGATCGCGTTGGAAGATTTCTTTGTCGACTATGGCCAGCAGGATCTGCTGCCGGGAGAGTTCCTCGCCTCGGTCATTGTGCCACTGAAGAACGACATCCAGTTCTACTGCTGGAAAGTTTCCAAGCGATTCGACCAGGACATCTCCGCAGTACTCGGTGCATTCGCCATGCAAATCGAAACCGGCAGCGTACAGCGGGCCCGGATCTGTTTCGGCGGCATGGCGGCCACCCCGCGCCGGGCGTACCACTGCGAGGCAGCACTCAAAGACCAGCCACTAGACCGCCAGACCCTGGACCGGGCGCGCGACGCTCTTGAACGTGACTTCGAACCGATCTCCGACCTGCGCGCCAGCAGCGGCTACCGTCAGCGGATCGCCGGGAATCTTCTGGAAAAAGCTTTCCTGTCGATGACAGGCGCCCAACCGGCCGAGTTGTACGATGGTTTCCTCGCACCCGGCCACAGCCATGACTGACAGTTCCCAGATACACGGGACTCCGGGCCAGGCGCTGCAACACGACAGTGCGCTCAAGCACACCACTGGCGAAGCGTTGTACATCGACGACCTTCCGGAACCGGCCGGAACCCTGCACCTGGCGCCGGGTGGAGCGGACAGTGTCTGCGGCCAGATTCGCAGGCTGGACCTTTCTGCTGTTCAGTCGGCGCCGGGCGTCATTGCGGTACTGACAGCAAAAGACGTGCCGGGTACCAATGACATCAGCCCGACCCACTGTGGCGACGACCCCGTTCTTGCCGAGTCCGAGATCCGGTTTTTCGGCGAGCCGGTTTTTGCGGTCGTTGCGCGGAGCCACCGCGAGGCCCGTGAAGCGGCACGTCGCGGGCAGATAGACATTGACCCGGTCGAGCCGGTCCTGACTATCGACCAGGCCCTGGCAGCCGGCAGCTATGTCAGTGAGCAACAGCAGCTGCAGCGCGGCGACTGGCAGGGCGCCTTGCAGCACGCTCCCCGGCGCATACTGGGCCGGACCGTGAGCGGCAGCCAGGACCACTTTTACCTCGAGGGGCAGGTGTCGTTGGCAACCCCGGGTGAAGATGGGGGAGTACACATTCATTCTTCAACCCAGCACCCTTCTGAGATCCAGCATGCTGCAGCGCTTGCGCTGGGGCTGACGGATGCAGCCGTTACAGTAGAAGTGCGGCGGATGGGAGGCGGCTTTGGGGGCAAGGAAACGCAGGCGGCGCAGTGGGCTGTACTGGCGGCTCTTGCCGCGGTCACAACGGGTCAGCCCGTCAAGTGCCGGCTTGATCGTGACGATGACATGATCATGACTGGCAAGCGGCACGATTTCTCAAGCGAGTGGACTGTGGGTTTTGACGATGACGGGCGGATACTGGCGGCCGACATCCACATGGCGTCGCGTTGCGGTTGTTCCCGCGACCTGTCGGATCCGGTCAACGACCGGGCTCTGTTTCACGCGGACAACGCCTACTACTACCCAGCGTTTCGAATCCGTTCCGACCGCTGCCGCACCAACACAGTCTCCAACACTGCATTTCGCGGCTTTGGTGCGCCGCAGGGCATGATGATCGCAGAGCAGATGCTCCAGTCGATCGCTCATCAGCTGGGCAAAGATCCTCTGGACGTTCGGAAACTGAACTTTTACGGCAAAAACCAACGCGATGTCACTCCGTATCACATGCGCGTCGAGGATTTCATTCTGGATGAACTGACCGAGGAGCTGGAAAACTCGAGCGGTTACCGTGAACGCCGGCGCTCAGTTGACGAATTCAACAGCTCCAACACTATCTTGCGACGCGGCCTGGCTCTGACGCCGGTCAAGTTCGGCATCTCCTTTACCAACACAGCCCTGAATCAGGCCGGTGCCCTGCTGCACGTCTACAAGGACGGCAGTATCCACCTGAACCACGGCGGCACCGAAATGGGCCAGGGGCTTTTTACCAAGGTCGCCCAGATCGTCGCCGAGGAACTGCAGGTGGATCTCAAAACCATTCAGATCACAGCGACCCAGACGGGCAAAGTCCCAAACACATCGGCCACTGCAGCATCATCCGGTACAGACCTCAATGGTATGGCGGCGCGCAATGCGGCCCAAACCATCCGGCAGCGACTGACCGCGTTCGCCGCCAGTCACTACAAGGTGCTGGAAAGTGAAGTCGCTTTTCGGCCTGACCGGGTGCGGGTGGGCGGCATCGAGATGAGTTTCGCTGACCTCGTGATGCAGGCCTACCTCAACCGCGTCCAGCTTTCGGCCACCGGTTTCTACCGGACCCCGAAGATCTGGTGGGATCCCAACAAAGCGCAGGGACGCCCATTTTACTACTTTGCCTATGGCGCCGCCGTGACAGAAGTCATGATCGACACGCTGACCGGTGAGAACCGTGTGCTTGCGGTGGACATCCTCCACGACGTCGGCCGCTCTCTCAACCCGGCGATTGACGCTGGCCAGATCGAGGGGGGATTCATCCAGGGCATGGGCTGGCTGACCACCGAGGAGGTGGTCTGGGAAAACGACGGCCGCCTCGCGACCCACGCACCGTCTACCTACAAAATACCTACCTGCAGAGACCGCCCGGAGCATTTCCGGCTGCAGATTTTCAGCCGAGGTGAAAACCAGGAGGAGACCGTCTACCGCTCCAAGGCCGTCGGCGAACCGCCGCTGATGTTGGCATTGTCGGTCCACCAGGCTATCACCGATGCCGTCGCCAGTCTCATTAACGAGGCCGAGTTGCCGCACCTGGACGCACCGGCAACACCCGAGTCTATTCTGGCTGCCGTGGACGCCCGTCGAGCGAGTACCACCCCGTGACACCAGCCGGGACGATTGTGGCGGGGGCACCCGGACCTGTGGACTGGATCGCGGCTGCACAGGGTCTGCTCAAGGAACACCAACGCGCTGTACTCACCATGCTGACCGAAGAGCGTGGCTCTACGCCGCGCGGCACCGGTGCCTGGATGCTGGTCAGCAGCACCGCCAGTCTGGGGACACTGGGTGGCGGTGAACTGGAGCGGATGGTCACCGAAGCGGCACAGGCTATGCTGTCGGACCACGGGGACTGGCAACGCTCAACGCTGCGCTGCGTGCTCGGTCCCGATCTGAACCAGTGCTGTGGCGGTGCAGTTGCTGTCACGCTGGAGCCCCTGGACAGGACCACCTTGACGTGGCTCAGCAGAGCCGCTGAAGCAGCCTGCGGTGACACCGCAACTGCGGTCCTGTTCGACATCACCGAACCCGGCCGCAGGCCTGAAGTGATCCGGCTGCCGGACAACCTAGTCAGCATCGGCGAGGTACATCTTCAGCCGCTGGTCGATGATCGCCGCCAGGTATTTCTTTTCGGGGCCGGCCACGTTGGGCGTTCGGTCGCAACCATCGCGGGGCAACTGCCGCTGCGTCTGACCGTACTCGACTCCCGCCAGCCGATGCGCTCGCTCATCCCACGGTCCGACAACGTCACGGTGATCGACCTGGCAGACCCGCAGGCCGAGATCTGTGGTATCGCCGCCGGCAGCGCAGCACTGGTTATGACCCACAGCCATGAACTCGACTACTCGCTGTGTCGCGCTCTGCTGGCAAACAACGGGTTGATTTTCATTGGACTGATCGGCAGCCGCAGCAAGGCCAAACGTTTCCGTCGCCGTCTTGTCGATGATGGAGTGCCTGCCAGTGCCTTGACCAGGCTGATCAGCCCGATCGGACAGTCCGGTCCGGACGGCAAAGAACCTGGTGTGATCGCCCTGGCAGCCCTCACCGAGGTATTGAGCGCATTGAAAGGATCGAGAACCCAGGACCAAACAGAGCCGGATGACCAGGACAACCCTCACCTGCAGCACTTGTAAGTGATACTGGCGATTCCAAGGGCCCATCACCTGAGCACTCGATACTCACGAATCGAAGGTAAAACAGGATAAGATTTCACCCTAATCGCGCGCTGGAGAGCCCGCCGGAGATCTTCGGGCCGCCGGGCGCTCACGATCACGCCACGAACCGCCATTAGAGGACCATGCGTTTGACCGATCAGCCCCTGCTGTCACTGAAGGGAATCCGCAAAACCTTCCCCGGCTGTGTCGCAAACGACGCCGTGGATCTTGACGTGGCAGCCGGCGAGATCCATGCCCTGCTCGGGGAAAACGGTGCCGGCAAAAGCACCCTGGTGAAGATCATCTATGGTGTCCTACGCCCAGACGACGGTGAGATCCGCTGGCAGGGCGCGACCGCCAGAATTCACAATCCTGCGCAGGCGCGGCAACTCGGCATCGGCATGGTGTTTCAGCATTTCTCCCTGTTTGAAGCGATGACGGTACTCGAAAACATCGCCCTCGCGCTGCCCCGGGAAGACACTTCAGTTCTGAGAAAGCGCCTGAGGGACACCGCCGATGCCTACGGCCTGGACTTGAATCCGGAGCGACACGTTTATGACCTGTCGATGGGTGAGCGTCAGCGGATCGAGATCGTCCGCTGCCTGCTCCAGGATCCGAAACTGCTGATCCTCGATGAGCCGACGTCCGTGCTGACACCCCAGGAAGTCGATGCTCTGTTCGCGACCCTCCGTTCACTGGCCGCTGAAGGCCGCTCGATTCTTTATATCAGCCACAAACTCGAAGAGGTTCGCACGCTGTGCGACAAAGCCACGATACTCCGGGCCGGACGCCGGGTCGACGACTGTATTCCGGCCAGTGAGACGGCTCGCTCCCTGGCGGAGAAAATGATCGGCAGGCGCCTGGAACCCATCGCACACCAGGCGATTGCGAAAAACGATTCAGTGACAGGAATCTCGGTCTCCGGGTTGGAAGTGCAATCAGACCAGCCGCACGGGGTCGACCTGAAAGACATCAACCTTGAAGTTCATGGGGGCGAGATACTCGGCATCGCTGGCATCGCCGGCAATGGCCAAGTCGAAATCATGGGTGCGCTTTCGGGCGAGACCGGCGCACCGCGGGCCGGTCAGATCAGGATTCTCGATACCGACGTGACCCACCTGGGCCCGGTCGAGCGCCGACTGCTTGGCGCCGTGTTCGTGCCAGAGGAACGGATCGGTCACGCTGCTGTCGCCGACCTGACGCTGGTCGACAACAGCTACCTGACTGCGGCCGGCCGGATGAAATTCTCCAGCCACGGCCTGATCAACTGGTCCTCGGTGAGCGAATTTGCACAGACCGTCGTTCGCGACTTCGACGTCAGGACCACCGGGGTGGACGCCCTGGCGAGCAGCCTTTCCGGTGGTAACCTGCAGAAATTCATCGTCGGCCGTGAGATCCTGCAGGAACCGCAGGTGCTGGTGGTGTCCCAGCCCACCTGGGGTGTGGACGCCGGCGCCGCCGCGGCGATCCACGAACAGATCCAGAAGCTGGCCAAAGCAGGTGCCGCCGTACTGATGATCTCTCAAGACCTCGACGAGATCTTCCTATTGTCTCAGCGCATCGCGGTCATCTCCCAGGGCACCCTGTCTGCCGCGACCCCGGTTGGCGACGCCACACCTGAAGACATTGGACTCCTGATGGGCGCTCGCCACACCCAGGAGCCGGAGAACCCTCGTGTTCCGGCTTGAACCACGCAGCACACGCTCTTACACCGCGGCCTGGGCTTCGCCGGTACTGGCGCTGGTGCTGACTGCCGTAACTGGCGGTGTGATCTTCATGGCGATGGGCAAGGACCCCGGCGCCGCCTTGTATCTTTACTTTGTGGAGCCCTTGACCACCGGTTCAGGCCTGTCTGAAGTCGCGGTCAAAGCCGGTCCTCTCGTGCTGATCGGTATCGGCTTGTCTTTTGGCTTCCGGGCGGGCGTCTGGAACATCGGCGCTGAAGGGCAGTATATTGCCGGCGCCATTGCCGGTGGTGGCCTGGCCGTCTACTGGCACCAGAGCGAAAGCGCACTTCTGCTGCCGGCGATGCTTTTGCTCGGCACCATCGGGGGCATGACCTGTGCGGCGATTCCAGCTCTGCTCAAGACCCGATTCAATGCCAACGAGATTCTCGTGTCCCTGATGCTGGTCTATGTCGCCGAGCTGCTGCTCGTTCACCTGGTGCAGGGACCCTGGCGAAACCCCCAGGGCTGGGGGTTTCCGGGCACCCGGATGTTTCCGGATGCAGGCACCCTGCCACTGCTGCTCCGTGGCCAGCGGCTACACCTGGGCAGCGTGATTGTCCTGGCCGCACCGTTCATCGCCTGGTTCGTCCTGGCCCGTACCCGTTTCGGCTTTCGGATAAAGGTATTCGGCCAGGCGCCTCTGGCGGCGCGACACTCCGGGGTCAGCAGCGGCCGGATCGTTTGGCAGACACTCTTGATCGGCGGCGGCCTGGCGGGCCTTGCCGGTGTGATCGAGGCGGCTGGCACGATCGGCCAGCTGATGCCCAAGATCTCTCCGGGGTACGGGTTTACCGCCATCATTGTCGCCTTTCTCGGCCGCCTGCACCCACTCGGGGTTCTGCTCGCCGGCATCGCAATCGCCGTCACCTATATCGGCGGGGAAGGCGCACAAATCTCCGCCGGATTGCCAAAAGCCGTGACCGGGCTTTTCCAGGGGATCATCCTGTTCTACCTGCTGGCTTTTGATCTGTTTACCCGCTACCGGATCGTTCTGCCGACCAGAGACACGATACAAGAATGACAGAGCTCATCCTCGCATCTGTTCTGACTGTTGTCCCGCCCATCATGACCATGATGACGGCGGCCACACCGCTGGTCTTTGCCGCGACCGGGGAACTCATCTGCGAAAAATCCGGGGTCCTCAACCTCGGGGTCGAGGGCATGATGCTGATCGGGGCGGTATTCGGCTTTGCCACTGCCGCAGTCACAGGAAGTGCCTCCCTCGGATTGCTGGCAGCGGCTGTTGCCGGCATGCTGGCCTCACTGATCTTTGCCGTACTGACACTGACGCTGCTGTCCAACCAGGTCGCGACCGGATTGGCGCTGACAATATTCGGCACCGGACTCTCGGCGCTGGTGGGATTCGACTATGTGGGCGAGACCATCGAACGCATCGGGACCGTTCACCTGCCCTTTCTGAGTGACATCCCGGTCATCGGCAGACTGGTGTTCGGCCACGACCCCCTGGTCTACCTGGGAATCCTGGTGCTTCTCGGCTCGGGCTGGTTCCTGAACCACTCTCGCTGGGGCATGGTCCTGAGGGCCGTCGGCGACTCGGACGTCTCCGCTCATGCCATCGGCTACCCGGTGGTTGCGATTCGATTTGCCGCTGTTTCATTCGGTGGCCTGATGGCGGGTCTGGGCGGCGGCTATCTGTCGCTGATCTACACCCCGCTGTGGGCCGAGAACATGACGGCCGGAAGGGGCTGGATTGCACTGGCACTGGTGGTGTTTGCCAGCTGGCGGCCCGGGCGGGTGCTGTTCGGCGCAATCCTGTTCGGTGGGATCACCATCGCACAGTTGAATGCCCAGGCTGCCGGGCTGGGCATACCGGCCGCTTTTATGTCCATGCTCCCTTACATTGCGACCATAGTTGTATTAGTCTTGATTTCCAGGGACGCGATCAGGATTCGCCTCAATGCTCCGGCCTGTCTGGGGAAGCCCTTCCGGGCCGAGCGTTGAGAAGAAAATTGGCTGTTGACACTCACCATAAACGGAGGAAATCAAAGATGAAGTATCTCGCCAAACTGGCATCGGTGGGGCTGGCTGTGCTGTTGAGCTTTGGCCTGGCCTATAGCGCATCGGCAGACAAGCTGAAGGTCGGATTCATTTACATCGGCCCGCCGGGTGACCATGGCTGGACCTATGCTCATGATCAGGGCCGTCTCATGATCGACAACATGCTGGGCGATCACGTGGAAACGACTTTTGTCGAAGGCGTGCCCGAAGGCCCTGATGCTGCACGCGCTATCGCCAAGCTTGCCGAGACCGGTCACAAACTGATCTTCACCACGTCGTTCGGCTACATGGAACCCACTCTTAAGGTCGCCAAGCGCTTTCCTGACGTTCACTTCGAACACGCGACGGGATACCAGCGGATCGATAACGTTTCAACCTATTCAGCACGGTTTTATGAAGGCCGTTATGTCCAGGGCGTGATCGCCGGCAAAATCTCCAAGAGCGGTGTGATCGGCTACATCGCATCATTTCCGATTCCTGAAGTGGTTCGTGGCATCAATGCATTTATGCTGGGAGCACAGTCGGTCAACCCGGACATGAAGGTCAAGGTTGTCTGGGTATACACGTGGTTTGATCCACCCAAGGAAGCGGACGCCGCCAAGGTGCTGATGGATCAGGGTGCTGACATCATTACCCAGCACACCGACAGTACCGCAGCGCTGCAGGCAGCAGCCGAGCGTGGCATTCACGCTTTTGGCCAGGCATCCGACATGATTCAGTTCGCACCGGATACGCAGTTGACCGCAATCATCGACAACTGGGGGCCATACTACGTCAAGCGTACCGCCGACGTGCTGATGGGCACCTGGAGCTCAGGTGATACCTGGGATGGGATGGCTCCGGGTATGGTCACGATGGCGCCGTTTACCAACATGCCAACCGATGTCGCGACGCTGGCCCGGGAGACCATGGAATCGATTCGAAGCGGAGCGTTCCATCCGTTTGCCGGCCCGATCAACAATCAGGCAGGTGAAGAGGTGGTGGCCGCTGGTGCAGTGGCCGATGACGGCATGCTGGCCGGCATGAACTTCTACGTCCAGGGTATCGACGACAAGCTGCCCGAGTGACGCCCTACTAGTCAACCGACAAGCGGCCCGCCCCTCGAACAGGGGGGCGGGTTTTTTCTTCCGGTGAGCGCGGATTATTCGAGCAAAAAATGACCGCTCTGTGGATCCGTGATCCGCTGTCGATCTTCGCCGACGGTGCTGAACGGGGGCTGGTCGTCCACGACCAGCAGATCGTGCAGCTGGTGTCGGCGGGACGGACCCCTTCAGTACCTTTCGACGCCACGTTCGACGCTTCGCAGCATGTGGTGCTACCGGGGCTGATCAACACCCATCATCATTTCTACCAGAACCTGACCCGGGCGTTGCGGCCAGCGCTCGACAAAGAGCTGTTCGACTGGCTGCAGGCGCTGTACCCCGTCTGGGCGGGGCTTGAGCCCGAAATGCTGGCGGTGGCGACAGAGTTGGCCCTGGCCGAATTGCTGCTGTCCGGCTGCACCACAACCTCTGATCACCACTATCTCTACCCGGCGGGCCTGGAGCAGGCGATCGACATCCAGGTCGAGGTGGCCAGACAGATCGGCATACGGGTCACCCTGACCCGCGGCTCCATGGATCTGTGCGTCGATGATGGCGGGCTGCCGCCGGCTTCTGTCGTCCAGAACAGCGAGACCATACTCGCCGACAGCGAGCGTGCTGTCTCGGCTTTTCACCAGGCCGGGCCCGGCGCCATGGTCCAGGTGGCGCTGGCACCGTGTTCGCCTTTCTCGGTGAGCCGGCCGGTCATGCTTGAATCCGCGGCACTGGCCGAACGGCTGGACGTGCGTCTGCATACCCACCTGGGAGAGACCCGCGACGAGAATGCATACTGCGAACAACGACTCGGCATGCGGCCTGTGGATTACCTGGAGACCTGTGGCTGGCTGACACCACGGACCTGGCTCGCCCACGGCATCCATTTCTCGGACGACGAAATCAGCCGTCTGGGGACCGCGGGGGTCGCTGTCAGCCATTGCCCCCACTCCAACATGATCCTCGCCTCTGGACTGTGCCCTGCCTGCGTACTGGAAAATGCCGGCAGCCCGCTGGGGCTGGGGGTGGATGGATCCGCCTCCAACGACGCATCAAATGCCATTGAGGAGGTCCGCTGTGCCCTGATGCTGCAGCGACTGCGCGAAGGCGCCGCAGCCATCGGCCACCGAGACGCCCTGCGCTGGGCAACAGCAGGCGGTGCCCGATGCCTGGGGCGTGACGACATCGGCCGGATCTTGCCCGGAGCCCAGGCCGACCTGGCACTGTTCCGGCTTGACGAGCTGCGCCACTCCGGCTATCACGATCCGCTGGCGGCCCTGGTATTGTGCGGTGTGACTCGTGCCGACCGGGTGATGGTCGCGGGCCGATGGCTGGTTGAGGATGGACGAGCCAGTCACATCGATGAGGCCGAGCTTGTTCGACGGCACGGCGCGGCCGCACGGCGTCTCCGTCAGCGCGCAGGACTAGAGTAATACCGTGACAGGAATCCCCACTCAGGGGTATAACCTGCTAATCGACCTTTTTCCCGGAGCGCGTTGATGGCTTATTTTTCCGAGCAGGAGATGAACCGGCGCCTGGACCGTCTCAGGCGGTGCATGGACGACACTGGCGTGGAAGCAGTGCTCGTCACCTCTGTTCACAACACCCTCTACTACAGCAATTTCTGGATGATCCCCTGGGGTCGCCAACAGGGCCTGGTGATCCCGAGGGAAGGGGAACCTGCGGTGATTGCACCGCGGATCGAATACGACCGCCCCGCCAGAATGATCGGTGACGGCAGCGCTTTCAGAGACATCCGGATCTACACAGATAACGCCAGTGCAATAGACGGCTGGGTGGGTCTCGCCCGAGAGGTCCTGCGTGAGGGGGGCATCACGACCGGGCGGATCGGCATCGAAGAAGACAACGTCAGCATCACGATGCATAAGACGTTGTGCGCCTCGCTGCCGGGCCTTGAATTGGTCGAGATGGGCTACGCAATGATGCGCGAGCAGATGCACAAATCCGACGAAGAGATTACCCTGATCCGGGACGGGGCCGGGATCTGTGACATCGGTGCACAGGCTTTTGTCGACGCTGTTACAGAGGGCGTCACTGAAGTTCAGGTGGCACGAGCTGCCGTCACGGCAATGGAGGAGGAGATCTGCCGCAGGTTCCCGGGTGAAGAGTGTGACGGTAGCTTCTGCTGGGCACAGTCAGGTGCGGAAAACACCAAGGTCGCGCACGCGCTTAACACCGACCGGCAGATGCAAAGAGGCGACCTGCTCAGCCTCAACGTCTTTCCGATGATCCTTGGCTACTACCATCTTCTGGAACGCAGCTTGGTGTTCGGACCCATCTCGGACGAGGTGCAGAAATACTTCGACATCCAGGTCGAAGTCCACCAAGCCGGCATCGAGGCTCTGAAACCCGGTGTACGACTTGGCGACATTGACGATGCGGTCATCAACCCGATCTACGAGAAGTACGGGCTGCTGGAGAACCGCACCTTCGGCACTGGCCATTCGTTCGGCATCATGGGCTACTGGTACGGGCGCGATGAACTGGGCGAGATACGCCCCTACAACGACTACCTGCTGCAACCCGGCATGGTCATGTCGATGGAGCCGATGATCGCCCTGGACGGGGTGGGTGGTTTCAAACACGCCGACATGCTGCTGATCACCGAGAACAGCAATGAACGGCTGACCCGCTTTCGCAATGACGTGATCGTCATTCCCTGATTTTCTCAGTCCAACAGATCGTTAAGGACTGCCGTGGCCGGGGTCGGTCAGAAAACCGCCCGGTTACCGAGTTTTTCACAGGCCTGGGCGATGCCAACGGAATTGAGTGCAGGCCCAAATGCCGCCTCGGGAAAGAACGCAATCAGTCTGCCGCTCACGGACTGACACCTCCTGTTTCGATTCCCGAGCCGTGGTTGCCATCGGGGCAGAACCGCAACAGACGTTTTTGCATGCCGGGGGTGGTTGCTCTACAGTTCAATTTTCGCTCAGCGACGGTCAAGCCTGACACCGTATCACCGGAACCTCAAGAGGGAAACTTCGCCTATGGAGATAGCCTGGCAGGACTGGGTGGGGATGATGATCCGCTGGCTGCACCTGGCGACCGGCATCGCCTGGATCGGGACCTCGTTTTACTTCATCTGGCTGGATCAGAGCCTGCGCCGGGGTGGACAGGTGCCAGAGGGCGTGCAGGGAGAGTCGTGGATTGTTCACGGCGGCGGCTTCTACCATGTGCAGAAATACATGGTTGCGCCCGAGCGACTGCCGGCAGAGCTTCACTGGTTCAAGTACGAGGCCTACTTCACCTGGCTTTCAGGCTTTGCTCTGTTGGGCGTGATGTACTACTGGGGGGCCGAGAGCTTCCTGATGGATCCTGCCCGTACTCCGTTTTCGGCACCCGTGGCGATTCTGGTCAGCCTCGCGTTTCTCGCCGGTGGCTGGCTGGCCTACGACGGCCTGTGCCGCTCAGCCGTCGGCCGGCACACCGCTGTACTTGCCCTGGCGGTTTTCGTGATGATTATCGGCATCGGCTGGGGATTGACCCAGCTTTTCAGTGACCGTGCAGCATTTGTACAGATCGGCGCGGTCATCGGCACGATCATGTCGGCGAACGTCTTTTTTGTCATCATTCCGAACCAGAAGAAGGTTGTTGCTGACCTAAAGGCCGGACGCGTTCCGGCGCCGGCGTTTGGCCTTCAGGCCAAACAACGCTCGCTGCACAACAATTATCTGACCCTGCCGGTGCTGCTGCTGATGGTCAGTGCCCACTATCCGATCCTGTTCGCCGGAGCAGCATCCTGGGGCTGGCTGGTGATTGCACTGATACTCCTGATCGGCGGGGGGGTGCGCCACTTCTTCAACACCTTGCACGTCGGTTTACGAGGTGCGGCATTGCTCTGGCAGTGGCCTGTCGCTGCCATCATTGGGTTGGCACTCGCGATTTTTCTGACCTCGCGGGGCTCAGGGATTTCTCTGGCACCGGTATCCGAGGCAAGGGTACTGGCTATCGTCGACAGACACTGTGTCTCGTGCCACGCAACCACGCCCGCCAACAATAGCTTTACAACTGCGCCTGCCGGCGTGCGGCTGGAAGGGCCCGAGGACCTGCGCCGCTTCGCAACCCAGATCCTTAACCAGGCAGTGGTCAGCAAGGCCATGCCGCTCGGTAACGCTAGCGGCATGACCGACACCGAGCGGGCCGAGCTCGGCTCCTGGCTGCGACGATAGCGCTACCTGATCTTCGGAGTGGTCACCCCGACAGTGTGGTTCCGAGATCATTTTCCTGCGGTCAACGTTTGACGCACTGACATGTCCGAACCATCGAACACAAGCGCCCTGTTTCAGCTGCCGATGTACGACTGGCCTGAGAATCACGCGGCAATGAACCGGCTTGCGGCGGCGATCTCTCTAGCGGCAGCGGCCTCTGGTGTGGCGATTCCACGTGCCCTGGACCGGTCACGGAATCACCAGGGTGCCTGGACCGCACCGGACCTTGGACTCAGCCAGACCTGTGGGCTGCCGCTGGTGACTGATCTGAAAGGTCGGGTCAGTGTGCTCGGGTCGTTTACCTACAGCTGCGCCCCTGGTCCGCCAGGGAGCTATGACAGCGTGATCATCGCCCGGCGGCAAAGCGACTTTACTGACTTTGAGAATCTTCGGCACAGGTGCGTCGCCGTCAACAGCAAGGACTCCTACTCCGGCTACCTGGCGCTGCAGGTGTTTGTCGCACAACGTCCGCAGGCCGGCGGATTTTTTGGTTCTTCAATCATCACCGGCAGCCATCGCAATTCGATTCACGCGGTAGCCAGCGGCGAGGCTGACACCGCAGCGATCGACTGTGTCAGCTGGGAAATGGCCAGTGCTCATGAAGCCGCTGCCGAAGACCTGCTGGTCCTGGCCCGCACCGCTTCACGACCGGGACTGCCACTGATCACCGCAAGAGGTCAAAGCAGCCACCAGCTTGAGGATCTTCGCAGTGCCCTGGCCCTGGCAGTACAGGCACTTGGCAAGACCGACCGGGAGCGGCTGGGCCTCACCGAATTTGTACCGGCCAGTGCAGACAGTTACGCGATCATCGCCGACGATCTGCAACGCTTCGGGGCAGTACCGCTGATCGCCTCCGACCCGGAAAGATGACTGCTAAAACTGCGGCACCCTGAGCAGATCCGGATCCCCAATCTTTTGAGACCCCATGAAACCGCCATGATCATGGCGCTCCCAACCCACAACTGGGCTGTATCATAGGCCTTTAGTACCAGAATGACAGGGCTGGCAGAATGGTTGCTGGAATTACGGACCGATACGTGTGATCAACATCACATCGCCCAAAGAGTCCGGCGACTAAAGTAACGCAGCAGAACAGGAAAACCAGCTTGGCCGGGTCATCGGTCGGCCGCGATCAATCAACCTTGCAGTACAACAGGAGCATAACCATGAGAACTCTTTCAATTACGGCCGGCCTGGTCAGTCTGAGCCTGTTGCTGGGCGGCTGCTCGACGACGCTCAACAAACAGGAAACCGGGGCCGCCACCGGTGCGTTACTCGGCGCGGCCCTCGGCTATGGGCTTGGTAAAGGCCATTCCGACAAGGAACTGGCCGTCGCCCTGGGGGCGATCTTCGGGGCGGTCGCCGGTGACCAGATCGGTGCCCAGCTGGATGAAAAAGACCGGCTGATGGCTGCCCAGAACCTGCAGCATTCCCTTGAGAACACTCCCGACGGCACCAGCACGACCTGGAAGAATCCCAATTCAGGCCACAGCGGCTCTTCTTCACCGACCCAGACGAGCGTGGCCGCAAGCGGCACCCCGTGCCGTGAGTTCGTCACGGAAATCATGGTTGGCGGCACGGCCCAGCAGGGTTACGGCACCGCCTGCCGCCAGGCTGACGGCAGCTGGAAGATCATGAACTGACTGCCTGCCGGCAGATCAGTCCGGCCACAGGTTGTAGCGCAGGATGCACCACAGTGCCTTGAGGCCGTCCCGCCAGCCGATCTTCTTGCCCTCTTCGTAGGTTCTGCCGGCGTAGGAGATGCCGACCTCGTAGATACGCAGGCGGGTACCGTCTGGCTTACGGTATCGGGCCAGACGCGCCGTGACTTCTGGTTCGAAGCCGAATCGCTCCTCCCGTAGTTTGAGATCCTGGATGATCTCTCGGCGAAAGAGCTTGTAACAGACTTCCATGTCGGTCAGGTTGAGGTTACTGAAGATGTTCGAGAGTCGGGTCAGCATGCGGTTGCCCACCGCGTGCCAGAAATACAGCACCCGGTGGGATTCACCACCAGCAAAACGTGAGCCGTAGACGACGTCAGCGCGACCACTCGCGATCGGCTCCAGCAGTCTGGGGTAATCCTGCGGGTCGTATTCCAGATCAGCATCCTGCACCAGAACCACGTCGCCGCTCGCCAGGGCAAACCCTGACCTCAGCGCAGCCCCTTTGCCCCGGTTCACGTCGTGAAATACAGCCACCACGTGCTCATCAGATGCCAGCTGCCGGACCAGGTCGCGGCTGCCGTCGCTGGATCCGTCATCGACCAGGATGATTTCTGTTTCCAATTCGACCGCACGTACCCTTTCGGTGATCTGAGCCAGCGTAGCTGATTCGTTGTAGACTGGAATAACGACACTGATTTTCAAGCTGATTTCTCTTTTGTCTCACCACCGAAGCGGAAAAACAGGTATTTTGCCATCAGCAGAAGTCGGAATGTTGACAACTCAGGGGATCGGACTTGTGATCCTGACTGTGCGCTGTATCACATATGAATCCCCGAGCTTGTATAGAATGAACTGAATACCCCCAGCATCGCACTGCAGGGAACGAGACAGAACCGATGGAAAACGGAATCCAACGACCGGCGCTCACAGCGAAAACAAGGCGCAAGCCCTTCAAGCCTTGTGCTGGATTCACGCTGATCGAACTGATGATCGTTGTGGCGATCATCGCCATCATCGGTGTATTCGCAGTTCCAGGATTTGTGACTTTTATCCAGAACAACCGGATCAAGACCCAATCCAGCGAGTTTGTGACCTCCCTGGCACTGGCCCGTATGGAAGCCATAAAACGCGCCAGGCGGGTGGTCGTTTGCCCGGGAACGACGGCAGGCGGGTGTGCTGGTACAGCTTGGGAAATTGGTTGGATCGTCTTCGCCGACACAAACAACAACACCGCATACGATCCTCCAGGAGACGTGGCGTTAGAGGTTCATGATGCGCTTGCCGGGAGCAATGAGCTTCGTGGCACGGCCGCAGTTGCGAGCACGATTTCCTTCATGCCCGACGGGCGCGCTGATGAAGTTACCGCCGGGGAAGGCGCATTTACACTGTGTCTGCCACCCGGCGCGGACAACCGTTGGGGCCGGTCCCGGGTCATATCGATTACGACTATCGGTCGAACACGCCTAGCAACCAGTAATGCCGCTGGCCTCCCAGTCACGAACTGCCAATGATGACTGACAATCGACAAAGCGGACTGAGCCTTCTGGAGGTGCTCGTTTCGGTTGCTATCTTTGCCTTCGGGCTGTTGGCACTCGCAGCCTTGATGGCGAACGGCCTAAGATCAAATACCAGTGCTATGCATCGCTCTTTTGCGACCAACCAGGTCTACGACATGGCGGATCGCATGCGCGCCAACCCGGACACCAATTACGATGGAATCGCTGGTGCCGCGGCAGACCCCGGATGCATTTCCACTGGCTGCTCACCTGCCCGGATGTTGCAGTACGACCAATTTCAGTGGAATACCGACAACGCGAATTTTCTGCCTGGAGGAACTGGTACTGTTGCCAAAGAAACCGCAGCTTGTGTATTTGCGAATCCGAACCCTTGTATTTACACAATCACGGTGACCTGGGACGATGACCGCGATGGCAACGCTGATGACAGCTTCGTTTTCGCCATTCGACCATGACCACCCGAGCCCCAGTTTTAACGATGGCCCACAGCCCAGCCCACCGTGCTCTTCAACGGGGCCTTACCCTGATCGAA
>PBDS01000034.1 GCA_002718155.1 Pseudomonadota bacterium
CCGGCATATCGAGGTGCTTAATGCTGCGACTGCAGATATCCCACCAGAATCAATGCGCCTTCATCTGTGCTGGGGGAACTATTCCGGACCACACCATCATGACATAGAGTTATCCGATATTCTTGATCTGGTATACAAGGCCCGACCCCAGGCCATCTCGATCGAGGGAGCAAACCCCCGCCATGGACATGAATGGATTGTATTCGACAGTCATCCGCTACCCGATGGAAAGATAATTATTCCGGGGGTGATCGATTCAACCTCCAATTTCATCGAGCATCCGGAGTTGGTTGCCCAGCGCATCTGTCGTTATGCGAACAAGGTCGGACGGGAACGGGTCATCGCCGGCACCGACTGCGGATTTGCCACCTTTGCCGAGCGACCGGCGGTCGATCCTGAAATTGCCTGGGCGAAACTGGCCTCGCTGGTCGAAGGGGCCGCGGTAGCTTCGCGGCAGTTGTGGTAGCCGACCACCCTCTGACAACCTCCAGAAAGCTGACTTAACTCCGTCGGGGTGAGGCCTATCTGATGGAAAGAATCATCCTCTATGAGAATATGCGGGCACTTCCCTATGTGCCGTTTTACCTGGCGCAAGCCCAGGGCGCGTTCACAGGCGAAGGGTTGGATCTTGACCTTAAGCTTTCTCCATCAACAGTTGAGACGGCCCGGGGATTACTTGAAGGCCGGGCAGACATCGCCTGGGGCGGCCCCATGCGGGTGATGATGCATCACGACGCAGACCCTGAATGTCCGTTGGTCTGTTTCTGTCAAGTCGTCGCTCGGGATCCTTTCCTTCTGGTAGGGCGGGAGCCGAATTCGACTTTTCGTTTCAGTGATCTGGAGGGGCTTCGAGTCGGAATTGCCGGCGAAGTCCCGACACCCTGGATGACCTTTCAGGAAGACCTGCACCGCGCAGGCCTGGACCCCTCGTTGATCGACCGTGGTCAGAGGCTTTCGATGTCAGAGAACGTCAGCGCGCTTCGTGAAGGGAAAGTCGACGTGGTCCAGCTTCTCGACCCCTATGCTGATGACCTGATCTCAACCGGGGACGGTCATCTGTGGCACCGTTTTTCGATTCGCGGTGAGATCGCGTACACCACGTTCTACACGACCCGACAGTTCGTTGAATCGCATTGGGAAACCTGTCAGGCACTGACGCGGGCGATGACACAAACACAAAAGTGGCTGAAGGAGAGCCCCGCAGTAGAAGCCGCAAAGATTGTCTCGCGTTATTTTCCGGATCTTGATCTTAGATGTCTGGCGCGTATTATCGAGTCGTACCAGGCTGCTGGGCTGTGGTCCGAGTCGCCTGAAGTGCCGGTTTCTGCGTTCGTGCGCCTTAAAACATCGTTACTTTCCGGCGGACTGATCAGTTACGATGTGCCCTACCAGCGGGCGATTGCGAAAGGTTTTGCGGATGTACAGACAGGGAATCCCACGGCATAGATCGATATTAAGGAATTAACATTGTCTTCCCCACCAGAGATCCCGGTTATTGACCTCAGCGGCTTCCTCTCAGGTAACGTTGCGGCCAAGCAGCAAACGGCTGACCGAATCAGACAGGTCTGTGAGGCCACCGGGTTTCTTGTCGTCAGCGGGCACGGGATTCCCCAGCTTGTTTTTGACGATGCGTTCCGGCTCAGCCGCAGGTTCTTTGGCCTGCAACAGAACAAAAAGGACCAATGGCACCCGAAGGGTGCGGCCCGGCAGCGTGGATACCATGCTTTGGCGACCCGTGGTTTGGCGTACACCCTGGACCAGCAGGCGCCGCCGGATCTGCGGGAGACTCTGTTTCTCGGCCCAGTCGATGATCATCGCGCGTTCTTTGCCGCTTATCCAGAGTCAGAGACCGCCTACGCGCCCAACATCTACCCGGATGAACCCGCTGAACTTACAGGTGCACTGATCGCCGTGTACCGGGCTTATGAGTATCTGGCAGGTGAACTTTTCAGGGTCTTCGCCGTNGCCCTCNATCTTCCCGAAGCGTTCTTCGCTGGCAAGTTNGACCGTCATTTCAGNATTCTCAGTAGCCACTANTACCCNCCACTGGTTGATGACCCNGNGGTGGGNCAGTTGCGGACNGGNGCGCACACAGACTTTGGNGCTTTTACNATCCTGGCGATCGCCGACGCCCCGGGAGGACTGGANGTACGACTGCCAGACAATCGGTGGTCAGCTGTGAAGCCGCCCCCTGGATCNTTGGTGATTAACCTTGGAGACATGATGGCGCGCTGGACGAATGANCGCTGGGCTTCCACGCTACATCGGGTTGTCAATCCACCCCAGATCCGCGCTACGGACAGCGAGCGTCAGTCGATCGGTTTCTTCGCTCACCCCAATTTCGATGCCGAGATCGAGTGNATCCCATCATGCCTGGATTCGGGGAAAGCACCGATTTATCCAGCTATTACGGCCGGTGAGCACATCGGACTGAAAATCTCAAAAAGCCATCGTGGTGTCGGCTCTGGCCGTGCTTGATATCGATCGGTGGAGTATGATTAAGGTGATCATTACGCAGCCCTTTCAAGACTTTTGCTGGCGGCCTTATTAATGCTTATTTTCTGACAAGCCAATACAGACTATGCAATCATTTCTGGATTCGACTGATCTTCTCGACAACGGTGCCGCACTTTCCGAGCGACTGAAACGCGACGGTTATCTTTTCGTGCGTGGTCTGTTGCCGCGTTCAAGCATTCTCGACACCCGTCGGCGACTTCTCGACAAGGCTGCGCAAGGCGGGTGGCTCGACCCGGCCAGCCCGGTCGAACGGGGTGTCGCCAATCCCTCTGCCGCGTGCAAAGACCCCGAAGAGNCCTACATGCGGGTCTTCCGTGGCCTGTGGGCCGACGAGACACTGCACCGGCTTCGAACCCACCCGAATGTGATGGGGTTTTTCGACCGGATCTTCGACGAGCCAGCCTTCGTTCACCCCATGTTCGTCCAGCGGAATATTTTTCCGAAAAGTGAGCGGTTTGATTTCACTACCGGTATCCACCAGGACAAAGTCCATATAGGAGGTGCCACGAATCACGCCATGTGGGTGCCGCTTGGCGACTGTTCGACAGAGAAAGGCTCGCTGGCCGTGGCCGCAGGCTCCCATCGAACGGGGGTTCTGGACACCAAGGTCGGCTCCGGTGCCGGGGGTATGGATATTTGTGTCCCCATCCCGGGTACCTGGGTCACCGGATCGTTGGAGGCGGGTGACGCCCTCATTTTTACCGACACCACGGTGCACCGGGCACTGTCGAATCGGACCAATGAGATCCGTATGTCATTTGATGCGCGCTATCAGCCGGCCACACAGCAGGTCGCGGAGACCAACATGAGGACTTACTCCGGATGCGGCACCTGGGAGAACGTGTATGCCGGATGGAAGTCAGACGATCAGCAATATTACTGGCGGGATTTTGCTGTAAAGGTCGTGCCGCTGGATACCAGTTACCATGAGCGGCGCGATCAAATGGCCTTCGAGATGGCCGAACGTGGTGATCTGGCTGCCAGGGATTCTTTATTGCGGATCGTCCAGCGCGACGCTGACTCGGAGAAGCGAATCAGGGCCGAGCAGCTTCTCACACAACTGGACTCTGAGCTGGATTCGGCGAGCCCTACGTAGGCTTAGATTCCTCTGAGCCGCCTGGCGCTACGGAAGCTCAGGCCTAGTCCAGTCCAGCGTCGTCGAGTTTCACGATCAGGTGCCGCTTCAGGCGGCAGCGCTCCGTAACTCAGGGGCCTGATAGAAGGGAACGAGATAGGGTCCTTCAGGGATCACGGCGATGGATCGATCAGCTGATGTTCCCAAACTGTGGGTGATGGCCTCTTCTACAGAGGTTGCAATGTTGACACCCGTCAACGCCAGCTCTTTCTTGGAAAGACCAGAGGTGACCAGATGAACGTTGCCGATGGCCATGGGTTTTAGCTGCATCTGGGTCTGCCACTCGTCGATACTGGCGTGGGATTTCTTGAGGATGCTCTCGAGAAACTCATCCGGCCCAAGCTCTACCAGGCGTCTTTGGGCATCTGCAAACTCCCTGGAGCCGATCCCTTCGGAACATTCCGAGGCGATGATCAGATTTCCACCGGGTTGCAGGATCTCCATAGCCCCGACCATACCCTTGACTGTCTGGTAGTAGTTCGTGTCCAGCGGGTACCCGGCAGCGCTGGTGACCACCGTGCCAAAGCGTTTGTTAACAGGCACCTCACAGTAGGTTCGCACATAGTCGACTGCTGCCGTGTGGCTCGAGAGGATCTCTCCGAAATTGACAAAAGAGAGCCGGCGTTGTTCGTCGATGACGGTATTCAGCGCCAGCGCGCCACCCAGCATTCTGATGATCTCGAGCTGTTCTTCGTGGAGCGGATTGTTCTGAAAAACACAGTTAGCAGCATTCGGGTCGGCCATGAAGCGTGCGCTGTGAAAGGTCGTGATCGTTTCGGCGTGGGCAATGCCCGGGGCGATCACCTTGCGACCACCCGAGTAGCCGGCCATGAAGTGTGGCTCAACGAGGCCGGTGGCGATCTTGAGGTCTGACTCGACGATTCGTCGGTCCAGGCGGACAACCGTGCCGCGGGTGGCGGTGACACCAAGCGAGACGTGATCTTCATCGTTTCGGGCAAAGTGATTTTGCACCCGTACGGTTTCCAGTACCCAGGGATCGCCCACCAGTTCGGCCAGTTCATCTCCCTCGTTAGGACGGTGTAGTCCCGTCGCGACCAGTACGGTGATCCGGTCTGCAGAGATACCACTGGCCATGAGTATCTCGATCATCGGTCGCAGGAAAAGACCGTTGGGTACCGGGCGGGTGATGTCACAGATCACGATACAGGCGCTGCCTGCGTTCTTTGCAAGCTCGGAAAGCGGTGCCGTTCCGACCGGGTCACCCAGTGCTTTGATCACGGCATCGGTTGGCTGGTCGACTAGCGGCATGGGTGGCTTGCGGATGACCGTGACATCGGCCTCATCCGGCAGAGTGACCTCAAGGCCGTCCCGGCCATAGTTCAAGGTGATGTTCACTGTGTTGGCCTTTGTCTTCGGGGTTTCAGATTTCGGTCAGGCGCTAAAGACCTCATTATAATCAACCTCAAATCAACGATTTTGCATGCCTCAAACGGCGAACCTTTGCTGTGGTCAGAAACATCGAAAAGCGCCCCTTTGGTCGGACCGGACACATGAGCAGCGTAACCCTTTTTGGCGCTGCTGCACTCAAGAACGTCGATCAATCCACTGCCGACAAGACACTCGACATCCTCCTTGAATACGGTGTGAACCACATTGATGTGGCGCCACGTTACGGGATCGCCGAAGAGCGGATCGGCCCCTGGATGAGTGGACACCGTAAAGACTTCTTTCTGGCGACGAAAACCGAGCAACGTACCGGGCGCGCCGCCAGAGACCAGCTGGCCGTCTCGCTGGACCGCCTGAAGACCGACTGTGTCGATCTGATTCAGATGCACGCGCTGTATCACCCCGACGAGTGGGATACGGCATTCGGTGAAGACGGTGTTCTTCGAGCCTTGGTCGACGCGCGCGAGGAGGGCCTGGTCAGGTACATCGGCATTACTGGCCATGGCTGGACGATCGCAGCCATGCACAAGCGATCTCTTGCGGCATTTGATTTCGACTCAGTGCTGCTACCCTACAACCGGGTCTTCTATGCCAACCCGCGCTATGCCGAAGAGTTCGACGACATCATGAAGCTTGCTGAAAAGCGGAACTTTGCCGTACAGACGATCAAATCGATCGCGCGTGGCCCATGGGCCACCAAGCCCGCGACCTACAACACGTGGTACGAGCCGCTGTCAGATCAGCAGGAGATCGACAAGGCTGTACATTGGTGCCTGTCACGCCCAGGAATTTTCATCAACACTGTCGGTGACGTCACGCTTCTGCCGAAAGTGCTGGATGCGGCAGCACGTTATGAAGCCAAGCCAGCCGATGAAATTATGGCGCGGTTTGAACAGGACGCGAAGCTGACTTCTTTGTTTGGGCTTGGCACCTGATAGTCAGGAGGGATTCCGGCCGCGGAGCGAGCGGAGCGCCGCACAGGCCGCACCATAACCATTGTCGATGTTGACAACTGTGATGCCCGGTGCGCAGCTGGCAAGCAGTGTATTGAGCGCTGTCAGGCCACCGGCGGCCACACCGTAACCGACCGAGGTCGGTACGGCGATGATCAAGCCGGGTACCAGGCCGCCCAGCACGCTCGGAAGTGCTGCATCCATTCCGGCTGCCGCAATCAGGACCGGATAGCGGGCCAGCTCTTCGACCCGGTCCATGAGCCGCCACAAACCGGCGACACCAACGTCATATACCTCTTTGCATGCCACCCCGTTGAATTCCAGCGTCCGGACCGCCTCGCGGGCAACTGGCACATCGGAGGTTCCCGCAGTGACGACTGCAACCTGTGGTGTCTGATCCGTCTCCGGAGTGGCATCGCCGAGCCAGCCGGTTCGAGACACTGCCTCATAGTCGATCTGCTCACGGTGGATGTCGGCCAGGGCAGCGAATTTCTCCTCGCTGAGGCGGGTCAACAGGAGCCGCCGATTGGCTGATTTGGCGTCCTTGATAATACGGTCAAGGTTCTCGATGCGCTTGTCGGCACAAAGTACGGCCTCGTCGATCCCGATTCTGTGCGAGCGACTCTCGTCGGGGACGTGGTCTCGATCAGCCATGATCTCCTGTTAGGCCTCCATCAGAAACGCGCTACCCATGCGATATTGTGCAAACTCGATGGGCGCGCCTGGGTGGGTCGATTCGAACCTGCGGGCGATCGAACGGCTGAGGGTTTCGCGCTGTGCACTGTCCAGCGACTCGAGACTCTCGCGGTCTAGTTCAATGACGATGCCGGACTGGCGCAACCGGCAGCGGACGGTATCCGGTGCCAGGTTTTTTCGCACAAGATTCTCGACTGCGTTGATGCTCAGTAACTGTGCGGGATCAATGCGGATTCCGGTCTCCACCCGGCTCGAAAGGCACGGTGCCGCCGGAAGTTCGGCGATGTCTTGAAGCTCCAGATGACGCGCAATAGCCCGTACTTCCTGTTTACAGATAGCGGCCTCAATGTACGGATGCCGGACACCATGCTGCGCAGCAGCCTTCAGCCCCGGCCGGTAATCGCCCAGATCGTCGGTATTGGCCCCGGAGAGCAGGGTCGCCTCAGTGCGACTGGCCATGCTGCCATAAAGGTTTGTCTTGCAGTAGAAACAGCGNTTGACCGGGTTCGCTCTGTAATGCCCATCAGAGAACTCACCGGCATCGAGTATCCTGAGCGCCCATCCCTCCTGTGCCGCGTAGGCCCGGACGCGGTCGGTGGCGTTCGAAGGAACTGCGGGCGAGACGGCGTGGAAGATCTCTACCTTGCCTNGCGCTTGGCGATGCGCCACGACAGCGAGCGTCATGCTGTCGACCCCGCCACTGACGGCCACCGCCGAACGGCCGACAGATGTGATCGTCTGCTCAAGGTTCTGGATAATGTTGCCGATATTCAATGTTCAGACTTCGCCTCGACTTGTCGCCGGAGTTGTTCACGTTGTTTATGGTCGCCAGCATTGGCCAGGTCGTCCATCTCTGCCTTGGCTGTGGAAAGACCGTCGGGGCGGGTGGCGTGTTTGAGCCCAACCTTATGCTCATCGATCAGACTGGTTTCAGTCGATCGCTCAAGCACAGCGCGNTGTACCAGTTGCCATCGAACCCCCAGTGTCGTGGTCTCGGCGAAACAGCTCACGAGAACGTCATTGATGCGGTTGGGCTTGGCAATAATCTGTACGCGAATCATCAAGCGGTTCTTTTTTCCCGCTACCGTGGACTGCACAATNTCCATGACGCCTTCGGTAGAGCGCAGGTGGTCGAGACCCACTGCCAGGTCTTCGGGCGTCTGGTCGTCAAGTTCGAATTCGATCAACGCGATCTGTTCCTGTTTATAGAGGGTGTCGCCGCCAGTGTAAAACACAGCGCGCAGTATATTGCTGATACCCGGAAATACTCGGTTGCCGAAGCCGACGCCATTATCCTTGAGAGTTCGGGGCACAACCGAGGCTGTGAAGGTCGGGTCCAGATGCTTCAGAATTGCGGCACCGGTGGGTGTGATGCGCTCACCTTCGAGNCCGTCATCGACAAGCGGCATGTTTTCAAGTAGCAGCGTGGTTGCCGGTGTGGGCACGGGCAAGCGGCCGTGGGCAGTGTTGACCAGACCACGGCCCATGGGTAGGTTCGAAGCGGAGCAGCTTCTGATATTGAGGCGATCGATCAGCCAGCCTGCCATGACGATATCGGCGATCGAGTCCCACGCGCCGACCTCATGAAAAGAGACTTCGTCAACAGCTGTGCCATGGACCTTGGCCTCGGCTTCGGCCAGCCGCAGAAAAATATCCAGGGTGTGCCTCCGCGCACCATCGGGTAGGTTCGCGTCTTCGAGCAGTTGTCTGATGTCCCTCCAGCTGCGGTGGGTGTGGGCGTGTGGTACCTGCCCAGCCGCTACATTGTCATCATGCATATCCGCCCGGGTATCATCAGAGACGGGCTTTACGCTGATCCTTGATCCGGTCAGGGTGCCGTCGTCGTGGTCATGGCGCTGCACGCGAACCAGGGAATCGAGGCCAGCTTGGTTCAGGGCGCGCAGTAATTCCTCTTCCAGTTCACGTTCGGCATCCAGCAGAGCCGCGACAAACATGTCCCCGGCCACGCCGCCGACAGCATCAAGGTGAAGATGTATTGGTGATCGATCAGGCATCTGGCTGAAGAATACTACACCAACGATTGGCTTGGTCCGTTCTACGCTGTCACCTGCTCGACACCTGTGATGTGATCTGCCTGTGGGTGCCGGGGATCCTCACCTCTTGCCGGTTGGCCGGGTTTTCCAATGGCTCCAGACAATTGAACCACTGCAAGAGCCCATCGGACCTGTTCAAGTCAAGAACAGTATGTCATTGGGTCACACAGACCACTGAATCTTCGATAATCAATTAGAGTNATCTGCTGAACCCCGCAGGGTTTGTGCCTCGTCTACCGGGTGAGTTAAATTAACCGTAACTCAACCCAGCCTGGCCGGCAGCCCGGGTATTTACGGCCGGCGCTCTAGCGGGCATGCCAAACAGCCACCTCTACAACCAGGGGTCAGCGGAGTGTTCAAACAGACCACGCGAGGAGAAAACATGGCGACACAACTGAAGCCGAGACACAACAAGGACCGCTACCTGGAAGGTGATTCTGCGACCCGGCAGATGCATGCTGAAGCGAGCCGCGTGATACCTGCCGGTACTTCGCGACTCCATTATGTGTTTGAACCCTATCCGATCTATGCCCACCGTGGTGCTGGGTGCCGNTTGACCGATGTCGACGGTGATGAGCGGATCGACTGCCTGAACAACATGACGGCACTGATCCACGGTCACTGCGACCAGGATGTGACAGCAGCTGTGGTCGACCAGGCCCAGCGGGGCGTGAGNTTCTCGGAACCCTCAGAGCCAGAGATCGCGCTGGCCCACATGATGGTCGATCGTGTTCCTTCTGTGGAGAGCATCCACTTTCGCAGTTCCGGTACGGAAGCCGTGATGATGGCGATCAAACTTGCGCGGTCTTTCACCGGTCGCCACGCTGTTGCCAAATTCGAAGGGGCTTATCACGGCTACTACGATTACGTTCAGATGGGAGTGGGTTCGACACCAGCGAACTGGGGAGAGTCGCGTTCTCCCAAAAGCGTTCCGAGTTCCGGGGGGCTGTCACCCGCTGTGGCCGACGAGGTCTTGATCATGCCCTTTAATGATCGCGCTGGGGTGGAGCAACTGTTCGATCAGCACGGGCATCGGCTTGCCGCGCTATTGGTGGAGCCCCTGTCGAACAAATCAGGTATGGCACAGCCTGAGGCGGGTTTCTATGAATTTCTCCGTCAGATCACCCACCAGCACGGCATCCTGCTGGTGTTCGATGAGGTGATCGCGTTTCGCCTGGGCACGGACGGTGCCCAGGGCCGTTACGGCGGTTCACCTGATCTGACCACTTTCGGGAAGATCATCGGTGGTGGTATCCCGATCGGTGCAGTGGGTGGCCGGGCTGATGTACTCAGCCTGCTGAGGCCAGATGCGGGGTCGAACATGGTGCTGTCCGGGGGGACCTACAGCGGCAACCCCCTGTCGGCAGCCGCAGGCCTGGCCACGCTGGGTAAACTGGATGCGAAGGTATTTGGCAGACTGGATTCACTGGGCGAGCGTATGCGAAGCGGGATCAATGCTGTTTTTCAAGCGGGACGCCAGAGCGCTCAGGCGACGGGAGACGGGTCGCTGTTTCAGATCGTGCCGACCGACCAGCCGATCGAGAACTACCGCAGTATTCCGACCGACCCGCTTGCTAACCAGTGGCTTGATCAGTTGCAGAGCCGGTTGTTGGAGGCGGGGGTGATCATCTCTCACCGTGGCCTGAGCTGCCTGTCGACGGCAATGGATGAGGCTGTCGTGGACGAGTGTCTGGATGCGTTCGAGCAGGCGGTCTCGGGCTTGCAAAGGGCGGATTAGCAGGAATCCGGTCACAGAGAAAAACCAGCTAGCCTCGTCCCAGCACATCGATGAGCTGATCCCGGTCGATGTGGCCGCCCGACACTACGCAGGCAATCTTACCTTCACCGGCACCGCCGGCTAGAGCTGATGCGACAGCGGCAGCACCGGCGCCCTCGGCGACGACATGATTGCGTTCGACCAGCAGCCTGATGGCAGAGATCAGATCGGCAACGGACATGACCAGCGAGTCGTCGATGACCTGACTCAAGATGGGCCACATCTCAGCCGCAACGGTCGGGGCACCACTGAATCCGGTCGCGAAGCCTGGTGCAGGGCGCGTTTCAATGGTCACGGGCTTTCCCGCTTTCAACGATGGTGCCAGCGGGGCNCCGGTCTCCAGTTCGCAGGCGTAAAGCCGTGTTTCGGGCCTGAGTGCCCGGACCGCCGAGGCGACCCCTGCGGTCAGTCCGCCGGCGCCAAAGGGGGTAATCACTGCATCCACGTCAGGCAGGTCTTCCACGATCTCCAGACCAATTGTTCCCTGTCCGGCCATGACGTGTCGGTCGCTCGCCGGGTGAATGAAAAGGCCTGACATGCCTGGATAATCGTGACTACGNAGAACCAGATCGAACCAGTCTGCAGGTGGAATTTTGATGATCCCTGCACCCAGTTCGGTGATTGCATTCAGTTTGGCCGTGGCCGCGTTGTCCGGTACGACCACCGTACACTCGATTCCCAGNCTNCGGGCTCCCCATGCCACACCCTGGGCCATGTTGCCGGCGCTGGCCGTCCAGACACCGGCCTTCAGCGTGTCTGGATCGGCGGCACGCATGGCGTTGACCGCGCCGCGCAGCTTGAAAGAGCCGATCGGCTGTAGGTTCTCCAGCTTGAGATAGATCTCCCGGTTGGGATCGTCCACATTCAACCGCACCAGGGGCGTACGGATCGCCGCATCTATGATGCGCTTTTGTGCTTGATGAATTTCTTCCAGGGTAATGGGTGCATGGGGCTTCATGGGGTTCTATCCTTGGTGGACTGGCGTTAATCTAGGCGTTTAACCGGTGTTCGATCAAACCACATCTCCCCGGGAATCTCCGGAACGGACTGGACAGGCTTCATGCAACATCACGATGACATCGATATGAACCGGATTGCAACACAATTNCGGGAGAGAGCTGCTGAACTCACAGCTCAGTCTGAAGGTGCCCGAGAATCGCGTGCACCGGTCGAACTGGACCAGCAAAGTGTCGGCCGCCTGTCCCGTATGGATGCGATGCAGATACAGGCGATGGCCCGGGAGAGNGAAAGGCGTCGCCTTGATGAAATTCAGGCGATCAGGACCACCCTGAACCGCATTGCTGCAGGAGAATACGGGTACTGTGTTGGCTGCGGCGAGCAGATCGCGCCGGCCAGGCTGGTGCTCATTCCAACCACGGGGACCTGCGTTGATTGTGCTGACCGCGCCGGCTGAATCCCGGTGCTGACTCGCTTGCTGTGGTCTTGGTTTTGCTTGATTTGTCTTAACCGTCGGATTCCACCTGGTTTCCAGTCCGATCCCTGGAGTTACCCACATGCCCACCTCGACACTCGCATTTAAGAGCGCCGCCCAACTCGTCCGCGGATACAAGGCTCACCGGTTCACGCCGCTTGATGTCCTTGCTGCAGTACTCGCACGGGTGGATGAATGCGAGCCTCAGGTCAATGCCTGGCGGCTGGTAGACAGGCGTCGGGCTCGACGCGTGGCCCAGGCATCAACCCGGCGATGGGCCGACGGTCACCCCTGCGGGTTGCTGGACGGTGTGCCGGTTGCGATCAAGGACGTCACCGAGACCCGGGGCTGGCCGACGCTGAATGGTTCTCTGGCCATCGACCCAAAGGGTCCCTGGCCTGTAGACGCGATCGTCGTTGAACGTCTCAAGGCCCACGGTGCCGTGATCCTGGGCAAAACCCAAACACCGGAATTTGCCTGGCGCGGAATAACAGAGAGCACACTCCACGGCGTCACGCGTAACCCCTGGAACCTCGACTGGACAACCGGAGGCTCCAGCGGTGGGGCCGCTGCAGCTGTGGCCACAGGTATGGCCACCCTCGCCACCGGGACCGATTCGGGGGGCTCCATACGGGGGCCGGCCAGTTTTTGCAGCGTGGTCGGTTTCAAACCCAGCTTTGGACGGGTTCCGGTCTGGCCGGCCAGCCCGCTGATGATGATGGAGCACTGTGGTCCGCTGGCCCGTACTGTGCAGGATGCGGCACTGGCCTTCACTGTAATGGCCGGTGGCGACCCCAGGGATGGTTATGCGATTCAAGCGCTTTTCCCGGATGTGCTGTCAGGTCTTGGGAAAGGTGTGCGGGGACTGAAAATCGGCATTTCCCCTGATCTTGGTGTGCCGCGGATCGACGATGAGGTCCGACGGGTAATCGCGACCAGTCGAAAGATCTTCACCGGCCTGGGGGCCCGGGTCTTTGCCGTGGACCTTGATCTAGGTGCGGCCCGCGAGGTGGCCAATAGGATCTGCGGGCCGATGGCTGCCCGTATTCAAAGAAACCTGGGCCGGCAGAAGAGCCGTCTCACAAATGACGAACTGATAGCGTCTGCCGCGATGGGGAAAAAGATGAGTGCCGTGGACTTCCTCGACGCCGAAGCGGAGCGGATCCGATTTCGCTCACTAATGGCGGCCTTCCATGAGACTTATGATCTGCTGATCGCCCCCACGCTCAGTTGCGCGCCATTTACCGTGGGTCACGATCAGCCACCAGGCTGGTGCGCCTCGGACGGCGAGTTCATGTCCACTACTACGCCTTTTGATCTGACCGGGCAGCCTGCTATCTCGGTCCCTTGCGGGTTTACCCCCCGAGGCGGGCCGGTGGGGCTGCAGATCGTTGGCCCATACGGCAGTGATGCACTGGTCCTGCGGGCGGCCCGGGCGTTTGAAAGGGCACAACCCATCGGTCGGAAGCATCCATTCATCTAGTCGGCAGGGGAGCACGGGCAATGTCGGGCCTTTTATGGTCCCAGCGGGTATGATTGTGGCAACACCGATACCGCCCGATCCTCCAGATCAGGCCGACCCTAGTTCTGGACAGAGCCAATGGCAAAACAGCGACTGACCCGCGCACAGATCGAAGACATCAACTTTCAGTACCTGCCGCGGCTCACGGTAAAAA
Source organism: Pseudomonadota bacterium (assembly GCA_002718155.1). Taxonomy (GTDB): domain Bacteria; phylum Pseudomonadota; class Gammaproteobacteria; order Arenicellales; family UBA868; genus UBA9619. The sequence continues at coordinate 13,648 of PBDS01000034.1, forward strand.
ATGCCGATCAGTATCTGCGGAAATCGGCCGAACGCAGCGTACGGGCACGCCGAAAATTGGCCTGCGTGACTGATTTGTCCTACGGTCCATCGGCAGGGCAGGTGCTCGATGTCTTCCCGGCAGACCAAAAAGGCGCACCGGTACACGTGTTTATTCACGGGGGATACTGGCGAGCCCGGGAAATCAGTAAGGCGCACTACAGCTATGTCGCAGCTCCCATGGTGTCGGCGGGCGCGACCGTGGTTGTGCCGGATTATGACCTGTGCCCCGAGGTCAGGATCACGGACATCGTCGCTCAGATTCGTGCCGCAGTCGTCTGGATTTACAGAAACATCGGGCAGTACAACGGGGATCGAAAAAACATTTACCTTTCCGGGCATTCAGCAGGGGGACACCTGACCGGGATGATGATTGCCACCGACTGGACAAAGGAAGGACGTTTTCCCAGAGATCTGATTCGTGGAACTGCACCCCTGAGCGGCTTGTTTGACATCGAGCCACACCGCCACTCCCAGCTTCAAAGCGATATACGCCTCACGGCCAGAGAAGCGAAAGCGATGAGCCCGATGTATCTGACCCCGGTCGTCCGGTCGCCGTCGATCATTGCCGTCGGGTCCGTCGAGCCCGACCTCTTTCACTGGCAGTCGCTGGCGTATGCGGCACACCTCAGGAGGCATCGCATTCAGGCAGAGTACCTCTCGACACCGGGCGATCATCACTTCTCGATCACCAGCCGTCTCGGTAAAGCCCGGGACCCATTGACCCGGGCGATACTCGCCCAGATGGGTCTTTAGCAACTCATTCGCTTTCGGCGACTCTGGTGCCCGAATTTCAGGAGGAGCTCGAGCTCAGTGTGAATCCGCTGTAACCATTGGCTGCGATCTCGTTGCATTTATCGACATAGCGTGGAAATCCACCGACGTAGGGCATGAACACCCTGGGTTTGTCGTCAATGTTGGCACCGATATACCAGGAACTGCAGGAATTTCGGATGTGGTCATCGGCCACCTCATCGTTATGGACGACCCATGCATCTTCGGCCGACTGGGTGGCTTCTATCTCGGTTATCTCATTGGCCCGTAGATAATTCAGGCAGTCTACGATCCAGTCGACGTGTTGTTCAATTGACTGGAGCATGTTGGTCAGTACGGAGGGGCTGCCGGGACCTGTGATGGTAAAAAGATTGGGAAAGTCGGCCATACCCAGACCGAGATATGTCCGTGGTCCATCGGCCCACTTGTCATTCAGTGAAGATCCCCCCCGGCCTCTGATATCGATCTTCATTAGGGTGCCGGTCATCGCATCGAATCCGGTTGCCATGATCAGTGCGTCTAGAGTGTATTCCTGGCCCAGCGCACGGATCCCCGCTGGAATGATCCGCTCGATCGATGATTCGCTGATATCGACCAGGGTCACGTTGGAGCGGTTGTAGGTCTCGTAATAGCCGGAATCCACCGCCAGTCGCTTGCAGCCGATGGTGTAGTCCGGCGTCAGCGTCTGGCGCAGGCGCGGGTCCGCCACCTGCTTCTTCAGATGACGACG
>PBDS01000035.1 GCA_002718155.1 Pseudomonadota bacterium
ACTGGCCAGGAGCCTGGACCACGACAACCACGCACTGGCCATCGAGATCGCTTCACTGGTCGACGGCATACGGGGATACGGTCACGTCAAGCAACGCCACCTCGAAGAAGTGCAGACCCGGCAGGAGGAACTGCTCGATCACTGGCGCACTCACACACCTCGTGCCGAGGCGATCTGATACCTGTTTCTTCTGGCACCGCTCAAACCGCAAACCAGCCAGCGCCACGCCGTTAATTTCGTAGAGGCCCACCTCCTTTCCGTCTGTAGGAAAGGAAAACCTGATGGCAGCGATCAGCCCTTTAGCATTGGCCTGGCTGATCCGCTTAACCCATTGGCAGACAGCACATCGATACAGGATCTGTGCTGATACTGGAGCGATTTAAGGACTGATCCGGATTGCACAACCCTGGTGGTTGCCTTATAAGGGCGATGGTGAGAGCAGCTGACAATTCCACCAGGGGAACCCAGGCCACCGTCGCCATGAAAGGTGGCGGCTACTACAGTGAGCGCACTCGCGGGGCGAAGCACGTCATCGACAACGCGGCGGGCATGCTGACCGAGGCGGTTGCCGCACTGCCAGAGCCCGGGCCGGGGGAGCGACTTGGAATCGCAGATTTTGGAGCAGCAGATGGCGGCACATCCAAGCAGACCATCTATCAGACCGTCGCAGCCCTCCGGGCCCGGTTTCCGTCACCCCCGATCACGGTCACCTATACCGATCTGCCCGGCAATGATTACTCCACGCTGTTCCGTAACATCACGGGCCTAAGCGGTTTCACGGAACACAACTACCTCGACGATTTTGACAATGTGTTTGTAAACGCCTGCGGCATGGGTTTTCACCGCCAACTGCTGCCGGATGCAAGCCTGGATCTTGGGTTCTCGGCCACTGCAATGCACTACATCTCGGAAAAACCCTGTCAGATCGAGAATCACGTTCACATGGTCGGGGCTTCGGGCCCGGCCTTTAAGGCTTTTTCCGAACGGGCAGCCGAGGACTGGAACCACATTCTGCTTGCGCGCTCGGCCGAATTGAAACCCGGCGGACGGCTGGTGTTTATGAACTTCGGCATCGACGAACAGGGCCGCTATCTTGGCAACACCGGCGGTGTGAACATGTTCGACACATTCAATACCCTCTGGACCGCAATGGGAAACGAAGGCCTGCTCAGCGAGAAAGAAATCATCGACGCGACGTTTGCCCAGTACTACCGGACCCGGGAAGTATTCTGTGCCCCTCTTCTTGATGGCACCTCGTCGGTCTACCAGTCCGGACTGCGCCTGGTGTCAGCTCACACCGGTGTGGTGCCTTGTCCTTACCGGGCAGCTTTTGAGCAGGCCGACGGAGCGATGAATGCCCGCGAATTCGCTGTAAGCTATATCCCGACCCTGCGTTCCTGGAGTGAGACGGTCTTTGCCAATGCGCTCGACCCGGATCGCCCACGAACTGAAAGAGATCAACTGATCGATCTCTTCTACCANCGCTACCAGGACCAGGTTGCGGAAGACCCCACCGGGCACGCCATGGACTATGTTCACTGTTATCTCGCCATTGAAAAANTTGNCTGAGCGATTGTCCNGTGCCGGTTCGGGAACAGAGCATCGGCTGGCACACAGCCAGAGGATAGGAGTCTGATCGTTGGGCACGAACCAGAACCGGGATGACGACATCAAACTGCCGGAGATAGCCGATGAGTGCCGCCGGTTCCTAGCGTCCTTCCAGTCAACTCTGCTGGGCACAGTCGACACGGATGGCAGGCCCGATGTCAGCTACGCTCCGGTCGTCAACATGGATCAGGCGTTTTACCTGCTGGTCAGCGAATTGTCAGCNCATACCGGCAACATGCGACGCCAGGGCAGCGCCGCCCTGCTCTTTATCGAAGACGAGCGCGACGCCGCCCAGATCTATGCCCGNCGGCGCCTGAGCTTCAGCTGCCATGCTCAAGCTTGTGACAGAGACGGGGAAACCTGGAAGCGACTGATCCCGCTTTTTCGCGATCAGTTTGGCCCGGTTGTCGACACTCTGGTTAACTTGCAGGACTTTTTTCTGTTTCACCTGATACCGGAGCACGGCAGGTGGGTCACCGGATTCGGCAAGGCGTTTCGTTTTAAGGGCATCCGGTTCGAGGATGCCGAGCACCTGGGTCCTGATCAAGTCAAGCCGCGCAGCTGATTCAGTTGTCCCGTCAGTTTACCTAGGGGTCATCACACTGAAGAAGCAGGAGGCTTGCGTCGACTCTGCGCTGTACCGGTCGAGCGCAGAAGCGCCCTCACTTNNGCACGATCCAGCTCCCGTGACTGACCGGCCTTCAGACCGCGNGGCAGAACCAGGTCACCGTAACGGGTACGGATGAGCCGGTTCACCCGGCAGCCGACAGCAGACCACATGCGCCGGATCTCACGGTAACGCCCTTCACGGACCACGACCTCGTACCAGCGGTTGGTCCCCCGCCCGCCATGGTGCCGGATGCGCTCAAAGCGGCTGACCTGGTCGTCCAGCCGGATCCCTTCGCGCAGCCGGCGAATGCCTTCTCGTCCTGGCTCCCCTTGAACCCGACATCGGTACTCGCGTTCGATACCGCTGGACGGATGCATCAGTCGATTGGCGAGATCACCATCAGTGGTAAAGAGGAGCAGACCCTGACTGTTGACATCAAGCCGGCCCACCGACACCCAGCGGGCCGCGCGCAGNCGGGGNAGGTGTTCGAAGACCGTTGGCCGATCTCCAGGGTCATCCCGGGAGCAGATCTCCCCGACCGGCTTGTGGTAGAGGATCACCCGCTGAACTGTCCGCTGGGCACGGCGCGCCTTGATGACCTGTTGATCGACACTGATCGAGTCCGAATCATCAACCGTCGACCCGAGTGCCGCTGACTTGCCGTTGATNNTCACCCGCCCCTGACGGACCCATTCTTCGATTTCCCGCCGGGAAGCAACGCCAAGGCGGGCAAGATACTTCTGAACCCGTTCAGCCACCGCCGTCGACGGCTGCACGCACGGTGCCCTCCGGCTCAGCCGTGTCATTTGTATCCGATGACAGTTCAGGATCCTGATCCTCTGGGTCCTGGTGACCATCGGGCCGGTTCGAATCTTCGACCTCATCGTCGTCGTCNGCCGGTGTGACGGGCTCAGGCAGGATGATATTCAGCTCCCGGGCGATCTCGCTGATGTCCCGCTGCTCGACCAGATCAGGCAACTCTTTAACAGACTCCAGGTTGAAGTACTCCAGAAATTCAGCGGTGGTGCTGTAAAGCGCCGGTCGACCGGGTACTTCACGGCTACCGACCTGTCTGACCCAGTCGCGATCCAGCAGTACCCGCATGATATCGGTAGATACACCGACACCCCGGACTTCTTCTATATCCCCGCGTGTGACGGGCTGACGATAAGCAATAATTGCCAGTGTCTCAAGCAGCGCCTTCGAATACCGCGGTGGACGCGACTCCCGCAGTTTTCGAAGTGCCTGGGCATAACTCTGACGGGTCTGGAATCGGAATCCGTTTGCGACTCGAACCAGTTCTATGCCGCGATCGGCATAATCGGATGTCAATTCATCCAGCATCGCACGAATGTCATCTGGTGCCGGGGCACAAGACCCGGGAAACATCGACTGCAGATCCCGAACCGACAGGGGTTCCTCGGCCGAGAACAGGGCCGCCTCAATGGTGTTTCGAGCCTGCNTTTTATCTTTCATCAGTCTTTGGTCTTGATATGGATCGGCGCCAGCAACTCGTTCTGAATCACCACCAACAGGCCATCCCGAACCAGTTCGAGTACCGCTATAAAGCTCACGACCAGACCCATTCTGCCTTCCTCCGGATCAAAGAAATCTTCGAGTCTGGCGTATTCTCCACTGCCCACACGCTCAAGAATCCGGCCCATGCGCTCTCTGACTGACAACGCCTCCGGCACCATCTGAAGGTGTTGGCGGCGGTGTGCAGACAGCATCGCCGATCGCATCGCGTCAACCAGGTCGGTCAGGCCNACCGACGTTTCCACCTTCGGTGGAGCCGGGTCGTCCACCCGGGCATAGGCCAGATACAGATCNCGTTCGAGCCTCGGCCTCGCATCNAGNTCATCCGCGGCGTTGCGGAAGCGCTCATACTCCTGCAGCCGCCGAACCAGAGCCGCGCGAGGGTCCTCTTCATCGCCATCATCAAAGGTCTCGGGGCGAGGCAACAGCATCCTTGACTTGATCTCAGCCAGCATGGCGGCCATCACCAGGTATTCCGCAGCCAGGTCGAGCCGCAGCCGCTGCATCAACTCAACATATTCCATGTACTGACGGGTGATGTCTGCGACCGGGATCTCCAGGATATCGATGTTCTGCTTGCGGATCAGGTAAAGCAGCAGGTCCAGTGGGCCCTGAAAAGCCTCGAGGATGACCTCAAGCGCATCCGGGGGAATGTAGAGATCTTCAGGCCAACTCTGGAGCACCTCCCCGGCAACCAGCGCCCGGGGCTTGAACACGTTGTCCTGCGCTGCTACCGGCGGTGCGTTGTGTTCAGCCATGGAGCAATCTGTTCCGCTTTAAGAGTGTTTTCGACCAGCATAGATCCTTTTGAACGGTGCCTTCAGACCTCGTTTGAAGTCAATATGAATACCACGGAAAAGGATCGCGACCTGCGGGGCGCATTGTAACCGTTGCAATAGACCAATCGCGAGGCCAGAAACATCAGCCAGGCGATTGCGGTGCTGATTCAGCCAATGGCACGACCCGCTGGCTGGCGCAGCCCGCCCGCAATTCAGTGAGCCTTCCCCTAGCCGGAATATCCATTTCCCCTTCGATCTCGAATAACGGTTCAAGCACGAACAACCGCTGGTGCATTCTCGGGTGCGGCAGGGTCAGAGCTGCTGTCTCCAGAACGAGCTCGTCGTAGATCAGCATATCCAGATCAAGCGTGCGCGGACCGAACAGTGGTCCAGACCGGTCCCTGCCGAATCGGTCCTCGATCGTGTGGAGTCGTTCCAGAAGAGCATCTGGATCCAGCGTGCACTGGGCTCGAACCACGGCATTGACAAACTCCGGTTGGTCGAGATGGTCGGTNGGTGCTGTCCGATACAGCGATGAACGCGCCNTGACCCGGATGCCCGACTCNCTGTCCAACGCCAGTATGGCGGCCTCAACCTGGCGGACCGTCTCGCCCAGATTCGAGCCCAGTCCGATCCAGGTCTGGGCAGTGGGTCGGATGGGGCTCACGAGGACTTTCGGCGGGCCCGGGACTTTCGGCGGCGGCCCGTTTTTTTCGGCCCCAGCGCCCTGATCATCTCCTGGCACTCACCAGGCTCGACTGCCTGAATCTTCGTCCACCACTGGGCGATATCACGNTCCGCTTCACCTGCCCGGGCAAGAAGCAGCAGGAAGTCGTACCCCGCTCGGAATCTGCGATTGTCCATCAACCGGCGAATGGTCCGGGGCCGACGAGCCAGCAGCCGAGCCTGCATCTCCCAGATCTCAATCATCACCGTGGAAACACGTCGGGGAATGGCCACCGGCTGCCGGGTGTGCTCCAGAACACGGACAGCTGACTGGCGGATCAACTCGGGACCGGACACGCGCCGGGCCTCTCGCCGAGCGGCCTCGACCGCCACCGGCCGCCAGAACAGCACTGCAAAGAGAAAAGGTGAAATGACCGGTTTGCCCTGACGGATTCGCTGATCCGTGTTACGCAGCGCACAGGGGATCAANCCTTTCTTNGGATCCAGNTCCAGGTCACTGTAANAACNCGCGGTATCGGGAAACAGCCCCTGGAAAAGGCTTGTCTGGTAAAGATCTCTGAACGCGGATTCGCCNCAACCATTATGAAAGACCTTGAGGACCTCCTCGAACAGACGGGCGGATGACACATCGGACAGATGGGACGCCATCTGCGGCAGCAGTGCAGCAAGCTGNGGCTCGAGATCGAACCCCAGCTTGGCCTTGAAACGAACGGCACGCAGCATTCGCACAGGGTCTTCAGCAAAGCGGGTCTGCGGGTCGCCGATAAGACGCAGGGTTCGGCTGCGGATGTCTTCGATTCCCCCGACATAGTCGACCAAAGTGTCATCGAGCGGATCGTAATACAGCGAATTGACCGTGAAATCCCGGCGTAGCGCATCCTGATCCCGCGCGCCGAACACNTTATTGGAAACAAAGCGGCCATCGTGCCGGTGNTTTCCCGAAACGTGATCACCTTCGAGTGCGCTGCCGCGATAGGTAGCGACTTCGATGACCTCCCGCCCGATCCGCACGTGGGCCAGNCGAAAACGCCGACCCACCAGCCGCGCTCTCCGAAAGAGATCCCGTATCTGGTCCGGTGTGGCATCCGTGACGACGTCAAAATCCTTGGGTGTCTGCCCGACCAGTAGATCACGGATACAGCCGCCGACCACATCTGCTGCATAGCCGGCCTTTCGTAAAGTCCTGACAATTGTCAGGGCGGCCGGACTGATGTCTTGCGGCGATAACCCGTGCTCGGGCGCGGCGATCATTTCGGAAGGAACAGCAGACCCAGCAGGATCCCAGGATACATCGATGCTGCGATTATTCAGTTTTTGACCCGCCCATTGTTCCAAAAATCAACTGGCGCAGCACCAGGCCGTAAAGCCGGACGGCCCNGTGCGAAGACACANTCCCTATGGTAGCATCCTCGCAGATCAAACCGATCGCCGCGCTCCCTTCGTCTAGCGGTCAGGACGCTGGCCTCTCACGCCGGAAACAGGGGTTCGATTCCCCTAGGGAGCGCCAACTCTTCAATTCAATGTGCCGACCTTGCCTCGCGAACACTCGACAGGCTCTGGACTGCGCCCAGCCAAAGTCGTGCACCCGAATTAAGGAGCCCCTTATACTACGTTTTCGGTGAGCAGCGAGGAGGCGTAACGATGCATTTTGGTTATTTTGGCCTGATGGGCTATCGGGAACGGGGTATTCCAGCCAGCAAGGTATTCGAAGAGCACGTCGAGCAGGTCAGGCATGCTGATCAACTCGGTTTCGAGACGGCATGGTTCGCCGAACATCATTTTTCCAATTATTGTATCTGCCCTTCGCCGTTGATCATGGTCGCGCACTGCGCCGGTAAGACCGACCGNATCAAGCTGGCACCCGCCGTTTTGGTCACGCCGCTTTATGACCCTGCCCGGCTTCTCGCCGAGATCGGCATGGCCGATTGCCTGTCTGGCGGGCGCCTCGTCCTCGGCCTTGGGAGTGGTTATCAACCCTATGAATTCGAGCGCTTCCACCAGGAGCTCGCTAACGCCCGGCCGATGCTGAGCGAGTTCATCGATATGCTCGATCTCGCGTTCCTCGAAGATACCTTTGAGTATCACGGTGAGCACTACGATTTGCCATCAACCCACATCAGCGCTCGGCCCGTAAACGGCCTGCCGGAGATCTGGATTGCGGGGGATCATGAATATGGCCACCGCTTGTGTGCACGTAAAGGCTATGTGCCTATGTTTACCGGCCGCTGGCTTGGTGCCGACTATCAGCGCCAACAGCGTGAATACATCGCGAAATCCTATGTCGCCGAAGGCCGTGATCCCGACAGCATGCCGCTTGCCGTTCAACGCTTCATGGGGGTGACCAAAACCCGCGAGGAAACGCTCGCCTATGTTGATAATGCNCGCCACCAGATGCGCCTGGCGTCAGCGTTGCGGCGACGTGCCGAAGTCACCGACGGTGCGATGATGCGCGAGATTCCAATCCCTGACGAACCCCCACTGGAAGAGATCGCCGATCAGTTGCTGGTCGGCGATTGCGAAACGATCGCCGAACGGCTNTGCAATGAGATCCANGCGTGCCGCCCACTGCACATGATGTTCCATTTCCAGGTTGGCGCTTCGGCACATGCTCACGCGCTGATGACGATGGAAAAGCTGATGACCGACATCAAGCCGATGGTCGAGAAGGANCTCGGGCCGTTGGAGACCCTGGGCCAGCCGACAGCGACTGCCCAGAGGAGTTAACGGACCCGCACCGGGGAAGAAATCGTCTCGGTCGTTTTGCCAGCCTTTCAATAAGCGATGTCGGCCCAGTAATCCAGCCCGGTTCGGCCAGAGATAATTGCTCNTTCATCTATCACTGTGAAAGATCACGCGCCGCAAATAGAGTCTGTCGGCAACTGCAAATAATTCAACTCCCTGGACCGTCTCGCGGCAATTCAACGTAGTTTCGCAGTACCAGTACGGATCCTGCCAGCAGCAAGCCGGCTACTGTGAGCACGCCGAGGCCCGCCCCGAAANTCCCGGTCGAATCGTAGAGTACCCCCAACATCACCGGCCCTCCCACGCCGCCGATCTCNGCGGCTGAGAAGAANAAGCCGCTGGCTGTTCCCGCCCGGCGCTCACCCACGGCCGGCAGTTCCACGAGTATCAGTATCAGCAGGGTCATCATCGAGCCGCTCGCGATCCCCTGCAGAATCAAGCCGGCAAAAAGCCCAGGACCGGCGGGACTCCGCAGCAGCACACTGGCGACACTGGTACATAGAAACAAAGCCAGCAACACCAACAGCCGGCGTTCCCGTACCGCCAGTCGAGGCACGACCAGAGCGCTGGCAATAGCACAGGCCACCATCAGCGCGGCCAGGTTGCTGGCCTGCGTGATGCCCCAGCCACCGGAGCGGATCAGTTCCGGCAACCAGTTGGCCAGGCCATGGTTGATGGTAAAGACGCCAATGCTCATCAGCAGCAACAGGCGTACCGCCGGCACCCGCAACAGTGCTGTGATCCCGACCTGAAACACCTGCGCCTGGCCTTTATGCTCCGCTGTTCGGTCAGAAAACCTGGATATGACTGCCCAGGCCAGGGCAGCAATGATCGCGACCCCCCCCCACAGGCGCAGCACCAGTCGCCAGTCGCCGTCAAACAATGGCATCAACCAGGCATTGGTCAACAGCAGGCTGATGATCGCACCAATGCCGGGNCCGGTGATGTATATCCCCATTGCGAGNCCCCGCTGTTTCCCCTGAAACCAGGTGCTCACGACCTTGGGGGCACCGGCAGANATGATCGGACCGCCGAGGCCAAATACCCCCACCGCGAGCAGCAGACTGTACGGGTCATCGGCAACACTGCGCCAAAATGCCGAGACCGTGATCAGGGCCGCACCCACCAGCATTGACCAGCGACTACCCAGGCGATCCAGTAACACACCACAGGGGATCGATGCCGCGATGTAAACGAGNTGCCAGACCCCGAGTACCCGACCCATAGCCGAATGACTCATGGCGAGGTCATGCTCGATGACCGGCACCAACGGGGCCAATCCNGCAATATTCAAACCGAACGCGAGGTACAGCAGCCAGACCCCCGCCAGCATCCACCAGCGCTGTGAAGGGTGCTCCGAATTCGGCTTTTCTGAGGTTATCCCCCCGCTGGCGGCCTGGTTCACAAACCGGGCTGACTCACCACAGCACCACGCTCATNACAACGGCCTAGAGCCAGTCCAGCTCAAACGGGTAACTCGACATCAGTTCGACCCCGGCCTCAGTGATGATCACCTGCTCTTCCAGTTTCACGCCTTCGCGCCCACCCTCCGAACCGATGAACGATTCCACACAGAGGGTCATACCGGGCTCAAGGACCGCATCATAGCCTGTGGCCGGAAAATCCACCCAGTGCTTGATACTCGGGTACTCATCGGCCAGTCCTACGCCATGAATCAGTGCTGGATAGCGGAGCGAGAGGAATTCGTCGGGTATCTTCCAGCAACGCTCCGAGACTTCAGCCAGAGTCAGNCCGGGCTTGAGCACTTCGATGTTGGTCTGAATCTGCTCATAGGCTGCCGCGTAAAGCCGGCGCTGCTCGTCACTTGGCTTGTCGCCGCACAGCCATGACCGCGAGATATCCGAACAGTAGCCATANGGCCCNATCAGGTCTGTATCGAAACTCACCAGATCCCCTTTCTCGATCTGCCGCATCGAGCATTCACGGAACCACGGGTTGGTGNGCGGNCCTGATGACAACAGCCGGGTCTCTATCCATTCCCCGCCCAGTCGGATGTTGGTCTCGTGCAGCTTGGCCCACAGGGCATTTTCGCTGATACCAGGCTGCAGGGTATCCTGCATATCGCGGCAGGCGGCCTCACAGACCGCCATCGATGTGCGCATCAGGACCAGCTCCTCCGGCGACTTGATGACCCGTGCCTTCTCGGCGACCGCTTCACCATCGGCCAGAATCAGACCGCGTTCGCGCAGAGCATCGGTGGCAATGAATGACANGCGATCCACCGCCAGGCGTCGGTTGGTACCAGCATGGCGCCGCATCAGGTCGTCGATCTGACGGGCAAACTGCCGAGCTCGTTTCTCTCCCAGGTGTGCAGCGGCGAAAAAATAAAAAGACGGGATGACCCGGTAGTCATCGACCCCGGGCAGGTCTTCAGCCAGATGGGGGTGATCTGCATAGTCAAACAGCACCACTGGTCCTTCAACAGCAATAAACACGCAGCGCGTCTCGTAATGCGAACACCAGACCTGCATATTGGTGGCATCAGTCGCATAGCGGGTGTTGATCTGATCAAACAGCAGCAGACCGGCAACATCAGCCAAACGCATCTGCTCGCGCAAACGCGAGAGTCTGTAGCGTCTGACGACGTCAAGATCGACCGGTGCTTCAGAATACTCCATAGCACCATGCTGACGCGGTACGGCATTTCGTCTTCGCGAACGAACCGATTCAATTGGCATCGTATGAGAATCGCGGCTGTTACCGAGGTGACTGCAGAGCAATATAGCGCTGCCGGCCAGCCCTCACAACCGACCGGCCAGGTCTGTCGACAGCGTTCAGGGGCGAGAAACCGTGGCGCTGTCTGGCCGCCTGTCACCGGGCAGTAACAAAGAGCCAACAGCCCCCAATATCGCCACGGTACTCGCCAGCAGGAATGCCGAGGTAAACGACCCCGATGCATCTGCCATCGCGCCGGCAACGNCCGGCGAGACAGCCTGCCCGAGGCCGAAGAAGAGCGTGATGAAGCCAAGTGCGGCTGGCGCGAGGCGATGGCCGAACACATCCCCGCAGGCGGCTGCCATGATCCCCGGAATACTCCACGCTGTCAGGCCGAACAGCAGCGTCGCCAGAATGAATCCTGTAGTGACCGGCCACAGTGAGACCAGGCCGTAAGCACTTGCCTGCACCAGATAAACCATCGTCAGGGCGAATCTCCGCCCNACTACATCGGACAACGTGCCCCAGATCAGCCCACAGAACAGGCTGCACCAGCCCATGAACATGAACAGCGTTCCGGCCTCGGCAGTCGAATAACCGCCTTCGGCTACCAGCATCTTGAAGAAAAAGGTGATAAAGATGATGTAGGAAAAACCGAACGCAATGTAGACCAGGCCCAGTTTCCAGGCGACGGCCGAACGGTAGACCCGACGCCACTCAAGGCCCTGCTTCTGAAACTGCTGGCCGACCGCATCATCGGCAGGTCCGGCTGAAATAGCCTGCAGGCCTTTGTCTTGCGGCTGGTTGCGCAACAGCCAGGCGCCGGTCACCGCCAGGAAGATTGTGAAACCACCNAAGCCGTACCAGCAAATTCGCCACCCGAGCGNGCCAAATTCGTCCAGCACAATCGGCACCAGCGGGCCCAGGGCAATGAATGCCACAGAAGCACCGGAGACCGCGATGCCGGTTGCCAGCCCGCGCCGCCGGGTGCCAAACCAAGCAGCCAGCACCCCGTAAATGGGAATGTTACTCATACCGCTGCCNACACCAGCCAGNCCNCGCCACAAGGCGATCNCGGCATAGTCACCGGCCAGCCCGGTCATCAGCATACTGCTACCGGCGATCGCGAGCCCAACAGTGATGACCCGGCGGGGCCCGAAGCGGGACGCCAGGGCGCCGCCGATGAGGCTCGCCACCAGGTATCCGATCACATGTGCGGTGGCAAGGAACCCGGCCTCGGTATTGCCCATCCCAAGGTCGGCCTGCATCGCAGGCAAGAGTACGGAGTAGCCAAATCGGGCCAGCCCNAANGCACCAAANGCGACCAGCGTCGCCACCACCAGAATAATCCAGCCATANTGAAGACCGTTGCGCAGCCGGCCGGCAGGGTTCATATCCGGCTGACCGGCACCCGCATTCGCCCCAGCGGGGCACTGCGAGTGACCGCGCCAGTTTCGAATCGCTTGCCTTGAACAGTGNNCGNCGGGCTGGCTTCAGACGGCCGAGTCCAACCCCCAGGACAACCCATCAGAGCGGCCGGTACGGCTCAAGCCAGCCCAGGCCGTCCAGCGTGGCGGCAACCGGATGGTATTCGCAGCCGATGTAACCCTCATAACCCAGTGCATCGATCANCTCGAACAAAAAAGGGTAATTGATCTCGCCTTCATCGGGTTCATGCCGCCCCGGCACGCCCGAGATCTGGATATGGGCAATCTGATCGAGGTGCCGGCTGAAGGTCTCGGCAAGATCACCCTGCCCCATCTGGGCGTGGTAGAAATCGAACTGGAGTGCGACCCGGGANCTCGCCGCTTTGTCGATGATCTCACNCGCCTGTGCTGCACTGCCGACCAGGTAGNNCNGCACGTCAGTGGCGTTGAACGGCTCAATGAGCACCTTCNGGCCCGTGCCNGCAGATTGATTNGCAGCGTAGAGCAGGTTATCGACATAAGTCCCGACCGCAAGCTCCGAATCCAGGNCTGGGGATACCCGACCCGACAGCAGGTGCACCATGGGACAGCNNAGTGTCGCGGCATAAGCGAGACCCTGGTCGATTGCTGACCGGCATTCAACCTCCCGACCAGGGTCAGCGGCAATTCCAATGTCACCGGANTCCAGATCGCCTGCCGGTAGATTGAGCAGCACCAGGTTCAACTCCAGGGCTTGCAGCCGTTCGGCGATCTCGGCCGCCTCGTGCCGGTAGGGAAACTGGCACTCGACGGCACGGAATCCGGCCGCCGCCGCTGCTTCGAACCGATCAAGAAACGGGTACTCACAAAACAACGTCGACAGATTGGCAGCAAACTTCGGCATCTCAGCTCTCCCGGGNATTCCTCTCACGCAGGCAGCTGGGCCAATCTCCAACGCAGCGGTCGCAGGAACTATGGAATTGCACTACGGGCGACCGATTCGTCCAGAGACTCATAATCAAAATAACCGATCAGGTCGTAGAACTCGGCCCGGGTCATCATCGAGTCGGNCAGCTGCTGTGTACTACCGGTCTCTGCCAGACTGGCGTAGAGATGCTCCATGGCGTGAGCTGCGATCCGCAGTGACGAAGCCGGCCAGATCACAAGCTTGCAGCCCATCTCTTCGAACTGCTGCGCAGAAAAATGCGGGGTCCGTCCGAATTCCGTCATGTTCGCCATGAACGGTGCCGACACACCGTCGGTNACTTGTCGAATCATAGTGGCATCGGTCAGGGCATCGGCAAATACAATATCGGCACCGGCATCGACATAGCAGTTCAACCGGTCGATAGCTGAGTCCACGCCTTCTGATTCCGCCGAATCAGTCCGCGCGATGATCTTCAGGTGAGAGCGGGCCTGCCTGGCAGCAGCGACCTTGGCACACATCTCTTCGCTGGACACCAGGCGCTTGTCGNTTAGGTGACCGCATTTCTTGGGCAGNANCTGGTCTTCCATCTGCATGGCTGCAGCACCAGCCGCTTCCANCTCCCGGACCGTTCGCATGACATTCATGACCTCCCCATAGCCGGTATCGGCATCTACCACCAGCGGCAACTGGGTTGCCCGATAGATAGTTCGCACCTGGAAACACAGCTCTTCCAAAGTCAGAATGCCCAGGTCCGGCAATCCCATGCCACCTGACACGGCCGCACCGGAGACGTAAAGGCATTCGAACCCGGCCCGACGGGCGAGCAGGCCGGCGACTGCGTTGTGGGCCCCAGGAATGCGGACAATGCCCGGTTGTGCCATCAGCTTGGCGAGACGTTCACCAGCGGGCTCATTTTCAAGATCGGCGGCTGTCAACCAAGTCACGGGCTTCTCCTTACTGGTTTGATTCGGTGTCTGATACGACAAGCATACGCCAAGACTTGCCTTTGAGTCAGATTTTGTGCCCAATCTGCCAGTAGACCTGATTTGTCAGCACCAGACCATGCAGCAGCGGAAGATACCGGCCGTGTTCATGCGCGGCGGCACCAGCAAGGCACTGATGTTTCACCGCCACCACCTGCCGGCCGACACCAGCCTGTGGCCGGAACTGTTCGTTTCAGCGCTGGGGGCGAACGACCCCTATGGCCGGCAACTCGACGGCATGGGCGGCGGTGTCTCATCACTGTCCAAGGTCTGTGTCATCTCTGAATCCGACCGGGCGGACGCCGATATCGACTATGCGTTTTTCCAGCTCACCCCGACAACGGATATCGTTGATTCCTCGNCCAGNTGCGGCAACATGGCGGCAGCCGTGGGCCCNTTTGCCNTCGATGAAGGACTGCTGCAGGTCGCTGGGGCCGAAGCCAGCGTAAGGATCTTCAACNTCAACACAGGNCGGATCATCTGCTCGACTTTCTTCCTTGACCGAGACCAAGCGGCTGTCGATGGTGACATGGTCCTGCCCGGCGTTGCCGGCCGGGGATCACCGGTCCGGCTGGAGTTCGGTGAGCCGGGGGGCGGTGCGACCGGCCGGCTGCTGCCCAGCGGAAAGGCCCGTGATGTGATCGAACTGCCGGGGTCCGGGTCCATCAGTGCATCGATGGCAGACGCCGGCAACCCCTGTGTCTTTGTCCTGGCCAGCGACCTGGGACTGACCGGTACAGAAATGCCCCACGACCTGGAGCAGAATACCGGGATCATGCAGGCCCTGGAGGCGATCCGCTGTCAGGCCAGTGTCCGGATGGGTATCGCCAGTGATCTCGCACAAGCCTCTGGGTTCCCGGGCATACCCAAGGTGGCTTTTATCTCACCAGCGCAGGACAGNCTCAGTCTGGCAGGCGTCAAAATCGCGGCAGCTGACTGTGACATTACGCTGCGCATGATCTCGGTCGGCCAGCCGCATCAGGCGATCCCTGTCACCGGTGCATTGTGCACAGCGGTCGCAGCCCAGATTGACGGGTCACTGGTGAGCGACACTGTGNGCTCCAGAGAGCCCGGTCATGATCTCCGGCTCGCCCATCCCTCTGGCGTGGCAACGGTCGACGCCCGTGTCGAGCAACGCCAGGGTGCCTGGTACGCTTCGTCAGCCACGATCCAGCGCACCGCAAGGCGCCTGATGGACGGNCACGTCTACGTACCTGCCAGCCGTACGCCGGGACTGGGGAGTCCGACCGGATCCTGACCACCCGGCATCCTGGCCAGCCGGAACAACGCCCGTGGGCTTTCCCACCAGCCCGACGATCGGCGGCCAGTGTCAGTAGACCTTGAGTGCCGCAAGAGACCCCTCCAGGGCGGCGACAAACTGATTCACTTCAGCCTCACCCATCGGGGTCGACAGCACACCGAAAAGGCCTCTGCTGCCGAGCAGCACACCCCGCCCCAGCATCTCGCGATCGAGACCGGTGAGATCGGGGCCGTTGGACCGGGCCTCAAGAAGGTCGCGAAAATCCACCGGCTGGATTTCACTCAACAGCACACCGAACATCGAACTGCACCCATTGACCTGGTGGGCAATGCCGTGTCGTCGCAGCATCTCGGTAGTTCTCTCGCGCAGCATGTCACCCAGTTGGTCCAGGTGCTCATACTCGCCAGGCGTCATCAACCGCATCGTCTCGTAGCCGGCTGCCATCGTGACGGGGTTGCCATTGTANGTACCACCATGGTGGACTTTCTCCCCCAGCCGATGGTCGAACACCGCCATGATCGCCTCGTTACCGGCGACCGCCCCGACGGGAAAGCCACCGCCGATGATCTTGCCCATCGACATCAGGTCCGGCATCACGCCATTGGCGTGCCCCGCTCCGTGGTAACCGATTCGGAACGACATGACCTCATCAAAGATCAGAACCACACCCAACTCTCGAGTCAGTTCTCGCAGTGCCTCGAGAAAACCGTCGACCGGCGCCAGCAGGCCCAGGGCGGCAGGTAAAGGGTCCACCAACACGGCCGCCAGTTCGCTGCAGCAGTCTTCGATCAGCTCACGGCAGATATCCAGCCGGTTCCAAGGCAGAGTCACGACGTCTTTCTCAAGGGTCGGGACCATGCTGGTTTCCAGGGTGGTCTGCGGGCTGCTCACCGTCCCCCAGTTACCGGGCCTGGAAGAATCACTGGCCTGGGCATAGTCGTAGATGCCGTGATAACACCCCTCGAACTTTGCTATCTTTGAACGGCCGGTGTAAGCGCGGGCTGCCCGGATCGCAAGCAGCACCGCTTCGCTGCCGGAATTGCAGAAACGCACCTGATCGGCAGCCGGGATGCGCTCCACCAGCAATTCAGCCAATCGAATGTCGTATTCAGTCGGCAGTGAAAACGCGGTGCCGTTCTGGATGACCTGGCCAACGGCCGCCGTGACATTGGGATCCGAGTGCCCCCGGATCAGCGCGGTGTAGTTGTTGATAAAATCGATCCGCTCCTCGCCTTCCACGTCGGTTACGCGGCATCCCCGCCCCGACCGGGCATAGACCGGATAAGGATCCATAACGATCGTGTGGCGGGAATTCCCACCGGGCATAACGG
Source organism: Pseudomonadota bacterium (assembly GCA_002718155.1). Classification (GTDB taxonomy): domain Bacteria; phylum Pseudomonadota; class Gammaproteobacteria; order Arenicellales; family UBA868; genus UBA9619. The sequence goes on from PBDS01000035.1 coordinate 16,548, forward strand.
CCAGCGCCCGGTCATAGAGCTTTTTCGATTCCGCCTGACTGTCCAGATAGCCGATCTTTGCCATTACCCACCTCCGTGAGACCCTGATCTGATCACTCGTGCCTGCAGCGTATGACTCCGTCTGAAGCCGCGTGCCCTGTGCGTCGCCGTCGTTTCGGGCCCTGAAACAGTCCTGGGCGGTAAAGATTTTCCAGTCGTTTTCAGGAGAAACAGTTACCGGTCGGCAGAACGCTGCGAACCGGCCTGCTCCAGATCGATCACGATATTACCGTGCTCGTCCAGACCGGCCCTGGCATTCGGAGGCACCAGGCACGTGGCGTCGTATTCCTCGATGATACAGGGGCCTGGCCGGGCATCACGCAGCGCCGCACGTTCCAGGACCGGAACGTCCAGCCAACCCTGCTCGGGGCCCAGATAGGCCTGTCGGGTACCAGATGTCTGTCCGCCGCCGGTCTCGGTGTGCAGGCCCTGGGGCACGCGTGATCCTTCGGACACCCCCTGACCAACAAGCTCCAGGTTCACCAGCTCGACCGGCTCATCGGGCCCGGCCCGATGACCGTAGGTTCTTTCGTGCTCGTCGCCGAAGGCTCTCTGCAGGGCCTCGATAGCCACCGGGTCGATTGGACCGCCCGGTACCGGTACGCTGAGTTCGTAAATCTGGCCCTGATAATGCATGTTCGCGTGACGAAGCAGCCGGCGGCGGTCCGCTGGAAAGCCATCGGCCGAGAGCTGGGTATCGGCTTGTCGTTCCAGGGCCTGCCAGCCGGATTCGAGCTCGGCCGGATCGGCTTCACACAGCACCCGGCGCAGCGTCTGTGAATAATGGTGCTCTACCTCTGCACACAACAGACCGAATGCCGAGAATACGCCGGGCGCTGGCGGTACCAGGATCCGGCGCATACCCAGCACCATCGCTATGGCGGCCGCAAACAGGGGTCCATTACCACCGAAGGCAAACAGTACATATTCACGGGGATCACGACCACGTTCGCTGGACACCGACTTGATCGCCCGGATCATGTTGGCTGAAGCGATCTCGTAGGCCCCGAAGGCCGCGCGCTCGAGCGTTAGACCCAGGGGCTCTGCGATCGTCTCGGAAAAAACCGCGCGACTCAAATCGGTATCAATTGCGAGATCACCACCGACCAGATGGTCCGGATTCAGGTAACCCAGGATTGCGCAGGCATCGGTGACCGTCGGCTCGGTCCCTCCGGTCCCGTAACAGACCGGTCCTGGGTCTGCACCGGCACTGCGGGGCCCGATCTGCAGCGCACCGGCCGGGTCGATCCACACCATCGAGCCACCACCAGCACCGACTTCAGCGAGATCGATCGCCGGCACCTTGAGCCGGTAACCGGCACCGGTCAGCAGACGGGAGCCGATCATGATCCCAGCCCCCACACTGTACTCGACCGCTCTGGAATACTGTCCATTCTCAACCAGCGATGCTTTGGCAGTGGTGCCGCCCATGTCGAAAGTGACAATGTCACCGAGGCCGAGCTTCTGGCTGAGTGCGTGCGCACCGACCACACCACCCGCCGGTCCCGATTCAATGATGTGACACGGCAGGCGGCGCGTCTGGTCTACGGTGGTCAACCCACCGTTTGACTGCATGAGCAGCAACGGTGCGTCCAGCCCCTCGTCTTTGAGCCTGGAAACCAGGGAATCAAGATAACCGGCGACCACCGGCAGCAGGTAGGCGTTGATGACTGTGGTCGATGTACGCTCATACTCCTTGATCTCAGGCAGCACGTCACAACTGGCACAGCAGGGTAGGCCCGGTGCTCTCTCGTTGATGACCTCGAGCAACAGGCGCTCGTGTTCCGGGTTGGCGTAAGCATTTATCAGGCACACCGCGATCGCCTCGACACCCTCGAAGAGCAGGCGATCTACCGCCCGCTGAGCGTCTGCTCTGCCCAGGGGCTTCTCAACTCTACCGTTACTGTCGAGGCGCTCATCGACCTCCACGCGCAGATAACGCTCCACCAGCGGAGGCGGTTTCTCCCACTTGAGATCGTACAGTCTTGGCATCCGCAGGGTGCGCAGTTCCAGCACGTCACGGAACCCGTCTGTGGTGATCAGACCCGTGCGAGCACCGCTCATCTGCAGAATGGTGTTGGAAGCCACGGTGGTGCCGTGCATGATTTCTGAAACCGGAACATCGCTCAGGCCGGCTGCGGACAGAACCTGTTCAATGCCCGCCAGGATCCCCAGGGCGTAGTCCTCTTCGGTCGACGACACCTTGCGGTTGTGGAGACGTCCATCGGGTGCGACCAGTACAATATCGGTAAACGTGCCCCCAATGTCGACACCCAGTCGATACTGCTGAGCAACACCCCCGGCCCATTCGGTCGCCGGACTCATTCGTCCTCCCAGGCCACGACAGGAAGCGAGTCACTGCTCCGTGCCTCAAACCTTGTTTTTCGCAGTTTCCCGGTCGCAGCCAGGTCCACTGACCAGTTGCTGTCGTCGATCACGACCCCGTAATCGCGCCTGGCGCCATCGACACTGACATATTCGTTCCGCACGTCGGCCAGCACCTGCCCTGGGTCCCGTTCCAGCGGATCGCCCCAGCCGCCACCACCAGCCAACTCGTGACGGAATACATCACCGCGGCGCAAGGTCATGGTCAGTTTGGAATCCAGCGGTTGTGCTCCGTTGTCCGGGTTCATGACGTTCTGCGATGGTTGACCCGGCCGCCCGCCGTACAGCCCGTAGGGTCTGAACCGCCGCCGATCAGATCGGACCTGCAGTACCGCTTCTTCTTCCGTGAATCGGTAATCCCTTCGGTAGGGTGCACCGCCACGGTACTTACCCGCCCCTGCCCGATCAGCAATCAGTTCATAACGCAGGATCTGCAGCGGGTTCTGGGATTCGATCAGCTCAACCGACTGGGACGCCATATTCGCGAACATGTTGGAGTTGCCTTGAACACCGTCGCTCCACGGCCGACCGCCCCAGCTACCACAGGCAAAATCGACGAAGATGAACGGCTGGCGGGATTTGTCGTAACCGCCGATACTGATCCCCGTGTTACCGCCATCGGATGCCGCACCGACTTCGTCCTTGAGCATCATCGCCAGTGCGCCGAACGCACAGTCCCCCATTCGAAACCCGGTCAGACCGCGGGCCGCACAGGCCCCTGGCAACAGCATGTTGGTCACCGTACCCGGTGGGGCCGTCACCTCGATCGCGCGAAACAACCCTTCGTTGCAGGGGATGTCAAAATCGAGCACCGAGCGGATCGCCGCATAGGAGACCGCTTTGGTGAACGACAACGTACAGTTAATAGCACCTTTCACCTGCGCCGAGCTACCGGTCCAGTCTACTTTAATGCTGTCGCCCTCTTTCACGATCCGGCAGTTCAGGCGGATCGGCTGATCCCTGTCGATACCATCGTCATCGATCCAGTCCTCGAAGGCATACTCCCCGTCGGGCAGTTTTCGGACTGCCGCGCGGGTCAGCCGCTCCGTGTGGTTGATCACCTCCTGCATGTAGAAGCGTGTGGCATCCACCCCGAATCGCTCGACCAGTTCGCCGAACTGGTGCTCGGCGATAGAGCAGGCCGACATCTGGGCCCGCATGTCGCCAAACACCTGCACCGGGATACGCACGTTTTTCTCAATCAGCCGCCACATCGTGGTATTCAGCTCGCCTTCGCTGTACAGCTTGATCGGAGGAATACGCAGTCCCTCCTGGTATATCTCGGTGGAGTCCGACGCATTAGAGCCCGGCACGCGCCCACCCATGTCGGCCTGATGCGAGATAGTCGCTGCAATGGCGAGCCTTTCGCCTTCAATGAAGATCGGTTTGAAGATAAAAACATCCGGCAGATGCATGCCCCCCTCGAACGGGTCATTCATGATGAACATGTCGCCGGGCCTGATGTCACCTTCGAAATGCGTCAGTACCGCCTCCAGCGCAGTGGGTATCGATCCCAGGTGTAAAGGTATGGTCAGGCCCTGAGCCACCAGCTTGCCGTTGGCATCGGTGAAGGCCGTGGAAAAATCCATGTTGTCGCGCAGCACGCCCGAATAGGTCGTGCGGCAGATGGTCACGGCCATCTCATCGGCGATCGAGAACAGAGCGTTCTTAAAAAGCTCCAGTGTGACCGGGTCGGCTGTCATGGTCTGAGTCATAGCGCCTCCAGGTTGGTCTTATATCGCCTCCCTTTGGACAATTCAACTGACCCCGTATCACTGACTCGGCACGAACCTGAAAGCCCTCTCAACCCCCCGCGAACCTTTGGGCATGGATATCCGCGATCGTCCTGGCGATCACGTCCTGTAGCCGGCAGAGCAATCCAGGAAGTAGACGGAAACCGCCTCTGGCCGGTACAGTAGGTGCAGCGGTGCCAGAACCGGCCTGCCCGAGCGGCGACACGGTTCCGGGACTCACCCCGAGACAAGCGATCGATCAGGGTCGACCGGAGAAACGAAAACCATGAGCAGTGCACTATTCACCGAGGTGTCGCTCCGTGGGCTGACCGTAAGTAACCGTATCGTGGTCTCACCGATGTGCCAGTATGCCGCTGAAAATGGCTCGGCGTCGGACTGGCACCTGATGCATCTGGGTCAATTCGCAATGGGCGCCGGCGGCCTGCTGATCAGCGAGGCGACCCATGTCAGTCCGGCTGGCCGGATCTCACCGCGCTGCCTGGGTCTTTACAGCGACGACAACGAGCGAACCATCAGTCATGTGATTGAATTCTGCCGCGAGCACGGTGTCGTTGCGCTCGGCACTCAGCTGGCCCACGCCGGGCGCAAGGCATCGACCCGACCGCCACTGGACGGTGGCGGCAGCCTGGGCCTGGAGGAAGGCGGTTGGCAGACGATCGCCCCTTCAGCCCTGGCTTATGGCGACTGGCACACACCCTTGGAACTGGACCGGGCTGGACTCAACCAGGTGAAGGCGCAGTTTGTCGAGGCCACCGTGCGCGCAGATCGGATCGGATTCGATCTGATCGAGGTGCACGGTGCGCACGGTTACCTGATCCATCAGTTCTGTTCGCCACTTTCGAACCACCGGACGGACGAATACGGTGGTTCTCTGGACAACCGGATTCGCTTTCCGCTCGAAGTCTTCGAGGCCATGCGGGCCGTATGGCCCACGGACAAGCCAATGGGTATGCGTATTACGGCGAAGGATTGGGTCGACGGTGGATGGGATCTGGATGACTGCGTTTACTTTGCCAACGCCTTAAAAGTACTGGGCTGTGATTTTGTGGATGTCAGCTCCGGGGGGCTGGATCCAAGGCAGAACATCACAGTCGGGCCTGGCTACCAGGTGTCGTTTGCCGAGCGGGTCCGGCGGAAGACCGGCCTGCACACGTGGGCGGTGGGCATGATTACTGAACCGCAACAGGCCGACGACATCGTTGCCAGCGGAAAGGCCGACATGGTCGCATTGGCCCGCGCAATGATGGCCGACCCTCGCTGGGCCTGGCACGCGGCGATCGCGCTGGGCGATGACACCCCCTGGCCAAAGAGGTACCTGCGCGCCCATCCGAGTCAACGAGGGCTGTTCTTTCCCCGCCATGACGGCCGACCGATCCGCTGAGTTCACCCGGCAGACCAAAAGACAGACAAGGCATTACTGACGATGACAGCAACCAGAATCATGGGGGGTTTTCCCCCGCCACCGGAACACCAGGTCACGATCGAGAACTGGCGATCGGCGCCTTTCAGCAGCTGGGCATTCCGCAATATCCGCCAGCTGCTGCCGACAGCACCGATCTACCGCGGCGATAGCAGTACCGCGGTTCTGGACAGGAACCCGCGCGCACTTGGCGAGTTGCGTTTCGAGGACACCCAGGGCCAAGAGACCTCGATCGGCGACTTCCTGCTTGACACCCATACCGATGGTTTCATCGTCCTGCATCGAGGCACTGTCGTTTTCGAACACTACGAAAACGGACTTCTGCCGCACACGCCCCACATCTTGTTCTCGGTCTCCAAGTCACTGACCGCCATACTGGCCGGGATTCTGGCCGACAAAGGCCTGCTCGACCCGGGTAGCACCATCGCTCATTACATCCCCGAGGTCACGGACTCGGCTTACAGCGGGGCAACCGTGCGGCATCTTCTCGACATGACGGTCGGGGTGCTGTTCGATGAAGACTACGAAAACGAGACGGGGGACTTTGCCCGCTATCGTATGGCGACCGGATGGTTGCCCCGCACTGACGAGAACGCTCCGACAGGTCTGAGGGCCTTCCTGCCGACGCTCAGACCCGATGGCGCGCACGGTACGGCGTTCCACTATGTCTCACCAAACACCGACCTGCTGGGTTGGGTCCTGGAACGCGCAGGGGGATTACCGTTCGCAGAGTTGTTCAGCAAAGAGATCTGGCAACCGCTCGGAGCAGAATTCGATGCGTACGTCAATGTCGACCCCCTGGGGGCACCCCGGGCTGCCGGGGGCATCTGCATCACCTTGCGGGATTTTGCGCGATTCGGCCAGATGTGCCTTGACTCAGGGCTCTCCAGCGGCCGGCGTGTGGCCCCCGCCTGGTGGATTCGCGACCTGCAGGAGAATGGCGACCAGGCCGCATGGGACGCGGGCAACTTTGCAGAGTTCATGCCGGGATGGCGCTATCGCAGCCAGTGGTACGTATCAGAAGCCGGCGCCTTTGGGGGACTCGGTGTCTTCGGTCAATTTCTCTACCTGGACCCGGCGACAAACGTGGTGATCGCGCGATTTTCCTCCCGGCCCAGAGCCCTGGATCCGGCCGACAAAGACTCGAGTTACCGGGCCTTCGAGAGCATCTGCCGATCACTCGGGAACTGATCCAGGGTAACTCTGAAGGCGGTTTCAGGTTTAACTGACAGGCGGTGTCTGGCCTTCGCCGAGGTCCCACCACAGTGCCGTCATGATCCGCAACGCCTCTCGGCTGATACTGCCCAGAAGATGCTCGTTCGGGGCATGTTGCGAACAGGCCGCATAAGAATGCGGTACCCAGATCGTCGGTAGACCCAGCACATCGGCAAATACATCGTTGGGTAGCGTACCGCCAAGATTGGGAATGACTGCGACTTCTTCGCCGGTGGTCGCCGCGATCGACCCAATCACCCATCTTGCCCAAGGATGCTCCGGGTCGAGCCGTGTGGCATACATATGCTCCCGGGTGGCCGACAACTCCACACTCGCCAGACCTCTGGCATCCAGGTACTGCCGGAGCGAAGGCAAAAAACATGCCGGATCGGTCGGCACGACGAAGCGGATCTGGCAGTGGGCCGAGGCCTTCGGCGGCACGGCGTTGGCGGGATTGCGCGGGTTGCCGGTCTCAAAGGCAAGCACTTCGAAGGTGTTCCAGCCGAAGACTTTTTCCGGCGCGGTCAGGCCGGGTTCGCCCCAGTTGGGATCGATCTTCGGCGTGTCGTCATCCTCGTCGATGGTCAACCGGCTCAATGCGGAGCGGACCGACTCCGGTATACCTGCCGGGCGCCACTCGGGCACCTGTACCTCACCGCTCGCCGAAGTGATCGCCGCGATCGCATGCGCCAGAATGATTCCAGGATTGGCCAGTAATCCACCCCAGTTGCCGGAATGATGACCGCCTTCACGCAGGTCGACCGTCATGTCGAAGTTGAATGCGCCGCGGGATCCCATAAAAACGGTCGGGCGATGTGGTGCCAGCCGGGGCCCATCGGAGGCAATAAACACATCCGCAGCAAGGCGATCGGCATTGCACTGACAGAACTCTCGCAGACCCGGCGAGCCGCGTTCTTCACCGGTCTCGATCAACACCTTGATGTTGAAACCGAGACTTCCGCGCTGCGCCAGTACAGTTCTGAGCGCCGCTAGATTGATCGTGTGCTGCCCTTTGTTGTCGGCGGTACCGCGTCCGTACCACCGGTCGGATTCCCGTGTCACCGACCAGGGGTTCAATCCTTCCCGCCACTGGTCGTCGTAACCCCGGACAACATCACCGTGCCCATAACTCAGGACCGTTGGCAGGCCCGGCGCCTCGATCCGCTCGCCGATCAGAAACGGCCCACCATCGTCATCCGGGTTTTCTTCCATGTGACATGAAAAACCCAACTCAACAAGATAACCAATCATCTCCTGTTCAAGGTACCGGTACAGCTCAGGCCGTTGCGCCAGTTCCTGACTCTCCGTGCGATAGCCCACACGCCGTTCGAGGTCGGTAAAAAACCCATCATCATCGAAATAACGTTCGATGGCTTCAATTGCCAGTGATCTGGTCATGCTAATTTGTGTTTCCGTACGCGCTGAATGAACCACCTCATCTCAATCCGCCCACTGACCGACCAACAGGCCGCAATGCCGTTCAAAATGAGCGCCAAAGAGCTTTTGCCTGCGAAATAAACGTTGCGCAACCAAGGGAAAAGTTCCACACAGGTCAGGAAGCTCGCACCGCGTCAGACGTAACCAGGCTGCGAAGACTAAAGGCCAGCAGAAAACCGAAAACAGTGAACACCGTCAGGACAAGAAAGGCAACGTCGTAGTTGTTCGCGACATCGAACATTTTCCCACTGATCCACGGCCCCGCTGTACCACCGATGGTGCCAATCAGCAGGACAATTCCAAAGATCAGACCATGGGACCGTGTTCCGAAAAACTCGGCCACCGTCGGTGATGCCACCGCGAACAATCCGCCGTGCGCCACCCCGTAGAAAAGTGCAAACAGGAACAGCCACGACGGGTTGGGCAATTGCTGTAACAGGATGAAGCTTGAAAAAAGCAAAGCAAAACAGATCATCAGCGACCGTCTGGCGCCCAGAATGTCAAACACACCGCCCATGGTCAAACGACCGAGGATACTGCAGCCACCCACAGCTGAAAGCACCCCGACCGCGGTCGCCTTTTCCAGACCCTGATCGATCGCATAAGGCACGATATGGACGATGATCGTGAACAGGCAGTACCAGTCTGCCAGTTTCGCCAGGCAGATGAGCCAGAACTGACGGGTGCGGGTCGCCTCACGCAACGTCAATCCTTCCTCCTCTGTTGCTCTATCCAGCGCCTCGGAGTCGGTCTCACCCCAAGGTCGCAGACCCAGCGCCGCTGGGTCGCGCCGCATTACCTGGGAAGCAACAACCATGACGACCATAGCCACAATCCCGGCTATAAGGCAGGCATTCCGCCACCCGAATTGGACGATAAGAACAGTCGCCAGCAGTGGTATGACGACTTGGCCAATACCCGCCCCTGATTTGACGAATCCCGACATCAGGCCTCGACTCCGTCTGAACCAGCGTGCGACCGTAGAGAGGGTGGCGACATCATGCGCTGCAAGCCCTAACCCCCCCAGTAGTCCGTAGAACAGGTACAACTCCACCACAGTGTCGATCCTAGACATCAGGGCGAAGCCGAGCGCAAACACTACTGTTGATACGCTCAGCAGCAATCTCGGCCCTATCTGATCATTAACCCTACCCATGAACACGCCCACGACCCCCATGACGACAAACATCGTCGAGTGAGCACCAGCTATCTGGGCACGTGACCAGCCGAACTCCCGTTCGAATTCCGGAAACAGTACGCTGAACGTGAAGAACAGACCCAGGTACATCATCTGCGTGACCATGCAGGCACCGACGATGTAATGGCCGTAGAAGATTTTCTTGATACTCATTGTTTAACCCGCCAAATCTTGACAAATCCCAGCCAACAACCAGCTAGCCTGTGCCCTGGACGTTCGGCTTCAGTCGATACACAACGATCAGGAAATTCTCCCTATCAGTTGATGGAGACGCGATGCATCTCCCGCCTGAACCCGTGATAATCGTTGATGGGGTTGTGCTGGGTACAGCGATTGTCCCACATGGCCATAGATCCGACCGCCCACTGAAACCGGCAGGTGAACTCGGGTCGTGTCTGGTGACGAAAAAGATACGACAGTACCGGTTCGCTCTCTTCTTCAGTCATCCCCTGGAACCGCACCGAGTGACCGTAGTTGACAAACAGCGTCTTGCGCCCCGTTTCGGGATGGATTCGGACCACAGGATGCGCGGCTTCCAGAACGTCTGGCTCCGGGGCTGAAGCCGCTTCAAGCCGGTCGGCCCGGCTGCGCGCAGCACCGGCCTTGGCAGAACTCTGGACAACCTTCAATTCAGCCAGCATCTGCTTCATACCTTCGGAAAGAGTCTCGTAAGCCATATACATATTGGCGAACAGTGTATCCCCTCCGACAGGGGGTATCTCTCTTGCCAGCAGTAGAGCACCGATCGGCGGTACTTGCAGATAGGTCGTGTCCGCGTGCCAGATACCGCCAAAGTTATACTGCTCGTGCGGAAGTTTGACTACTGCCACCACCTCCGGGGTCTCGTCAAGTCCCTGAACCATGGGATATTCGGCCGGCTTTCCAAAGCGACGGGCAAATGCCAGTTGCTGCTCAGGTGTCATTACCTGGTCCGGAAAAAACACGACCAGGTGTTTCAGCCAGACTGCGCGCACTTCATCGATTACGGACTGCGGCAACTCGCTCGCGCAGTCCACTCCCTGGATCACTGCGCCCAGAGCAGTGGAGATCGGTTCTACCGCAATGTGATCATATTCGGCCATCCGAAGAGCGGTGACTCAGAAACGATACTCAGGCTCTTCGCGGTCAAGAATACGACCCAACGCCTTGAAATGGCGATCCGCAATCAACGGCAGTTCCGAGTTCATCTGTTTCCGGGTCGCGGCCAGCACCGACTCTCTGATCGTGCGCAATTTTCCACCGGTTGATCGGGCCAGCACTTGGAACATTGACGCCCGTTCCAGGTAATAAAGATCGGTGAACGCCCGCGCAACCGATTCACCGACGACTGTGACGCCATGACTTGCCATGAACAGGACATTCGCATCACCCATCAGACCGGCAAGCCGATCACCTTCTTCCCGGTCAAGCGCGAGGCCAGTGTAGTCATCGTCGTAGACGATCCGACCATCGAACTGCAGGGCATTCTGCTCGCACATCTCCAGGCGGCCGTTCTCGAGCAGCGTCAAAGCCGTGGTGTACGGCATGTGATTGTGCAGCACCACCGTCGCACTCGGCACATTCACGTGAATCCTGCTGTGGATGAAAAATGCGGTGTCTTCCACCGTGTTTTCACCCTCGAGCACGTTCCCTTCGGCGTCAGCAAGGACCAGTGACGACGCGGTGATCTCCGACCAGTGCCAGCCGTAAGGGTTGATCAGAAACCGGTCTCCGCGGACCCGCCCATCTTTATCGGGAACAGCCATTGAAAAATGATTGTCGACCCCCTCCGACAGCCCCAGTCGCGCCGCCCAGCGCAGTGCGACCGCAAGATCCACCCGCCCCTGACTGATCACGGATTTGGGATCTGTGCTTAAAGAGTTTTCCACCGGGATGGGTGTTGCCATTTTCTGACTCCTCTTGCTTCAATGACCCCGGAAGGCCCTGAAGTTTAGACACGCTTTCAGTGTTTCTTCAGCCATCCAGTGTGAAGCCTCGGGCGTTTGTTATCAAGCTGAAAACAGCACCTGTGATCCGGCGATGAATCCCGCATTGGCCATCTTGTCCGTTACAAGCATCTCCTCGATCGCAGATCTCTTGTGTCCTATTAATCCTCCGGCTTTTTTCAGGCTAGTCTGAGATGATATTCAAGGGGGGTCCATCCGACTCGCTCTATCCACCTCCCAGAGCTACTATTTAATCCTCTGGGCTGGACCCACTCAAGCAAGTGTTCTACTATGGAAAGTAAGATATTGTTGGTGAGGAACAGGACTTGCAGTTCGGCACAGTACTTTGGTTTTTTGCGCTGGCCTCTACATCGGTCGTACTCAGCGGCTGCAGCAGCAGCACTTCCTCCGGGACTACCGGCGGCAATGGCACAATTGTGGTGCCGCTCGCTGGCTATTGGACCGGCTCCTGGTCCAGAGACACGACGCTTACCGACCTCATCAACGATACCGAGGACGTCACCACCAATCTCGATCCCGAAGACGGCGTCGCCCGGCTGCAGATCACGTCGGCCAGTGGCTCATCCCAGAACATATCCGGGGAGCTCCTGATGTCGGGTTTCAGCTGTTTCGACACGGGCCGCGTATCGGGTTCTTGGTCCGGCTCGAATATCGGCATGACCGCGGTCAGCGGGTCGACCCAGGTCTCGACCAGCGGTGTCAGTGCCACAGTCACACAGGTATCGGGAGGAACCGGCTACACCTCGGTGCCGACCGTGACCTTTTCCGCTCCGGAACTCTCGAACGGCACCACCGCCACCGGGATTGCTGCTATTGGTGGAACCGCCGGCGTGGCTTCAATCGCCGCGACCGCAGCCGGTTCAGGTTACTCTCAGGCAACCACAACAGCCACTATAACGGCGCCGGATCTGGCGGGAGGAGTTCAGGCCACGGCAACTGTCATCCTCGGTTCGGACAACGCCACTGCCGGTTATGTCGTGACCGAAGCGGGCAGTGGATACACTACAGCACCCGGCGTCACCGTTGCAGACACAGACACAGACTCTCCAGGAGTAGGGG
>PBDS01000036.1 GCA_002718155.1 Pseudomonadota bacterium
TGAGCTGGTAGGTCACACCAGTCGAGTTCGGGATGATGACCTGAGGACGCTTGCCTTTCAGTTTTTCATAGCACTCCACGGCCATTTTGGTGTTGTATTGCGTCTCGCATTCTTCATAGACAATCGGCACACCGCCGACCCCGCCATCGCGCTCATTTAGCAGCTTAAGATAGTCGGCAAATCCATTCCCGAACGGTATTGCCGTTCGGTGCATAGGGACCCGTCCGATACGAAAGACCGGCCATATAGATGTGATCATCCGCCGCAGACGCCGTATTCACAACGAACGGGCTCATGACGAGTGCCGCCAAGAACCCACTTACCATCAGTTTTTTGATACGCATATTAAACCTCCATCAAGTTTAGTTACTGATAACTTCTACACCTTCCTATCAATATCACCTCTACCACTCCACTTCTATTATCACTTCATACTCCAACTTCAACAAAATCTTCGGCCTTAGTGTGGAAACGGCCACAGTCGCAGCTTTTCTTTCGCAATCTGCCAAAGTCGCGCAATACCATGAGGCTCGACAATCAAGAAGAAAATGATCAGTCCGCCAAAGAATATAAATTCAAAATGCTTGGCGGTCACGGCCTCAAACCCCAACCCATAGACCATCACGTTCGTCAACATTATGGGCATCAAAACGATAAATGCGGCACCGATAAACGACCCTAACATACTACCGAGTCCGCCAATAATAATCATAAACAAAATCTGAAATGATTGATTAATATCAAATGCTTCAGCGGTTTCAACGCTGCCCAGCCATAAAGCCAGCGCCAACGCACCCGCGATGCCCACATAAAACGAACTGACCGAGAACGCGAGCAGTTTGGTTTGGAACGGCCGAAAGCCGATTAGTTCTGCGGCAATATCCATATCCCGAATAGCCATCCAGGCTCGACCGACTGGGCCGCGGACTATGTTGGTCGCCGCAAGCGCCAATATGACGACCGTCGCAAGGCAAAACAGATAGCGATGGTGTGGCTCTGCCGCAGCACCAGTAATCAATACGCCAAAAACTTCTCTGGGTGGCATCGTGAGTGTGCCTGAAGGTGTGTAGTTCTGAAACCAAGCGATCTTGTTGAATAGCCAGTTGAGGAAAAACTGTGCCGCAAGCGTTGCCACTGCCAGATAGAATCCTTTGATTCGTAAAGACGGCACACCGAAAATCAAGCCTACACCAGCTGTGACCACACCAGAAAGCAGTAGCACCACAATCAGGTTCATTCCCGGGAAAGCAGTCGAGAACTTATAACAGGCGACAGCACCCACTGCCATAAATCCTCCAGTGCCTAGGGACAGCTGACCACAATAACCCGTGAGCAGATTCAGACCAATTGCCGCGATCGAATAAATCAACACTGGCACCAAGATTGCCTGGAACAAATATTCACTGCCAAGAAATGGCACTACTACTGCCAGAAACGCCACAAAAGCAATGACAACCCAGCGATCCTGGGCAATCGGAAACACGGCCGAATCTGATTGGTATGTCGGTTTGAACTGCCCTGTTTCCCGATAAATCATAGCCTAGACCCGTTCAATGATCTTCTCGCCAAATAGCCCCTGCGGTCTGAAGAGCAGGAATACCAGTGCAAGCACATAAGCGAACCAGTTTTCGATGGCACCATTGACGAGCGGCCCCCAATACACTTCAGCCACCTTCTCACCCACGCCGATAATCAGACCGCCGACGATTGCCCCGGGGACTGAGGTGAAACCACCCAGGATCAATACCGGTAACGCGCGCAAAGCAATCAGAGACAGACTGAACTGCACACCGGATTTCGATCCCCACATGATTCCCGCAACCAAGGCAACAATACCGGCAACCGACCAGACGATGACCCAAATTGTTTTTAAGGGAATACCCACTGACAGGGCCGCCTGGTGATCATCTGCGACTGCCCGCAGTGCGCGGCCGGTTCTTGTTTTCTGGAAAAACACAGCCAGGCCAATGACCAGCACGCCAGCAATTGCTGCAGCCCACAAATCAAACACCTGGATCATCATATCGAGAAAAAAGAAACTTCCTGTCGGTATACCGACATCCAGCACCTTGACGTCACTGCCCCACATCAGATCACCGAACCCTTCCAAAACAAAAGCAATACCAATGGTCGACATGAACATAATGATGTGATCCTGATTAACCATAGGTCGAAGGACAACCCGCTCGACGACGAAAGCCAGACCCACCATGACGACTCCCGTTAAGACGATTGCAACGAACGCCGGCATTCCAGGAAGAGCTTTGTCCAATGCAAAAGGTACCGTGCCCGTCATCAGTCCCACAAGCGTCATCGCGGCAAACAGCGCAAACACACCTTGTGCAAAATTGAATACAGAAGACGCTTTAAAAATCAGAACAAAACCAAGTGCCACGAGCGAATACATGACNCCGGTCATTAATCCACCGATGACCACCTCAAAAAAGAAAGCAGGTGAGTCAGCCATATCAAGAAACGGCGCAACNAAGACTGCGGTTAAGACGTCCATTTCAACTCATTGACAAATGATTGGTGTTTGCGAGCCATATCGATATTTGGTTTGGTCACTCATGTGCCACCCCTAAATAAGCATCGATAACTGTTTGGTTGCTTTTGATTTCATCCGGGGTGCCTTCAGCAATTTTCTTTCCATAATCGAGCACCACAACCCGATCGGAGATATCCATGACCACACCCATGTCATGCTCTATGAGCGTTATCGTGGTCCCGAATTCGTCGTTTACATCCAGCACAAACCGACACATATCCTGTTTTTCCTCAAGGTTCATGCCAGCCATGGGCTCGTCCAGCAAGAGCAGGTCCGGCTCNGCNGCAAGCGCCCGGCCCAGTTCNACTCGTTTCTGAAGGCCATACGGCAGACGACCAACCGGTGTTTTCCTGATCGACTGGATCTCCAGAAAGTCGATGACGCGTTCGGCATGCGCGCGATGCGCAATTTCTTCTTTCTGTGTCGGACCGTAGTAGATGGCTGACGAGATGATGTTGGTCGCCCAACCACTCATCTTGAGATTACGACCCGTCATAATGTTGTCCAGGGTGCTCATACCCTTAAACAGGGCCACATTCTGAAAGGTTCGTGCAATACCTTGAGCCGCGGCCACATGGGGTCGCATACGCCTCCGGGTCTCGCCCTTAAACGTGATTGAACCCGTATCCGGGTGGTAAAACCCGTTGATCACGTTGAGCATGGTCGTTTTGCCGGCACCGTTAGGTCCAATAATGGCCAAGATCTCCCGCTCTTTGACATCGAAGCTGACACCTGTCAGTGCCTTCACAGCACCAAAGGTCACGGTGACCTCATCGACTTTCAGGACAACATCACCGATCGTGCGTGTTTCCATCACTGCGGCCATCAGGCTGGCGTCCCGGCAATTGGCATGTCGCAGATTTTTATGTCCGCTTCAATCGAGCCTTTTCGGCCATCTTCAAACGTAACTTCGGTTTCGACATGCACGTTGTCTTGATTTGAATACAATGCATCGACCAGCGTTGAATATTTCTCCGCCACGAACTTTCGGCGGACCTTTCGAGTTCGGGTCAACTCACCATCATCTGGATCGAGTTCTTTGTGGAGCACGACAAAACGTTGTATCTGGGAAGTCTTGAATTGATCTTCGTTAGCCAGTTCCTGATTAACCGAGGCAACACAATCCTGAATCAAACTAGACACCTGATCATTTGCGGCGAGTTCGTGGTAACTCGCGTACGTCACATCGTTCTTCTCTGCCCAGTTGCTGATGGCCTCAAGGTCAATATTGATAAATGCAGACACAAAGTCTTGCTGGTCACCGAAGGTCACGGCTTCTTTTATCTGAGGGAAAAACTTGAGCTTGTTCTCCAGGTATTTGGGTGCGTACATGGAACCATTATTGAGTTTACCCACATCAACTGCCCGGTCGATAATTCTCAGATACCCTTCCTTGTCGAAGTAACCAGCATCACCGGTATGTACCCAGCCATCGGCCGTCTTGGCCTCTTCAGTTGCTTCGGGGTTCTTGTAGTACTCCAGGAAAACACCCGGACTACGATACAAGACTTCCCCACCGTCACTGATTTCAATCTCAACATCGGGTGCTGGTACACCAACCGAATCTGAACGCACCTCACCATCAGGCTGGATCGTCACGAGCACTGAAGCTTCAGTTTGGCCATACAACTGCTTGAGATTAATGCCGAGTGACCGATAGAAATCAAACAACTCCGGGCTGATAGACTCCCCGGCGGTATAAGCCATACGGATGCGGGTAAATCCTAAGGTATCCTTCAGTGGACCATATACCAGCAATCGGCCCAGCGTGTAGAGCAGTCTATCGCCTACCGATACGCTTTCACCATCCAGAATTCGTGTACCTATACGTTTAGCCACAGCCATAAAGTAGTGAAACATTCTGCGCTTGAGCGCACCGGCATCCTCCATCCGAATCATGACGGTGGTAAGCAAGTTTTCAAATATACGCGGTGGTGCAAAGAAATAGCTCGGGCCGATCTCGCGCATGTCGGTGAGGACGGTTTCAGTACTTTCCGGACAATTGACACAAAAACCAGCAATGTATGACTCGCTGTAGGAGAAAAGGTTATCTCCAACCCAAGCCATCGGCAGATAGGCCAATACGTCTCCGTCTGATGTGAGCTTATCCCACTCTGCTGCGTTGGTCGCCGTCTTGATCAGACTCTCATAACTCAGAACAACGCCTTTGGGATTTCCTGTTGTACCCGAGGTATAAAGAATGCAGGCAATATCGCTGCTCTTGCCTTTGTCTATTTCATCCGTAAAGAACGCGGCGTTTGTGGCGTCTAGATCGCGACCACTTTGTTGTAAGGTTTCAAAATCAATCAGAAAATCCTGCGAATAGTCACGCATGCCTCGCGGATCACAGTAAACAATGAACTCAAGTTTCGGACATCGATCTTTGATTTCAAGCAGCTTGTCGACCTGTTCCTGGTTTTCTGCAACCGCAAAACGGACTTCAGCGTGTTCAACCACAAACTGTAATTCATCAGCCACGGAATCCTGATACATGGGTACGGGAATGGCACCCAAGCACTGGGCCGCGCTCATTGACCAGTAAAGCCGTGGCCGGTTGTCACCAATCAGTGCGAGCTTGTCACCTCGCTTGATACCCGTTGCCGCCAAGCCGCATGCAAGTGCCCGCACTTCCTCACTGACCTCACGCCACGTCCAGGTCTGCCAAATACCGAGGTATTTTTCGCGTATAGCCGGCTTTTCACCGTTACGCTGGGCCTGCTCAAGCAGGCAACGTGGAAACGTCTCGCCAGTTGAATAGGCAGCGTTAGCCATCATATTCAGTTACGGTTTTCATTAATGGAAGGCTCTAAACAGCATGCGGCGACTGGTTCAGTCACAGTCGAAGGCTTGATCTCCTCTGGTGAATCTAGTTTTCTTTTCGAAAGAGTCTACGGATACAGATTACGCGAGACTTAATTNAGTACCCNTACAACTATATATAAACACTGACCCACAGATTTTGCAACGCAGCCAGCGTTAACCCATTGTAGGAACTTGTCCGAGGCCCCTTTGATCTTATTTGGAATACCGAGTCGAGCNCCTAATATATTTCGAATCTCAAGTTTTCACACCTCAAAAGCGCCCAATCAGCTTCCATTGGCTGTGATCGGGCTCCCTAGAATGGGATGTCGTCATCAAAATCCGAGTCATTGGCGCTGGATGCAGCGGCACGCGGTGACGCACCACCGAAATCCTCCGCCGGAGCGTCCTGCAGACTACCGCCACCGCGCGCACCGAGCATTTGCATATCGCGTGCGACAATCTCAGTGGTATACCGGTCCTGACCGCTCTCCTTGTCTTGCCATTTTTGAGTTCGTATGCTTCCTTCGATGTAAACCTGTGAGCCTTTCTTGAGGTACTCCCCAGCAATTTCTGCCAGACGGTTGAAAAAAACCACCCGATGCCATTCGGTCCTTTCTTGTCGTTCACCCGATTGCTTGTCCTTCCAACTCTCGGACGTCGCGACCGTCACATTCGCCACCGCGCTGCCGTTGGCAGTGTACCGCACCTCCGGGTCACGCCCCAGATTTCCCACGATAATTGCCTTATTGACGCCTCTGGCCATAGTACTCTCCGACTGTCGTGTTGCCTGTTACCTGACGGCTTTGTTCATCACCTTTCTGACTAACGGTCGGGTGATTAAACGACCGAGATCGAAACCGAGTATAACGCCGTTTCGCGGAGAAAATAGTGTGATATTGCACAGAAACTCACGCGTTGAAATGGCCCTGACATTACCGTCCCGCGTCTTCTACCCTGATCGGCCCCGGAGGCAACAGGTCGGGCATTCTGGACGTCAGGCGTATAAGCCCGTATTTTCTAGCCGGTGCGACCCTGACCCCCGCCAGGGTAGGACTGCCGATGACGATGATTGACGATCGACCCATACCGAGCTTCCCATGAGCGATAAAACGGAGCACAAACTGGACGGCGTTGCCGCAATCGATTCGATGAGTGAACCATTAGCAGGATATCTCCCATGAGCGATACGGAACTGTGTTACTTACCGGCGACGGAAGCCCTTCGGCGTTTTCAGTCAAAAACGCTGTCACCGGTCGAGCTGCTCGAGGCCGTCATTGGCAGNGNGGAAGAGATCGANCCGACNGTCAATGCCTTCACCTACCGGTACTTCGACGAGGCCATGGANCNGGCGAGGAANGCCGAGGCCAAGTATGCGACCGGNAAACGTACCGGGGCACTGGAAGGTCTGCCNATCGGTATCAAGGACGAGAGTTTTATCAAGGGCAAACCNACTTCCAACGGTTCCTTGATCAACAAGGACTTCATTGCCGATACCACCTCGGTGAACAACCAGCGAATCATCCGGGCCGGCGGCCTGATTCACGCCCGAACAGCAACACCGGAGTTCTCCTGTGCCGGCTATACCCATTCCAGGCTCTGGGGCGTTACCCGCAATCCATGGAACAGTGAATTTACGCCGGGCGGTTCGTCCGGAGGATCAGCTGCCTCCCTCGCTGCCGGCACCAGTTCGATTGCGACAGGATCAGACATTGGCGGTTCGATCAGAATTCCGGCAGCGACCTGCGGGTTAGTGGGCTACAAACCTCCTTACGGGCGCAACAGTGATGACTCTCCTTTCAATCTTGATTTCTACTGCCAAACTGGACCACTCGCGCGCAGCGTGTCGGATGCGATCCTGCTCCAGAACGTGATGTGTGGGCCGCATCCCAAGGACATCTCGACGCTGCGCCCGAAACTCAAGCTTCCACACCAATACGGGTCAATCAGAAACTGGAAAATCGCCTTCTCAATGGATCTCGGTTTCTTTGAAGTCGACCCTGAAGTCCAGAAAAACACACTCGCAGCNCTCGATGTCTTCCGCAGTCAGGGCGCAACCATCGATGAAGTGGAACTTGGCTGGACCCACGAGGCGCTCGATGCGGGTCTTGCCTACCTCGAACATCTTTTCGGCGCATCACTNTCGGTGCATCTTGAGACCCACAGTAATCAGATGACCTCCTATGTCCGTGCTTTTGCCGAGCAAAGCCGTCGTTCCAAAGCGAGTGATTTCCTACACAGTCTCGAAGTCGCAAACACAATGTACGCAACACTGGGACCGTTGCTCGAGAAATATAACGTGCTGGTCTGCCCGACCACTGCTTTGCCCGCGGTGGCGGCTGATTTTGACTACTCGAGAGATTCGATCACCATCAACGGCAAGATCGTGAATCCAATGCTTGGCTGGGTGATGACGACACCATTTAATACCATGAGCCGCTGCCCGGTACTGACACTGCCGAGCGGCAGAGCAGCCAATGGGGTACCGACGAGTCTACAGGTGATCGGCAGGACCTACTGTGACAAGGACGTGTTCCGGGCCGGCATGGCTTTCGAGCAGGCTNCGGGCCGATGGTTTGAAAATGACTCACAACGACCGACACTGTAGTGCTTGCCCGCCGGAGGCTTATCACTCAACAGCGATAATACCGTCAAGTCTTTTGAGTGTTTCGCGGTCGATAATCTGCGGGTCGACCTTCANATACGCCACACCACGCTCCGGCATGACCGTGATCTCTTGGACACCANNCACCTGACGCAGGCGGTCGCCAAGACCGGCAAGATCGCCCGGATCGGCACGTTCCAGTCGAACAGTGAGGCTCTCCGGAAGTGCAGGTGCCGGGCCGGTCAGTGCCAACACCAGCCACAGCACTACGGAAACAGCAGCGAAAATGAAAACGCCCTCAGCCCCCCACATGCTGTAAGTGAGCCCGCCCAAAACGCCACCAAAAAACACCCCGGTAAACTGGAACGTGTTGTAGATGCCAAGAGCGCTGCCCTTCCGGGTAGCCGGTGCCAGTCGGGACGTGAGCGACGGCAGCATGGCCTCGAGCAGATTGAAGCCCGTGAAAAACAACCACAGGCCGCCGATAAGAAGGACCACTTCATCTGATCCAACTGCAAGCACTAACAAAGCACCGAGCAGGATGCCGATCGCGACCCGGAAAACCCTCATGGTGTTTCTGCGCTTCATACTCAGCAGCAGCAACGGCACCATCGCAAGCACTGACAGAAGCAGGACCGGGATATAGATCTGCCAATGTCGCCCCGGACTCAAGCCTACGCTGTCCCGCAGTGCAAACGGTACCGCCACAAACAAAGCGGTCAGAACCATATGCAGTACAAAAATGCCCACATCCAGTCGTACCAGTTGCGGGTCCAGGAGAACCGCCTGCAGTTGCCCACGGACAGGTTGCTGATCGGNGCCGTTAGCCAGAACCCGTGCTGCGGGTATCAGCCACCAGACCACGGGCAGAGCAGCAACCGCTAAAAAGCCACTGACCCAGAATAGGCCTTGTAGCCCCACCGACTCAGCCAACAGCGGGCCCAATATCAGTGCTGCCAGAAACGAGGCACCGATGCTCATGCCNGCCAGAGCCATGGCCTTGGTCCGCTGCTCTTCGCGGGTCAGATCGGCCAGAAGTGCCAGTGCCACAGCGGAGATTGCGCCCGCACCCTGCAGTGCCCGACCAAAAATGACACTTTCGATGGTGGTCGCCTGCGCGGCGACCACACTGCCCAGGGCGAACAGCAANAACCCNGCTGTCAGCAATGGCTTGCGCCCGAAACGGTCCGACAGAATACCGAAAGGAACCTGAAGCAGGGCCTGGGTCACCCCGTAGGCACCAAGTGCGATGCCCACCAGCATCGCGTTCGCCCCCTCCAATCGATCAGCATAGAGAGCAAACACTGGNAGGATCAGGAACAGGCCCAGCATCCTCAGGCCCAATACAGAAGATAGCGCGGCGAGTGAACGTCTCTCAAGCGCGTTCAACGGAACGTTTTTCACTCGCTTCAGGCTTCCGGTTCTTCAGGTTTGACAGGACAGGCGTCGTTCAACCAGGGTACAGCCCGGGTAGCCCGGGTAGCCGGCCTCAATCCAGATGGCACACGGGTTCCACAGCGGGTTTCAGGGNCTAAAGATGCCAGGAAACCCGAAGCAGTTGAAAAAAGGTTTTGAAAGCCCGATCCAACGAGACGTAATATTAACAGTTTGACCTGACGCCGGCCTTAATGATGCGGGAAATACAAATCCGGGGCGCCCGGACACACAATCTGAAAAATGTTGATCTGGATCTGCCCAGGGACCGGCTGATTGTCATCACAGGTCTTTCCGGCTCAGGGAAATCCTCTCTCGCCTTCGATACGATCTACGCTGAAGGACAACGACGCTACGTCGAATCACTGTCGGCCTACGCCAGGCAATTTCTGTCGCTGATGGAGAAGCCAGACGTCGATCTCATTGAGGGTCTGTCGCCGGCCATCAGCATTGAACAGAAATCCTCTTCCCACAACCCACGCTCGACCGTTGGCACTGTCACCGAGATCTACGATTACCTTCGATTGCTCTATGCACGGGTCGGTGAACCGTGCTGCCCCGAACACGGCAGCGCACTCAACGCGAGCACAGTCAGTGAAATGGTGGATCGAGTCATGGCCCTGCCAGAGGGCACCCGCCTGCTGTTGCTGGCCCCAGTTGTTCAAGAGCGCAAGGGCGAATACCAGCAGCTGCTGGGCGGGCTCCAGAGCCAGGGATATGTACGAGTCAGGGTGGACGGTACCGTCTTCGAACTCGACGAGATCCCTACAATTGACAAAAAACGCAAGCACACCATAGAAGTAGTCGTCGACCGAGTGGTCATTGGGCCTGACTCGGCACAGCGTCTTGCCGAGTCATTCGAAACTGCTCTGGCACTGGCAGATGGTCTNGCGGTAATCGAAGTACTCCCAGGTGACGGACAANCATCGGGCGAAGAACTGGTNTTCTCAGNCCGCTTCGCCTGCCCGGATTGNGGATACAGCTTGAGCGAACTGGAGCCACGGCTGTTTTCCTTTAACAACCCCGCCGGNGCGTGCCCTGAATGTGACGGGCTCGGGGTCAGACAGTTTTTCGATCCTGANCGGGTCGTGCACGACCGGTCGCTGACACTCTCCAGTGGTGCCGTTGCCGGCTGGGATCGNCGCAACGCTTTTTATTTCAATCTGATCAGTTGCCTCGCAGACCACTATGGTTTTGACACCGAGACCGCGTTCTCGAAACTGCCAAAGAAGATCCGCCAGATCGTCTTATATGGCAGCGGCAGTGAAAAGATTCTCTTCACCTATCTCCGCTCCCGGGGCCGACGGCCCCGCCGGAGGAGACACACCTTCGAAGGNGTCATTCCCAACATGGAACGCCGCTTTCGGGACTCGGAGTCGAACATTATCCGAGAAGAGCTCGGCCGCTACATCAATACCCAGTACTGTGAGAACTGTAACGGCAGCCGCCTGCGCGAAAGTGCGCGGCATGTTTTTATCGACCAGCGTGCGATCCACGAAGTCACAGCCTTGCCGGTGGAGCAGTCGCTCGAGTTGTTTACTCAGCTTGATCTTCCCGGCCGTCAGGGAGACATAGCCGGCCGGATCGTACGAGAGATCTCCGAAAGGCTGCGTTTTCTGTACAACGTCGGCCTGGAATACCTGACACTTGACCGCACTGCCGAGACCCTGTCCGGCGGGGAAGCCCAGCGTATCCGACTCGCCTCACAGATCGGGTCCGGACTGGTAGGAGTGACCTATATCCTGGATGAACCCTCGATCGGTCTGCACCAGCGTGACAACAAACGTCTTCTTGAAACACTTTTTCGCCTCCGCGATCTCGGCAACACGATCATTGTTGTAGAACATGACGAGGAAGCCATCCTCAGTGCTGATCATGTCGTCGACCTGGGCCCCGGAGCGGGCGTTCACGGAGGTGAAATTGTTTTTCAAGGAAATCCTGGCGAGATCATCAACAGCCCGCTGTCACTTACCGGTCGCTACCTCTCGAGGGATCTGGAGATCGATGTGCCTGCGTCACGCAGGCCGACTGATCCGGCAAGAATACTCCGGATCCTGGGGGCCACCGGCAATAACCTGCAAGCCATTGACGTCGCTATACCAGTCGGCTTGTTGACCTGCGTCACCGGTGTCTCCGGCTCCGGAAAATCGACCTTGATCAACAACACCCTTTATCCCGCAATCGCCCGCAAACTGCACCAGGGCAGACGTCAGGCCGCTGCCCATCAAAGCATCGAAGGACTCGAGCATTTCGACAAGATCATCGACATAGACCAGAGCCCGATCGGACGGACTCCTCGTTCCAACCCAGCCACTTATACGGGTCTGTTCACGCCAATCAGGGATCTTTTCTCAGCGGTACCAGAATCCCGGGCAAGAGGTTACAAACCAGGGCGGTTCTCATTCAATGTACGCGGTGGTCGGTGCGAGGCCTGCCAGGGTGATGGGTTGATCAAGGTGGAGATGCATTTCCTGCCGGACATCTATGTGTCCTGTGACCTGTGTAAGGGTGCGCGGTACAACCGCGAGACCCTGGACATTCGGTACAAGGGCAAGACGATCAGTGAGGTACTCGCCATGACGGTCGCGGAGGCCGGTGACTTCTTCAGTGCTGTGCCAGTCATCAAGCGCAAACTGGACACGCTGGAGGATGTCGGTCTTGGTTATATCGGCCTCGGTCAAAGCGCCACCACATTGTCCGGCGGTGAGGCACAGCGAATCAAGCTTGCACGAGAGCTTTCCAAACGGGATACCGGACGGACCCTTTACTTGCTCGACGAACCGACTACCGGCCTGCACTTTCACGACATTCGTCAGTTACTCCAAGTCCTACACCGTCTGCGCGACAGCGGCAACACGGTCATCGTTATTGAACACAATCTGGACGTGATCAAGACCGCTGATTGGATCGTCGACCTGGGGCCGGAAGGTGGCCACCGAGGCGGCAAACTGGTCGCCTGCGGAACGCCCGAGAGCGTCGCTGCGGTGAAAGACTCCTACACCGGCCAGGTTCTGGGGTCGGCTTTGAAGCAGCACAGTACCCAGCCAACACGAAAGACCGCTTAAGAAGTGACATTATTTCTGCCCGCAACACGGACTCCAATCCTTCATCCACTGACGGTGACTCCAGGGAAGGCTAACGTAATTCCCCGACCCGGAAATCAGACAACCGGACGAACCCCTTTGTGCCGGAACGCAGGCGGGATAGGACCTGAGTCCCGCTCTGCTCCAACGGGTGTTGAGTGGGAAAATGCAGCACTGTGATATGATGCAAATAATTGAAGAGATTGACCTTTCCTTCTTCAAGATGCAGCAGCGCCAGCTCTCATCGCGCCTCAACAACCGCCCGTTACGGGTTCGGCAAACCAGTGTCCCGAGCGTACTCGATGGCTAACAGTGATCTGCACAACGACGTCGATCCCGCTGAGACCCAGGAGTGGCGTGACGCTTTGTCTTCGGTCCTTGAACGCGAAGGTGAGACCCGGGCACATTACCTGCTCGAAGAGTTGATCGATCTGGTACGCCGCTCGGGGGTTTACATCCCTTACCGGCCAACCACCGCTTACCTCAATACCATCCGGGCGGTACACGAGAAGCGCAGTCCGGGTGATGCAGCGATCGAGTGGCGCATCCGCTCCCTGATTCGCTGGAACGCTTTGGCCATGGTCGTCAATGCCAACCGCGAAAGTAGCGAGCTCGGTGGCCATATCGCCAGCTTCGCCTCTTCAGCCACCCTCTACGACGTTGGCTTCAATCATTTCTGGCGGGCCCCCAGCGCAGACCATAGTGGGGACATGATCTTCTTTCAGGGCCACTCCGCCCCGGGAATCTATGCCAGAGCGTTTCTCGAGGGACGTATCAGCGAGCCCCAGATGAAGGCCTTTCGGCAGGAAGTACACGGAGACGGTCTGTCATCATACCCACATCCGTGGTTGATGCCGGATTTCTGGCAGTTCCCCACGGTCTCCATGGGGCTCGGGCCGATCCAGGCGATCTACCAGGCGCGCTTCATGCGCTATCTCCAGCACCGCGAAATGATTCCGACTGAAGAGCGCAAGGTCTGGGCCTTTATCGGTGACGGGGAGATGGATGAACCTGAGTCCCTGGGCGCCATTGGGCTGGCCGGCCGAGACCGGCTGGACAATCTGGTGTTTGTCGTTAACTGCAATCTGCAGCGCCTGGATGGCCCGGTCCGGGGCAACGGCAAGATCATCCAGGAACTGGAGGGTGAATTCCGTGGCGCCGGCTGGAACGTTATCAAACTGATTTGGGGTTCCTACTGGGACCCGCTGCTGATGCGCGACACCAAAGGTCTGCTGAAGCAGCGAATGGAAGAAGCGGTCGATGGTGAGTACCAGGCATTCAAATCAAAGGACGGCGCCTTTGTCCGGGAGCGCTTCTTCGGCAAGTACCCCGAGCTCGCCGAAATGGTCGCAAACATGACCGACGAAGATATCTGGCGGCTGAACCGTGGAGGCCATGACCCACATAAGGTTTATGCAGCTTATGCTGCTGCGGTGGCACACACCGGCCAGCCCACGGTGATTCTGGCGAAGACCGTCAAGGGTTATGGAATGGGCGAATCGGGCGAGGGCCAGAACATCACTCACCAGCAGAAAAAAATGGCCGGCGATTCTCTGATTGCGTTTCGCGACCGTTTCAGGATCCCACTGTCGGATGAGCAGGTCGTCCAGGCGCCTTTCTATCACCCTGGAGAGAACAGCCCGGAGATCAAATACCTAAAAGAACGACGCGAGGCCCTGGGTGGATACCTCCCAGTGCGACGGGATCAGGCCGAACCGCTGGAGATTCCTCCTTTATCCAGTTTCCAGTCACAGCTGGACGGCACTGGGGATCGACAGGTCTCAACGACCATGGCGTTCGTTCGCATTCTCAGCACGCTGGTGCGTGACAAGCAGATCGGCTCCCGGGTGGTACCCATCGTACCGGATGAATGCCGCACCTTCGGAATGGAAGGCATGTTTCGACAACTCGGTATCTATTCCGCAAAAGGACAGCTGTACGAACCGGAGGATTCGGATCAGTTGATGTATTACCGCGAAGACAAAAAGGGGCAGGTCCTTCAGGAAGGGATCACTGAAGCAGGAGCGATGTCGTCCTGGATCGCGGCAGCGACTGCCTATGCCAATCATGGCAAAGCCATGATTCCATTCTATATCTTCTACTCAATGTTCGGCCTGCAGCGGATCGGTGATCTGGCCTGGGCCGCAGGTGATATTCAGGCCCGCGGTTTCCTGATTGGCGGTACGGCGGGGCGAACGACGCTCGCCGGGGAGGGCCTGCAGCATCAGGATGGGCACAGCCTGCTCCTCGCCTCGGCGATACCGAACTGCGTCTCCTATGACCCCGCTTACGGCTATGAACTCGCGATCATCATTCGCGATGGGCTGCGAAGAATGTTCAGCGACCGGGAAAACATCTATTACTACATCACGGTCATGAACGAAAACTACGCCCACCCGGCGATCCCGGAAGAGACGGAAACCGGTATCCTGAAGGGCATGTACCGGATTCGGACAGCCCATCGCGGCCGCAAGGCAACACCACGGGTTCAGCTGCTGGGCAGTGGTTCGATCCTGAGAGAATCACTGGCTGCAGCTGACCTGCTGGAAGAGGATTTCGGAGTCCAGGCTGACGTCTGGAGTGTCACCAGTATGAACGAACTGAGCCGTGAAGGACGCGATGTCGAACGCTGGAACATGCTGCATCCGGAAGAAGAGCGAAAACGCAGCTATGTAGAACAATGCCTGGCGGATGAGAAGGGACCGGTCGTCGCCGCGACGGATTACGTCAACAGTTACGCCGAGCAGATACGGGCCTTCATACCACAACGCTACACGGTGCTGGGTACTGATGGATTTGGCCGCAGCGGAACTCGTTCTCAGTTGCGGGAATTCTTCGAGGTCAACCGCTTCTACATCTCGCTTGCGGCACTTAAAGCGCTCGCCGAGGAAAGCGCGGTACCGTCTTCTACCGTATCAGATGCAATATCAAAATACGGAATCGACCCTGCCAGACCGAACCCGATCCAGGCATGAGTGACCTTCGAATTTCCGCGTATCAGCCGTGACCACCACCCGAGAAATCGCAGTTCCTGATATTGGCGACTTCGAGTCGGTGGACGTGATCGAAGTACTGATCGTACCGGGAGACACCATCAGGGCCGAAGACCCACTGGTGACTCTGGAAAGCGACAAGGCGACGATGGATGTCCCGGCACCTTTCGCTGGCACAATCAGTGAGATACGGGTCCAGGCAGGTGACAAGGTGGCACAGGGCAGTGTCCTGTGCATGGTTGAACCGGCGAACGCCCCGGCTACCAGGCAGACCGCGGAGCCCGTTAACAACACACCTGAAGCCGATGTCAGTGAGCAAGGGGCCACCCTTCAGGTAGCAGACCAAGTGCAACCTGCAACCCAACAGTCACCTCAACCGCCACTATCCCTGCCGCCGCCCGTCGAGCGAAGCGGTGGCGCCCTGCCCCATGCGAGCCCCGCGGTGCGGGGTCTGGCCCGCGAACTGGGTATGGATTTAAGTGCCGTTCGCGGCACGGGACCCAAGGGCCGGATCCTCAAAGAGGACGTGCAACAACACGTCAAGGCAATACTTGAACAGCCTGTGGAGACTGCTCCTGAAGCTGTTGCGAGCCCCGGGATTCCCCCACCAGCGCAGATCGACTACAGCCGCTGGGGTCCGACAGAGACAGCACCGTTGTCCAGGATTCAAAAACTCTCTGGCCCGCACCTGCAGCGTGCCTGGCTCAACATTCCGCATGTCACTCATCATGATGAAGCCGACATCACTGATCTGGATGCTTTCCGGCGGTCGCTGACTAGCCCCACCGAGAACTCCACCGTACGCGTTACCGTGCTGACCTTTCTGGTCAAGGCCGTCGCGGCTGGCCTCAGTCGATTCCCGAGATTCAACGCCGCTCTCAGCCCCAAGGGAGAGAGCCTGATCTACCGAAAATTCTTCAACGTCGGAATCGCCGTCGATACCGAAGACGGCCTGGTCGTACCGGTCATTCGAGCAGTCGACAGCAAGGGCATCATGCAGATCGCCAGTGAGATGGACGACCTGGCTAACCGGGCGCGTGGCGGAAACCTCAAACCAGACGACCTGCAGGGCGGCTGTATCAGCATCTCCAACCTGGGCGGTATCGGGGGTACCGCTTTTACCCCGATCGTGAATGCACCACAAGTTGCAATCCTAGGCGCAGCGCGCTCCCGCATGGCCCCGCTCTGGGATGGAGAAGAATTCCGGCCAAGACTGGTACTGCCACTTTCAGTCTCCTACGACCACCGGGTCATCGACGGTGCTGAAGCCGCTCGTTTCACAGTTTTCATCCGCGGGTTACTGGAAGACACCCGACGACTGGTCCTGTAATGTACAGCCTGACCCCATGACGCAAGACACTGTCATCAAAGTCCCTGATATCGGTGACTTTTCCGACGTCGAGATCATCGACATCCTGGTGTCACCGGGCGACGTCCTTGAGATTGAGACACCGCTGCTGACACTGGAAAGTGACAAAGCCTCGATGGACATGCCGTCACCGACGGCCGGTACCGTGACTGAGCTGCTGGTCGCGGTCGGAGACAGAGTATCGGCAGACACACCTGTAATGATGGCCAGAGCCTCGTCAGAGTCCAGAGCCAACCAGTCGAGTGTTGACAGACCACGCGAACCTGCCCTGAAGCCTCCGTCAACATCGACCGTTTCGAGCACCCAATCCAGTGCAGACATCAGGGCCGAACTGGTGGTGCTTGGCTCCGGGCCGGGCGGTTACACCGCCGCATTTCGGGCCGCTGATCTCGGCATCGAGACGGTCCTCATCGAAAAAGAGGCGACCCTGGGTGGGGTCTGCCTGAACGTCGGCTGCATTCCCTCCAAGGCCCTGCTCCACGCTGCCCGGGTCATTGAGGAGGCCAGTGAAATGGAAGCAGCGGGGATCGAGTTCGGCCGCCCGAACATACACCTTGAAGACCTGCGAAACTGGAAAAACAGCATCGTCAGCCAGTTAACTGCGGGCCTGGCCGGGCTGGCAAAGAAGCGCAACGTCAGGGTCATCCAGGGCACTGGCCAGTTCACTTCAGCCAGTCGTATCACGGTGGACGACGGTACCAATCAGACCGTCATTGATTTTGCCCAGGCTATCATCGCAGCCGGCTCTGAACCCACCGGAATTCCCGGGCTACCCGAAGACAACCGGTTGATCAACTCGACCGGAGCTTTGTCGCTTGTCGACGTTCCGGAACGATTTCTGATCATCGGTGGTGGCATCATCGGGCTGGAGATGGCAACTGTCTACCATGCCCTGGGCAGCCGGGTCAGCGTGGTCGAGATGACCGATCAGTTGATGCCGGGTACGGACAGTGACCTGTTGCGGCCTCTGGGCCGGCGCCTGAAAAACCAGTGTGAAAACATATTCCTGAGCACTCGGGTGAGCGGTGTCGTGGCAACGCCCGATGGTCTGATAGCCAGTTTTGAAGGATCAGGTGCCCCGGCATCGGAACGATTTGACCGGGTACTGGTGGCCGTTGGGCGCAGACC
Organism: Pseudomonadota bacterium; assembly: GCA_002718155.1. GTDB lineage: Bacteria > Pseudomonadota > Gammaproteobacteria > Arenicellales > UBA868 > UBA9619. The sequence goes on from PBDS01000036.1 coordinate 17,960, forward strand.
CAATGGCCATCTGATTGGCGCTGACAATGCTGGCGTGGCCGTAGACGACCAGGGGTTCATTGCTGTTGATCCGCAGCAAAGAACTAACGTGGAGCACATTTTTGCGATCGGAGACATCGTTGGAATGCCAATGCTGGCACACAAAGCAACACACGAAGGCAAAGTTGCAGCGGAAGTAGCTGCCGGACTGCCCAGTGCCTTTGATGCCAGAGTAATTCCATCGGTAGCCTACACCGACCCCGAGGTGGCCTGGGTGGGTCTGACTGAAAGCGAGGCCAAATCAAAAGGTGTGGAGTACGGGAAAGGGGTCTTCCCCTGGGCAGCCAGCGGCCGAGCGCTGGGCCTGGGCCGCCCCGAAGGGCTGACCAAACTGCTGTTTGATCCTGAGACCCGGCGCATCATTGGCGCAGGCATCGTCGGCCTCAACGCCGGTGATCTCATCGCCCAGGCCTGTCTGGCGATCGAGATGCAGGCCGAGGCAAAGGACATCTCTTTGACTGTTTCGCCGCACCCGACTCTGTCCGAGACTGTTTCCTTCGCAGCAGAGGCATTTGAAGGCACCATCACCGACCTTTACCTGTCGCGTAAGAAATGACAAGGGCACCCGATACCGGGCCTCAATCTGAGTCTCGTCAGGTCAGCCGCGCCACATAATTCTCGGTCGCCTTGATAACCCCCGACGGCCTCTCAACACGGGCGACTTTGTATCCGTATTGTTCCAGCAGTACAGAGATCTGACTGTCGCTGATCGTTCCGTCGCTGCCGCAGGTAGACTCAAAGATCAACAGACGCGGTGGCTGGTTTTTCAGCAGTTCCCGTGCGCCCCGAAAAACCGCGAGTTCCCAGCCCTCGACATCCAGCTTGATCACTGTGGGCAGTGATGCATCCGGCTCACGGCAGCAGTCGTCCAGCGTCACGACATCGACAGTAAGTTCCTCGACTGTTTCACGGTGTGGCCACTGGCCAAAGCCGCTATCCCCCGAATCACTGGCCCGCTTGAATATCCCCCTGCCGGACTGGTCCGAGAGCGCCAGTTGTTTCAACATCACCTGATCTTCACCCCATCCGTTCAGATCACGATTGAATCTGAACACCGTACAGGACTCCGGGTCCGGCTCAAAACCGATCACCGTGCGGACACCCAAGGTGACCGCCAGAAAGCTGAAATACCCCGAATTCGCCCCCACATCGTAGAACACGTCCGATTGTTCGAACTCACTCTCCAACAGTCGCGTGATCTCCGGCTCGTGCACCCCGTTACACAGCAGGTTTCGCTGCAGCCAATCAGTCTGGTCACAGGCAAATCTGAATCCAGCACTGGTCCGAGTGACAATACGCTTCTTACCGGCCATGGCCTCAAGCCAGTCCAGTCGACGTGCCTTACCCGGTGGAACCCGGGGCCTGAAACACAGCGCCTTGAGTACAGCACCTGTGAGCCGATCAAATATCACCGGCGCTTTCTGGAGTTGTGAGTAATCCTTCAACTGAGCTCTGAATGACGCTGTAGATCGATCGCTTGTCGGAACTGGATCCTGTCAGGCTTGTTCTAGCTCAATCAACGTGCCACAGAAATCTTTGGGATGCAGAAACAATACCGGCCTGCCGTGTGCTCCTTCCTTGGGCTCATCCGGACCGAGGACTCTCGCCCCTTGTGCTTTAAGCCGTTCACGGGCAGCAATGATATCGGAAACTTCGTAACAGACATGGTGCACTCCCCCAGCCGGGTTGCGTTCCAGGAAACGAGCAACAGGTGACTCAGCGCCGAGGGGGTGGAGCAGCTCGATCTTGGTGTTCTCAAGCTCGACGAACACTGTGGTCACCCCATGATGGGGGAGCGCAACGGGTGCGGAGACCTGCGCACCGAGTGTTTCGCGGTATAAGGAGGCCGCGACTGCGAGGTCGGGCACAACAATCGCAACGTGGTTCAGTCTTCCGATCATTACTTATGATGCACGCTTGCTGCGCGTGATGTCACTGACCAGCTTTCGCGCGGCGACTGTAGCCGCCAACCGACCGGCACAAACTTCCGTTTCAAACTGGCGGAAAAGCTGCACAAACTCGGGCTCCCGATTACACAGGTCCATCAGGCCATCATGGACTTCCTGGCGCAGCCACTCCCGCCCCTGTTCGCTGCGGCGTTGCTCGATCAGACCACTCTCCCGGTCCTGTGCCTGGAACCTGTGGATTGTCTCCAACACCTTCCCCAGACCCTCATCCTGAAGTGCGGATACGGCCAGCACAGGCGCTTTCCATCCAGGGGTTCGGGGCTGAATCAGGCCGACGGCTTGCTGATAATCACTCACCGTTCGGCGGGCAACAGTGTCCAGATCACCATCGGCCTTGTTGACCAGAATGAGATCGGCCAGTTCCATTACACCGCGTTTGATTCCCTGGAGTTCATCACCGGAGGCAGGTAGCAGGAGGAGAATGAAAAAATCGGTCATTCCCGCGACCCGCAGTTCCGACTGGCCGACGCCGACAGTTTCAACCATTATGATGTCATAACCGGCTGCCTCACACAGAAGGATGCTCTCCCGGGTCCGTCTCGCGACACCACCGCTACTGCCACCGGTTGGTGACGGCCTTATAAAAACGCCTGGGTGGCTCGAGAGTTTTCCCATCCGCGTCTTGTCTCCGAGCACTGCCCCTCCGCTGATCACAGAACTGGGATCAATCGTCAACACAGCAAGTCGATGGCCGGATTCTGCCAACCGGTAGCCTAACGCCTCAATGAAGGTGGATTTACCAACACCGGGTACACCGGTAATACCAAGCCGGATTGACCGACCCGCGGCTGGAAGCACGTCAGCCAGCAGCGCCTCTGCCTCACCCCGATGCGGGTCAAGAGTCGATTCCAGAAGGGTGATGGCACGAGCGAGAGAACGGCGCTCACCCTGGCGAATTCGCTCACCCAGTTTTCGTACAATTCCAGTATTCACCTTTCTGACCCTGATTCAAATTCGATCAAGGCCTGGCCCAGCTCAACGGTATCCCCCTGCCGGGCGTGAGTTCTGACAACGATACCGTCTCGCTCCGACTTAAGAGCGTTCTCCATCTTCATTGCCTCGATCACTGCCACTTCCTGGCCCGACTGAACCGCTTGCCCTTCCGTCACCGATATCGAAACGAGGAGGCCGGACATCGGTGAAAGCACCAGATGACTTTGATCCGGCGACACTCCGACCGGCATGTGACGATAGAGATCACCTGGCAATGGATCCAGAACCATCACCTCTAGAGCCGTTCCGGCATGAGAGACCCGGTAGATAATGCGGTCGCGTTCCACCTTGGCAAAAAACACACCATCGTCACATTCAAAGCGGCAAACACTCTGTCCGGGCCACCAGCAAGTTCTCATGGCAAGGCGTTGCCCACTGCAGGTCACAGCATAGCCGTGGGCAAGCAACTCCACTACACAGTCAAAAGATTCGCCGTCCACCCAGACAACTCGTGCACCGGGCAGAGCAACGTCGTCACTCAGCGTAGCCTGCTGCTCCATGGAGCGCTGATACAACACGACGGCCAGCACTATCAGGCGGTAATGCAGAGCTCCCACAGGTTTTGGCATATCGAACCCGTCGGGATATTCCTCAGCGATGAAACCCGTGGTCAACTGCCCGGAACCGAACCTCGGGTGGGCTAACACCGCAGCGAGGAACGGGATATTGGTAGACACCCCCTGGACGTGGAAACGATCCAGGCCACGTCCCATCGCTGCGATCGCGGTCTTTCGATCCGGGCCACGACTGACCAGTTTCGCCACCATTGGATCATAGTAAACACTGACCTCACCACCTTCGACGACCCCACTATCCATCCGGATACTCTGATCTTCAACAGGGGGCTGGTAACGGGTCAGTCGGCCTGTAGATGGTAAGAATCCTCGCGCCGGATCCTCGGCGTAGATCCGGCACTCTAGAGCCCACCCATCAATTTGGATGTCGGGCTGGGTAAACGGCAGCTTCTCACCGGCGGCGACCTTGAGCATAAGTTCCACAAGGTCCAGGCCAGTGATCTCCTCGGTCACCGGATGTTCGACCTGCAGACGGGTATTCATCTCCAGAAAGTAGAAATTTCGCTCCTGGTCAACGATGAACTCCACGGTTCCTGCTGAATAGTAATCGACCGCTTGTGCCAGCATGACGGCCTGTTCACCCATTGCACCTCGCGTAGCCGGATCAAGAAATGGTGACGGCGCCTCTTCGATGATCTTCTGGTGGCGTCGTTGGATCGAACATTCACGTTCATTCAGGTGTACACAATTGCCGTGCTGGTCACCCAGGACCTGGATCTCAATGTGCCTGGGTTCATTGATGTATTTCTCGATCAACACCCGGTCGTCGCCGAAACTCGAACGAGCCTCACTACGGGCACGTTCGAACCCTTCACGGCACTGCTCTTCATTGGCCGCAATCCGCATACCCTTACCGCCCCCACCGGCGCTGGCTTTCAGCATCACCGGATAACCGATCAGTGCAGCCTGCCCGACAGCCTCATCCGCATCGTGCAGGGCCTCACCATGGCCCGGAATGACACTGATGCCGGCTTCTCTGGCGAGTTTTTTCGAGGCGATCTTGTCTCCCATAATCCTGATTGCCCGGCTGGAAGGACCGATAAACGAAATTCCGGCCTCGTCCAGTGCATCGACAAAAAGGCTGTTCTCTGCCAAGAAACCATAACCGGGATGAACAGCCTGCGCCCCGCTCCGATAGCAGGCTTCGACCATCTGATCTATCAAAAGATAACTCTCCGAAGAAGGAGGAGGCCCGATTCGGAGTGCTTCGTCTGCCGTGACCGTGTGTAGTGCATCCCGGTCTGCATCTGAGTAGACCGCGACGCTTTTTATCCCCAGTTGGCGCAGCGTGCGGATGACCCGGCAGGCGATCTCACCACGGTTCGCTATCAATACTTTGGTGAACAATGACGCTTCCTGATCCGCCGGATGATCCGGCAGGAAATTGACCAGATCCTAGACCCACAGATCGGGTTGTTTCAGCTTCTCCAGCAGTTGATGAATGTTCTCTTGAGCGTTCGTTTCGTATTGATCCTGAAAGTACTGCGTATGAAATACGCCCGGCCAACTCAACAGCCGCTCGAGAAACAGTTCCTGTCCAGCCCTGAATCGGGCGTCATCCAGATGCGATGCTTCTTGACGCAAGAGGCATGTATCGGCAAAGAATGCTTTCCAGGGTTGACCAAAGCCTGACAGGTCAACATCCATTACAAACTGAGCATCGACTTCTCGAGTCACCTCTTGATAGCGGGTCGCAAGAATCGCTTGGGATACTTCGGTAACAAGTTCCCGGGGCAAATAACTCCCAGCCAGCTCAACGAACCAGTCAGCGCTGAGTTGCTCATTCTCCGCCGACCCGATCTCGAGTATGGCATCGTGAAACCAGAGGGCCATTTCGACGACATCATTCTGACCCATAGTTCCGGTTGCCCGGTCGTAGCTGGAAAGACAGTACACAATATGATCAGCCGTGTGGTAGTAACGGTGTGGCTCATCGTACCTTTCCGACAGCGCCTGGAATATTCGATCCGCCTCCGAACCGCCCCCTAAACGACCCCACAGATCGTGAAAGCGATCTCCATCCATGATCGGTTATCCGCCAGCTGGTGAATTGCTGTTCTGGCTCACTGATCTGGCCTCTTCCAGCATTCGGGTCGTATTGGCAAGTCGCTCGACAAGCTGGCGCATCACATCCAGTGCGATTTCTGGGTTCTCGGTCATCAGATGAAGGAAATCATCTGAGGCAATCCTCAGGCTTCGAACTTCACCCCTGGCCTTGAGAGTAGCCGAACGAGGTGAATTACCGATCACCCCCATCTCGCCGATCAACTGGTTCTCACCCAGAACAACTAGCGGTTCGCCCACAGGCTCATCGGCGAAGACTTCGACCTCACCGCTCATCACCACGTAGGCGCTGTCGGTCGCTGCACCCGCCCTGAACAGCACTTCCCCATCTCGAAATTGCGATTCCTCGCTGGTGAATGCCAACAGTTTCAGCCGGGCTGCATCCAGCCGCGCGAACATCGGCACTTGCCTTAACTGTTCTGCATCCCTGAACAGATCCATAGTGACCACGCACTCATATTGAAAAGCAGACCGGGATTTAACCCCAAAATGGGCGAGGAGGCAAAACCCGGCGCTCTTTCCTGTCAGATATCTCCCAAACCAGGCATCTCCTCGAGATCTCGAAGCTCCCGGGGTGTGTTCACATTGAGAAACATCTCGGGCCGGTCAGAAAAATCCACGCTCTGCCAAGCCTGCCGATTCAGCCAAAGGTCAATTTTGCGGCCCCCGTCTCTGAGGAAGGCCTCAAGGTCGAATCGGCAGCTCTCGTTGACCAGACTGAAAACCGGTTGCAGGCGGTGGCCATCATGCGCTACCGCAACCATGCTGCCAGAGTTAAGCGCTGCGCGATGAAGCCGCTCAACAAAATCATAAGCCAGAAATGGTGAATCGCATGGTGCTGTTACCACCCACGGCGTATCAGCACGACCGAGTCCGGAGGCCAGCCCGGCGAGCGGCCCGAGAAACCCGGCATCCTGGTCGGCGATCACCTCATAACCGAGCTTCGCGTAAGACTCGGTATTTCGATTCGCACTGATCAGTATCGTGTTGGTCTGTCGGACAAGCCGATCAAGCACCCAGGCCGCCATCGGCCGACCCTGTAGAGCCAGCAACCCTTTGTCTTGCCCGTCCATTCGTCTCGCCCGACCTCCGGCGAGCAGTATGCCGGTGACCTGATCGTGATATCTTGCCAACACTGATCTCCAGTACTGCAGGGCTACTGTGGGTTACAATCTGTTGCCAGTTTCTGCCGGCACTGAATTAACCCGTAATGTTTTTGCAGACAGCTGACCCCTAAAGGTACCCGGACCCTTGTTTTATTCCAAGTACACCCCGACACTGATCGTCATCGGGGCATGCAGTACCCTGCTTTTGACCGGTTGTGGCACCACCGACAAGAACCAGGCCAGCAAGCCCGACTGGAACACCAGCACCAAGCTCGAGATCCCTCCGGACCTGACGGCGCCCCGGGAAAGCAAAGACACTCACCTTTACAGTGCCGTGACCCGAGAAGCCAGCGCCGAGAATCTGGCCGAGTACGAAAAGTTTCAGCAGCTAGAGCGGATGGCCGAGTACGAGGCATTCCTCAACTGGCGCCAGCAGCGTGGGGACAGCCAGAAGCTGAGTCTGGCAGATTTTCGTGAAGCCCAGTCAACAGAACTACGTGCTCAGCTGACCGAGAAAGGTGTGCTCGTCGTCAAAGGACCCAATCAACAACGGGTCGTGCTGATTGCTGACAGCCTGCAAAACAGCTGGAACCGGGTGGATACCGCACTGATCAACATGGGTCTGCAGGTCCTGGAGGCCGATCCTAAGGCCGGTTTCTTCCGGATCCACTACGATACCGAATCATCAGACGATGAATCTATCTGGATGCGCTGGGCATTCTGGCGACACGATCAGGTGATCTACACGCTCTGGCTGACTGCTGACGAAGAGATGATTTCAGCAACAATCTTCGACGCCGACGCAGCACCGGTGGTCACGCCGCAAGGCGACACCTTCATGGAACGTCTGGGAGTTCAGTTACTGACTTTTGCCGGCAAACACCAGCAGTTCGTTGCTGGCGGCAACCGTGAACAAAAAGGCCTGGCTTTGCGGGAAACACCCGAAGGGCGGCTGCAAATGATCATCCCGGGCGGCGCTAAAGGAGCCTGGACGAGACTCGATCGGGTTCTGGGCGACGCCGGTTTTTCGGTGATTAAGAAAGACCCTGATACCCTGTTGTTCGTGCTGCGCTATGACGATCCAGAAATCTCTACCGACCCCGGGTTTTTCTCTAAACTGGTGTTCTGGAAAAAGGACGAACCCGACCCGCAAAGATCCTACCAACTACAGATAACCCCGGCCGGGGACAGGACCATGGTCGACCTACTTGACAGCAATGAACAGCGTACCCAGACCGGTGACAAGATTCTGACGCTGTTGTTCAACAAGCTGAAAGACGACTAGCCCTGCCGGAACCGCACGGCATAAAGGCCCTCCAGGAAACCTACGACCCAGCTTGGGATTCTTGCTGGCGTTTCCACTCCTGGTAGGCTTTGAATTCCTGCCAGCGCTTCCATTCCAGATATTCCGCATACTCAGGGTCGTCAATCGCCGAGGAGGATTGTGGATCGGGGCGATTGGTGCCAAAAATATCGATTGAATAGGAGTATTTTGAGGCCTGACGCAGATCTGAATTGGCGTCGGGCGAGTTCTCACCGGCGGTGAACTCTTTTCCCCGGCGCTGTTTTTCCGCTGTCTGCCCCGGAATGGCGTCCTGCCCCTTCTCACGGGCCGACGAGCAACCGGCGACTAACGCCAGGGCCACGCAGCCGATCAGCAGCCGGAGAAGAACTTGTCTCGATAATTGGGGCACGGTAATGATAGGGTTTTGATTAAAGACGCTTCAAACCCGGGGATTGCGGTCTCTATGCCGGATGATGCTTAAACTATGCTCATTCTAACGCAACCCTGCCGGCCCCGCTTCCTGGCGATCGCAGGGCGTTCACAAGGACGACGTTCACGGGCGGTATTAAAGAAAAGATGAACCAGTCCCACCAACACCGCTCACCACCGTCTAAAGCGCCCTGCCAGAGACCTTGGTAGGATTCTGGCTCAGGCCGATGCCAAACGCCTGAAAAAGGAGGGTTCAACCGCTTTGGGAGATGTGTAGTATTTTTACAACAGCACTGTGTCTTTATTCCCGACGAAGTGTTGCATTACCACCCATTTATCGCCAAAATGGCGTGGCTTTTGTACAAGAGCACTATAAACCTTTCACTGAGGAGTTCTATATGAACAAGAAACTGCTAGCTGTTGCGGTTGCCGCTACCCTAGCGGCCCCGGTGGCCTTGGCTGACGTGTCTACGTCCGGATCCATCCGGGTGGGCGTTGAGGGTAAGTCTGCGGGCTGGAGCGTTTTCAACGGCGGCTCACGTCTTCGTTTCAAGGCATCGGAAGACCTGGGTAATGGACAAACCGCTTTCACCACGTACGAGTTCGGCGTCGACGCTGCCGGTGGCAGTATCGGGGGTGGCTCAACCAACCGCGTCACGCTGGTTGGTCTTAAGGGCGACTGGGGCAGCATCAGTCTCGGTTCCCAGTGGAGCGCGACCTTCAGTGCGGTCGGCACCTATGCGTGTATCCACTCAAAATACGGTTGCTCGGGTTACCAGGGTAAGTACCGGGTCGGCAATTCGGTCGTTTTCGCGACCACTGCTGGTCCGCTCTGGATCATTGCCGACGCACAGATGGATGACTCCACTACCGATAACATCGACAATGCCTCCATCGGTGGCAAGATGAGCCTCGGTGGCGTGTCCCTTGGTGCGGCCTACAGGGAAAATGGTGACAATGACTACACCGGAATCGGTGCGTCCATGTCGCTTGCAGGTGTCGGGATTTATGGCTACTACTCCAGCACGAAGACCGGCGGTGACTCGCATGGTATTGGTGCCAAAATGGCAGGCATAAAAGCAACCTACGAGAAGAGCACAGCTGACGCCTCCGAGATCACCGTCGAGTACGGTATCGGACTAGGTGGCGGCACCAGTCTCAAACTGCTCGCAAATGACACTGACAGCCGTACGGCTGGTAGCATGATTCTGCGTCAGGACTTCTAAAGCCGTTTCCGGATTTATCCGGTCGGAAAAGGGCGCCGTCAGGCGCCCTTTTCTTTTGCAGTTTCAATCAGGTGCGGATCAGCCCATGCTGATGGGTCTTTCGAACCTGACACCCAGGTGATTCTCCCGCGCTTAGTTCACCTTGCGGGATAAGGCCTCAATCAGCGGACCAAGCTGATTTTCATAATGGCGCCAGCGCTCGACGGACGTCGTATTCAGCGGCTGGCGTACCTGCCAGAGACTCAAAGTCTGCACTCGATCAACTGATTCGTGGTGCGCAAGACAGGCGTCATCCCAGGGCAGTTCGAGCCTCCCCAGTACCGGCTCCAGTGTAGATCGGGGTTCGCTGACCAGAGCCTCGTAATGGACATCAAACAGGCGGTCGGGGAGTACTGCTTGCCAGTGCAACATAAGATCCTGGTAGAGCGTGTAGTAACGGCCCAGTTCTTCGAGGTCATAAGCATAATCAAGCCCCGGCGGAAAGTGCTGGAAGTAATTCGACAGGCAGGTGTCCAGGGTATCGCGCACGCAGTGCAGCAAGGATGCGCCGGGAAACAGCAGCGCCATCAGGCCAAGGTATATGAAGTTCATCGGCATCTTGTCAGTCATGCGGTCCGCATCACCGGCCCGCATTGTCAGTTCAGCCAAGTAGGCTGACGCCATGCCTTCCACTTGCGTTGTGTCGAGCCGGCTGACGCACTCAGGATAACCAACCTCATCTGCTGTATCCTGCTCGAGTCTGAGGACCAGTTCGGAGAGCTTGCGAAGCTCTCCCGCCGGGCGGATCTGTGGATGGGCCGACAGGACCTGCTCGAGCAAGGTAGTACCGGACCGGGGCATCCCCACAATCAGAACGGGCCCCCGGCTGGTATTGCCTGAGCCGGAAAACTGCTCGAATAGCTCCCGAGAGAACACCCGTTTAAGGCGTTCGAAGCCGTCGGCGATGACTTCAATGTTGAAATTGACCTGCGGGCGGCGCAACCTGTTGGCTTTGCGGTAGTGGGCAAAGGCCTCTTTGTGGTCCCCGCAATCATCCAGAGCCTTACCGAGGGCATAGTGCACGTAAAGAGCATCTTCGTCAGCCAGTCTTGATCCGCGCAGCAGCTTTGACATGCCGGCAATCTCCGATTTATCGGAAGGCCCAAAACGATGTGACAAGGCCAGATTCAAGTAAGGGTGGCCGAACCCTGGCGCTGTCTCGATCAGTTCCCGGAAAATTGACTCGGCTTCTCCCCGCCGGGCGAGGGACGCCACCACCATTCCGAGGTTGTTCAGGACTTCTGGCTGTTTCGGATCTTTCTCAAGCAGGCGCCGGTAGAGCCCTTCAGCCTCTTCAAGCCACTGCTGCTCATACAGGTTGTTGGCCAGCCTGAACAGCAACTCGGGATGTTCCGGATGATGCCGGAGCGCGTCGCGGTAGGCAGACCCGGCGTCTTCGACACGGCGATACGCCTGCAGCATCTGGCCCAGCGCCAACCACAAATCTGCTTGACCAGGATCACTGGCGAGTGCATCGCGCAAGGTCTGCTCTGCACGTTCGGTTTCACCCCGGGCATCCATCATCCGTGCGATGTACACAATCAGACCAGGGTCGTTCGGCGCGAGTTCCAGCGCCCGCCGAAAGCAGGTCTCAGCTTCGGCGTACTGCGCGGCCATTGCCAGGCTTTCGCCGGCCCCGGCATGGGCGGCCGGGTTGACCGGGTCCAATGCAATGGCAAGCTGGAATGCTTTGGATGCCGACTCCACCTGCTCGAGTTGCAACCGTACGCGACCCAGATTAAGCCAGGCTTCGATCGACTGAGGACTGAGTTCAGTACTCTGCCGGTAATGGTCGGCAGCAGGAGCTAGTTTGCCCTGGACCTGTAGCGCCAGGGCAAGACTGAAGTGGGCTTCGGGACTGTCATCGGCCGCCTTGATGATCTTTCGCAGGCCCTTCTCCGCTTTTACAGGGTCGCCGTGTTGCAGGGCAGCCAGGGCCTGGTCGTAAGAGCGCTGGAGTTTTGCTGACACGTTTGGGTTTTTGTGGTCTCGCCCTTTCACCATTCAGTTTTCCCGTTGCAAAATCCGAAACCGCTATGAGTCATTAGCCCTGACTACACAAGGTTCAGTCAGGGTAAGAAGTCATTGCGTCACAACCGAGGAGAACAAACCGACCGCCTCGGTATGATGTGCCCTGGGTAGGGCTCTCGGAGAATTTTACCTCGATTGTAACCAAACCCCGAGCAATCTCCTGAAATGTCTTGCCCTTAACCGGCACGGGTTGGGTCGACCATGATTCAACCGCTATACTGGCGCGTGTGTTCTTCTTACCCGCGCCGCTTTCTGTAATGGCGGGCGATAGAGAGACTGTCACATGACCGATACCCAGACAGTACCAGCCCTTAAAGTGTACTGGCAGCCCGGTTGCTCCAGCTGCCTGAAGACTAAAGAGTTTCTGCTGGATAACAAAGTCGAATTCGAATCGATCAATGTTCTCGAGGATGAGTGCGGCTTCAAGGATCTTGAAGCGCTGGGTCTGCGCTTGGTGCCTGTGGTCGCCCGTGGATCGGATTGGGCGAATGGTGCTGTTTTCCGGGATGTGGCCCGGGTCGCCGGCTTCACCTGGCATCCCCACGACATGCTGGCGCCTGGCGAGATCATCGCCCGCATCGACACCATTCTGACTGCCGCCCAACGCTATCTGGATCAGATTCCGGAGAGCCAGCTCGACACGATGCTGCCCCATCGGCCCCGGTCGTACCGGCAATTGGCTTACCACATCTTCCAGATCCCGGAAGTGTTTCTGGAACGCGTTGAACATAACGCGGCTTATACCTACGAGGCTCTGATCAGCAAGCTACCTGCTGACCTCAACACCCGGGACCAGTTGTCCACCTACGCCGGTTCTATACGGGAGCGATTGAATTGCTGGTGGACAACACTCGGAACAGTCACTGACTTCCATCAACCGGGCAATGTCTACTACGGGGATGTCAGCCTGCACGAAGTGCTGGAACGTACGGCGTGGCACTCAGGCCAACACACCCGGCAACTGATGCTGGCCCTGGAGATGATCGGAATCAGCCCTGATGGACCGCTGAAGGACGCAGACTTCAACGGCCTGCCCATACCCCACGAGGTCTGGGATAACGAGAAGGAATGGCCCTGACGTTGTCTCGCGAGTTCCTTACGGTCAGACCGGAGACGATTGGATTCGGCTGAAACTCAGCCCACTGATCTGAGAAAGTCCAGCAGCAACGTATTGACAGCTACCGGCTGCTCCTGCTGGGTCCAGTGACCGATCCCTTGGAGGATCTCGAACATCCTGAGGTCCCGGTAGTGTTTTTCGACACGAGACCGATTGAGCTCGCCGGAGTACATAAAGAAGTTCACCGGATCCAGCGCACCAGTGATAAAGCAGGCGGGTTGCTCGAGCGCCTTGCCCAACTCCGGCAGCTCATGCCAATCGATCGTCTGGGCCCGGTAGCGATTGAGTGGCCCGCGCATACCGCTCCCTGCGAACTGACTCACCAGGTAGTCCAGATCAGCCGGGCTGAACCAGTCTGGAAAGCCGTCTGGCTCATGCATCGTTTCCAGAAAAGTTGAGTTGGGGTGCGATCCCACGTCGCCACCACTCCCTTTGTTAGCAAGCAGCCTGGACATGCCGCGGCCGTCAAAGTTACAGTAGATCAGGTACAAAGATCTGCGAAGGTCGGCTTCAAGTTCTGCTTCCGCAACACCTTCCGCCTGGAAATACAGTTGGTAAAAATAACGCCCTTTGTAGACGGTTTGCCAGTGTTCAATTGCGGGGCGGGATCCGCGCACGGTGTGGGGTACCGACAGGCTACCAACGGCTCGGATTCGTTCCGGGTACAGCACGGCTGTGCTCAACGCAATCGGCCCGCCCCAGTCGTGTCCGATCAGGACTGCCTGCTCGTAATCTAGGGCATCGATAATTCCGATCACGTCGGCAGTGAGGTTTTTCAGGCTGTACGCTGCAACTGGCAAGGGCCGGCTGGACTCACCGTAACCCCGCACGTCGTAGGCCACCGCCCTGAAACCAGCCTCAGCAAATGCCGGGAGCTGGTAGCGGAAGCTGTACCAGCTTTCAGGCCAGCCGTGACAGAAAATCACCAGGGGGCCTTCGCCTGCCAAGGCCAGTCGGAGCGTAACCCCGTTGCTATTTATCGATCGGAAATCAAATGTGTCCATTGAAAGTCAAGAGTCCGGTATGATGGTCTCGCTACTCTGGCAGTATAGATAAATCCAAAGTGGACAACCCCGGGAAAAAACATTTGCGAATGTCAGGCCGGACTCCAGCGTACGAGACCAGCGCATGAGCCACGTCTTCCATCGACACACACGAGCTATACCGCCAGTCGTCGCCAGGGGCGAAGGTGCGTACATTACCGATCGGAACGGCAAACAGTACCTGGATGCCTCCGGCGGTGCAGCAGTTTCCTGCCTGGGACATAACCACCCGGACGTTCTGCAGGCAATCAAGAACCAGCTGGATGCGATCCCATTTGCCCACACGGGTTTCTTCACCAGCGACCCCCTGGAGGAACTGGCCACGCATTTGTCAGAACGGGCCCCCGTTGACCTCGGCAAGGTCTATGTTGTCAGCGGCGGCTCCGAGGCCATGGAAGCTGCGCTCAAAATGGGTCGGCAGTACTTCCTGGAACTCGGCCAGCCGTCGCGGCAAATCTACATCGGCCGGCGCCAGAGCTATCATGGCAATACTCTCGGGGCACTCGCAACCGGCGGCAACCTGTGGCGACGCCGACCATACGCCCCTCTGCTCATCGAGAGCCACCACATTGCCCCGTGCTACGCGTACCGGGACAGGCAGCCCGGGGAACCCGAGCAAGCCTATAGCTACCGGGTTGCCGAAGAACTGGAGGAAAAAATTCTTGAACTCGGTGCCCAAAATGTGATCGGCTTCGTCGCCGAACCAGTAGTTGGAGCTACCCTCGGCGCAGTACCGCCAACCCCAGGATACTTTCAACGTATCCGTGAGATCTGCGACCGACATGGCATCCTGCTGATCCTGGACGAGGTCATGTGTGGTATGGGTCGCACCGGCAGTCTTTTTGCCTGTGAGCAGGACGGTATCACCGGCGACCTGATCACCATCGCCAAGGGCCTGGGTGGCGGTTACCAGCCCGTCGGCGCCGTTGTGGTCGACCAGAAAATCTACCAGGCGATCCATGATGGAACAGGCTTTTTCCAGCACGGGCACACCTATCTCGGTCATGCCACAGCCTGCGCAGCGGCACTGGCTGTACAGCAGGTAATCGAACGAGACAACCTGGTCAAGCGTGTCAGGGAGATGGGTGCGATCCTTGAACAATCCCTGGTGACTCGATTTGCTGACCACCCGCACGTTGGGGACATCCGCGGGCGCGGGCTTTTCATCGGCCTGGAATTCGTCAAGGACAGAACCAGCAAGTCCACCTTCGACCCGGAATTCGAATTGCATCGACGCCTCAAAGAAGCCGCTATGGACAACGGACTCATCTGCTACCCCATGGGCGGTACTATCGACGGCAAGCGGGGCAGTCACGTTCTGCTGGCCCCACCCTACACAGTGTCGCAGGACCAGATAGGCGAACTGGTGAACAAGCTTGCAATCGCTCTGGACATCGCTCTGAACACTGGATAATTCGCCGGTAACCGGGACGGCCCGCAACATGTGGAGCCTTGCCGGCTGGATTAGAATAATATCTGCTCACCAACCCTGGTGGGACCAGGGTTGACACCAAAGGTCAGCGACCCAAGGGACAGGCGAACAGTACAATGAGCTGAATATGCCGCGAGTAGACTATACGACGTTTGATCTGCACCCCATGACGATGACTCTAGGTGCAGAGATTCATGGCGTGGACCTTGGCCTGGAAGTAGCCGAGGATCAGTTTAACGAGATCCGTCGGGCGTTCACCGAATTCAGCGTTATCTTCTTCCGGGACCAGCACCTCACCCCGGACCAGCATATTGCGTTCGCCAGTCGCTGGGGCGAGATCAACGTGAACCGCTTCTTCAAGGCTATAGACTCGCACCCTGTCATCGCCGAAGTCCGAAAGGAACCCGACCAGGAAACCAATATCGGGGGCAGTTGGCATACAGATCACTCCTACGACCAGGTTCCGGCAACCGGTTCGATCCTGTATGCTCGCCAGGTGCCCGAAATCGGTGGAGACACACAGTTTGCCAGTATGTACGCGGCCTATGATGGCCTTTCGGATGGCCTCAAACGAATGCTCGAGCCGCTGCGGGCTACCCATTCCAGTCGCCACGCCTTTGGCAGAACCGCCTATCGAATTCAGCAATATTCCGACGATGTCGGCGATCGTTTGGGAAACCCCGATGCTGCGACACAGGACGCGGACCACCCGGTGGTTATCCAACATCCATTGTCCGGTCGCAAGGCACTGTACGTCAATCCGGGATTCACGATCAGGTTCAGCGGCTGGTCGGACGAGGAGTCCAGACCTCTTCTGGAATATCTTTATCGGCAGGCCACAAAACCCGAGTATACCTGCCGGTTTCACTGGCAGAAAAACTCATTGGCCCTCTGGGACAACCGGGCCACCTGGCATCAGGCCCTCAATGATTACCCCGGTCAGAGACGCCTGATGCACCGAATTACTATTGAAGGTGTTCCCCTGGAGTAACCGAGCGACCTTCCCAGTCATGGAGCAGGCTATGAACAACATTCCGATCATCATCAAGCGAAGACTTCAGGCCGAGGTCGTTGGCCCGCTGTTCAAGGAGATGGTTGACCAGCTCGGCCAGCACAAAGCCGAACGGATACTCGAGTCGGCTATTCAGAAAGCCGCAATCGATGAGGGGCGTCGGTTTGCTACACAGGTCGCCTCCAGTAACCAGTCGCCGTTGCGCAGATTCATCGACCTTTTTGAGCAATGGACCACAGGCGGTGCACTGGAAGTGGATACCTTATTGGAGTCAGATGAGCGCTTCGAGTTCAACGTCACGCGCTGCCGTTATGCTGAGATGTACCAGGAAATGGGCCTCGGTCACATCGGGCAGCTGCTGTCATGTAGCCGTGACGGCACGTTCTGTGAGGGATTTGACGACCGTATCACCTTAAAGCGCGAACAGACGATCATGGACGGCGCGCCTTGCTGCACCTTTCGTTACGCCTGTGAGATCGAACCTGACACAGAATCCTGACGCCCGACCCCTTCGTTCGGCTGTTTTGTCGAGAACTGTCTAGGACTGCTGCACATAGATTACACTCGCGTCGTGTCCGGAACCCATTGAACAGTTATGCCGCAAAATCCAAAGCTCGTTGCTGTCGAGAAAGAAGTACCTATCAGTTCGATCCGCCAGTGGATCCGAGACAACAACATCGATGAGATAGAGGCCGTCATTCCAGACATGACCGGGATAGCCCGGGGCAAACTGATCCCCGCGCGCAAGTACAGCGAAGAAGTGGGTATGCGGATGCCCGAGGCGATCTTTCTACAGACTGTCACTGGTGAGTACCCGGAGGACCAGAGCGCCGTCGACCCCTCCGACAAGGACATATTTCTCAAGCCCGACCTGAGCAGCTTCCGGCGGGTGCCCTGGGCCCAGGATCCCACAGCACTTGCCATCCACGACTGCTACTATGCCGATGGCAACCCCGTCGAGATGTCGCCCCGTTACGTTCTCCAGAAAGTCCTCAGTGCCTATCGTGATCGGGGCTGGGCGCCGGTGGTCGCGCCGGAACTCGAGTTTTATCTGGTCAAGCCCAACCATGATGCCGACTACCCTCTGGAACCACCGGTCGGCCGGTCCGGACGGGCCGAACCGGGGCGCCAATCTTTCAGTATTGATGCCGTCAATGAATTCGATCCTCTGTTCGAGGATCTGTATGACCATTGCGAAGCGCTCGACATCTCGCTCGAGACCCTTAACCACGAAGCTGGCGCTGCCCAGATGGAAATCAACCTGCTGCATGGGGACCCGGTAGCCATCTCAGACCAGGCATTCCTGTTTAAGCGGGCCACTCGGGAAACGGCTCTGCAGCACAAGATGTATGCGACGTTCATGGCCAAACCGATGGAAAAGGAACCCGGCAGTGCCATGCACATTCACCAGAGTGTGATAGACATTGAACGCGGCGAGAACGTTTTCAGTAGCCCCAGCGGTGAAGCCAGCAGATTGTTTTTTGCCCACATTGCCGGACTGCAACGATATCTTCCGGCCGCAATGTCATTACTGGCACCGAACGTTAATTCGTACCGTCGCCTGATCCGATACCATGCGGCCCCGATCAACGTGCACTGGGGCTATGACAACCGTACCGTTGGGCTACGGGTGCCCGATTCTG
The DNA here is from genome assembly GCA_002718155.1 of Pseudomonadota bacterium. Taxonomy (GTDB): domain Bacteria; phylum Pseudomonadota; class Gammaproteobacteria; order Arenicellales; family UBA868; genus UBA9619. The sequence continues at coordinate 35,961 of PBDS01000036.1, forward strand.
CGCCCCAGTCGCGTCGCGTCGAGAACCGGGTTCCGGGTGCAGACGCGAACCCGTACCTGGTCGTGGCGGCCAGCCTTGCCTGTGGCCTACTCGGCATGATCGATGACCTGGAGCCTTCTGATCCAGTCATAGACAGTGCCTACGACAGGCCCTATGACCTGCCACGCAACCTGGAGCAGGCGCTTGGTGCACTACGGGACTGTAGGCCCCTCAAGGAACTGCTCGGTGAACGCTTTGTCACCGCCTACAACGCAGTGAAGGAAAACGAGTACAGCACCTTTTTGCAGGTGATCAGCTCGTGGGAAAGAGAGCACCTGCTACTCAACGTGTAACCCCTGAACTTTCGCAGACGATGCAGCAACAGGCCAGACCTGGAAAGCCCTGTGTGCTGAATTTGGTCGAACTGACGATTGCCTTGCGACTTCGGTTGGGTTTAACTACCTGATCGCTTACTCGATCACGAGAGTTTCATTGTGACCCGATTAAATCAGTCGACCGCAAAGTGGCAGGCTCTGGACAGTGCCCACTTCCTGCACCCCTTTACCAACCACAAGGAACTGCACAGCAAAGGTTCCACAATCATTGAGAAAGCCCATGGCGTGTACCTGTGGGACTCGGACGGAAACCGGATACTAGACGGTATGGCCGGGCTGTGGTGTGTCAACGTGGGCTATGGCCGACAGGAGCTGGTCGACGCGGCACGCAAACAGATGGAGCAGTTACCCTACTACAACACCTTCTTTCAGACAGCCACACCGCCGGTAATCGAGCTCTCCCAGCTGCTGGCCGAGGTCACACCTGATGGATTGAACCACGCCTTCTTTACCAATTCAGGCTCCGAGTCGAATGACACTGTGGTGCGCATGGCACGACACTACTGGGCGTCGCTGGGGCAGCCCGACAAGCAGGTCATTATCAGTCGAAAGAACGCCTATCACGGCAGTACCATGGCGGGCGCGAGCCTGAGTGGTATGCCGGCCATGCACGCCCAGGGCGGCCTGCCCATTCCGGGTATCGAGCACATCGGCCAGCCCTATTGGTACCGTGAAGGTGGTGACCTGACACCAGATGAGTATGGCCTCCAGGTCGCCCACGAACTGGAACAACGGATCGAGACGCTAGGTGAACACAACATCGCGGCGTTCATCGCCGAACCCATCCAGGGGGCTGGGGGTGTGGTCATTCCCCCGGAAAGCTACTGGCCAGCTATCAGTGACATCTGCCATCGTTACCAGATCCTGCTGGTTGCTGACGAGGTGATCTGCGGTTTTGGCCGGACCGGCAAGTGGTTCGGCAGCGACTACTTCAGAATCAAACCGGATCTCATGCCGATTGCCAAGGGACTGTCTTCCGGGTATCTGCCCATTGCAGCCGTTATGGTGGCCGACCATGTGGCTCGGGTGCTGATCGAGGAAGGCGGTGAGTTCTTTCACGGGATGACCTATTCCGGCCATCCNGCNGCNTGNGCNGTNGCCTGCGNNAANATNCGNATNCTNCGNGACGAANNNATNATNGNNNANGTNGANACAGNNACCGGNCCCTACCTNCAGGAACGCTGGCAGGCACTCGGGAATCACCCNCTGGTGGGTGAAGCCAGAGGAGTGGGGTTTCTTGGTGCGCTGGAACTGGTCGCTGATAAAGCNTCCAGGCGACAGTTTGACGTCGTCGGCGAGGTGGGNACCCTCTGTCGTGACGCCTGCCTGCGCAGGGGGTTGGTGATGCGAGCGGTGGGTGATGCGATGATCATCTCCCCACCACTGATCATGTCCAAAGCGGAAATTGACGAGTTGATTGACATCGCCANCTCGGCACTCGACGAAACCTTGGATCTGGTTCAAAATGAAGAATGATGTCGTTGGATCATCAATTCTCTGNCCATATCGAGAATCGCGACGAGCCGATCCTGGTNGCCCTGCANAACCTGGAGCGCTCCCTNGATAACCTGTCGCGACCNAGCCAGGNCGTCTGGTTGAGTTGGTCGGTCGATGCGGTTGTTGTTCTACCCTGCGACTGACTGGAATCATCTTTGCCTATGGCAACCCGGAGTTGTGATCTGGACGCCTGTGCTCACTTGGCCTTTCGGGCGTGTACCAGGTTACGACGCAGCCGGGCGAAACTTATGGGTGCCAGGCCGGGCCTGCTGTTTAACGCCGTAACCGTCTGGATAATTCTGATCGTAGGCCAGGCTAGCGGATCGGCCCAGGCACTTACCGATGAGACTCTAATTCGTGTCCAGGGCCAACAGGTATCGCTCCACGGGTTGCGGATGATCGCAGCCGATCAGCGCTGCCTTGATGGAAACAAGTTCTGGCAGTGTGGTGTGAAAGCTCTGCAGGCGCTCGCCAGGCGACTTGACGAGCCCGGGCTTCAGTGCAAAGTACTGATCAGCCTTTCGTCCAGTGGCGGTACGAGAGATACCGCCGAGTGCTGGATCAATAGCGACAATCTGAACGTGTGGCTGGTGGCACAAGGGTGGGCACTGACTGATGGTACGGAACAGGCGGCCTTTCGCACCGCCGAACAAAGCGCCCGAAGCAAGCAGATTGGTCTTTGGCGCGGCGGTTTCATCCCACCGGAATCCTGGCGACCCGCACCAGCCGACAGTACCGCTGATTGCAGCGTCTGCACTGCCCGGCACCAGAGCATCATACGCACTCGCAACAAGCGCCCGGAACTCGACCAGGCCACAGACTGACAGCTCTGTGCCAGTCGACCGGTCCATCTCATTGGAGTAAGTATGCCGACGGGTTAAAACCCAACCTTTATNTTTACTACCATATCNACCTCAGTGAGATACCCTAAGATCCTTCAGGGACGACCTTCAGCTGACTCGTCGGCGGTCAATACTGCTGCCAGGGCAGTCCATCAAAGCGCCAGCCGGAACTCGTGCTTCGTTGGCGATTGTCATCCAACGGCCCTTCAAAGCCACCTTCGACGTTGTAGACATTTGCCATGCCATCGTCGATGAGGCACTTGCCTGCGTCACTGGATCTTTCCCCGCAGCGACAGATCAGCAGGATCGGGGGAGCGTGCCCGGGTACCGGTACTGATTCGTGGCTGGAGAACACGTCTTTGATTCTGGCGCTAAACCTCGCGTCTGGTACCCAGTCCGGCTCGTCCATCCACGGAATGTGAACGGCACCAACCGGATGGCCAACCATGATGTACTCCAATGTCGACCGGGTATCGATGAGGCGGGCGCTGCTATCGGCCTGCAGCAGGGCCCATGCGCATTTGGGGGTGATAGGCATTGGAATCGTGGACGAGCGACCCCGCTCAGGAATTTCTGCAACTGCCAACGCCACGCCATTCTCCGGNCCCTTTCCGGGCTTGATGTTCTGGTCTGTCTGTCTGAATCCGCTGCATCAGGTGTGGACCGATGGCCGATTGAAGGNAATGATGGTAGGTGGGGCAATTGAAAATAACAAGTATGTATTAGCAAATAATGCTAATATTCTTAAAATAAAAGTATTTGTTNCTATTCATAGCCATATATTAACAAAAAGAGAGGAATAATTACTATGGATCATATCGATCGAAAAATCCTGTCTTTGCTGCAGCACAACGCAAGTCTGTCGATCAACGAGATAGCGACCGAGGTTAACCTGTCGTCTACCCCCTGCTGGAAACGGATCCGGCGTCTTGAACTCGAGGGCGTCATCCAGAAACGCGTGGCGTTGCTTGACCCACAGAAAGTCGGTGCCGGAATTTTCGTCTTTGTATCAATCAAGACCAACTCTCACACCCAGGAGTGGTTTGAACAGTTTGTTGAAACCGTAGAAGACATGCCGGAAGTGCTCGGGTTTTATCGCCTCGCCGGAGATGTAGACTATCTGATGAAAGTCGTGGTCCCCGACATCGCGTCCTACAACGACTTCTATGTCCGNCTCATTGACCGCTTACCATTNTCCAACGTGACCGCTGGATTTGTNATGGAAGAGATCAAGCACACCACCGCGCTACCGTTGCCTGCCGATTCCCCAGAGAATTGATACAGTTCTTGCAGCGAGATGCACNGCGTTCTTCAGGCAGCGANTTCCTTTNTTTCNTATTACCGNGCGGCAACCCTGCTGAGNCCGATTNCAAGACCGGGCGTCACCCGGAGCTCAGGCCGCGCGCCAGATCCTGAATNATATCCTGNGGNTCCTCCAGGCNGACGGCGACACGGATCAGACTCTCGNCGATACCGGCNNTNGCNCTTTGCTCGTCAGTGATCCTGGCGTGGGTCGTAGAAGCCGGATGTGTGATCGTACTCTTGACGTCTCCCAGGTTAGCCGTGATCGAGATACACCTCGTCGAGTCGATGACCTGCCAGGCTTGGGCCCTACCGCCCGTGACCTCAAACGACACTAGCCCACCAAAACCGGTTTGCTGCTGGCTTGCCAGTTGATGCCCGGGATGTGTCTTGAGACCCGGGTAGTAGACCCGTTGGACAGCCGGATGACTCTCCAGCCAGTTGGCCACAACCATCGCGTTGGCCGAATGGGCTCGCATCCGTAGCAGTAGGGTCTCGAGACCCTTGTGGAACACCCAGGCATTGAACGGACTCATTGCCGGGCCTGCAGTGCGTAACGTTCTGAAGAACATGTCGTAGATGTTCTTGTCCCGGGTGACCAGCGCACCGCCGATACAGCGGCCCTGCCCATCCAGATACTTGGTAGCGGAATGAACGACAATATCAGCGCCCAGGTCCAGAGGCCGCTGCAGGGCCGGCGTACAGTAGGCATTATCCACCGCCAGCAGGCAGTCATTGCGGTGCGCCAATTCTGCCAGGGCTCCAATATCACCCACTTCACTCAGTGGATTCGAAGGTGTTTCAATAAAAAGTAATCGGGTGGTCGTGGAGATGTTTTCTTCCCAATGATCTAGATCGGTCAGGGTGGTGAAATCCGGCATCACACCAAAGCGCTTCAGGATATTGGCGAACAGCGATACCGTACTGCCAAATACACCTGTGGATACCGCTACCCGGTCGCCGGCCTTGAGCAGAGCCAGGGCCAGCAGCAATATTGCCGACATACCCGATGCGGTGGCAACACAGTGGGGTGCCCCCTCCAGCGCTGCCAGCCGGGATTCAAACGCCCGTACTGTGGGATTGGTAAAGCGTGAATAGATGTTGCCGGGCGCTCTGCCGGCAAACTTCTCGGCCGCCTCCCTGGCATCGGAAAAAACGAAACTCGAAGTTAGAAAGAGCGGATCGCTGTGCTCGTTCTCCGGCGTGCGACTCTGACCCGCGCGTACAGCTCGAGTTTGGAAATCGTTCTGAATCTGCGGCGTTTTCAATACCTAGCCCCAAATATGNCCGGCAGCAGGCAGGCCGCAAAAAAAAACCGCGCCAGCCTGGGGCCAGAGCGGGTTATCACGTGTAACTCGCTTTAGCCGTATTTCTATAGCGCCCGCAAGCTGAACATCAAATCGGCGCATCAAGGCCGAACATTAAAGTGGATACCACCTCGCGTCAAGTCCTTGCCTTATAAAGCCGAGAACTTCACCGCTGGCCAGGTGGAATGGAATAGGTGGAAGTGACATGCGCGACCATTTCCTCATCCCCATCCACATACAGTTCAACCTCGCCTACAGCCAGACGTTTACCAAGTTTGATTACGCTCGCTTCGGCCAGCAGATCACCGGGCGCCGGAAGACGCAGAAAATTGGCGTTCAGATTGGTTGTGACTGCCTGTTCGACGCGGCCAATCCGGCTCAGGATTGCTGCATACAGGGCATAATCAGCCAGGCCCATCATCACGGGACCCGAAATGGTNCCCCCGGGTCGAAGAAACGATTCCGTGTAGGGTGCCCGGACCGTCGCTTTACCCTCCCCGAGATATTCCACTTTGAAGCCATAATCACCCGCAAATGGAAGCATCTCCTGGGTCAAAGACTCCAGTTCTTGGATCGTGATCATAGCCAGAAACGGTTTACACCCAGTCTGATAGCAAGTACCTTAAGCCACGTTCACGCACCATNAGGCACATGACATGACACACGCACCCCGGNGCTNCGGNCAGGACAAAACGGTACTGCGAACAGACGGTGANGATGGCATTGCCACCATCACGTTGAATCGTCCGAATCAGTATAACGCTTTGTCAGAAGATGTGTTGACTGACCTCCAGGCCATGCTTGACCAGATCGCGGCTTCTTCCAACATCAAAGTGATTGTCCTGTCTGGTAACGGCGAGGCTTTCTGTACCGGCCACGATCTGAAAGAAATGCGTGCCAGGCCAGATCAGAAATATTACGAAGACCTGTTCAGGCGCTGCAGCCGGATGATGCTGACAATGGTCAGGATGCCACAGACCGTCATCGCACGGGTGCATGGTGTGGCCACTGCAGCAGGGTGCCAGCTGGTCGCCAACAGTGACCTGGCCGTGGCATCGAACAATGCCCGTTTCGCCGTTTCGGGCGTCAACCTCGGATTGTTCTGTTCGACTCCGGGGGTTGCACTAAGCCGCAACTTATCCCGGAAACGTGCGTTCGAAATGCTGATGACAGGCGAATTCATCGATGCGGAGAGCGCGCTTGAATATGGCCTGGTCAACCGGGTCGTCGAACCGGAAGCACTCGATGAGACAGTCATGGCACTCGCGCGGAACATCGCCCGCAAACCCGCNGACACATTGCGGCTTGGCAAGGANCTGTTCTACCGGCAGCTCGAGAACTCTCTCGAGCAGGCCTACCGGGATGCCGGCGACACCATGGCATGCAACATGATGTTCGACGTCGCTGGCGAAGGGATAGATGCATTCATCGAGAAACGCAATCCCGACTGGCCAGATTCCTNATCAGCGGCGCAGNCCGCCCTTGGCAACTTGAAAAGATCCGGTTGCNTCAGGATCGACGCCGGCNTGCACATCCCAGGNGNGGCCACACTCTCTCAGAGAATCTCTTCGATCTCTGTAGCAGAGAAACCGGCCTCAGTCAGTATTTCCCAACTGTGTTCGCCAAGAGCCGGTTGGTGCTGGCGAACCGGCAGCCGCTGACGGTCCAGGCGGAACGCCGTGTCGGTGACTTCCAGACTGCCCTCGGTCGGGTGCTCGAACGGCCGAAAGAAACCTGTTTCGACGAGGTGCGGATCGGCTCTCAGGTCACCCAGTTGATTGACCGGCCCGGCAGGTATGTCAGCCTCGTTCAATAGAGCCAGCCACTCCCGGGTGGGGCGCTGACGCAGGACCTCGCCGGCCAGACCATAGAGCACGTCAATGTTGTTCGAACGGCTCGCCAGTGAATCGAAACGTGGGTCTTCTACCCGTGCTGGCTGACCGGCCAGCGACCAGAAACGCCGCCACTGGTCGTCGGTGTAGGCCAGCATGCAGATAAAGCCGTCGGCGGTGGGATGCGGCCGGCGCGCCGGGGACAATGCCCGTGGGTATCCCGCAGCGCCTTCCCGTGGGCTGAAGATGGTACCGTGCTGGTGTTCCAGCAGAGTGTAGCCCACCATCCCTTCAAACATGGATGTCTCCAGGTAAACACCCCGGCCGGTTCGGAACCTGTGCAGTATCGCTGCAATCAGACCGGTACTGGCCAGCAGTGCCGCAGTCTTGTCAGCGACGATTGTCGGCATCAGGACCGGATCATCCCCTCGGGCAACAAAAGTACCGGCGATACCTGACTCTCCCTGAATCACGTCGTCGAAGGCAGGTCGACCACCATAGGGTCCCTCTTCCCAGTACCCGTGCAGGCCGCCATAGACAATTTTCGGGTTGCGGACCAATACGGCATCTGGGTCAAACCCCAGCGCCGCCATCTTCTGAGGGCGGATGTTGTGGACGATAAGATCAGCGCCCTCGATCAATCGCCACAGTGCCGTTTTTGCCGGAGCGCGCTTCAGATCCAGAACGAGACTTCGCTTGTTCCGGTTACAACCCAGAAAGAGCGATGACATACCAGGGTTCCGAGCCGGCCCCAGATGGCGGGTCAGGTCACCCGAAGGTGGCTCTACCTTTATGACATCTGCGCCGAAGTCGCCCAACATCTGGGTGGTATATGGCCCAAAGATGACGGTCGTCAGATCGAGCACCCGCAGATCAGACAGAGGAAGGGAAGCGATTGCAGGCAAGATATTCAACCCTGACGTGACCCAGTCAAGTGGGCTTTTGTCGTCATGAGATGATCAATACGAGCGCGGCAGCTCAAGCACTCTCTCGGCGATGTAGCAGAGGATGAGTTGTGCACTGACCGGGGCCAGTCGCGGGATCATCGCCTCGCGCAGCAGTCGTTCGACTTGATATTCCTTTGCATATCCCATACCACCATGGGTAATCACCGCCTGTGTCGCCGCCTTGTAACCAGCTTCAGCAGCGAGATATTTTGCGGCATTGGCGAGAGCGCCGCACGGTTTCCCGGCGTCGTAAAGCCTGGCCGCTTCCATACAGACCAGAAGCCCCGCCTGGAGTTCCATCCAGTTCTCGGCAAGCGGGTGCTGGATCGCCTGGTTCTGGCCGATCGGCCGGCCGAAAACAACCCGTTCCCTGGCATACCGGACCGCCCGGCCAAGCGCCTGCCAGCCAATGCCAAGTGCTTCGACACCAACCAGGATTCGTTCAGGGTTAAGCCCGTGCAGAATGTACTCGAAACCCCGACCCGGCTCACCGATCAGGTGTTCCCGCGGCACCGGCAGTGTGTCGATAAACACCATATTGGAATCTACCGCCGCTCGGCCCATCTTGGGAATCTCTCGAACCTCCACATGATCCGGATTCAGGTCGGTAAAGAACAAAGACAGCCCGTCAGTGGATTTTCTGCATTGCTCCCTGGGCGTTGTCCTGGCCAGTAACATGATCTTGTCTGCGTGCTGAGCTGTCGAGGTCCAGATTTTCTGGCCGTTGACGACGTAGCCGTTATCGGTTGCCTGAGCAAAGGTCTGGATACTCCCGGTCTCAAGGCCCGAATCAGGCTCGGTGACTCCAAAACAGCACTTGCTCTTGCCCTGAATCAGCTCGGGCAACCAGGCCTGCTTCTGCTCATCGTTGCCGAAGACCACGATCGGATGGGGTCCAAAAATATTGATGTGTATCGACGACGCGGCTGCCATGGCACCCGGGGAATCGGCGACTGTCAGCATGATCAGCGCCGCTTCGAATATCCCCAGATCAGCGCCACCTACTTCCTCGGGCATCGCTACGCCGAGCCATCCGCCCTCGGCCATCGCCTGGTAGAAGGCGTGGGGAAACTCGCCTTTCCGGTCGAGCTGCAGCCAGTAATCGTCATCAAATCGATTCACGATTGCGCGTACATTGTTCAGAATCGCACTCTGCTCGTCGTTGAGATCAAGTTCCATAATTGAAGACACTGAATCAGCCATTACCCACTCCTGAACGCCATCGCCGGACGGCAGATGCCACAGATTTCTCTCTGACAGCAGACCAACCAGACCAGAATGTCACGTTATACTGTCGCTGTGATCCCCAGTATAGGTCGCGCGGGATACTAAATTGAAGCACCCAGGGGATGATCGGCCATCCAAAGACAGCCCTGACTGCAGGTGCCAGTGGGCGTTCGGTCCGTACCACCGCAGCAGAAATGGCGCCAGCTCGACTGATTCCCACCGTTTGAGTAAATCGCGTATCGATAACGTCCTGTTAACGGAGCACATCTGACATGCATGATCTGGTCATTCGCAATGCAACAGTCTTCGATGGTCTTGGCGGCGACCCTATCCAAGCTGATGTCGCAGTCGACAGCGGACGTATTGCCGGAATCGGTTCGATCGAAGGACAGGCAAACCATACAGTAGATGCCGATGGACTCTCCCTGGCGCCCGGAATCGTTGATCTGCACACCCACTATGATGCCCAGATCACCTGGGACAAAACGTTGTCACCATCTCCCTCACTGGGTGTCACCAGCGCCGTCATCGGCAACTGTGGATTCGGTATCGTGCCCTGCCCACCGCCTGTGCGGGATCTGATTCTGCGAAATCTCTCGGTGGTCGAGGGGATGGACCTGGACTCGTTGCGCAATGGCGTTGACTGGAATTTCGAGAACTTTGCCGACTATATGTCGGCTCTGCGCAGGATCGGGCCTTACATGAATGTGGCGGTACTCGCCGGTCATTCAGTGATTCGAACTGCGGTCATGGGTGAGGACGCATCCCGTCGTGAGCAGGCCACAGAAGAGGAGTTACAGGCCATGTGCTCGATGGTCGATGAGGCCATGTCGCACGGTGCAGTGGGGTTCGCCGGTTCCTACTCGTTGAACCATTCCGGATACGGCGGAGTACCTATGCCGTCGACCATCTCCAACTGGACAGAATTCGACCATCTGGTCAGCGCCATGGGTGATCACCAGCACGGTATTGTTCAACTGGCCTCCGGCACCAGTCCGGTTGCGGACCTCGCGGCGCTTTCAGCCAAACACGGGCGGGCGATCTTCCAGTCCACGGGCATGGCCATGTTCAACGAACAAGAACCCGATCGAGCGCTCGGCATATTCGACGCCTGTGCCACAGCAAACGCTGACGGGCACCCGGTATATGTTCAGATTCCCTGCCAACCGCTGTCGTTCGACTTCACGATGGCCAATGCCTATCCGTTCTACAGCCATGACGCGTTCGCAGAAATAAAAGCCTGCAACCACGAAGAACTGACGGCAGTATTTAGGGACCCGGCATTTAGAGAACGCTTTAGAGCCAGCCTGAACGACCCCCGGCCTGGCATGATCTTTCAGGGAAACTGGAACCGGGTCACGGTCGCGATACCCGCCCTCGAGGCCAATGAAGCGTTGGCCAACCAGACCATTGAAACACTCGCACGATCTCAGGGCCGCGA
>PBDS01000037.1 GCA_002718155.1 Pseudomonadota bacterium
CTTTGGAACCTCTTCCGCCTCGTACTTGAGGAGTAACTCATTCACCGTCATGGTGACTCGTGGCAAGAAATCCCCGCGCTCCATGTCGACCTCGACGGTTTTAATCCACTTCTTTGCTGCTTCTCTGCTCGTAAACGTTCTTGATGCAGGTGGGTACCCTCGACGCCTTACTTGTGCCTGAAACCTACCGTTTCGCTTCCGAATAGATGCCATTTTGGTTCTCTCCTTGTGACTATATCGTGACAGAAACAGTCAGCAGGGAGAGAAAACCCTATGAAACACGAGGCACACAACCGGATGATGTTGCCTGTATTCGGTGGTATCTGCGGTTCGTGCAGAACTACCCGGAACAGCGGGGTGTGTAGCCTTTCGAGCACTTCGTGTGTTTTATCCGTTCAGCCCACCTTGGGTGAGGTGCCAGTCGACGATTGGTCCAGGTCGATCGATCATTCCGTGTCAAAAAGGTTTGAACACTGCCAGCAGGACAGTGGCAACCAGGACCAGGACCGGAAACTCGTTGAACCAGCGATAAAAGACATGACTGCGGGTGTTTCGATCCTGTTGGAACTGGCTCACCATGTGACCACACCACAGGTGGTAGGCGATCAGGACCAGGACTAGTGCCAGCTTGGCCCAGAGCCAGCCGCTGTCATCGCCGATTCCATAGCCCAACCAGAGCCACAGTCCAAAACCGATAGTCAGGATCCCGCCCGGAGTCGCGATGCCAAAATAAAGTTTGCGCTCCATGACCTTGAACTGCCCGGTGGTCGCCGGGTCTTCGGTCATAGCGTGGTAGACGAAAAGTCGCGGCAAGTAAAACAAACCGGCAAACCAGGTGACCATGAAGATGATGTGGAACGCCTTGACCCAAAGCATCGTAGTTGTCGCCGCTAATAATTCTCGTGGGTGGGTGCTGGTGAGGTGCTTGCACTCCGTCCAGTCACGCCTGAAGAATCGCCCTGATCACTTGAAAATGCTCTCGATACCCCACCAGCGACCGGGCCATCAAATGCACTTTGATCATACCACGCGGGTGGTGTCAGGCCGGCGTCGGCAGGAACAACCCGACCAGATCATCCAGGAAGCGATAGCCGAGTGTGGTTGCACAGACCTGGTGGTTCGTTATGTTCAATAGTCCGCGGTCTTTGGCCTGTTCGAAGGCGCTGCTGAGGCAGTGCCAGGATAGCCCGGTACGCTGCTCGAACAAAGCCACAGAAAAGCCCTCTTTCAATCGCAGCGCATTCAACACGAACTCAAAGGCGAGTTCACTGCCGGTCACCGGGTGGATCTCGGGTAGCAGCTTTCCGGCAACAGCCGTTTCAATATAGCGATGCGGGTGTTTTTCCCGCGCGTAGCGCCGTACACCATGCCGGTCGGTAATCTTGGCGTGTGCGCCAGCACCGATGCCAATGTAGTCCCCGAACTCCCAGTAGTTGAGGTTGTGTCGACAGCGATTAACGGGCCTGGAAAAGGCGGAGACCTCATAGCGCTCGAAACCTGCTCCTGCCGCCCGCTCTTCCAGAGTACAACGGATCTGCCAGCAGGTTTCTTCATCAGGCAACGGTGGAGGCTCGGCAGCAAACCGTGTGTTCGGTTCGATGGTCAGCTGGTACAAAGACAGGTGTTCGGGCGAGAAGGCGATAGCCGATTCGATATCGTGCGCGGCGGCACTGGTGGACTGGCCCGGCAGACCGTGCATCAGGTCGATGTTGATCTGCTCGAAACCGGCGTCTCGTGCAGCCATCACCGCCTGGCGGGACTGGTCTTCGTCGTGAATACGGCCAAGCGCTTTGAGCTGGGGGTCGCTGAAGCTCTGCAGCCCCAATGATAGCCGATTGACGCCGGCATCCCGATAGGCTGCGAATCGCTTCGCATTAGCAGAGCCGGGGTTGGCCTCCAGAGTGATCTCGGCTTTGTCGGCAAGGCCAATCAACTTGTGGGTTGATTCGAGTACCGCGGCCACACTTTGTGCGGAGAACAGACTGGGCGTTCCCCCACCAAAGAAAACTGAGCACAGCGCTCTCCCGCCGGCTTGCAGAGCAGTGATTTCAAGGTCCTGCAGAAGCGCCTTTACATAAGCTTCTTCCGGTAACACCTGACGCAACGGGTGTGAATTGAAATCGCAATAGGGACACTTTTTCTCGCACCAGGGCAGGTGTACATACAACGACAGGGGTGGCAATGATGGGTCAGGTTGCACGCTGCGTTGTGTTCAGTGCCCGCGGCCGTGCAGTCGTTCGATCAATCGCCGATCGCGCTTGCTAGGACGACCCTTCTGGATTCTGGTACTGCTGCGTTGAGCCTTCATCTGTTCTTGAAGGGTACGGCGGGCCTGAAGACTCTCGTCCGACTCGCGGTAGAGACTGGCTGCGATGGCCGGCCCGACACGCTTCTCGGTCAGCACAGTGACCTCGATCAGGTAACGAAACGCTGCTTTTCGGATCTGCAATTTGTCACCGGTACGAACGGTCTTGGCGGGTTTTGTCCGCTGCTCATTGATCAGGACCCGTCCTGAACGCACCGCATCGGCGGCATTTTGCCGGGTCTTGAAAAACCGTGCTGACCATAGCCATCGATCGAGACGGACCCCGTCATTTTTTTCCATCAGCATTCGTTCCACAGCCATGTCTGTCCGGCGAACTCAGACAAGACTCGAAAATGAGCGGTGATAAAATCAGTTCGTCGCTTTCCCACGCCTGGCTATCGATGATTCGCTTGCTATTCGTACCACTGCTGTCGCTCAGCCTGATCATATCAGCACCACCGAGCCTGGCGCTGGGGGATTTCGACGGTGAAGCGGGCGGGTTCTGGTGGTTGGTCGACTCAGAGGACCTTTTCGATACCAGCCTCAATACCCAGGCAACCGGGGCCTATGCGAATGTCTGGTGGCGCCAGACCTGGGGCATTCACAGTGCGCTTTACCGGGTCGGTGAAGAAAAAGTGAACATGGCTCCTGACCAGCAACTGGTGGTGGACCTGGAGCGCCGGCTGCTGTCCGCGACGGACAACACCTATCTCGCTGCAGGGTTGGGCTGGGAGAAGAACCGGTTCGGGGACGAGGGCAGCGCTTCGGGCCCGCGTGTATCAGCCGATGCCCGGATTGGTCTGTTAGGCGCATTGTATGTGTATGGCAGGGCCGGATGGGCTCCAGACCTGAACCATCTCGGGCGACGCGAGGACATTTCATCGATCTCGGTTGAGACCGGGCTGGTACTGGATCCACTGCCTTTCCTGTCATTGCGTGCAGCGTACCGCTACCACATTACCGATTACACTGAGGTCACGACCTCGACAGACTTGCGGGAATCCAGCTACGGCGTTCTCTTTGGTGGTGGTATCCACTGGTGATCCCCGTGCAGGTCATCACTGACACACTGTCGCGGTATCGCCCGGTGCTGGTTGAGCCGCTGGAGGGTCACGCAGCCGTTGCGCTGATCGTTGATACCGCTCGCTCAACACAGGACCCAGAGATCGTTTTCATTGAACGTGCAACCCATCAAGGCGACCCGTGGTCTGGCCATGTGGCCTTTCCCGGTGGCCGCTGCGAATCCGAAGATCCGGGGCCTTCGGCCACGGCGATGCGCGAGACCCGCGAGGAGATCGGTGTCGATCTGTCCGCCGGTCATCTACTGGGTCGCCTTGATGATCTTCAGGGGCGACGATCGCACCAGCTGGTCGTTTCCTGCTTTGTTTATGTCTTGAACGGGACCGGCCCCTTTCAACTCAACTACGAAGTGGCCGATGTCCTGGCATTGCCGGTATCGCGTTTGCTGGATCCGATCCACTGGACCGAAGTTCACTATCAGGCCTGGGGCGGTATGGTGTTCCCCGGGATCAATCTGGGTGAGGGTGACGAGCGGGTCATCTGGGGTTTAACGTACCGGTTTCTGGAACGGTTTTTCACCCTGCTGGGGTACACGCTACCCACATCGTGACTGTGCACAGGGTTGTTTTATCGGATCTGCCCACGATCCTTCGGTTCTCACCTGGCGAGGACTGTTAACATCAGTGCCCATGATGATCGTACGCAGGGTCAATCTCTTATGAACAGAGTCGCTGGACGCTCCACGGACCAGATGCGACCGGTGCGTTTTACCCGCGGATTCACGCGCCATGCTGAAGGGTCGGTACTGGTGGAATTCGGCGAGACCCGGGTGCTGTGCACGGCAAGTATCGAAGGGTCCGTGCCGCCGTTTCTTCGCGGCCGCGGCCGCGGCTGGGTAACGGCCGAGTACGGTATGTTGCCAAGATCCACCAATACCCGCACCGCCCGGGAGGCTGCCCGTGGCCGCCAGGGGGGGCGGACGCTTGAGATCCAGCGCTTGATCGGCCGGTCTTTGCGGGCTGCCGTGGATCTTAAGTTGCTGGGGGAAAGAACAGTGACGCTGGATTGCGACGTTTTGCAGGCTGACGGGGGAACCCGTACGGCGGCCATCACCGGTGGTTGGGTGGCGCTGGCCGATGCACTTGATTACCTGGTCCAGACAGGCGAGTTATCCGCCTCACCCCTGGAAGGGCAAGTGGCCTNGGTGAGTTGTCCGTCTCACCCCTGGAAGGNCAAGTGGCTTCGGTTTCTGCCGGCATCGTCAATGGTGTTGCANTGCTGGACCTGGACTACCTTGAGGACAGCACGGCCGACACCGACATGAACTTTGTGATGAACGACAAAAAACACTTCATCGAAGTCCAGGGCACTGCAGAGCGCACACCCTTCACCGATGACCAGATGCAGGCCATGGTTGCCCTGGCAGGTAAGGGGATCGATAAACTGACCGAACTGCAGAGCAGGGTGCGTGAGGTCCCGCTACCTTGAATCGGCGGATTGTCCTCGCCTCAAACAATCGCGGTAAGTTGGCCGAACTCCAGTCGCTACTGAGTGATACGGACATCGAATTCGTGCCGCAGGGTGTGCACGATGTGCCGGAGGCGGCGGAAACCGGTCTGACGTTTGTCGAGAACGCAATCATCAAGGCCAGAAACGCGAGCCGCTTCACCGGCCTGCCGGCAATCGCCGACGACTCCGGGATAGAGGTCGACCATCTGGATGGCGAGCCGGGGATTCGCTCGGCCCGCTACGCGGGCGAAAACGCAACTGATGAGGACAATCTGCATAAGCTGCTGCGCAAACTCGACGGTGTCGCAGCACCGGAGCGCCGGGCCCGCTTTCGCTGCGAAATCGTCTGGCTACGTCACGAGTATGATCCTTCTCCAGTCATCTGCAGCGGNACCTGGGTAGGGTGCGTCGCAACCGAGCCCCGCGGTGAAAATGGCTTCGGCTACGATCCGGTATTTCTGTTTGCCGGCGGAGAGCAAACAACTGCAGAACTTGATCCGGCAAGCAAAAACAGCCGCAGCCATCGTGGCCAGGCGCTGGCAAAGTTGGTGAAGGTGCTGCGTGAAGAGCCATTCTAACCAGACTTAACCGNGGATAAGAACGACCACAGAGCTATGCAATGAAAAAACTGGTACTCATCAGACACGGGCAGAGCACCTGGAATCTGGACAACCGGTTCACCGGNTGGATGGACGTTGACCTTTCGGATCGTGGAGTTAAAGAAGCCCGCAAAGCCGGCTGCACGCTGCGAGAGAACGGTTTCCAGTTTGATCTTGCCATGACGTCCTTNCTCAAGCGTTCGATTCGGACGCTGTGGCTGATACAGGAGGAAATGGACCAGATGTATCTTCCGGTGCAGACTGACTGGCGACTGAACGAACGGCACTACGGTGCTTTGCAGGGGTTGAACAAGCAGGAAACCGCGGAGAAACACAGCGCTGAGCAGGTACTGAAATGGCGCCGAGGCTACGCAGTGCGACCACCGGCTCTTTCGGTGGACGATCCGACACACCCATCAGCAGACCCGCGTTATAACGGTTTTACGGATCTGCCTGCTACCGAGTCACTGGCCGATACTCTTGTTCGGGTAGAGCAATGGTGGGATGAGGTACTGTTGCCGCAACTGCAGAAGGGCAGCAGAGTACTGATTGTTGCCCACGGTAACAGCCTGCGGGCAATGGTCAAGTTTCTTGACNGTATGTCCGAGGAGGACATCCTGCAGCTCAACATCCCGACCGGNATCCCAATAGTCTACGAGTTTCAGGACAATCTAACAGTGAAGGGGCGTTTTTATCTGGCCGATGACGACGCTCTTGCAGCCGCAGTCAGTGAGGTGCGTAACCAGGCTTCGGTCGTCGAGAGCTGAGATCCTGCTGAGTCAGGCCGGACGCACCCGAATCCACTGTGCTGGCTTGATCTGGGAACNACCCGTNGGGGTGATTGAGGCAGGTGAGCAATCGCGCGATACACCTGGCCTGACAGAGCAAGCGTTCAGTCTCGGCGGAGGCGATCGGACAGGGCGATGGGTGTCGGATAGCGCATGACCACAGCGTAAGAAGAAACCACAAACGTGATGACCGTCGCCAGCTGCACAGTAGTGGCGGCATCCAAGCTGACCAGCCCNCCCTGTAGAGCCACCATGATCAGAAGCAAAGAGAACTCACTCAATTGCCCCAGTCGCACGCCCGCCTCTGAAGCCAGGGCAGGGCTTTCCCCGGCTGACCTGAACAGTCCATGATAGGTCAGGGGTTTGACGATCACCACAGCTGCTGCCAGTACTAGTGCTGGTAGCCAGACCCGTCCGACCGAGCTGAAATCCAGGCTCGCACCCAGGGCAAAGAAGAACATGATCAGAAAAAAATCCCTAAGTGGCCTGAGACTCTCCGCGATATAGGGTGCTATCGGGCTGTTGGCGATGGTCACACCGGCGATGAACGCACCCATCTCGTAGGACAAACCCAGAAAATTTGCCAGTTGGGCCAGGCCAAGGCACCAGCCGAGGGTAAGCAGGAAGACNTATTCGCCTATNTTGTCGAACTTACGGAACAGGGCCCGCAACAGCCAGCGCTCGCCAGCGAGGCCCCCGAGCAACAGCAGCGGAAGCGCCAGCACCAGAAGACCGAACCTGTGCAGGCCCAGCCCGTCGCCGGAGATCCCGTGCAGGATGAGCAGGGCTGTTATGGCGAAGAGATCCTGCAATAACAAAATGCTGATCATCACTTCGCCGGTGTGGCGGTGGTGCAGGACAGTGGTCGGCAGCAGCTTGAGGCTGATGATGGTGCTGGAGAAGGTGGTTGCCAGACCCACTATCAGGCAGTCGTCCCGATGCATACCGAATGCTGCCGCGATCCCGAATCCAAGCACGCCGAAGAGCAGCGTGCTGGCAATCATGACCANGGTGGCTTCTTTCAGNAGCTGGAGCAACTTTTTCGGATACAGGTCCAGCCCGAGAAGAAACAACAAAAAGATGATCCCGACGTGCGCTATGTCCTCGATAAGCTGCGGATCGTCGACCATCCCGAACCCGGCGGGTCCAACGATAGCACCCAGNAGGATGTACGCCATCAGAAGAGACTGGCGAGCGTACAGAGCAACTGTCGCCAGGACGGCTGCCCCGGTGAAGATCAGGAATATCGAGAACATCATGACATGGCGTGGGCCCGCCGCTGGCGGACTCTGCCCCAGCCCGATTGCCGGGGAAAGATCTCAGCTGGGAAAGTAATCAGGCTCCTGGCCGCTCTTCCACTTGATGTTGCAGCCCATACTCGGGATCTGGTTTGCTGTGATCGCCTGTCCGCCGAGCACCTCGTCAGTGGCAGCCCTTAGTGCATGGCCGTCAATGGGCGCATCATTGTTCGGGCGACTGGCATCATACTGGCCTCGGTAAACGAGTCTGAGAGCGTCATCGTAGAGAAAAAAATCCGGTGTACACGCAGCCCGATAGGCTTTGGCTACATCCTGAGCCTCATCGTGCAGGTAAGGAAACGGAAAGCCGTGCCCAACCGCCTCGGCTGTCATTTTTTCAGGACCGTCATCGGGATGGGTGGTCACGTCGTTGGAACAGATAGCGACGACGCCAAGACCTCTNNCCTGGTACTCCGCNGCAAAGACAGAAAAACTTTCGCGGATGTGAATCACGTAAGGGCAGTGGTTGCAGATGAACGCAACCAGCAAAGCAGGCGAGCCGGCAAAGTCTTCCAGCGAAACAACCGGTTTTCCTGCATTAGGGTTGGTGTTGGACAGACTGAAAGACGGGGCGAGTGACCCCAGTTCCTCCATAATCGACGAAAAGGCCATGCCTGACAGCTCCAGAATTTGGGTAATTTAATCAACCTTATTTTATCACGGCTGAACCGGATCTTGAGCGACAGCAAAGACTCATCGGTAGGAAAATCGCTACAATAGCCGGCCGTTTGAATTTGAGTGGAAAGACCCGTGCCACATAGCCAGAAACTGACACACATCAACCAGCGNGGTGAGGCGCAGATGGTCGATGTTGGCGNCAAGGCGGTCACCGAACGCCTGGCGNTCGCCGAAGGGCAGATCACTATGCAGGCCAAGACATTGCAGATGATCACCCAGGGTTCCCATGCCAAGGGAGATGTTCTGGCCGTGGCTCGGGTGGCAGGGATCATGGCCGCCAAACGTACTGCCGAGCTGGTGCCGTTGTGTCACCCGTTGTCGCTGACCCGGGTCGAGGTGACATTCGAACTGGATGAGAAAAACGCCACTGTCCATTGCCAAGCCACAGCCCAGACAAGGGAACGAACTGGTGTCGAGATGGAAGCACTGATGGCAGTACAGGTCGGCTTGCTGACAATTTATGACATGTGCAAGGCGGTTGACCGGGCAATGACCATCCGCGCCGTGCGCCTGCTGGAGAAATCTGGTGGCAAGTCGGGGCACTGGAAGCGAGAAAATGAACAGCCAGACTGAAGTGATCGTTCAACCCAATTGTGAAGACGAATACGATCCCGGCTTGCTTCCGGTCAATGTCGCCTTGACCCGCATAGCCGAGTCGGTCACCCCGCTCAGCGACGTTGAACAGCTGCCGGTGCGGGAAGCACTTGGGCGTATCCTTGCAGAGGCGCTGCATTCACCGGTCGACGTACCCAACCACACCAATTCAGCCATGGATGGATATGCGCTGGCGGCTTCCGACCTTGGGTTGAAAGAACTGACCGTCATAGGTACCGCCTGGGCCGGGAGGGCGTTCACAGCAGTGATTTCTGCCGGCCAGTGCGTGCGCATCATGACCGGCGCCGTCATACCCGAAGGCTGTGACACTGTGGTTATGCAGGAACATGTCGAATGTAACGGCGATCAGATCCGTATTGCACCTGGTCAGAAGCCCGGACAACATGTGCGACAGGCCGGCGAGGATCTTGCAGCCGGTACCCTGGCGCTCGCTGGCGGCCACCGGTTGCTGCCCTCCGATCTTGGCCTGGTCGCTTCCTTGGGGATCGGNGAGTTGCGGGTACTGCGCAAGCCGCGGGTAGCATTTTTCTCGAACGGCGACGAACTTCGGTCGATCGGAGAACCTCTTGCACTCGGTGAGGTCTACGATTCGAATCGCTATACCCTGCACGGCATGCTCACCAGGCTGGCTGTGGATTTCATAGATCTGGGTGTCGTCCCTGACGATCGAGACCGTATCCGAGAGACTTTACTGCAGGCCGCGAACATGGCGGATGTGGTCATCACGTCTGCCGGAGCCTCGGTCGGTGATGCGGACTATGTAAAGGACATTCTGGATGAGATCGCCCAGGTTAATTTCTGGAAATTGGCCATGAAACCCGGTCGGCCACTNTCATTCGGTCGGATCGGGGAGGCGTTTTTCTTTGGCTTACCCGGNAACCCGGTATCGGTCATGGTGACGTTCTACCAGTTCGTGCTGCCTGCCCTGCGACGTCTGATGGGTGAGAAGTCNTGTGAACCGTTNCGGCTCCCGGCCCGCGCCCTGAACCGGCTGAAGAAAAAACCCGGCCGCACCGAGTACCAGCGCGGCTACCTCGTTCAGGATGAACACGGCGAACTGACTGTCAGCACCACGGGTGATCAAGGTTCCGGGGTACTCAGCTCGATGAGCCAGGCCAATTGTTTCATCGTTCTGGAAATGGACAGCATGGGTGCCCAGGCGGGAGAAACGGTAACGGTCGAGCCCTTCGCCGGCCTGGTCTGAATGGGGGAGATGTAGCTGCGCCGTGCGTGATGACGTTGAGCGCTGGGAGACGAAGTATCGCAGGGCCGATCCGCAGCCGGACCACAGGGTGGATTCTTTGCTTGAGGCCCGGCAGCGTCACCTAGACGGCAATGGGNCAGCGCTCGATCTGGCGGCTGGGGCCTGTCATGCCGCGGTATTTCTCGCCCTCATTGGCTACGACACCCTGGCNGTGGATTGCAGTGAAACGGCGCTGGCGATCGGTCAACGACTGGCCCGGCGGGTGGGAACAAAGATCCGTGTCCAGGCAGCGGACCTCGACATATTCAAGATCGAGCCAGCAGCCTACGACCTAGTGGTCTGCTTCAGATACCTTAATCGGAATCTGTTTCCGGCCATGGCAGCATCCCTGAAACCTAACGGTCTGCTGTTCTTCAAGACTTTCAACGTTCATCATCTCAGATCGTCGCCNTCCTTTAACCCNGCCTATCTTCTGGATCCTGGNGAGTTGCAACGGGTGTTCNCTGGTTTGAAGTTGATCGACCTTGATGACGGTGAGGACCCTGCTAAAGCCCAGTCCTGGATCGTTGCCCGGCGGNCCTGATGCCGTGATTGGAATTCGTCCATGGTTGTTGGAGCATGGCTTTCTCTGGGGTTGGCTGGTGACCCGGGTAAGCGGGTTGAGCCTCTCCGACGACCTGTCGGTAGCTCTGCCACGGATCGATCATCGTCGCTGATGAGGAATGTGAGCAGGCGGGACCAGCCGCGCAAGACCGTCTAAAAGTCATGAACCGGATGTGTTACGTGTCACCCAGCGCTCGCCGTTGTCGCCGGCGAGTGTCTCTTTCTTCCAAAACGGGGCGGTCGATTTCAGTGCTTCCATGATCTCTCGGCAAGCATCAAAGGCNGCACCGCGGTGGGCCGACCAGNCTGCCACCAGCACGATGTCTTCTCCAGGGGTGACCTCACCTATACGGTGNATGACCAAGGCATCCATCAGGTCGTGGGTCTGACAAGAAGCACCGACCAGCGTCGCGAGCTGCCGTTCGGTCATCCCGGGGTAGTGTTCGAGGACCATCGAGCGCACGCTGTCGCCTTCATTGTAGTCGCGCATGGTTCCCACGAACACGGCACAAGCACCACTTCGCCCGGCAGCGGGCAGGCGCTCGCGATAAGCGGCCAGTTCCTGCCAGGGNTCGAACGCTTGCTGACGAATATCGATGTACATGGCCAGGCCTATTAACCGCCGGTGACCGGCGGGAAAAACGCGACTTCATCACCGTCCTCAACGGCTTGCTCGAGGCTTGCGTAGTTGCGGTTGACTGCGANCAGCAGCTCTTCATCCAGCGGTTGATCACTGACTGCTTGCCAGACGTCGCGGACGTCATTGACACCTTCAGCCGGGATTTCGGTACGTTCCAGGCCGAGCCGCTCCCGCAGGCTGGCAAAAAATCGGACGTTGATCGTCATACTGGGTCCATTCTTCCCNATGATAGGAACTCGATTCTGACAAACTATAATAGGCGGTCAACGACGTGGTCACAACAGGAATCGGAACCCATGACGGTTGCAAAACGCGAGTTCATACCTGTGAGCATTGCCGTGTTGACGGTCTCAGACTCAAGAACTGAAGCCGATGACAAGTCTGGTCAGTTGCTGGTGTCCCGCCTGGAAGGCGCCGGCCACATTCTGTTCGAGAAAACCATCGTCCCGGACAACATCTTCGAGGTTCGGGCAGTGATTTCGCGGTGGATCGCCGACCCTGGTGTCCAGGTGGTGCTTACCACCGGCGGTACCGGGGTGACCGGCTTTGATGGTACCCCTGAAGCGGTCACGCCATTGCTTGAAAAAACCCTTGAGGGGTTTGGTGAAGTGTTCCGCATGATTTCCTATGAAGAGATCGGTACATCAACGCTGCAGTCAAGAGCGGTGGCTGGGGTGGCCAACGGTACGTACGTATTCTCTCTGCCAGGGTCTTCGGGGGCCTGTGCGACTGGTTGGGATAAACTGTTGCAGTTTCAGCTGGACTATCGGACCCGGCCGTGTAATCTGGTGGAACTGATGCCGCGTCTGCTGGAGCATCGGTAGTCATATCAATTAGAGAATACTAAAGTAAGTTGGAATCAGAGAAGTAGTGAGTAGCGCGAAGGCCGCGACACAGACAAACTACAGACCGCGATCCGGCGCTACTTGCCAGAAGAGACCTGATCAACAAAAGAGCCCTGCCGGGAGGCAGGGCCCACAACTAAGAGGAATGACAAGTCATACCACTTGGTGGCCATCTACCTGTGTTGTTGAACTGCAGGAATGCCGGAGGGGCAAGCAGGCCACCTACTTTCATTTATAACCATTTATCTTTGTTGCTGAACTGATCTGGATCAGATAAACATTTGATGATTTGAAGATGAATTGACAGGCTGTAGGTCACAGGGAACACCCAGGATAAACCTATGGGCGGGGTAATGTGACGGGGGTCGAATAAAACGATCAAGTTGCCGATAGAGCGTCATTACGATGTCTGCGTGATCCGGTTGCGCTTCATGTCCCGTTGATAAAAGCAGGCATGACCTCATTGATGAAAAGTTTCAGGGATTGTTTCTGAAGAGCCATGTCGAGGCCGTAGCTGGCGCTATAGATGAAGTGATCGACGCCCAGCCGATCATAAGCGATGAGTTTGTCGATCACTTCAGTGGGCGTGCCAAACATCAGGTTGGTTCTGAGTGTTTCACGGTCAAATTCCGAGCGGGTCGAGATCTGTTTTAGGTCGACCGGTGCCGGAAAACCGTCTCTGACATCGGCCAGATTCTGGAAAAGGTTCTCGAAACGTCCGGACTTGGTAATCAGTGCATCAAGATAGGGGTCGGCATCATCGGGGCGGGCGTAAACTGCCGTCTGGCGCATCGTAGCGAAGATCGGCCTTGCCGACACGTTGTTGTCCTTCAGGGCTTTTTCGAATCGATCCAGGTAGATCTGCACTTCGGAAACCGGTCGAGCCAGGGCCCACGACATGATGTGGCAATCGTTCCGTGCAGCGAAATCAAAGGTAACCGGTGACCGGGCTGCGACCCACAGCGGCGGATGCGGCCGCTGCACCGGTTTCGGTACCGAAGTCGTCATGGGAAACTGCCAGAATTCGCCTTCGTGGGTATAGTCACCTTGCCACAGCGCCTTCACGGCCGGGATCATTTCCTGGACGTAACGATAGGCCTGCTGTTGTTCCAGACCCGGCTTCATGCGGTCGAACTCCCACTGGTAAGCGCCCGAGCCGATGCCGAATTCCAGCCGTCCGCCACTGTAGAGGTCGACCAGTGCTGCCTGNCCCGCGACCGGGATTGGGTGATTGTAGGCTGCGACAACGACAGCGCTACCAAGCCGNATCCGGTCCGTGTGCGCNGCAAACCAGGTGAGGATCTGGAATGGGTTCGGTGCGATGGTCATCTCTAGACCGTAGTGCTCGGCGGCCCAGACGATCTCAAAGCCACCGGCGTCAGCCATCTGGACCATTTCCANGGTGTGTCTGGCAATNGCCTGCATNTCGGCNGTTGCTGACATGCGCTCCATATTGATGACAAGTTGAAACTTCATACGTTGATTTCTCGAAAGGTCAGTAGTGATCGCCACTCTGATCTGAGAAGTGGAAGCGGGCATATTCTGCTGACAACGCTGGTTTGCCAAGGATGTAATCCGCGGCACGTTCAGCGATCATCTGTATGGGGGCATTGAGATTGCCGCTTATGATATCCGGCATCACCGACGCATCTACTACTCGCAGGCCATCCACACCCCGCACACAAAGCGCCTGATCGACTACTGCCATCTCGTCATCACCCATCTTGCAGGTGCCGCAGGGGTGATAGTCGGTGGTCGCGGTGCTGCGTACGAAGGCCTCTAGTTCCCGGTCTGACGTTACATCCGGTGCTGGCGAGATTCGTCGGCTCCGGAAAGGATCAAACGCGGGTTGGGCTAGAATGTCCTGCATGGCCTTCAGGCTCTCAATCAGTTCGCGAAGATCATGCGGCTGACTGAGATAATTGAAATACACAGCCGGTCGATCACGTGGGTCGCTGGAGCGAAGTCTCACTTCACCACGGCTCAGTGGGCGTAACTGATCACAGTTGAGCTGGTAACCTTGCTGTAATTCTAACTTTCGTCCGNTCCACTCGCTGTAGACCGGGGTGAAATGGTACTGCAGGTTGGGGTGGTCGACATTTTGGTTCCCGTACACCATGCCGCCCATTTCCCAGATGTTGGATGCACCGATACCTGAGCGAGTCAGCAGCCACTGTGCGCCAACCTGGAGTTTCTTCAGCGGGTGCGTCAGGCGATGCAGTGTGACGGGTTTCTTGCACTCGAAACCCATGGTCACGCTGAGATGGTCCTGTAGGTTCTGACCCACGCCGGGAAGATCAGCCTGCGTCCTGATGTTCATGGATTTCAGNTAATCAGCCGAACCAATGCCTGAAAGCATCAGCAACTGAGGCGTTTTGATGGCACCGCAGCTGATGATCACGGCTTTGTTCGCACGCAGCTGGTGCGTGGTACCCATNGATTCGTACTCTACCCCGACAGCGCGGTTGTTCTCGATCAGCAGGCGGTTGACCAGTGCTTTTGTCGTCAGGCTCAGATTCGGTCGCGCCAGTGCCGGCCTGAGATGGGCCACCGCGGCGCTGCTGCGACGACCGTTTTTCGTCGTGCTGTCAAGCCGCGCGATGCCTTCAGGTCGGTAGCCATTCAAATCCTCCGATGTGCCCTGACCGGACTGGAGTCCGGCTTCCCACAGGGCATCGAAAAGCGGGTTCTCGAGCTTTCCACGGGTCACGCCCAGTGGCCCGTGACCCCCNCGCCATTCGTTTTCTCCCCGATCTGAAGATTCACAGCGCTTGAAATACGGCAGACACCGGGCATAACTCCACTCTTGCAACCCGAATTCGGCCGACCAGCGGTCGTAGTCGNGCGGGTGGCCACGCATGTACACCATAGAATTGATCGACGAAGACCCGCCAATGACTTTCCCACGTGGCAGCTGGACCTCGCGACCATCACAACCGGGCTCGCTTTCGCTGTCGTAGTTCCAGTTGATGGCGGGGTTCTTGACAACATGATAGACGCCAGCCGGGATGTGGATCATCAGATTGTGATCCATGGGTCCGGCTTCCAGNACATGTACCGTGTTCCCGGGGTCTTCGGAGAGCCGGTTGGCGAGNACGCAGCCCGCCGACCCGGCNCCGAGTATCAGGTAGTCAAAAGTGTCGCTGCTCATCAAATCTCTCTTCTCTTTAAAGTGCCAGTTTGGACAGCCCGNTAATCAGATCAGGAAACGATCGAGTTTTTCGGCAACCAGTTTCGGTGCCTCCACCAGTATGCTGTGACGAAGTTCGGGCAGAATCTCAAGTTGTGAGCCTCTAATTTTCTCATGCATGANCCGCGCCATCCGCACATTGGAACCCGGATCATGCTCACCCGTCATGATCAGTGTCGGGCATTGAATTCTGTCCAGCTGGTCTGCGAGGTCGCTGAGGACAAAAACACGCTGTGCCTTGAGATAACCATCAGGAGGTGTGGCTCGCAATTCGGCAATTCGTTTCTGGACGCGCTCAGGATGATCCCGACGAAAGGTTGGAGAAAACCAGCGTTCCAAAGCCAACTCGATATTGGTATCCAGTTGGCCATTTTCGAGATTGCGNAGGCGCTCGCGCACCTGCTGNCGTTCTTCCTCGGTGCGTCCTGCAACNGCGCTCAAGATGATCAACCGCTCAACACGCTCAGGGTGACTGAGAGCAAATTGCTGGACGATTAATCCGCCCAAGGAAAACCCCACCAGGTGTGCTCTGGCCAACATTCTTGAATCGAACAGTTCCAGCAGGTCCTTTGCGAAATCATCGAGAGACCAGTCGCCCGATGGTGCATCGCTTTGACCGTGGCCTCTGAGGTCGTAGCGGAGCACGCTGAATCGTTTCTCCAAGACTGGCACGACCTGATCCCAAAGATGCAGATTACCCCCGAGGCCGTGAATCAGAATCACGGTGGGGNGCTNNTCGGCGGTCCACCCGGATTGAACANCGTGCGATTGCATTCGGCTTGGGGCTCGTTTCCAGAATCTTAGCAGCAGAGAAAGTCGTCAGCTTTCAGTAATTCCCCACTTCTCGACCATTGCGCAGACCTCGTGGGTTGTAGCCGTGGGGGAAAACCGAACCGACTCGTTCACCATGGTGTCCAGGCTCTTACTGTTAAGTTGTAGCCAAGAGCCCTTTAAGGTGTGCTGTGGATTTGTGATAGCAGATGCAAGCCTAGTTTGAATGACCTGTGGGTGCAATGGGAAGCTGATGGGCGTTGATTGTTTATCATTGGGCCCGGTCTGGATCGTATATTGCGACGAACGATGGGGCAGATAACCGATAACAGGAGAGCATTCGATGATCAAGGCATTCTACGCATCACGCAAATGGGCGCCGTGGGCCTATGGTGGTGGCCTGCTGCTGGTTTCCTCACTGTGGCTGCAGGTACAGATGACAGTGGCGATCAACACCTGGTATGGCGGCTTCTACGATCTGCTGCAGAACGCTGCTGACTACCAGGATAAGCCGGGCGAAGGAATCGATCTATTCTTCTCGGAGCTTATTTCCCTCGACTACGTTCTTTCGGGTTTTGAGGGTTCCCCCTCATTTGCCGTAATAGCCTTTCCTTATGTTCTGTTGGCCATATTCACCGGTTGGTTCACACGCATCTATGGCCTGAGGTGGCGCGAAGCGATGACCTTTGACTANATCCCCCGCTGGCGGGCGGTTCAGCACGAGATCGAAGGAGCCTCCCAGCGCATCCAGGAGGACTGCAACCGCTTTGCCCGCATCGTTGAATCTTTGGGATTGCAGATCGTCCGCGCAATTATGACCCTGGTTGCTTTTATCCCAGTGCTTTACGGCTTATCCGACAAGGTCGATGTGCCAGTGTTGAGAGATATCGAGGGATCGCTGGTCTGGGGTGCCCTGGTCATCTCTCTCGGGGGGCTTGCGATATCCTGGTTTGTCGGCTGGAAACTGCCGGGCCTGGAATACAACAACCAGAAGGTCGAAGCNGCCTTCCGTAAGGATCTGGTACTGGGCGANGATGACAAGACCAATCATGCGCACCCGGAAGCACTGCGTGGATTCTTCAGCAACATCCGGTACAACTATCAGCGGCTGTACCTGCACTATGGGTACTTTGATGCCTGGTCGACTTCCTATGATCAGTTTATGATTATTTTTCCTTATCTGGTTATGGGCCCCGGTCTTTTTACCGGTCTGATCACACTCGGCGTAATGGTTCAGGTCTCCAACGCATTCTCCCGGGTACACGGGGGCTTTGCGCTGTTTCTGCACAACTGGACCACGATCACCGAGCTACGCTCGATCTGGAAGCGCCTGCACGAGTTCGAAGACAATCTCGACCGCTACNCTATTCCTGAGCCCGTGTGAGGAGGGAAATACCGGAATCACCGGCGGGTCAGGAGTAGGTGCCTAAAAGTAGTTCNATCTGATGATCGTTCGTACCGAAGACGATCTATGGCTCGTGGCGGGATCGATGTGCAGGCCCACAGTCAGAGTCGTTACAGTGGGCTACCTGGGGTGTACCTCGAGATAGATCAGGTTGTTGTGGCCAGACCCGCCATGACGCTCGACCGGAAAGCGCCCGCTGGCGTGGGCCGTAAAACGCATNACTGCGGGAGAGTNCGGTGTGACCTCTGTCTCGATGTNGTAGCCGTGCAGATGCAGCACCCAGGGTTTGTCGCTGGACCAATAAAGCTCCAGCCTCTCGCCTTGGTTCACCCGAACTGTCTTATCCTTGATGGCCACCTTGCCGTGTTGAATCACNAGTTCAATCCGCTTGATCGGCGTTTTCGAGTCATCGGNGGNGTCCTGANCGTGATTGTGTTTTTGCCCGGCCTGGTGTGTCTGTGATCCGCCATGGTCATGGNCTGTCTGAGAAGCACTGGTCGCCCCGNCGGCNTGCACGGTGACTTCGAGAGTGATCTCTCCCGCCTGCTCAAACTGAAGCACTATGGGGAACTGATGGCCTTGTTTGAGTGGTTGTTTAAGACCGATCAGCATGATGTGATGGCCGCCGGGTACAAACGAGACTGTCTCATGTGGCGGTAGGGCAAGGGACTCGATCTGGCGCATCTTGATCATGCCGTCTTCTAGGCGGTGCGTGTGAAATTCGGTGTGTTGGGCAATAGGAGAGGCCGCCTCGACCAGGCGGTCCAGCTGGTGGCCGTGGTTTGTCAGCGTCAGGTAAACCGCGCCGTGTGTGCTGGACGGTGGCAGGGCCCTGGACCAGGGNGGATCGATGTGGATCGAACCGGCCTGATAATCGTCGGCCCAGGTAGAGACGCAGAGCAACAGCAAAAGGACAGCACCGATACCGCTTCGCAATGAAATCACCACTGAATCTTGGTTGTGAGAGNACNTCAGNCNGCNCGCAAGGCCCCGGCTGCNCNCAAGCGATTTTATCAAACCCAGGAGAGGCAGCCGTNCTTAATTGTGCAGAATATTTCGCCACCGGGCAACAATCGCCGTGCTGCCCACGAGGCCAACGCCGCCGAACACGACAGTTGTCGCCGGTACGCCGATCCACTCGATCAACNCCCCACCCATAAGCAATCCCATCGGCATCCCGTAGACGGCCAGCATGCGGATTCCAGATATCCGGCCGCGGTAAGATTCATCGGCAGTATTCAGCAGAAGAACAGACATCGGGATCATCGCGAAACTCTGCGCCAGACCGATCACTGTAATCAGCACAGCGCCGGCAAACACCGAGCTGAACTGGCCCGAAATGATGATCAGGGCATGCCAGATGAGAATCCAGAACACCATCATTCGGCCCGGGGTCCTGACTCGAATCAGCGTTGCGGTGAGCAGTGATCCCAGCAGTGCGCCGACTGCCAGCAGAGCGATCAACCAGGCGAGGCCGTTCTCATTCATGCCGTAGATGTCCCTGGCCAGAGCCGGTAGCAGGCCGCGGATGATCGGGAAACCGGTAAAATTCGCCAGGAAAGCCAGCGCCATGATGGTAAGCAGGGTCTGGTTCCGGCGGATGTAAGCAAAGCCTGACACGAGTTCGGTCCAGGGCCTGGTGCTCTCCGCGGGCCGGCTGCGCCGGGTGGNGATCCTGAAAGCCAGCAGTATGCTGACAAGATAGAGCCCCACCACAGCGCCATAGGCAGCACCGATACCCAGAGTCGAAAAGAGTCCTGCACCAAGCAGCGCACCGAATATGCGCGCCGAGTCCATGGTGGCCCGGGAAAAACCTATGGCGTTGCGCAGGTCTTTACGCGGGACACTGTCGGCGATCAGTGCAAACTTCACGGCGAAGTCAGATGGCCGGACCAGGCCGGAAAAGGCAGAGATGAGAAACACCTGCCAGGGCTCGACAGAGCCAANAACCGCNAGCACCAGGATCACACCAGCCAGTGTCGCGTAGATCCCTCGNAAAATGATGAGNAGCGTCCGNCGGTCGACCCGGTCTGCGAGCACACCAAAGAACGGGCTGAGCAACGTTCCACTGAAATTGAGAGCAGCAAATGCCGCGAGCAGCAGCGGCGAATCGGTGGTGACCAGTACAAACCAGCCCAGGATGAGCGTTTCCATTTCGAACGCCCAAGAATTCAGCAGGTCAGAACCGAACTGGAACCGGTAGCTCCGATTTCCGAAGGCGCTGAANAGTTCCGGAGCGGTCGACCCCGAANGNTTCAGGATGGACATAGCGGACCACCACGCTGCCGGTGCCCCGGACATCGTTTGCCTGTTATTCCCGCGGCAATGGCTTTCCCGGAATGTGTCAGGGTCATGCGGGTCCGTTGCGTTTGGATGATTGTCACTCGAGGCCTATATTATCCGGCTGAAGGTGCTGATTAGAACTGGAGAGCGATATCCCATATTTCTCACCTGCCATCCCTGCATCAGGGTTTGGAATCCGGGGTCGCGAAGGAAGAATTCAACGTTTATGTGAACGACACGGCCGTGGCCGAACGCGGGCAGAGATTTCTCGGCCGGCCCGCGGTATGACACATTGGACTGAACAAACGTGAAAAACACAATGACACAGGGCTGGATCAGGGCAGCGGACGTCAAGGAACTCAAGCGTGAGGGACGTACAGTCTTCCGGTTGGAAGGCCGTCAGATCGTGTTGTTTGAGACCGTCAGGGGTATCTACGCCTGCAACAACCGCTGTCCCCATGAGGGTTATCCGCTGCGTCAAGGGGTGCTGGATGAGAACTGCCAGCTGACCTGCAACTGGCATAACTGGAAATTTGACCTCGTCACGGGGGACAACCAGCGTGGCGGCGATCGTCTGCGTACTTACCCAGTAGAGGTCCGCGGCGACAGTATCTGGATCGAAATCATCGATCCCCCGTTCGAAGTGCAGTTCGAACGAGCTCTGCTTGACCTGAAAAAAGCCTTTGATGACCACGACTACGAGCGCCTTGCCAGAGAACTGGCNCGGATTGTCCGGACANGCGCCGACCCAACGGCTGCCATGNTCAAGGCCATCGAATGGTCACACGAGCGTATGGAATTTGGTTGGACGCACGCATACGCGGGGGCGGCTGACTGGCTGGTTCTGTACGACAGGTTCGCCGAATCGCCTGAGAATCAGCTCATCTGTCTGCTCGAAGCGGTCGGGCACATGGCCGACGATACCCTGCGTGAGGCCGCCTACCCTTTTGCTTTGGGAATTGATAAATGGGACGAGGAGACATTTGTCGATGCCCTCGAGCGAGAGGACGAGCCGACTGCAATCCGTCTGACTCGGGGCGCCGTGGCAGCCGGTGACCCGTATCGTACGATGGAACGCGGTCTGGCCCGTGCGGCATTGGCCCACTATGCCAGCTTCGGCCATGCAGCGATCTATGTCCACAAGGCTGGTGACCTGATCCGGCGCCTTGGCGATTCAGTCNCCGAACCGCTGCTGCTGTCGCTGGTGCGTGGGATCATCTCGGCATTCAGGGAGGATCTGATCCCCGATTTCGCCAGTTATGCTGAGGCGCTTGCAGTCTATGATCGAAAGGAAAACGGCACCCTATGCTCGGAACTATCCTTTGTCGGTCTCAACCCGGCCAGAGCCATGGCCCAGGTCGCGAGGCACAGTGGTTTGCAACCGCAGTTGCTTTTCCGCGCTCTGCTGACGGCCAATGCGCTGAACATGTTGACTTTTGATCTCAGTTGCCTGGAAGAATTGGACACGCCCTACGGCAGTGACCGGGGCTGGCTGGATTTCTCTCACGCGCTGACCTTTGCGGATGCTGTTCTGACCCTGTGCAGTCGGTATCCCGACCTGTGGCCGGCCGGGCTTTTGCAGATGGCGTGTTTTGCCGGTCGCAACATCGGTCACGCTGATTCAGATGTCCAGTTTGAAGACTGGCAGGTGCCCGATAAATCCCAATTCTTTGTCGAAGCGACTGCCCGGATGCTGGATCACGGTGAGTCGGAGTACATCGCTTCGGTTCATCTGCTCAAGACCATCCAGGCTGTCCAGCGCCTGTCGGCGTCAACAGAAGCTGGCCCTGCCGGAGATATCGCACTGGCCGCACTCAACCGATTGCTGACATCGCCCTTGCGGCGCAAGATGGTGCGGCGTACCGCCCGGCAGGCAATGCGTTTTATAAGACAGGACATCTGAGCACAGCGGGTGGGCGACGCCACACTCGAGCGTAACGGTCAGCCCAGGGTAGCGCCTAGAATGAGGGGGCCTGCCGGAAACACGATTTATTTTGGAGTGGTTCAGTCCGCCGCGGAAAGGCCGTTCAAGACCGACTCAGTCTCTACCACCAGTGCCGCGATCAGTTCCGCGGCCGGCAGAGGTCTGGAAAGGGCGGCGCTCTGCCCCGACCACAACGACAGAAAGTCTGGACTGTTGTTTTCGGCGCTGGCTTTTCGCAGTGGTCCGGTCAGGGTGTTGAGAATGGGGAAGTCCGGAAACGATGCCTCGTGGCCTGCCATCTCTCGCAGGTAACGGTTTTCCAGCCCGCGTGCAGGTCGTCCGGAAAACGCCTGCGTGATCCGGGTCTGATCATCCCGTGCTGCTCCGAGCAACTTGCGATACAGCGGGTGTACGGCAGATTCCGGACAGGTCAGAAACGCCGTGCCGAGCTGAACACCGACAGCACCGAGGGCAAGAGCGGCGGCGATGCCCCGGCCATCGCCGATCCCACCCGCCGCGATGACCGGCACCGAGACCGCGTCGACGATCTGGGGCACCAGCGCCAGAGTACCGACCTGCCCGCTTTCGTAAGGTCCGGCAAAAGTTCCTCGGTGTCCACCCGCTTCGAATCCCTGGGCAACGATTGCATCGACACCCCGTGATTCCAGTGTGCGGGCTTCCGCCACGTTGGTCGCTGATGAGAGGGTAAACAGGCCAGCTTTCTTGATCGCCTGGAAAGCATGGTCGTCGGGAAGGCCAAAGTGAAAACTCACCACCGGAGGCCGGATCTCAAGTACAGCCTCGAGATGCGCCTGGTTGAATGTCGGGGCAGATACGACGGCATCGGGTACTTCGCCGAGGCCGAGTTCACGGTAATAGGGCGTTAGGAGCTCTCTGATGTCGGCGGCACGTTGTGGGTCGTTAGCCGGTTCCTGATGGACAAAAAAGTTGGCGTTGTACGGCCCAGCGGTGGTATCGCTTACCAATTTACAGTCTCGATGCACGGCCTCGATGCTGTGCATCGCAAGGCCCAGCGAACCCAGTCCTCCGGCACTTGAGACGGCACCCGCGAGCGCCGGTGTCGACGCACCGGCCATTGGTGCCTGGATGATGGGATAGCGAATACCCAGACGTTCGGTCAGTGCAGTGTCAGGCCACGGTAGCATCATTCTGTTGCTCGTCTTTAGTTTCTGTGTCCGCCTGAGCGGGACAATTCTTTGCCAGAACTTTAACTGAACTCGGTTCCGACTGGGAGCAGCACCTCGGGTCGACTGTCACCGGGCAGCGCTTATACAACTAGACGTAGTACAGGATCAGGCTGGCTGCCAGTAGAACGGCTACCCACAACACCATGCTACCGGTCGGCCACGTCCGGGCGAGGGTCCCTTCCGGGCCATAGTGTCGAAGTACGGCCCGCATCAGGGACCGACCGACGAATCGTGTTGCCTCGGCCAGGATGTCACGCGCCAGGACCACGCGTTCTGTCCCGAAACGCAGCAGCCGCGGCGCCAGCCGCCGGTACCACCAGTCTGTATCGAGGTTAATCGCAGCCTGCTCGGGTGGATACAAGCCGCTGCGTAGGAGTACCGCAAAAGCGAGTGCAGCGAACAGCAGCAATTGAAGCTGGGTTAAGGAATGTCCGAAATCTGCGTAGGGCTGGTACACCACAGGGTAGGGCAGGATCGCGTAAAGGGGCGCCGGAACCCAGCCGATCCCGATACACAATATCGCGGTCACACCCATGGCGAGGCACATGTGAAAGGGGGCCTCCCGGCATCGAATACCAGAGTCGTGCCCAAAAAAGGCGAAATACGGGATCTTGATACCTGAATGCTCCATGACGCCTGCAGACGCAATCAAAAGGCCGATGAACGTCAGCACATAGTGGCCTTCGACCACCGCTGACAGAGTCAGGGACTTTGCGACAAAACCGCTGAACAGCGGAAAAGCGGAGATCGACATCGCGCCGACAATGCAAAATGCTGTTGTCCACGGCATCGATCGGTACAGCCCGCCCAGGTCAGATGCCCGGATCGTGCCGGTTCGGTATAGCACAGCGCCCATGGACATGAAGAGAAGCGCCTTGTAAAGAATATGGACGAAGGCGTGGGCAACTGCACCGTTCAGCGCCAACTCAGTGCCAATCCCAATACCCACGACCATAAAGCCCAGTTGATTGTTGAGGCTGTAGCAGAGCACTTTCCGCAGGTCGTTCTCAATTACTGCAAAAAAGATCGGGAAGAGCGTCATCACGACGCCGATGCCGATCAGCACCTCAGTACCGGGAAAACCCCGTGCCAGTGCATAGACTGCGAGCTTGGTCGTAAAAGCGCTGAGGAAGACTGCGCCGGTTACACTCGCCCTCGGGTAGGCATCCTGTAGCCAGTTGTGCAGAAAAGGAAAAGCACACTTGATTCCGAAAGCAGCAAATATGAGCCACACACCAGGGCTGGCCTCACTCAGGTTTCCACCAGGGCCGATCAGCTGGTCGAAGGAAAGTGAGCCGGAATCCTGATAGTAGACAAGGATGCCCGACAGTAGCAGAACGCCTGATCCGACCTGGACGACCAGATACCGTATTCCAGCTCGGTAAGCCTGTTCGGTGCGGCTGGCAAAGATCAGGAATACGGAGGCCAGAGCCGTGATCTCCCAGTAGATGAACAAAGTGACCAGGTCACCCGCAAACACAGCGCCGATGGCGCTTCCGACGTACAACATCGCCGCGACATGCTGGGTTGTATCCCGCACATGCAGTGCGTAAAGCGCAGCAATAAAAGCGGCGATGTGAAAGATATAACCGAACACCAAGCTCAGTCGGTCCACCCGCACCGGCAGTAGACTCAAACCGGCCAGTTCAATTCCGGGGAAAGTCCCCTCGGACAGGAACAGGAGTTGCACCAGGCCCAGAGCCGGCAGTACCAGGGCGCCTGTGGCCTGAGCGTTGCGGGGCAGCCAAGGCAACACCAAGGCCCCTGCGAGAATGATGATGCCCGGTGGCAGGCTAGTCATCGTAGTAGTTCTCGTCCCGCTTGATCAGACGGCGCAGCTGCTTGCCCAGGATCACGATCGCGAACAGCGAGACGAAACCCCAGAGGGCGTAAAACCCAGGCCATCCTTCCCAGCCGAAAATAACGTGTCGGTGAACGATGATCTCCAGGATCACCAGTGCAATGCACAAGCAAAGGAGCGCTCTAAAGATCATTCTTGCGGTTCGACCCCAGGTTGAATCTGATGATTTTCCATAAGGTCCCTAGCGGACCAACGGTCCGACCAGCTGTAGTATCGGGGCCGGATAGAAGAACAGCACCAGGCATACTGTCGTCGTCACACCGATCGCGATCAGGCAAGCCACAGGGGCTTCAGTGATACCCGCAGTGGTGCTGCGATCAACGCTGAAAAAGGCCCGGATTGGAATGGGGAGCAGGTAGGCGATATTGAGCAGTGTACTCAGCATCAGGACACCGACCAGGACTCCGTAGCCGGCGTCAAGTGCTCCGAACGCCAGGTACCACTTGCCCCAGAAACCGCCCATGGGTGGCAATCCGGCGATACTGATGCTCGCCAGAAGGAACGCCCCCATGGTGATCGGCATCTGCCGTCCCAGGCCATTCATCTCGCTGATCTCGGTCTTATGAGCGGCCACAAGAATCGCCCCGGCGCAGAAAAACAGCGTGATCTTGCCAAACGCATGCATAGCAATGTGCAGGGTCGCACCGATGATCCCGCTGGCGTTGGCCAGCAGGGCCCCCATGACAATGTAGGATAACTGGCTGATTGTCGAGTAAGCGAGTCGACGCTTGAGGTTGTCCTGGTGTAGAGCAACCAGTGAGGCAATAATGATCGTCCCAGCGGCGACCCAAAGCAGCCAGTCGGTAGAACGAGTGCCGTGTACAAGGTCGATCCCAAACACATAGATCGTGACCTTGAGGATGGCGAAAACACCAGCTTTGACCACGGCTACGGCATGCAGCAGGGCGCTGACCGGAGTGGGTGCGACCATTGCCGCGGGCAGCCAGCGGTGAAACGGCATCAGGGCGGCTTTGCCAATGCCGAAGGCAAAAAGAGCAAATAGAATTCCGATAACCATCGGGGATGCCACACCGGCCAATATGCCGCCTTCACGAAAATCCGTGGTGCCAGCCAGGTTCCATGTCCAGATGACCGCCAGCAGAAAGAACCCCATTGAGGTCGACATCAGGATACCGAGATAGACCCGCGCGCCGCGTTTGGCCTCGGTTGTGCCCGCGTGGGCGACAAGTGGGTAGGTGGATACTGTCAGCAACTCGTAAAAGACAAACAGAGTAAACAGGTTCTGTGCAAAAGCGACCCCGATCGCGCTGCCGATGGCGATAGCAAAGAAAGCGAAAAAACGAGTCTGATGCGGTTCGCCGTGGCCGCGCATGTAGCCAATCGAGTAGATCGTCGTGACAATCCAGAGCGCACTGGCGATCAGGGCGAACAGCATCCCAAGCGGCTCTACTTGAAACGCTATGGGCACCCCCGGCAGCGGTGTTGCCAACAACAGGCTGGGTCGATGGCCCGCGAGGATGGTCGGTAGCAGGAACAAACCGGCGAGCAGTGTGGCGATACCACAGACAAGACTTACGCTCTCGCGAAGGTTGGGCCGGCTACCAGTGAACCCCACCAACGCCGCACCGGCGAAAGGCGCCAGGACGGCCAGGGCGAGAAAAAATGAAGAGCTCATGACTAGCCGCCAGTCAAAAAGTCAGCGGCGAGTCGGGCCACATTCAGGCTCAAGTCTGTGTGGATACCGAAATAGATGTTCGCGCCGATCAGCAACCAGGTAGGGAGTAACAGTGCCAGGGGAGCCTCTACGAAATCATCCCGACCCTCTGAGACCGTTCTAAAGTAGGCGGTTTCCACGATCCGCCAGATATAGATCACCGCCAGCAGTGCACCGACGACGATCACCACGACCAGTGGCCACCAGCCGTTTTCCAGCACGGCCTGCACCAGGACCCACTTGCTGATGAATCCGGCGGTGAGCGGCAGCCCGATAAGGCTCAACCCTCCGATCACGAAGGCTGCTGTCGTCCACGGCATACGGAAGCCGATGCCGGCCAGGTCAGCCAGTCGGGTAGTGCCAAGACGATAAGCCATGCAGCCTACGGCCAGAAACAGACCGCCCTTCATCAGGGCGTGGTTGAACAGGTGAACCAGTGTTGCAGTGAGGCCAGCGGCAGTAGCCAGGCTCAGGCCTAGCATCAGATAACCGATCTGGGCCACGCTGGAATAGGCCAGCATGCGTTTGACATTGTGCTGGAAAATCGCAATGGTGGATCCGGACAGTACGGCAGCAGTGCCAAGGACAACAAGGATCAGCTGCAGCGGCATGCTGTCGAAGGCAAATGCCGTTCCAAACACACTGAACATGAAACGCGCCAGCGCATAAACAGCGACCTTTGTCGCGGTTGCGGCGAGAAAAGCAGTTACCGCAGAAGGCGCATAGGTATAAGCATTGGGCAGCCAAAGGTGTAGAGGAAACAAAGCCAGCTTGAGGCCCATGCCGACGGTCAGAAAAGCGAACGCCGCACGAAGGGTGCGGTTGTCGGCCAGATCCGGAATCCGTCCGGCGAGATCTGCCATGTTGAGCGTACCTGTCACCAGATAAAGCAGACCGACCGCGATCAGGATAAACGTCGCACCGATGGTGCCCATGATGAGGTACTGATAGGACGCCGTCAGGGCCCTGCGGTCCGGGCCCATCGCGATCAGGACGTAACTCGACAAAGATGAGATTTCGAGAAACACAAAAAGATTGAACGCATCGCCTGTGATGGCCATGCCGAGCAGACCAGTCAGGCACAGCAGCCAGGCGGTGTAAAACAGGCTCTGCCGGTCATCGTCGATCTCGCTGGCCGCACTTATCCTGGCAAACAGGAGCACAGAAGTGCTGATGCCTGACACAATCATCAGCACAAAAGCGTTGACCACGTCGACGCGGTACTCAATGCCCCACGGCGCAGCCCAGCCGCCGAAATCATAAACGATGAGCCCCTTTTCCAAGGCCTCATCGAGCAGTAGCAATGCGATGCCCAAAGCGATTGTGCTGACGGTCACACACAGCAACCAGGCCGCACGGCCAGACCGCAGCAACAGACACAAAGGGGCTGCAATCAGGGGTAGCGTGACTTGCAGGGCCGGCAGTTGGTTGAGTATCACAACGACTCGTCCTGTCGGTGGATCTCGTCTTCTTCGGCGGTACCGTAGGCTTCCCGGATACGCACCACCAAGGCCAGACCCAGTGCCGTTGTAGCCACCCCGACCACGATCGCCGTGAGAATCAGTACGTGGGGCAGCGGGTTGGAGTAGCTCTCGATGCCTTCTCGAAGTATCGGGGCAGAACCCCCGCTGACTTTGCCGGCGCTGATGTACAGTATGAACACAGACGCCTGAAACAGATTCAAGCCGATGATCTTCTTGACCAGATTGCCGCTGGCAATGACCACGTAAAACCCGGTCATCATGAGAAAGATGACGATCCAATAGTTGTAAAGACCCAGCGCGTTCAAGGCTCGTCCTGTCGTCCTGCAAAGGCTAGAAACAAAGTGATCATCACTGCTGCCACGGTAATTCCGACACCCAGTTCGACGAGGAAAATCCCGATGTGCTGGCCATGCAACGGGTTGTCGGCCAGCGCGTCATAGTCCAGGAACTGCGAACCCAGCAGTTGGGATACCGTGCCGACACCAGCAAAGAGAATCAGCCCGAGCGCGGTTACTGTACGCAGTACAGCAGGCGGGACAACCGTGCGAGCGGCCCGGGTGCCGAAGACCAGGGCGTAGAGGATGAATGCCGCGGCAAAAATCACTCCGGCCTGGAACCCACCTCCAGGACCATAGTCCCCGTGGAACTGAACATAAAGGGCGAACAGCAGTATCAACGGGATTGCGATTTTGGTCACCACGCGCAGTACTGGGTTGTCTCTCACGTCTTTTCCTGTTCCGTGGGTTGTGTGCTGGGTCTGCGTCGGCGCAGACCCAGCAGAGCCAGGATGCCAACGCCAGCAGTAAAGATCACCGTCAATTCCCCCAGGGTGTCGTAACCTCTATAACTTGCCAGAACCACGGTCACCACGTTTGGAATACCAATCTCTTCTGGTGACTGTTCCAGGTAACGGGGCGCGACGTGCCGTTGAACCGGCGCGTCGGGATCTCCGAAACCCGGCATGTCCAGCGTTCCATATACCAGTGCCGCGCCTGTTACGATGACGACCGCCAGGGGTAGTAGCGGGCGATGCGACGGGCGCCGCTCTTGACGACCGACCAGACCGATAGTGGCAAGCATGAGAATGGTGGAAATGCCGACACCGACCGCAGCCTCGGTAAACGCCACATCAACGGCGTCCAGCACAACGAACACCACGGCGGCCAGCAGGCTGTAGATGCCGAACATCATCGTCACAGCAAAAAGATCATGCAGACGGATGGCCGCCAGAGCGGTCACGGCCAGCAGGCCGAGTAACACGAAATTAACCAGCTCGATCACTGGCTGTCTCCGGGTCCTCCCAGCCAGGGCCGGCGTGCTCCGTGTATGGCGGCTCGGGCCAGCGCGTGTGAGGCTGTCGGGTTGAGCAGTAGCAGGAACAACAGGACGATTGCCAGTTTTACCAGAAGCAGGTTCCAGCCAGCAATCAGCATCAGCCCGGCTATAGTCGTGCCGGCCCCGATAGTGTCGGTGATGCCGGCCGCATGCATACGGGTAAAAACATCTGGCATGCGTAAAATCCCAACTCCACCGACCACCGTGAACAGCGCGCCGGTCAACAGCAAGATACCACTGAATATCGCCAGCCCGGGGCTCATGGGCTCTCCTCCAGCGAGTCCGGGCGCGGTTGACCAAGATCTCCGAATTCAGAGACCTTGAGCACAGCGACGGTACTGATGAACCCGATCAATGCGTACATCAAGGCGATGTCCAGGTAAAGTTCTGCTTCACCGGTGACGAACCCGAGGACTGAGATCAGCAGCACAGTCTTGGTGCTAAATGCGTTCGAGGCCAGAATTCGGTCGTACACGGTCGGGCCTTTAACGGCCCTGATCAGTGCCAGGCCCATCGTTGCCAGCAGCGCAAGGACGGCAATGTTGAGTGTCATGGTGCTTCCAGGCGCCGGCTGCGTCTGCCCATCTCGCCGGTCTGCAACTCGGTTGCCGAAGCCGCACTCAAAGCATGGACTTCGATCTCTTCCTCCAGTACTTCCAGGGAGATCGTGCCCGGTGTGAGTGTGATTGAGTTGGCATAAGCCACCCGCCCAGGTGCGGTCTTTGGGTCGGCTGGTACCCGGATAATGGACGGTTCGATCGATAGTTGTGGCCGAATGATGCGCAAAGCGACGTCCAGGCAGGAGCTGATAATTTCCTTGGCAAGCCATGGTGCATAGCGCACCAGCCCCGGCAGAAGTGCCATCGGCTGTCCCTCGGCATCGACGATGCCCATGCGTAGGCTGATCAGGGTAACGCTTACAGCGGACAGAGTGCCCAGAGAAATCAGAAGGGGATCGTAGTGCCCAGACAACATCAGCCAGAGGCCAAGGAGTAGGAAAAATAAAGTCAGTGGGCGTGCCAACGGGTTAATCCTGGCAATATGAGTTGGACGGTGAGGACAATCGGTTTCCGGACGTTTGCAGCCGAGCAAACGATCTTAAAGAATGGCTGGAAGGCGGAAAATTATGTTCCACAGGATCTGGCCTGCGCTGACGGGATTTTAGCCCGTAGCAATGCCTTCTGCCCGGCGACTCGCCCGTGCTTCGCGCTGGCGCTGCGTATCCATCTTGAGTAATGTGGTTTCAACGAAATCGATGTGTTTGTCCGAGGCCGAGCGGGCCGCTTCCTGGTCGCCCTGAATGATAGCGCTCATCAGATGGTAGTGCTGGTCACGGACATGCTCGAAGCGACCCGGCTGGGNGTAGAGACTNTCGAGGTTGTAGCGGATGCTTTTGCGCAGCANNGAGAACAGGCTGCGCATGACGTGCACCAGCNCGACGTTGTGAGATGCCTCNGCAATAGCCAGGTGAAAATCGGCATCNGCCTTGGCCTCAAGTAACGCGTCCTTACTTTGGTGAGAGACGATC
Organism: Pseudomonadota bacterium; assembly: GCA_002718155.1. Taxonomy (GTDB): domain Bacteria; phylum Pseudomonadota; class Gammaproteobacteria; order Arenicellales; family UBA868; genus UBA9619. The sequence goes on from PBDS01000037.1 coordinate 30,769, forward strand.
AGTCTTTTGTATGTCTCTCTAAGATTACCGATATCAGCGTCGGTTCGTCGTTCTGCCGCATAATAGGCAGCCAGTGACTCAATAGCGTGACGAAGCTCCAGTACATCCACGTGGCTGTCGGGCGAACTGCTGATCAACTCCAGCAGTGGGTCCTCGAGAGTCGGGTTCAGTCTTTCGGTGACTGTCGTACCGCCACCGCGCCTGGAGACCAGCATGCCCCGGGCCGAAAGCTTCTGTAACGCTTCGCGCAGAGACGGTCGGGAGACACCCATCTGCTCGGCAAATTTTCGCTCGGCCGGTAGTCGTTGGCCGGGTTTGAGCGTTCCCTCAAGGATCAATCTCTGAATTTTCTCAACCACTAGGTCGGATACACGCGGACTATCCATAGGNCTCCTGGTAACCTGGTAAGACCAGTAAATCTGCACCATACCACTGGTGACGTCCGGGGTAAACGACTCCGTCACCGATTCCGCTTCAGGAACGCTCCCCTGTCGCCACAGGCCGCGGGGGTTGTCTACGGTTCAGCCTGGGCTCTCGAAGCTGTACGCCATGAAAGCCTCGATGCTCTGCGGTCGCTCCTGCGGGTTCAGGGACAGCGAAGATTCGACTGCTTTGAGAAGTTCAAACGGGTATTTTCCGGCCCATTTAACGGTCAGTGGTTCCAGCGCCACACCGTCTTTGCGGCGCAACGCAGGGGGCGGTGGTTTTCCGGTGATACAGTTGTACATGGTGGCACCGAGGCCGTAGATATCGGTCCATGGCCCTAGTGGTTCGTCTAGGTACTGTTCTGGCGGGGCAAAACCATGGGTCACCGTCAGGAACGAACTGAACCGGTCCTCGCTGTCGACCGTCATGGCAGCGCCGAAGTCCAGCAGCAGGGGCTCGCCGTTCTTTCGCAGCAGAATGTTTGCTGGTTTGACGTCGAGATGAACCAGTCCGAGTTGGTGCACTCGGTGTAATCCGTCACCGATTCTTGTGAATACCTGTTTCATGAACGCGAGATCGAGATTCTCCCGTAACTTGCTGATGAACCATTGCAGATCCTTTCCCTCTTCGCGTGCCATGACTATGTACACGGTGTTGTTGGCCTTAAAGGAGTCAGTCACGCTGACCATGTTCGGATGGTTTAGTTCTTTTAATGCGGTGGCTTCGACAATGAATTTCTGCAATCCATTATTGAATGGGCCTTGATTCATCGTGGAACTGATTGTGATGCTGCCATCGGCGTTACGGGTAACAAGGCCCTGTGGGCAGTACTCTTTGATGACGAAATTTTTTCGCGACAGTTCCTGGGATGCGAGGTAGACCAAACTGAAGCCACCACCGCCCAGCACCTCACCGAGAGAATAACCCTTAAGCACATAGCCTTTTTTGAGTGGTAATCTGCTGGACACCGTTCAGTTCCTGTGTATCGGCCTCTTCCCGAGGACGGCGGTTCATCAAAATTACAGTATAGTCGCTGAAAAGGNCGGATGCAGTTGAATCTGTCCCTCTAATCAACGATGGAGAAGCGGACTTGGTCTGCAGCATGACAGCGTTTGTACGCCGCGAAGCCCAGGGAGAGTTGGCACATCTCACCTGGGAGGTGCGTAGCGTCAATCACCGATATCTGGAGGTCTCAATGCGCCTGCCCGAAGAGATGCGAAGTGCCGAGTCGCAGTTCCGGGCGACCCTGCAGGCCACCCTCGGACGTGGACGAATTGACGCCACTCTGCGACACCAAGCCCCGGAGAGCGACTCGCACCAACCTGCACTTAATCTGGAGATGGTCAGTCGACTGGACGGCTGGGCGAAGACCATCCAGTCGCTGGTACCGGGTACAACCGGACTGACCACCGCNGATGTACTCAGGTGGCCCGGAGTGATGATGCCGCGCACTACAGATGAAGAAAAACTCTCGACACTGGCCAACGATCTGTTGAAAACGGCCGTCGCCGAATTGATTGTCCAGCGGCAGCGAGAAGGCGGACAGCTTGCACAGGTGATCGGTGAAAAAATCACTGCGGCACGGTCAATTGTAGAGACNGTTCAGCTAAAGGTGCCAGAGCTCGAGCAGATTCAACGCCAGCGCCTGACCGATCGGGTGGCCGAGTTTCGGGAACAAATGGAGCCTGGCCGTTTCGAACAAGAGCTGGTACTGCTGCTCGCTCGGGCAGANATTGTCGAGGAAATCGATCGACTCCGGGTGCATCTTCAGGAGGTTGAACGAGTACTTGGTCAGCCGGGACCTGTCGGNCGGCGGCTTGATTTCCTCATGCAGGAGCTTAACCGCGAGGCCAATACCGTGGGTTCAAAATCAAACCACACCACGACTACTAACGCCTCCGTTGACCTAAAAGTGCTGATCGAACAGATGCGTGAACAGGTCCAGAACATCGAGTAGATGGGCCGGATGACTGATCCGTCGACGCCGGCAGCAGGGCTTTACATTTTCTCGGCGCCATCTGGTGGGGGGAAGACAAGCCTCGCGCGAGCATTAGCGAAAGATTGTGTGGATGTGTCGATCTCTATTTCTCACACTACCCGGAGCCGGCGTTCCGGAGAGAAGGATGGCCAGGACTATTTCTTTGTCAACTGTGCGACCTTCAAAAAGATGATTGAGCAGGGTGATTTCCTCGAGTACGCCCGGGTCTTCGATCATTATTACGGTACCTCACGTTCGCCTGTGGGCAAAGCACTGGCAGCCGGGCAGAAAGTTATTCTGGATATTGACTGGCAAGGGGCCCGAAAAGTGCGGCGCGCTACCCCTGGAAGTGTCAGTGTCTTTTTTCTGCCTCCTTCTGTTGAAGTACTNGCAGAACGACTGGCAGGCAGGGGCCGTGACAGCGAAGATGAGATCGACTACCGGATGGAAAGAGCGATCAGTGAAATGGGGCACTTCGACGAATACGACTACGTTCTGATCAATGACCGGTTTGAGGACACCGTAGCAGAGCTCAAACAGTTGGTTTTTGAAGGTCAAAAACCAACTTCGGTCAACCGCCTGGACCCGGCCGCACTTGTGAAATCAGCAGAAAACGTTAGACTAAAAAAGCAAGATTCGGCAGACAGTTAGCGGGGCCTTCCAGAAACAGGATCCGCAGGATGGCATGCCGGTTCTCGCTGACCGGTCCGAACAGTTTCGGGCCTTACCCCCGCAAGGTCTGATGGAGAAACACCCATGGCAAGAATAACCGTCGAGGATTGCCTCGAACATGTCGACAACCGCTTTCAGTTAGTCCTGGTTGCCGCAAAACGGGCCCGGCAGCTCGGTTTTGGAGCAGACCCGTTGGTTCCGGAAGATCGTGACAAGCCAACTGTAATCGCTTTACGGGAGATCGCAGAGGGTCTGGTGACGCCCGATATTCTTGAAGAAGAAGAAAGAGACCTGGAGAAAGAGCTGTTCGGCGAAAGTGAACAAGTCGATGACGATCAGCTTATCGGCGTTGCTGACTTAGGTAGNAACGAAACGGAAACAACAGCTGACGATACGGGTGACAGTAATGCCGACGACAGCGGCGAAAAGGAGGAACAACCCTCAAGCTGAACACGATCGNGTCCCGGCGGTACCTGCGGGACGTGTGTTGATCAGCGATCTCCTGCAGGTTCTTGAACAGTACCTGGACCCGGAGGAGGTAAAGGGGGTATATCAGGCGTATCTGTTTGGCGCACAGGCTCATGATGGCCAGCTGCGTCGCAGTGGTGAGGCGTACATTTATCACCCACTGTCAGTCGCAGCAATTCTGGCCGATATGCGGCTGGACAGCCGCAGCATTTCCGCTGCAATCCTTCACGATGTCATTGAAGACACACCGACTGGCCGTGAGCAGTTGGCCAAGGAATTCGGGGGTGACATCGCTCGCCTGGTCGATGGCGTCAGCAAGATCGACCAGATCGAGTTTGAATCCCAAGAACATGCCGAGGCGGAGAACTTCCGCAAGATGCTNCTGGCGATGGCTCAGGATATCCGCGTGATCCTGATCAAACTGGCTGACCGCATCCACAACATGCGCACTCTCGATCCACTCAAAGCAGACAAACGCAAGAGAATTGCCCGCCAGACACTGGACATCTTTGCCCCGATCGCCAATCGGTTGGGTATGTACACCTGGACCCAGGAACTCGAGGACTTAAGCCTCAAACACTTGTATCCCAAGCGATATGATGCAATCCGCAAGGANCTCTCCAAGCGTCGCGGTAATCGCCGGAAAATCATCGAGAAAACGCGGAACAAGATCGCCGAGGAGGTGGAGCAGGCCGGAATCGAAGCGACGGTTGTCGGTAGGGAAAAAAATATTTACAGCGTCTACCGCAAGATGCAGGAGAGACGGGTTCCACTGATGGAGATGGGTGATATCTTCGCGATCCGGATCATCGTCGGACCTGTCGATGACTGTTACAGAGTACTGGGACTTATACACAATTTGTACAAGCCAGTTCCCGGTAAGTTCAAAGACTATATCGCGATCCCAAAGGCCAACGGTTACCAGTCGCTGCACACGCTGCTGTTCGGAACGTTCGGTCAGAGCATCGAGGTACAGATCCGTACAGCTGAAATGCATCGGGTGGCTGAGACTGGCGTTGCTTCTCACTGGCGGTACAAGTCAAAGTCTGATGACGCGCCGCCCCAAAATTCCTCTCACCGCTGGCTGGTCGACCTGATCGAGACGCAACAGGGAGCCGCTAACCCTTCAGAGTTCCTCGAGCACCTGAAAACGGATCTTTTCCCGGATGAGATTTACGTGTTCACACCCAAAGGTGATATNAAGAAACTGCCCAAGGGAGCCAGTGCACTTGATTTCGCCTACGCTGTTCACTCCGATGTCGGGAACCACTGTATAGGTGCCAGGATCAACAATGAGCCCATACCGCTGCACCATGTTCTCGGAAACGGTGATCATGTTGAGGTGCAAACTGCCCGATCGGCGATGCCGACACCTTTGTGGCTGCATTACGTTGTGACCGGCAAGGCCCGGGCTGAGATCCGTAACTATCTGAAAACCCAGCAGCATGGTGACGCGGTTAAGCTGGGTCGTCAGTTGCTCGATCAGGCGTTGAGATCGGTAGGTCTGACGACGCGACTCAAGACTAGCCAGAAGATNGAGCTGTTGAAAAGGCTGGATCGGGAAGACTGGAACGAATTGCTTGCAGACGTCGGTTCNGGTCGCAGGCTTCCCATGGTGGTTGCTCGCCAGCTGCTGCCGGATACTACGATAGCGCCCAAGAGATCGAGAACCCAGCCGCTTCCGATCAGGGGCGTGGAGGGTATGAGCGTCTCCTATGCTCGCTGTTGTCGACCCATTCCCGGCGATCGTATTGCCGGCCTGTTTTCCAAGGGACGCGGGATCGTGATTCACACCACCACCTGCCCGAATNCAGCGAAGCAGGTAAAGACACTTGAAAACTGGATCAGTGTTGAATGGTCAGACGAGGTCAAAGGTGAATTCGCAGCGGATATCCGGCTNGAAGTGCTCAACCGGCGAGGTGTTCTGGCTCAGCTGGCGGCGCTGGTGGCCGAAGAANAATCCAATATCAATAGTGTGGCGGTCAACGCCCGCGACAACCGAAACTCGACCATACGCTTTACCATCGAAGTGACTGATCGACAGCACCTGGCCCGTATCATCCGGCGTCTTCGTGCCCGACGGTCGGTCATCCGAGTGTTTCGGGCCAGGGGTTAGAATCCACCTCCGCGCCCCGCCCCAGACAGGACCGAAAACAGATGACCAGACAAGCTGTCCACACCGACCAGGCACCGGGTGCCATNGGGGCTTATTCACAGGCCGTGATCGCTGGAGAGACCATCTATATCTCTGGCCAGATTCCTNTGGATCCTGTCAGCATGACCCTCGTTGACGGCGACATCAAAACATTGGTCCGGCGCGTTTTCGACAATCTGTCGGCGGTGGCATTGGCTGCGGGGGCGAATCTTTCGGATGCCGTCAAGCTGACGGTGTTTCTGACTGACCTGACNCATTTNCCAACGGTCAACGACATCATGGCCGAATATTTTGAAGAACCCTTCCCTGCCCGCGCCGCGGTCGGCGTGGCGGCGTTACCCAAGGGCGCACCCGTGGAAGTCGAGGCCATTCTCCATCGGCCGGAATAGACAGCCGGCGCGCCACAGACGCCCACAAGGTTCGGTCCGCACGACGCAGTGAGCATTCGATCCATTGTGTCGAACCCTATCTGGCAGATCACAGCAAGAGGGNATGCCTTGTAACCATGGTCGAGAAGGTCCAGCAATCTGTCATTGAGCTGACGGGTGTCGGGCCACACCTTCAATCCAAACTGGCGCGACTTGGAATCCACAGCGTTCAGGACGTCCTCTTTCATCTGCCCCTTCGCTACCAGGACCGTACTCAACTAACGCCGCTGGGTGGGCTTGAAGCGGGTACCGAAGCGCTGATCCAGGGCGTGATAGAACTATCCGGAGTGCGCATGGGTGGCCGTCGCAGCCTGGTGACGATCATCTCGGACAATACCGGTCGGGTCGCGATGCGCCAATTCCGTTTCACGACGGCTCAGCAGCGGGCGCTGCAGCGCGGACGCCCGATCCAGTGTTTCGGTGAGGTTCGTGTCGGCCCATCCAGCTTAGAAATGGTCCACCCGGAGTATCGGTTGCTGCAAGACGTGGATCTGGCCGGCACCGAGGACACTCTGACCGCGGTCTACCCGACAACCGACGGTGTGGGTCAGCGAAAATGGCGGGACCTTGTCCGGCAGGCGCTGGATTTCAATGGAAAAGACGTCGATGAACTGCTGCCTCCGGAGATTGACATTCCCGGGGGCGACATCTCTCTTGGTGAGGCTCTCGAGTTCCTGCACCGACCCCCTCCAGAGACCGACCCGCTGGTCCTGCGTGATGCTACACACCCTGTCAAACGGCGGCTCATATTCGAGGAGATGCTGGCCCATCACATCGCTATCAGGCGCCGCCGACATCACCTGGATCAATGCCAGGCGCCGGTCATCTCGACAGAGTTGCAACTGTGGCACCNCCTGTGTGAACAGCTGGAATTCGAGTTGACGGGGGCCCAGCAGCGTGTGGTCGGCGAGGTTCTCACCGACCTGGGGCGTTCCCGCCCTGCNCTGCGCCTGGTTCAGGGTGATGTCGGGTCCGGCAAAACGGTGGTGGCTGCAGCGGCCGTACTCGCAGCAGTCGAGGCCGGGTGCCAGGCNGTAATCATGGCACCGACGGAACTCCTAGCCAGACAGCACTTGACGAGCTTTGAGCACTGGCTCAGACGCCTCGGAGTCGAGGTTGTGTGGCTGACCGGCCGACTGGGTGCCACTGATCGACGGACTGCGTGCCAGAAACTCGCCAACGGTGAGGCTCAGGTCGGGATCGGTACACATGCACTGTTCCAGGCGGGAGTTGTATACCGGAACTTGGGTCTGGTGGTGGTCGATGAGCAACACCGGTTCGGTGTTGAACAGCGGCTGGCATTAAGGGAAAAGGGTCGCTCTGGCGACCAGGTGCCCCACCAACTGGTCATGACGGCCACCCCAATTCCACGCTCTCTGGCAATGGTCATGTATGCCGATATGGAGATCTCGGTGATCGATGAGATGCCGCCCGGGCGCCGACCNGTAGAGACCGTTGTCTTGCCGAATACAAGGAGAGAAGAAGTGCAGGCCCGCATTCGCCAGGCGTGCGCCCGTGGAAGACGGGCCTACTGGGTGTGTCCACTGATCGATGAATCCGAGATCCTGGAGGTCGAGGCAGCAACCAGTCGGGGTGAATCACTGCAGACTGAACTGCCTGAACTGCGTGTCTCCGTGCTGCACGGCCGCAGCAGGCCGGCGGAAAAAGACACGGTCATGGACGATTTTCGTGCCGGCAGGATCGATCTCCTGGTTGCCACCACCGTGATTGAGGTCGGTGTTGATGTTCCTGAGGCCAGCCTGATGGTNATCGAAAACGCCGAGCGTATGGGACTGGCCCAGTTGCATCAGCTGCGCGGGCGAGTCGGTCGGGGTGCCGAGAAATCAGTTTGTGTCCTGATGTACCAGACACCACTGAGCAACAATGCCCGGCAACGGTTGTCNACCATGCGCCGGACCAATGACGGGTTCGAGATTGCCCGCAAGGACTTAGAACTGAGGGGGCCTGGAGAGCTGCTGGGGACCCGCCAGAGCGGCCTGCCACAGTTTCGCATCGCTGACCTTGCCCGGGATCATGCGCTGTTGCCACGAATCCAGGAAGTGGCCTCACGCTTACTCGAAGACCAAAGTAGTCATCAATTGGATCTGCTGATCCAGCGCTGGCTGTCGACAGAGAATGCCTTTTCTGACGTCTGAACGGCTGGTACTCTACGCGCGCTTGGCACGGCTGCATCGGCCGATCGGCTGGTTGCTGTTGATGTGGCCGACGCTTTGGGCAGTGTGGATCGCCGGCCAGGGGCGACCCGCACCATGGATCGTAGCCGTGTTCGTGAGCGGCGTGGTGGTGATGCGTGCTGCAGGTTGCGTCATCAATGACTATTTTGATCGAGATTTTGATTCGCACGTCGCGCGTACACAAGAACGACCACTGGCAACCGGCGAGGTGTCGGTGACCGAGGCGTTGGTTCTGTTTGCTACTCTGCTTGCACTTGCACTGGGCTTGGTGCTGACGCTGAATCGCGAGACCCTGCTATTTGCGGCGGCGGGNGTTTTTATCGCTGTCACTTACCCTTTGTTCAAGCGTTTTACCCACCTGCCGCAGGTGTATCTGGGCATCGCTTTTTCGTGGGGGATTCCAATGGCNTTCTCGGCGCAGACGGGTACTGTACAACCTGTGGCCTGGGCACTGCTTTTTGCCAACCTGCTCTGGACNGTGGCCTACGACACGATGTACGCGATGGCGGATCGACCCGATGATATCAAGATCGGAGTCAAGTCCAGCGCTATCCTGCTCGGCCGCTATGATCGTCTGGTCAATACTATCCTGCAGCTGCTCGCACTGGCGATACTCGCTGTCATCGGGTACCGGCTTGATCTAAACAGTTGGTNCTACCTTGGCCTGGTCGGCGCCGCGGCAACGACTGCTTACCAGAACCGATTGTGCCGCAATCGTGATCGCGCCCTGTGCCTGAAGGCCTTTATCAACAACACTTGGTTTGGGGCGTCGGTTTTTGCCGGTATCGTGCTGTCCTTTGCAACCGCCTGACTTCAAGTGAAATTGTGGGTCAGGCGGGTTCAAGGCTGGCGTAAGCAAGTACCAGCCACTTGCTTCCTGCTTTTTCAAAATGGACCTGGACCCGGGCNTGCTCGCCCTGCCCTTCGACTGTTACTACGGTTCCATGGCCAAACTTCGCGTGCTGAACCCGACCGCCCAGGGTGACGCCACCGNTTGCAGGTTCCGGGGTAGTGCTTCGATCGGGAGTCTTTGCGATTGACGCAGCCCCACCATGANGGACCGATGAACTGCGCACCTCGTCCACGAGCTCGGCCGGAATTTCTCTGATGAAACGAGANGGCCTGGTGTAGTTTTCCCGACCATGTAACCGTCTGACTTCCGCCCAGGTCAGGAAAAGCTGTTCCATCGCCCGNGTCATTCCGACGTAACACAGCCTGCGTTCCTCTTCCAGCTGGCCAGGTTCTTCAATTGACCGCTGGTGAGGGAAAAGTCCTTCCTCGAGCCCACACAAGAATACCAGTGGAAACTCCAGACCTTTGGCTGAGTGCAGGCTCATCAACTGAACACAGTCTTCCCACTCCTCTGCCTGCCCTTCGCCGGCTTCGAGTGCCGCGTGTGAGAGAAAGTCCGATAACGGATCCGGGTGTTCTTCATCCGCCGGATCAAAGTTGAAGTTGCGCGCAGCGCTGACCAGTTCCTCAAGGTTCTCGATNCGGGTCTGGGCTTTTTCTCCTTGTTGTTTGCGGTAATGCTCGAGTAGGCCACTGCGCTGAACCACCACATCGGTCTGTTCAGTGAGCTCCAGGTGACGCGTCGAATCGTCCAGTTCGTCAATCAGATCGATGAACCGTTGNACNACCGANCGGGTTCTGGACGGGAGATCGCCTGACCCGGTGAGGTTGACCGCTGCGGCCCACATGGAGACATCTAGCTCTCGAGAGAGTTCCCTGATCGTGCTGATCGTGCGGGCACCGATGCCCCGGGTCGGGACGTTTACGACNCGTTCAAAGGCAGGGTCGGAATCCCGGTTTGAGATCAGGCGCAGGTAAGCCAGGGCATCCTTGATTTCCGCCCGTTCGAAAAACCGCAGGCCGCCGTAGACGCGATATGGAACCGCTGCGCTGAGCAGCAGTTCCTCGAAGACCCGGGACTGTGCGTTTGAACGGTACAGAATCGCTACCGANTCGCGGCGCTGGCCATCCCGAACCCACTGCTGAAGACGATCAACGACAAACNGACCCTCATCGATTTCGTTGAAGGCCGCATACAGCCGGATCGGTGCACCGGCCTGTCCATCTGTCCAGAGTTTCTTCCCCATCCTGCCGCGGTTGTGATCGATTACGCTGTTGGCCGCCTTGAGGATTGTTTCAGTCGAACGATAGTTCTGTTCCAGGCGCACGATCCGCGTGCTGGCAAAGTCGACTTGAAACAGGTTCATGTTTTCTACTCTGGCACCCCGCCATCCGTAGATGGACTGATCATCATCACCGACTGCGGTAATTCTGTTTCGTGGTTGGGCGAGAANTTTNAGCCAGCGGTACTGGATNCTGTTGGTATCCTGAAATTCATCGATCAGGATATGTTCAAAGCGTTNCCGATAGGAGTCCCTGAGCGGTTCATTGTTCTGTAGCAACTCCTGTGCTCTCAANAGCAGTTCGGCAAAATCCACCAGCCCAAAACGCTGACAGAGGTCTTCGTAATAGGCGTAGATTCGAGTAAGCGTCTGTTGTTGTTGGTCACTCGTTCCCTCGAGTTGAGCGGGACGCCTGCCATCTTCTTTATTGCTGTTGATGAACCATTGAACCTGGCGTGGTGGCCAGTAGCCTTCATCCAGGTCCAGTTCTCTGAGTGTTCTGCGCACCAGGCGGTGCTGGTCCTCTGCATCCAGGATCTCGAAAGACGCGATTAGTCCAGCCTCCTCGGTGTGTGAGCGCAGCAGTCGGTGCGACAGGCCGTGAAACGTCCCGAGCCACATACGCCGCATCGGAAAGCCGATCATCTGTTCCACGCGGCCGCGCATCTCCTGGGCCGCCTTATTGGTGAAGGTAACGGCAAGAATGGACAGCGGCGAGACATCAAGAGCCTCGATCAGCCAGGCGATACGATGGGTCAGGACCCGGGTTTTTCCGCTGCCCGCACCGGCCAGTACCAGCATGGGACCAGGATCTGCAGAGACGGCCTCTCGCTGAGCCTCGTTTAGATCATCGAAGATGTGCGAAACGTCCACGACTGGATAATTATCTGAAGCCGGTCAGCAGAGTCAGGCCATCATGGCCGCATATCACCAAAGCTTCGAGTCATGNTTGCCTCGCCACCCGGCGGTAGTAGCGGCACAGGCTCAGCCTGGGATCTTCCNCGAAAGGCTGGGTGATTTCAGCGCGCCATTGGGCCGGNTCGAGCTCCGGAAAGTAAACCGCGTTCGGTGAAGNCACGCNGTCAGGCACGAGCGTGACATCAACAAAATCACAATAGTGAAGGGCCGACTGATAGAGGCCGGCACCACCGATGAACCAGATATCCCCTTCACAGCTGGCGAGTGCTTCGCTGAGGTTGATATAGCTGTCAACGNCCGACAATAGGTTTCTTGTAATCACAATGTTGTGCCGACCAGGCAGGGGTTTAGATCCGATGGATTGCCAGGTTCGCCTGCCCATGATGACGGTCGACCCCATTGTTAGCCGCTTGAAACGTCTCATGTCAGCGGGATAGTGCCAGGGCAGTTCTCCGTCAACTCCAATCACTCGCTCGGGAGAAATTGCGACGATAGCTGCACGCAAGGTCAGGCCCCGTAAGCAAGCGTCTGATACGCGTCATGGGTGTGTCGCTGGGCCGAGCGCATCGCGTGGATCGACTAGACAGCGACCTGGAAACGGATCGCCTGGTAAGGTTCGTAACCGCTCAAGCTGAAGGTAGCCAGCAGTTTGTCGGTCTCGGCATCGAGTAGGTTTTCTACATCTTCGAGCGAGTTGATGTTGCAGTCGATCACAAGTTTTGGCAATGCCCGGGGTGGCCTGGTCAATTGATCTCGCAAGCCCGGGACATGATCGTACTCGGACATGGTGCCGTCTGGTTTGGCTGTGTAGATATGTGCGTCGACCAGCGTGTGGCCGAGAAACCCCACCGGGATTCCCGAGAATCTACCGAACAACTCGAGCAGGAAAGCATATCCAGCGATGTTGTAGGGCAGGCCGAGTGCCACATCGCAACTTCGNTGGGTCAGGTGCAGGCACAATAGTGGATCGCCTTGCTTATCACGCTGGACGTTCAACACCCACAGTGCGTGGCACGGCGGCAGGGTACTATGCTGAGCGTTGTCGGGAGCCCAGGCAGACACCACCAAACGGCGACTGTCGGGATTTCGGCGCAATTCTGCCAGTACCCAGGCAATCTGATCATTGAAGCTGGACTGCCGGTNTGTGGTTCCCGGGAAATTTCGCCAGAAATTTCCATAGGCGCTGGGCACTTTCCCGTCATTGTCGGCCCATGGATCCCAGAACCTGCAGCCATGCCGGCGTAACAACCCGATGTCTGTGCGGCCCGACAGGAACCACAGATTCTCAACAACTATGTTCTTCCAGGAGATCTCCTTGGTCGTGAGCAGGGGAAAGCCCTGACGCAGGTCGATCTGATAGTTAAGGTTGAAGCTCGANAGGGTATCGACACCGGTACGGTTGCTCTTTCGTTTGCCCTNGGTGAGTACGGTTTCAACAACATCCAGATACTGCTGCAATGGGGTTTGCTCCCGGGTTAAATGGGTCGCGACGGTGTGTCAGCCCTGATCGGCGAAATAGTGTTCTATGGCTTTGCGCGCAACGTAAGTCGATTTTACGTACCAGAAATCCTGGTTAATACAAAGAACCGCATAGGCAAGCTTGCGATCTCCCCGGCTCGCATAACCGACGAACCAGTCATACATGCCTCTGGGTTTGGTACCGGAAAGTGTGCCGGTCTTGCCACCGACCTCGATATCTGACAGGTTGCCGTTGAAAAAGCCTTTGAAAAACGAACGTGCCGTACCGTGCACGACGGTATCGGCCATCATTGTCCGGAGTTGTCGCGCAGTGTCTTCGCTAATCACCCGACGTGATACCGGTTCGTCGTTAGCATAGAGTACGATACCGTTTTCATCGGTAATGGCGTCGATCAGACTCGGTTGCACCAGCCGGCCGCCATTGATGGCAGAAGCCGCCAACAGTGCGCCGTGAACCGGGCTCATGGTCGTTTCGCTGGTATAGCCCGAAGCAGTTTCAGCCACCGACCAGTCATTTTCCGGATCCAGACGGGTCTGGCTCCGATCGACGGCAAAATCACCGCCAAGATCCTGATTGAAGCCAAAACGTGACGCGTAATCAATCAAGGNTTTGCCNCCGACGTGCTCNAGACCTAGGCGACCGAACACCGTATTGACTGATTTGGCAAATGATGTCGTGAGCGGTAGCTTACGGGTCCATTGGTTGTTCTTGTGATGCAGAACATTCTTTCGGTAAAGGCTGGTGGTCTTACCGTTGAACGGGATCACGGTCGTTGTATCGACCTTGCCCAGATCAATAGCTGCTGANGCAGTTACCAACTTGAAAACCGAAGCAGAGGGGTAAGTCGCGTGCAACGCAAAGTTAGAGGCCGGTCGCGAATCTCGGCGGTGGTTGACCAATGCAAGAACATCACCATTTTCCGGGTTTACGGCGACAAACATGCCGTAGTCGGGCCCATAGTGATCGAATACAGCCGTAACTGACTGCTGAAGTTCAGGGTCGAAATTGTAGTGAACGGTTGCGGGCAGGCGCCGGTCCTGATTCGTGACGGTGATCTGTCTAGGGTANTGATTGTCACGCACTGCGCTGGAGATGGCCCTGCTGATAACGGGACGGTCAAGGCCCCAGATATCCCGGCGCTGCCACTCCATAGAGTCCAGGTGTCGGGGCGAGGACAGCATTCCGCCGACCAGCGTCAGGGACACCAGGACCCAGAGAGCCGGTCGCAACCGGTATCTCGTCCTGTTGGATTCCGCGGCGTTTCGTTTCCTCATTTGAGTCNGATCGGTTTCTGTCCAGTCAGAAAACAGACCGCCGATGGCGGGCTGGGATCGAACAGGTCGCAAGTATAAGACGCCCGGAGCATTCGTAAAACGTCAAGGATGCCTTTAGTTTAGGAACCAAGTGTATCTCGGGCCTGATTGATCAGTGTTGCCAGGTAGTCAGAGCCACCGCGGTCGGTATGGAGTCGCTGAATCAGGCGNCGGTGCGCCTGCCGGATTTCATTTTCTGGNGCGTTTTCTGCAACCCCCAGGATGTCCGCGGCCTCTCGTCGGGTCATCGGCCCACTGGCCGACGCTGCGCTGGGCCCACCTGTTTCCGCCCGTGCTTTCCAGGTCTCTCCGTGACAACGGTCCAGGTAAGCCTCGAGNAGGGCAGCAGACTGTGCATCCTGGGCTCGGCACTCGGCCAACAGGTCCAGAAGTCTCTCAAGGTCCAAGTCTTCCAGCAGCCGGCCGGCAAAGGAGCCAGCAATGACCTCACCGCGGAGCTCGCCGGTGTCGTGATCCAGTGTCATTCGTAGATAAGTCGTTTCAACTTTTGAGGCCTGTGCAGTGCCGGGGCCGCGGGCCGACTTGAACAGCCGCCATGCCTGTCGGGCCATCATCGCTCTTTGCAGCCAGGGCACAGCAGCACTCAGTGCCGCGAACATCCAGTGAATCCGACCGGTGACCACCAGCAGCAGCAGAATTCCGGCCACTCCATAAAGCAGGATCAGTTTTAGCGCTTTGCTGCGCTGGGCCGGCGTGGCCTTGCCGAGCCAGCCGGCCAGCCATATAAGGCCCACCAGGGCAATGAAGGCCAGTAACAGTCTGATCACGAGACTTAAGTTCTGGTGTCGATCTGGTGAGTCAGTTTGAGTACCACTCCCCCGCGCCGCTCGCTGAAATCTTCCAGCGCCTGTTTGCCGCCTGCTGCGTAAACAGCGACCGCGCACAGCAGGTCGCGTAGCTGTCCGGCACTGTTGAGGTCGAATCTGGACCAGGCACCACCGCTGAGCCTGGCGACCTCGCGAAAAGTTCGCTCGGCAATACCATCGTGACCATCCTGGAAAACGAAAACGGGTAGATTCAGGATACCCAGTTCTCCGGCCAGTNTGCAGAGCGTGTCCGGGTCCTCCTCCATGCAGTCGCCAACAAACACCAGGGCATTGATGGACTGTTGGCGGGCCTGATTGTTGGCGTGTTCAAGAACACGAGAGATCTGCGTTTGGCCGGCCGCACAGCGTAATCCCGTCATGTGGCCCAGCAGATCCTTGGCGTTGCGAGTCCAGGGTGTTGATGAGAACTCCATGAATCCACGGTAGTAGGCAAGTTGTACATCCAGCCCGCCCAGGGCCGCAGTTTCTTCGAACATCTGAGCCTGGATGTGGCAGGCCCGATCCCACAGGGGTTCACGGCTGGCCGTNGCATCCATTGCGAACAGTAATCGGCCTCGAGCATCACCGCGCGTCACGGGCGGTGTAGATCTGATCTGCTGCAGAAACGTGTCCACTTCATCCCGGCTTGACCTGCGCAGCGATTTATTGCTTGGCTTGTTCAAGAGCAGCCTGGGAAAAGGTTTTGAATGGAAGTCAGATCATAACACCGCCGCAGAGGGTCCAGAGGATCGATCCCTGTGGTGAATTCTGTCGCTTACGGATNGACGNCACCCCGCCAGTGCTGGTCAAGTCAGCACGCGCTCAATGATCTCTGACACATCCCGCGAGAGTCCTACGGTCGACTGAATTCGTTCCAGTTCACTGCGCATTAAGCGCTGCCGTTCCGTGTTGTAGCGCCGCCACAGGTTGAAAGCCGACACCAATCGAGCTGCAACCTGTGGGTTGGCAGGATCGATCTTGAGGATCTGGTCGGAGATGAATGTATAACCGGGTCCGTCTGTGGCGTGGAAGTGCAGCGGGTTGGCGTGTGAGAAAGCGCCTAGCAGGGCATGCACCTTGTTCGGATTGCCGAGCTGAAACTTCTCGTGTTCCGTGAGTTTCTGTACGTGNTCCAGGGTACCAGGCAGGTCAGAGACAGCCTGGACCCGGAACCACTTGTCCATCACCAGCGGGTAGCTTTCCCAGCGCCTGTAAAACTGCTCAAGAGCCTCGGAGCGTTCGGGATGAGGCGATCGAGCGAGTTCAGCCAGTGCCGCCACGGCATCAGTCATGTTGTCGGCACTCGCCAGTTGCTCAAGCGCAAGTCCCGCGGTCTGTGGTTCTTCAAGCGTCATCAGGTAGGACAGACAAGCATTGCGCAGTGCGCGTCGGCCAGTATCTGCGTTGTTGATGCCGGNCGGTCCCGTCGGGTTCAAGAGATGATAGAGCCGTTCAAAATCAGCTCTAAAGCGTGATGCCAGCGCCTGCTTGACGGCCTTTCTTGCCTGATGCAACTGATCCGGTTCGATGACCTCGGTGAACTTGGAAAGATAGGCCTCTTCAGGTAAGCGCAGGGCAAAGGCTTGGAACGACGCGTCATCGAGTTGGGCCTGCAGAATATTGTGAAATCCACAGGCAAAACCGTCATCCAGGGAGAACGGTTCATCACTTTCACAGTGACTGAAAGCACGCAGAATTTCTTTACTGGCGAGGCGCTGGCCGGCATCCCAGCGGTTGAATGGGTCGTTGTCGTGGCCCATGAGCACAAGTACGTCATCATCTGGCTGATCGATCTCAAGCTCGACCGGGGCGGAAAAGCGGCGGAGCAACGAGACCACGGGGGCCTTTTGGACACCTTCAAAAACGAACTCCTGTTCGTTTTTCGTCAGGTTCAACATATGCTCGTGGGCGCTGGTCGCCAGGGGTTCCAGGCGGGTCGTGAGGGGTTCACCGGCTCGGTCAAAGAGCGCCGCAGCGACGGGTATGTGGAATGGGGACGTGCTGTCTACACCAGGTGTAGACTCGCGGTGCTGGTTCAGCGTCAGCGTATAACGGCCCCTCTGGGCTTCATAGGTACTCCGCGCGGTGAGTTTCGGTGTGCAGGCCTGGTCGTACCACAGCCTGAACTGCGTCAGATCTATTTCAGCAACATCCTCCATCGCCGTAACAAAATCATCCGTTGTGACGGCTTGGCCGTCGTGACGCTCAAAATAAAGATCGCAGCCCCTGCGGAATAGATCTGGGCCCAGCAGGCTGTCCAGCATGCGAACGACCTCTGCTCCCTTTAGGTAGACGGTCAGGGTGTAGAAATTATTGATCTCGGCATAGGAGTCGGGTCGTACCGGGTGCGCCATGGGTCCGGCGGCTTCCCGGAACTGATGAGTCCGCACCAGGTTGGCGTCTTCGATTCTCTTGACACCAGCCGACCCTAGCTCGGCACTGAACTGCTGGTCGCGGAACACCGTGAATCCTTCCTTCAGGCTCAGCTGAAACCAGTCGCGACAGGTCACCCGGTTGCCAGACCAGTTGTGGAAATACTCGTGTCCGATCACCCCTGTGATTGCCTGATAGTCCTGGTCGGTGGCCGTTTCGGGAAGTGCAAGCACGTAGCGGGTGTTGAACACGTTGAGACCCTTGTTTTCCATGGCCCCCATGTTGAAGTCCTCAACCGCGACAATATTGAAACAATCGAGGTCGTATTCACGACCATAGCGCACCTCGTCCCAGTGCATCGATTGTTTGAGCGCATCCATGGCATGCCCACACTGACCCAGATCTCGTTTGACAGCATAGATACGCAGACACACCTTGCGGCCACCGGCAGTCGTGTAGTGGTCTTCGATGTGCTGGAGGTCGCCGCCAACCAGCGCAAAGAGGTAGCAAGGTTTGGGATGTGGGTCGTGCCAGGTCACCTGGTGCATTCCTCCAGGCAGCATCTTGCAGGAGATGCTGTTCCCGTTACTCAAAAGAACAGGGCAACTCTGGTGAGGTGCCCGGATGGTCACGGTGTAGTCAGACAGAACGTCCGGCCGGTCGAGAAAATAGGTGATGCGCCGAAAACCCTCCGGCTCACACTGTGTACAGAAGTTTCCGCCGGACAGGTACAGACCTTCAAGCTTGGTATTTGAGCACGGTTTGATCCGGTTCTCGATCTCAAGTTGGAACCTGTCCGGAACATCGTGAATGGTGAGTGAGTGTTCGGCAAGTGTGTAACTTTCTTGCGCCAGTGCCTGGCCGTTTATTCGAACCGCCAGCAGCTCGAGATCTTCACCGTCAAGACGCAGTGCTTGGATNTCGCTGGAATTTCGGGAGACCGATAGCACGGACCGGACCAGCGTCGTGTCAGGTGCCAGTTCGAAATCAAGGNTCACGGACGTGATCAGAAAATCCGGTGGTCGGTAGTCCTGCAGATAAACCCGTTCGATGGTGGCCGGTTCAGACATCAGTGCGGCTGATCCGGTTCATTAGGCCTTGGGCCAGAAAGGCAAATAGATTGCAGAGCATGCATTCNTAGCTGAGCCGGTCAGACGATGCTAATCAGCAGGAATACAAAAAGAATGACCAGCACAATTGGAATGATCAAGGCAGGCCAGTCGGCCTCGGCCTCTCGGCCCTGCTTGACCATCTGCCGGACACCTGGGAGGAACCACAGCAGGGCAAGCAGGGCGAACACGCCCAAAAGTAGTTTTTCCCAGGTGGCAATCGACTCCATCGTCCAAGTTCTCAGGCTTCAGGGCGGGAAAGCTGATTCTCCACCAGTATTTTCGACCCGGCAAGACTTGCCGAGCCTAGCTATACGGNCACCAAAAAGGGATGAAAGCACCATGAAAAAAGAGTAACATGGTTTCGCGGCCAGGCGCAGGAAATAGTGGGGCTGGCCGGTTGGGGCTAAAACGAAGCCCCAGTGTTTTCCGTGACAACGAACTGCTCACCCATGGTGAGAGCGTGAGGAAACTGACTTTATGACAGAAGAGCAAGACGTGACCCTGGAGATTCAAATCGGCGAGCTCAAATCGGAGCATCGCGCGCTAGACAAAGAACTGCACGACCTTGGTAGCGATCCCTCCATTGACGATCTGCAGATTCGCCGCCTTAAAAAGCGTAAGCTTTTTCTCAAGGACAGCATTACCCACCTTGAGAGCAGACTTGTTCCTGACATTACGGCCTGACAATAGTGAACTCAAAGTGAATGNAAACGCCCCCTAGATCGGGGGCGTTTTCTTATGCGATCGGTAAGTACTGCTTAGTAGCGGTAGTACTCCGGCTTATAAGGCCCCTGGGGCGACACGCCGATGTAGTCTGCCTGCTCATCAGTCAGAAGAGTCAGCTTTGCACCGATCTTTTCCAGGTGCAGTCTGGCGACCATTTCATCAAGTTTTTTCGGCAGCACATAAACCTTGTTCTGGTACTGATCTGGATTGTTCCACAGTTCTATCTGAGCCAGCGTCTGGTTGGTGAAAGAATTGGACATGACGAAGCTGGGGTGTCCAGTTGCGCAGCCCAGGTTGATCAGCCGGCCTTCGGCGAGCAGGATGATGCGTTTACCATCGGGGAAGACAATGTGATCGACTTGGGGCTTGATATTCTCCCAGGTGTACGGCTTTAAAGACGCACAGTCGATCTCGTTGTCAAAGTGGCCGATATTGCAGACGATGGCCTGGTCTTTCATTCTCAGCATGTGATCGTGGGTTATGACACTGTAGTTGCCGGTGGCAGTCACAAAAATATCGACTTCCGCTGCCACATCATCCAGCCTGACAACTCGGAATCCCTCCATAGCCGCTTGCAAAGCNCAGATGGGATCTATTTCAGTGATCAGAACAGTTGCACCAAGGCCACGCAGTGACTGGGCACAGCCTTTGCCCACGTCCCCGTAACCCAGTACCAGTGCGACCTTGCCGGCCACCATCACGTCAGTTGCCCGCTTTATGCCATCGACCAGTGATTCCCGGCAACCATAGAGATTGTCAAATTTGGATTTGGTGACCGAGTCGTTGACGTTGATCGCCGGGAAAGGGAGTTCACCGGTATTTTCCATGTGATAGAGGCGATGTACGCCAGTAGTGGTCTCCTCAGTAACGCCGCGGATATTGTTCAAAATCTTGGAATACCAGCCGGGTTGTTGTTTCAAGCGGTCTCTAATGGCAGCAAATAGAACCTGCTCTTCCTCGCTGCTCGGGTCATCGAGCAGACTCAGGTCGGTTTCGGCTCTGGCACCAAGAGTGACCAACATGGTGGCGTCACCGCCATCGTCCAGAATCATGTTCGGTGTGCCACCGTCACGCCACTCCATGATGCGGTGGGTATAGTCCCAGTAGTCGGACAGGGATTCGCCTTTGAACGCAAAAACAGGTGTTCCACCGGCTGCAATTGCCGCTGCGGCGTGGTCCTGGGTGGAGAAGATGTTGCACGATGCCCAACGAACTTCCGCGCCCAGAGCCTGAAGCGTTTCAATCAGTACGGCGGTCTGGATGGTCATATGCAGACTGCCGGCGATTCGGGCTCCTTTCAAGGGTTGTTGCTGGGTGTGTTTCTCACGCATCGCCATAAGACCCGGCATTTCGGTTTCGGCAATCCGAATCTCCTTGCGTCCCCAGTCAGCAAGCGCCAGATCAGCGACTTTGAAGTCAGATAATTCAGGTTGAACTGCAGCGTTCATGGGTGTTCTCCATGTTCACCGAGCGCAGTTGCATTGAATGACTGACACTGGCCGAGCCTGGCAGGAAGTCNTTGACTCCTGTTGCAACGCTCCTCGGCCACGTCGAGGGNGTGTAGTAAAGCTTACGGTCTAGAGTATATCCGCTCAGGTTGGGGCGTATTCACACGGAAACGGCCAGGTCGTGGGTTCGTTGCTTTGCTGGTNACGACGACAGTCAGGTATTAGCCTCAGGGGCCAGGCCTGCGGCATCGCGAAGCACAGCTGCTTTATCGGTTCGCTCCCAGGGAAATTCTTCACTCTGTCCGAAGTGCCCATAGGCCGCGGTTTTGCGGTAGATCGGCCGCAGCAGATCCAGTTCCTGGATGATCGCCTTAGGACGCAGGTCGAAGTGTTCGCGCACGAGTTTCTCGATTGTTTCTTCCTCGATCACAGACGTGCCTGCAGTATTGACCATCAGTGAAACGGGTTCGGCAACGCCTATTGCGTAGGCCACCTGTACCTCACACTGATCCGCTAGGCCCGCGGCGACGACATTCTTGGCCACGTGGCGGATGGCATACGCCGCCGACCGGTCGACTTTCGAGGGATCTTTGCCAGAGAACGCACCACCGCCATGATGGGCCGAGCCACCGTAGGTGTCGACAATAATTTTCCGNCCTGTCAGTCCACAATCACCATGGGGTCCGCCGACCACGAAGCGGCCGGTCGGGTTGACCAGATACCGTGTCTGGTCAGTGACCATACTCTGGGGCAGCACCGGTTTGATGATTTCCTCGATGACNGCCTCACTGATGGTCTTGTAATCGACATCATCGCCGTGTTGTGTCGACAAGACGACGGTGTCAATGCTGACCGGGCGACCGTCTTCATAGCGAACCGACACCTGGCTCTTGGCATCCGGTCGCAGCCAGGGCAAGGTTCCACTTCTGCGTACTTCTGACTGTTGTTTGACCAAACGATGTGCATAGGTGATTGGAAACGGCATCAGCACGTCGGTTTCATTGCAGGCAAATCCAAACATCAATCCCTGGTCACCCGCGCCCTGTTCGAGATCCACACCTTCTCCCTCGTTAACACCCTGGGCGATGTCCGGCGACTGCTTGTCCAGGGCAATAATGACCGAGCAGCTGGCATGGTCGAAGCCCATCTCGGATGAGCAGTACCCGATGTCCTTGATNGTATCTCTTACCACTTGGGCNGTATCGATCTGNGCGTTCGTGGTGATCTCGCCGGATACGATCGCGANGCCCGTATTGACCAGTGTTTCACAACCTACCCGAGAGTGCGGGTCCTGTGCAATCAGCGCATCGAGTACTGCATCGGAGATCTGGTCCGCCATNTTGTCAGGATGGCCTTCCGAAACGGACTCAGAGGTAAACAGAAAACGGCGTGGCATAGGNCCTCCTTTGGGACTGATCATTCATTGTCCAAAAACAAACCGCGCGATTTTATCAGACACCTCCCTTCCATGGTCAGCATGCCGCCGATTCGGTCGTGGTGTTAGTGGGCAGTTCCGCAACGTGAGGTGTTCCGCCCAGCAATGCACCGCCGGATGGGCTTTTGCCCAACCTCGAATGATGCGCTGATCGGTAAAGCCCAGGTGTNACCAGCCGGGTAAAACGGCAGGGTCAGCACTTGGAGAGCTCGATGTGCCAGTTGTTGTCATCCAGCTTGTGCTCGGCCGAGTGTTGAGCATCACCGCGCTTATCAATCCATTCCTGCGCTAGAGTCTCGCTCATGATCCAGCTCCGATACTCAGCAAGGGTTTTGTCGATGCCTGCAGAACCCGAGACGTGCAGGCGGATTCGATCTGACACTTCAAGCCCCGCCTGCTTGCGGGCATCCTGAACACTGCGGACAATCTCNCGGGCCAGGCCCTCATCTCTCAAGGCAGGTGTGAGCTGGGTATCCAGCGCCACGAGGAAACCTTCTGACTCAGAGCTNGAGTAGCCCTGGGCAGAGCCTGTTTCGATCAGCAGATCATCCGGTTCGAGCACAATGATCTGACCTTCGACAGTCAAGTCAACCGTTTCACCGCGCGCGCAAGCACCGGCAACTGCGCCAGCGTCCTTTTGTGCCAGTGCCTTGCGGATCGCCGGTACCAGCTTGCCGTAACGTTTGCCGACCCGCGGTAGGTTGGGTTTCAGCCGATAGGACACCAGTGATGCATCCGGTGCGATGAACTCAAGAGTCTTGACATTGAGTTCTTCTAGAATCTGATCGAGGTGGTTTCTTACTGCTGCGGCAGCCTCTTCAGTCGGGACCCGCACCAGCAGTCTGGAAAGTGGCTGGCGAACACGGATTCTACTGCTTTCGCGGGCGGCACGGCCCAGACCGACTACTTTCTGTACAACACCGAGTGACGCGATCAGTTGTTCGTCTTGCCAGAGGGGGTCCGCCTGCGGCCAGTCGGTCATATGAATACTTAAAGGCGCTTCNGGATCGACGTTTCTGACCAGGTTCTGATAGACCGCCTCGGTCAGGAACGGCATGAACGGCGCCATCAGGCGATTGACTATCTCGAGGCACTGGTACAGGGTGATGTACGCTGAAAGCTTGTCATCTTCGGCCTCACTTTTCCAGAACCGTCGCCGGTTGCGGCGCACGTACCAGTTGCTGAGTTGATCAACGAAACTCTCGAGTGCCTCCCCTGCGGCTCGAGCGTCGTACCGNTCCAGNGCNGTGGTCACTGTACCAATGGTGCGGTGAAGCAGGGCGAGCGCCCAGCGGTCGATCTCCGGTCGCTGATCCACGGGCATTTCCCTGTTGACGTCCAGTTTGTCCAGGTTGGCATATAGGGTGAAGAAGGCGTAGGTGTTCCATAGGGTGTTGATGAAGGAACTGGCGACGTCGGCGACGATNTCCACAGAAATCCGTTTCTGTACTTCGGGNGCCAGGCGGGCCAGGAAATACCACCTTAAGGGGTCGGCGCCGATGTGATCGAAAACATCATAGGGGTCGACAATGTTGCCCAGCGATTTGGACATTTTCTTGCCTTCCTTGTCTACGATGTGGCTGAGGCACACACAGTTTCGGTAGGCGATACTGTCGGAGACCAGCGTCGCGATGGCGTGAAGGCTGTAAAACCAGCCACGGGTCTGGTCTATTGCCTCACAGATGTAATCTGCGGGAAATTGTTGATCGAANGTCTCCTGGTTTTCGAACGGGTAGTGCCATTGAGCGTACGACATGGCGCCGGAATCGAACCAGCAATCGATGACTTCCGGGACGCGATGGTATTCCCGGCCACTGCCCGGGTCTTTGAAGACGATCTCGTCTACGGTGGGTCGGTGCAGGTCCAAGTCGTCGAGGGGACGGCCGCAGAGTGATTCTAGTTCTGCCAGGGACCCGACACAGATGAAGTCACCTTCACCGTCTGTCCAGATCGGCAGGGGNGTGCCCCAGAAGCGCTCACGGGAAAGTGCCCAGTCTATATTGTGCTCGAGCCAGTTCCCGAATCGTCCGTCGCGGATGGATTCCGGTACCCAGTTGATCGTCTTATTCAACTCGACCATTCGATCNCGAACTGCAGTGGTTCGGATGTACCAGGCGTTCTTTGCGTAGTAGATCAGTGGATCACCGGTTCGCCAGCCGAATGGATAATTGTGCAGGTGGGTCTCGTTCTTGAACAGAAGACCCTTCTNTTGCAGCAGTTCAACGATGATCGGATCAGCATCCTTAAAAAACAGACCGGCGACTGGCGTTACCTCCGGTTTAAAGTACCCATCCAGACCTACCCCGTGAACGACCGGCAGTTGGTTTCTTTGCCCCAGTTCAAGGTCGTCTACGCCATAAGCCGGTGCCACGTGAACTATGCCGGTACCATCGTCAGTACTGACGAATTCACCGGCGTGAACCCGGCAGATATCGCCTTCAGCCGCTAGGTGGTCAAAAAGGCGCTGATAACCAAGGCCCACAAGATCACGGCCTTTGACTCTACGAACAATCCGGTGGTCACCGTCTCCAAGCACAGCGTGCAGTAGGGCCTCAGCAAGAANCAGTGTCTCACCCTGCCGGTCCACATACACGTAATCAATATCTTCCCCGACTGCCAGAGCCAGGTTGGAGGGTAATGTCCAGGGCGTCGTTGTCCAGACGAGAAAAGAGGTACGGACATCATCTGCCAGTCGAAAACGCAGGGTGACAGAAGGGTCTTCGACTTCACGGTAACCTTGGGCTACTTCNTGGGATGACAGGGTCGCCCCGATGCGNGGATCATAGGGCACCACCTTGTAATCCTGGTAGATCAACTCTTTGTCCCAGATGATTTTCAGGAGCTGCCATACCGATTCGATGTAATGGTTGTCCAGGGTGTAATAGGCATCGTCCAGATCGACCCAGAACCCCATGCGTTCAGTCATCTTCTCCCAGTCGGCGATGTAACGCATAACGGATTCACGGCAGCGCCGGGTGAATTCTGCAACCCCGATCTGGGCCTCGATCTCCTGTTTATCGAAGATACCGAGTTCTTTTTCGATCTCGTGTTCCACCGGCAGTCCATGCGTATCCCAGCCGCCTTTCCGGGGGGCGTGATAACCNCGCATGGTCTTGAAGCGTGGGTAGATGTCCTTGAAAGTGCGCGCCAGGACATGGTGTATTCCAGGGCGGCCGTTGGCTGTCGGCGGGCCTTCATTGAAGGTGAAAAGCGGTCGCTCCCGGCTCTGCGCCAGGGTCAGGTCAAATATCCGGTTTTCTCGCCAAAATTCGAGTATTTCGGCTTCCAGCGCCGGGCCGTCGTAACGACTCGAGATGGTCTTGAAACTCATCTTTGGAACCTCAACAGCCATAACCCCACGGANGCCATGAGAACTGGCTTCCGGGGCGATTCGAATCTGTCGGGGTNTCGAGATTCGCGCGCGGTACCACCCGGCTTTACCACTTTAGTAGCGGTCTTAGGGACAGCGGTGGCTGCCCGTGACCCGGTTTCGGGGGTCAGCCGGCTGAGTCTACTGGATCTTGATTGATCTTTGGGTCAGCGGCTCGGGGGTGATTTTCGGCGGATCCCGGCCAGGGATTTCAGCATCCCCTGGGTCTCTANTGCGCGAGATGACTCGCCTACTCGTCCCCGTCATTGCCTTTGCTGCCGAAGTGGCTGTCCTGGGACAGGGCGGCAGAATATCGCGCAAATCTAACCGTGCCGGATCGAAATGGCAAACGGGGCCACACTGCGTGTCTATGACAACGGCACCTTCAATCGGATCGTCCTGTCAGGGATCGACTCTGGTCTGACCCGAACAGGGGCGGCGCAGTATCATCGACCCCGGCGGTAGACAGACAGGCTCAGCAACTGGCCGNAGGGAACGTCACAGAATGTCCAATGCAGTCGTCGGAATCGTTGTACCGATCTTTGGCGTAATCATCGTCGGCTATACAGCGGGCCGTTTCCGTCTGCTGGANCGCAACGCAATACGCGGACTCTCTCTTTACGTCTTTAATCTGGCTATCCCGATTCTGTTGTTTCGGGTCCTGGCGACCACTGAGCTACCAGAGGCCCTCCCCTGGCGTTACCTGGTGGGCTATTACGCCTGCGCACTTACATTTTTTTGGGTTTCCCTGAGACTTGCACGGTTTCTATTTGGTTACGGGCGAGGCGAGGCTGGGGTTTTTGCTTTCGGTTGTAGCTACGGGAGTTTCATACCGCTTGGCATACCACTGGTTTTGGCCACCTTTGGCCAACAGGCAGCTGTGCCCCTGTTTATACTGGTTGCCACCCAGGCGCCGGTCATGTTTCCGATGATGACCGCGGTCCAGGAGTCTGTTGATGTTGCAGACAAAAGCGGGCTCAGTCGTCTGTGGGCAATGCTCAAGGGTATCGCCGCCAACCAGTATCTTGCCGGCATCGCGCTTGGTGTGCTGGTTAATCTGATGGGCATCCCATTGCCTTTACCCGTCCTGGACGTTCTGCAGTTCNTCTCGCAATCGGCGGCCCCGTGCGCGCTATTTGCNCTTGGGGCTGCACTTAGCCAATATCGGATAGCCGGNGCCATATCCGCATCGATCACCATCTCTATATTGAAGACACTGGTTTTCCCGGCTGTCGTCTGGCTGGTNACGGACCGGTTACTGGATTTGGACCCGTTGTGGCAAGCGGTGCTGGTTTTGTTGGCTGCTCTACCGGTGGGTATCAACACGTATCTGTTTGCGGAACAATACCGTACCGCTGTACCGTTGGCTGCGGCATCGACGGTGCTCAGCACTGGACTGTCCATGATCACGATCTCGATCATCCTGGGGCTGATCGAGCTGCCGTGAAGGGTTCTTTGAGGCCTAACCTGCGGGTTTGGGCCCTGACGACGCTACCCCAGTCATGGTCTGAAGATGGACGCTGACACTGCTGGCGAGGGCATCGAGGTCGTAGCCGCCTTCGAGCACGGAGATCAGACGCCCCGCAGCGTGCTTATCTGCTGCTTCGAGCATGCGCTCGGTCATCCAGGAATAGAACTGTGTAGAGAGGTTGATTGCCCCGAGGGGGTCAGCCTGATGTGCGTCAAAACCGGCTGAGANCAGGATNGCGTCGGGTCCGTAGCTGTCTATTGCTGGCAGGATCTGGTCAACGAACGCTTGTTCATAAGCGACATTGCCACTGCCTGCAGGCATAGGGCAATTTAGGGTCGTCCCAGTGCCTGAGCCCCTGCCTGTTTCAGAATAAGCCCCGCTTCCCGGGTAGTGGGGGTACTGGTGAAGGCTGGCATAGAAGACCGAGGGATCTTCCTCAAAAGTGTGTTGGGTNCCGTTACCGTGGTGCACATCCCAGTCAAGAATCACGATTTTATCAAGACCATGTTTGGCCTGCAGGTAACGTGCAGCGATTCCAATGTTGTTGAACAGGCAAAACCCGAGCGCAGTATCTTTCTCGGCATGGTGGCCGGGCGGCCGAACCAGGGCAAAGCCGTTGTCAGATTCGCCCTCTATGACCTCGTCTACCAAAGCAAGAACTCCACCCACTGCAAGCCGCGCGATATCAAAGGACTGCTGGCCGACGGCGACATCGGGGCTGTCCAGATAAGGTTGCCCTTGTTCGCACGCCTGCCTCGCGCGTTCAAGAAGCTCAGCGGCGTGTACAGTCCGAAGCCATTGGGTTTCGCAGAGTCTGGTCGACACAGGCCGCAGTCGTTCAAACCAGTCCTGCTTGCGCAATTGGGTGAGTGTGTTGGTCAGCCGAGTCGCTCTTTCCGGGTGACCAGGCCCCGTGTCGTGCTCGGCAAATCGTTTGTCACTCAGAAAGGCAGTTGTCATTCAGGCAGGTTTCCGCGGCTGAACAGCATTAGAATCACGGCTCATTATCATCGATCAAGGCTCGATCCTGCCACAAGCCATGATGCCCGAGTTTCCCGAGTACTTTCCGACCAACAGAGTCCGGAGCAGGCCCTGCCGGCCCCCCAGGCAAAGCAAATTTCGCTGTCTGCCGAGGGATCAGCTGAAAGGATTCCANGCTCAAAGGTGACTGGGTTAGAGATCATCGCCNCAACGGCTGGCGTTGTGGCCGCTTATCTTTTGCTGTTCCGTTACTGGCCGTTCCGGGCGAATTGTGGAAAGGGAATACAGGGCAATAAGCCGCAGGCCGGCTGCCGGGCCGACAGTTTTACCGTGGGTACCTACAATATTCATCGATCCCGTGGCCTGGACGGTAAGCGGGACCTTCACCGAATCGCCGATGTGATCGAGGGCTGTGACATGATCGGCCTGCAGGAGGTGGAAGGTTCAACGCTGCGCGGGTTTCGGAACCAGGGTGATCTGCTCGCGGAACGACTGGGCCTTGGTGTTCATTTTTCCCCCACCCGGCGGCGTTGTCTATTACCCAACCGGGGCAACGCGTTCCTGACCCGGTTGCCGATCGAACACTGGTCAAGCGAGCCCCTGACTCCCAGCCGCAGCAAACGTTATCGAAACCTGACCCTATACGCTGTCAGGGTCAACGGTGAATTAGTCCATGTGATCAATACCCACCTGTCGGAACCCACTGTTGTCCTGGAACCGCTGCAGCGGGTGCTGGAGCTATTCAGGCAGTTTGATCGGGCGATTCTGCTCGGTGACTTNAATACGATGCCAGATCATCCGTCTCTGGTGCGCCTCACCCAGACCCATGCTCAGGATGCCACGGCGTTAAGTTCTGAGCAGTCCGACCGAATCGACTGGATCCTGGTCCGGGGACTNCGAATTGATTCGGCGTGGTCCGTGCCNAAAGGCCCGTCAGACCACCCTTTCTATGCCGCCCGGCTCAGCCTCAGCTAAGATCAACCAGGTTGACAGATACGCTGATCACGCGGGAAATTTTTCGGCTGCCAGCAGCCTTCTTGCAATATCCAGTAACTGCGGCGAATTCTGCCAGTTTTNCAGGAACCGGCAGACATCGTTGTTAAGAGCGTTGTGGTAAGACGAGACGGTCCTGTGTTGGCGCATCGCATCGAGATCGATCAGTACCGGGCGTTCCCAGCGCAGCAGAATGTTGCTGGCTTTCAGATCACCGTGGGTAATACGGTGTTCTCTGAGTATTTTCAAAGCCTCAACGATCCGACCCATGATTGCCTGGGCCCGAGACAAATCGACGCCTGGCTTGAGATATTCCAGGCACGTAGGGCCTTCAGTGAATTCCGAAACGAACCAGGACCTGGCCTTTAATGGGCCCGCAGTTTCCTGTATCCAGGCAACCGCCGGTGCCGTTGAGATGCCAAGACCAGGTAACAGGTGGGCAAAGTGCCAGCAGTTCTCGGCCCGGGCNCGCCGTACAGNTCGTCGAACATAGTGCCAGAGATTCTTGGTGTTATACCGCTTGACGATAAATTTTTTTCCATCGCAGGAGATCATTCCGACAGTAGTGGTGTTGTCGCTTTTCACGATCTGACAAACCGGATCGCTTAGTACACCGTCCGGGTTCTCAAGGGCCTGGCGCATCANTGGAGAGTCATCACGGGTGTGATGATGTATACGCAGATGACCCGAGGAAAATTGGTTCACAGCATCGGACAGTTGAGCATAGTCCTTGGGCGGAACCCCAGGTTGTGTTTCCATCGGCTGATCGTACATCCTGGGNTGCAATACCCGGTGAGGTCAGTGCTGAGTTCGGGCGGTGGTCAGGGCGTTTNTCTCGGCTTTTCTCATGTTTCTAGCTCGCCGCTGTTCCANCTTNTGGAGATTAANNGCNCGTTTTNGNACTTTCCGCCAGAAACGGCTGTTATTCTTAAGCGACTCAAGGACTTNTCGNCTACTGGTATTTTCNTAAGCCGCCATGAANCGGATGAGGTCGCGGCGGGTCAGCCCGANGTTCCGACTGGAGTAGTGCAGTCCGGATACATCTCTCATTTTCCAGCGTGAAGGTGTTTTACTCTGTGGCGNACGGGGTCGTTGNCGNTTCANCANCCCATGTATCGCAGCCTTGATCCAGGCTCTCAATTGTGGNTTGTGGATCCGCATACGGTGCAGATCGATCAGAAAAATCCTGCTGTTCTCCGGTGACGGTTCCCACGTTCTTTCGGTCTGATGCAATAGAAAATGGCTGAGGTAGAAATCCCGGTGGTTGGCACCGCTGTTGTGTAGGATGCGACCTGTTTGCGCTAGTTGTTCGATCAACCAGCGCTTGAAGCGAATTTCTTGTGCTGTCTTAGGCCCGTTCCGTTCCCAACCCCATTCCTTACAGAGATCCTCAAGACTTTTGGCTTTTGGGATTTCGTCGGTGACGATAAGCGATTGGCGTTTAGCTGGATCGTTCAACACTTTGGCGAGGTAACGTTCCCGGGTGCCATAACCGGCAATTTCCAGGGTATCCAGTCCAAGATTCTGCAGCAGCGTCTGGCGACGAAGGTGGTGTACGCCTTTCCACTCGTTCTCGGCACCCAGCACCGGCANCCGNAGNGAGNNNAGATTTTTNCCGATTTCTTTCCAGNCCCTGNNACCGTCATGNATNTTCAAGTANTAACGNCGTCCNTTGTGNCTGAAGGAAACAGTTCGGCGNCCTTCGNCAGCCAACTTGTCCCGTTCAAGGNCNACCTTATGGCNTCCACCGGGCTCACTTTTCCCGATCTCCATNAGCTCATCAAAATCAAACTCGCTNAGATCCTCGCGNAGGTAAANATTCNGGATGTCCTGATTCTTAGNCCCCCTCCAGCTGGANGATNCTGAGNCANCCTGTAAATGTTCNATGGCATCAACNGCATTGGTTGGCATNTGATAAAGNGCTGGATCCTTACCGTANCGTTGNCCATTGNTGGACNAATTNGCGCGTTCGGGCGATGTCAGCATGNTNGCNAACTGGGTATTCAGNGCGTTTTGTTCNAACGGTNAGTCCAGCACCGTNCCCGCCGCGGCCGCTTTGATGTGACTGGCATAGCCGCACGCATCAGTTGCCAATACGGGTAGTCCGGCAGCGATGGCTTCGAGCAGAACGGTGCCGGTATTCTCGCCGTAGGCCGGGTGAAGCATCAGATCACCTGCGGCCAGCAGTTTGGGGATGTCCTCTCGTGATCGGCCNCCCAGGAAGNGGACTTGCTTGGAAACCGAGAGCTTTTCAGCCTGGTTCCGATACTGTTTTTCATCATCATCGCCAACAACAATCAAGCTGGTCCTTTTTTGAAGGTCTACTGGTAGGCTGGCGAGCGCAAGAATGGCCCGGTCAAGTCCTTTGGTCGCGAAACCGGACCCAATGAACATCAGCAACAGATCTTGCATAGGAAGGTCGAGCTCTANNCGGAGGTTTTCTCTTTCTCCGGCACGATCTGATATAGGTGAGAAACTGGCGTCTAGTGTTGGTGGCAATAAGTGAAATCGGGCATTCGGAGTGAAATAATGCTCCTGGTACTCGCTTTTCTGACGCTCCGACAGTGAAAGAATGAGCGTTTTGCTTTTCAAACCGAATACGGCTTCTTCAAATGAATATCGACGTTTGTAGCGCCGGCTTAATTTGTATACGGCTGGGTACTGGGGCACAGTGCGACCGACATAACAGCTATCTGCCCCGTAGTAGACGTCGAGGCCCGGCATCTTGTTGAAGCCGACGACAACGTCGAAACCTCCTTTTTTGAGTTCTACTTGTAATTTGTTATGGAACTGCTCGTTTTTTGCATGATTTGAGAACTTCAGCGATATNGCGTGGGGTTCCAAAAGTGTGAACGTAACGTCCTTGGGGCGTTCTCCCTGCCACTCTGACACGAAAACGTGGGCATCGTGCCCTCGTTTCAAGCACTCCTGCAGAATACGACGAAAATCGAGTGACAACCCGCTGTAGGATGAGTACTCGAATAAGCAGAACGCGATTTTCATTGCAGGGGTAGACCCCTCATTTGAGAGACCTAAAACATTAGTTTAACCGTCTTTAGGTGCGTTTTCTGATTGGCGAATCTNTCTATTCNAACCTTTCATCGCCTTAGGGTTCTGTTGTATCAGATGTTTNCCTCGCCAGTGGCGACCGGGGACCGTCANTAAAACCCGCACGGATTCCGCCGGAAAATTCTCAGTTNCGGGGCGTTTTACATTCCCATTGGTAGGCAGTGCGGCAGATCAACTCCAGACTGTCATACTGTGGAACCCAGCCCAGCGTCTTGCCGATCAGGCGATTATCGGCTACCAGTTCAGCGGGGTCGCCGGCCCGGCGGTCAGACTCGATAATCTGGATGTTCTGGCCGCTGACGTTGCCTACGGTCTCTAGAACCTCACGCACGCTGAACCCTCGGCCATAGCCGCAATTGAGAATCTGCGAACGCCCGCCNCCTGCCAGGTGCTCCAGGGCGCACAGATGAGCCTTCGCAAGGTCTTCCACGTGGATGTAGTCCCGGATACAGGTGCCATCGAGCGTGTCATAGTCGGTGCCGAAAATCGAGATNGAAGGCCGCTTTCCACAAGCCGTTTCACAGGCGACCTTGATGAGATGGGTCGCCTCTGGTGTGGCCTGCCCCAGTGTGCCGTCGATGCTGGCACCGGCCACGTTGAAGTAGCGCAGTGCGATGTATCTCATTGGATCAGTTTTATCCTTGGTACTGGCAGCAATATCGCGTAGCGTCCATTCGGTGATCAGTTTGGTACGACCGTAGGGATTGATGGGNACCTTGGGATGANTCTCGGCAACCGGTAACTGCTTGGGACTGCCGTAGACTGCAGC
Source organism: Pseudomonadota bacterium (assembly GCA_002718155.1). GTDB lineage: Bacteria > Pseudomonadota > Gammaproteobacteria > Arenicellales > UBA868 > UBA9619. The sequence goes on from PBDS01000037.1 coordinate 63,511, forward strand.
ACTCGAGGAGAAAATAAACATGCCGACTTCGGCTGTCAGGCAGGCATTGAGAAGATTCAAAGACGCAATCACGTTGTTTCGGTAATATTTCGACGGATCAGATACTGATTCAGGGACCACGATGTGGCCTGCGAAGTGGATCACCGCGTTTATCGCCTGCTTTTTGAGCAAAGCCGTCATGGTAGCTTGGTCACCAACGTCATGTTGTTGAAAGAAAGCGTCTTTCCCAACCGCCCAGCGATGTCCACTGTACAAGTTGTCAACAACGCTCACCTGGTGTCCTGCCTCGAGCAGTTGCCGCACCGTGTGTGATCCGATATAGCCGGCACCGCCGGTCACAAGAACGTTCAGTGGATGGGTCGACACGAGAGTATTTCTCTGGTCTGTAGGTGAGGGAATTATATCTGGCGCNAGGCCAGGACCCGGCTTTGTCGCAGGTTCAAAACTTATCCAAGGCGTCGAGCACCTGTTTTGGTGACAAGTCTTCAAGACATTCCATGTGGCCTAGTGGGCAGGCCCGTTTGAAACACAAACAGGGNAGTTCCAGCGAAACGGTCCTGGCTCTGTCGCTCAGCGGCGGTGTGAACTTCGGGCTGGACGAGCCATAGACCGCCACCAGTGGTGTGTTCACTGCTGCCGCTATGTGCATCAATCCCGAGTCATTACTGACCACCTGCGTTGCGGCACTGAGTAGATCAATCGCTTGTGTAATACTGGTTCGCCCTGTGAAGTCGAGGCAGTGACCACCAACCATCGTGTTGATGGCCTTGGCGCAGGCACTGTCTTTGAACGAGCCGATCAACCACACTTGCCAATCGCTGGCCAGTCGGTTCCGTGCGATCTCGGCGAAGTGTCTNGGTGGCCAGCGCTTGGCGGGCCCNAATTCGGCGCCCGGGCACAGGGCCAGGACGGGCTCTAGAGAAGAGGGGAAACCCAGTTCGGCCAGAATGCTTCCCGCGTTTTCAGGGTAAGCCTTCAAGCGAGGTTCTGGCCAGGTCTGAACCGGTGGGCTTTCGGACGACTGAGCGAGTTGTACGAAACGCTGGACCTGTAACGGCAGTTCCTGCCATTGACGATTCCGTAAGTCGTTGAGCAGGCCGTAGCGGAGTTCNTGTTGATAGCCAGTGCGAACCGGAATTCCNGCTATCCACGNAACGATGGCNGATTTCAGAGATCCTGGCAAAACGATGGCTTGGTCGTATTTTCGATCCCGAAGTTCGCGCCCGAGTCTGATTCGGTCGATCAATTGCAATCTATTGTGTCTGAAATCGGCAGGNAACGATTCTGACACTTCGTCCATACGGTCCAGCAAAGGCGCGGTCNCGGCCGGTGCAATTACCGAAACGGAGCAACCGGGCCTGGTTTGCCGGAGCAACTTGAATAGGCTCTGGGCCATTACCATGTCCCCGATCCAGGCGGGGCCGACCACCAGAATTCTGCACAGGTTCAAGGTCATGGCGGTGCAGATTTAAACGGGCCGCACCGGAGTATCTGGCCCGGTCAGGGTGTAGGCTCTTTAAGAACGTAGAGCGTGCCGCAGTAGGGGCACAAGGCAGTAGCGCTATCTTCTAGGGTTAGATAAACACGCGGATGATGATTCCACAGCGTCATGTTGTCCCGCGGGCAATAAACAGGCAGGTCAGCAGGCTCAATCTCGCGGGTCTGGGCTGGGGATGTCTGGCCAGCGGTACTGCCTGATGTGCCGTCGGGTTCAGGTTTGTGTGGAATTGGCACAGCAGTAGCCTCGTTTAGAGTGGCGTTAACCAGTCGCCATGGTCTTGATTACGACCTAATACACAGTCGAAAAACAGCGACTGGATCTTCTCAGTGATCGGCCCTCGCGTGCCGCTGCCAATGGCACGACCATCAAGTTCCCGGATGGGTGTCACTTCAGCGGCGGTGCCGGTAAAGAAAGCTTCATCGGCGATGTATACCTCGTCCCGGGTGATTCTTTTCTCCTCGAGCTCCAGACCCAGATCTTTGATCAGTGTGATCACAGTATCCCGCGTGATCCCTTCCAATGCAGAGGTCAGGTCCGGCGTGTAGATCTTGCCGCGGCGCACAATGAAGATGTTTTCGCCGGTGCCTTCCATGACGTAGCCTTCGTTATCCAGCATCAGCGCCTCGTCTGCGCCGGCTGAAACCGCTTCCTGCAGGGCCAGAATTGAATTAATGTAGTTGCCACAGGCCTTTGCACGGCACATTGTGATGTTGACGTGATGCCGGGTGAGAGACGATGTCCGTACCTTAATCCCGTTTTTCAGTCCGTCGTCTCCCAGGTAAGCCCCCCAATCCCAGGTGGCAATGGCCACGTGGGTCTTGAGCATGTCGGCGCGTATACCCATTCCCTCAGAACCGTAATAGGCGAGCGGTCGAATATAAGCACTGTTTAGGCCATTCTCCCTGATCACGGTCTTCTGTGCTTCGTTGAGTATCTTTTCATCATAAGGGATTTTCATCCCGAGGATATGTCCGGAGCGATAGAAACGTTCGGTGTGATCCTGAAGTCGGAAGATGGCTGTACCCTGTTCAGTCTGATAGGCGCGTACGCCTTCGAACACACCGAGGCCGTAGTGCAGTGAGTGGGTCAGGACATGAACCTTGGCATCGCGCCAGGCAATCAGTTCCCCATCGATCCAAATGACGCCGTCGCGGTCTTCAAAAGACATCGAGATTCCTCAGATTCGTAGTTTTCCCCAGAGAGGCGGTCTAATTAGTTCAGAATTGTTGTGCTGTCAACCAATGTCCGGGCGCTCAGCAGCAAAAAGTAATCACACGCACAGCATGGACCGTACTGCCAAAACGGCATGTCGAGCGTAAGGTCGTAGTCGAGACTGTATCTGATCTGGCAAGATCTCCGGGCCCAGTATCCCGACCCCCACCGGTTTCATCGTCTCCAGCTGTAGATCCACGATCGCTTTAATCACCGCCTGTGCCATGACCCGGCCATGTGCTGTCTCGCCTCGCTCGATTACCCCCAGAACCGCCACTCCGTCGACCTCCTGACGTAGTAGTAGTCGCTTGACGGCCAGGGGTTTTTCCATTGTGCCCGGGACCCAGACCTGTTCGATCGCCTCCAGATCATTTTCTTCGGCCGTGCTGAGTGCCTCCGACAGCATAGTTTCGCCTTCGGAACGGTGAAAAGAGCCAATCACGATTGCAATCTGATGCCGTCTGTTCATTCAAGTGCGAGCATTTGCCTGGCTTTCGCAAATGGAGGCGATTGTAGCGTATGCCCGTTGGTGTCTCGGTGGGTCATCCGCTGTGCTCTGTGGTCGGATTGGTTCGGCCCTGATAGGGCTGTAAATGTGTCTGCCAGAGCGCCTTGATCCAGTTTCGCTCCCCGAGGAGATCGGCCTGTGAGATCAGTGGCGCTTTTTCCTGTAGTTTCAAGCGGTTCTCAGTCGCCAGGTAATGATCCAGGATCTGGAGCAATCGTTTACCAGTGTCGTGATTCAGACAGCCCAGTTCAATCAGCAGCTTGGCAATCGAGCGATTGTCGCGGGGTTCAATGAGCACGGGATGGGATTCGGCCCAGCGTAGAACCCAGAACTGGATCAGGAATTCGATGTCCACCAGTCCGCCCTTGTCCAGTTTAAGATCAAAGAGTTCTGCCGTACTGCGACAGTTGGTGCTGATCGTCCGTCTGCGCATGTCTATCACGGCTCGAGCAAGTTCCTCGGGATCTCGTGGTTGCTGTAGTGTCCGTGCCCTGATGTCCTCAAAGCGTTGGATTAGGTGATCATTGCCGCTGATCATGCGTGCCCGCACAAGAGCCTGATGCTCCCAGGTTCTCGCGGTTCTGTGCAGATAGTGCTCAAAAGCATGAAGCGCTGTCACCACGGTGCCTGAACGGCCGCTGGGGCGCAGCCGCAGGTCGATCTCATAGAGATTTCCAACCCGGGTCCGCGTTGTCAGTATGTGAACGAGACGCTGTACCAGGCGAGCATAATAGTGGCGCCATTCCGCTGCCAGCGTTGCATTTGTATCAGGTGGTTCATCGTAAACAAAAATGATGTCCAGATCAGAGTTGTATCCAAGTTCTTGACTGCCAAGTTTTCCGTATGCGACCACCCCAAACCTCCAACGACTGTCTTTGGGCGGCGCAAGGGTCAAACTGTTGCGTGCTAAGGCCAGTCCGTGCTCCAGAACCGCCTCGGCCAGAGCGCTCAACGCCCCTGATATGGTATTAACATCGAGCAAGCCAGCGATGTCGGCAGCGCCAACCCGGAGGCTGTAGCCCCAGCGGTATTCCCGCAGCAGATCCATGACTGCTTCGAGGTCGGTTCGGTCAATCTCAGCCAGTTTTCCCCCCAGCTCGGCCGTAATCTCAGCGCGTTCCTGGGTCTGGAATCCGGTGATGGGATCGAGAAGCTCATCGAGAATTACAGGGTGTTGACCGATCCAGTTGCCGATCCAACTCGATGCGGTAATGAGGCGAATCAGCTGTTGTAAAGCCAGGGAGTTCTCGGCCAGCAGCGAAAGATAGGCCGATCGACGACCAATGGCTTCGACGACCGAGATAAAGCGGGCCAGCGAGATGTCAGGATTGGCAGAAGCGCCACAAGCCCGTAGCGCAAGCGGCATGAGGCGGTCCATTCGTTCCTGGCCTTCACGTGAAAAAGCACAGTAGAATCGGCTCTCGCGAACATCGTCAAGCAGTTTGAGAATCCGTTCTACTTCCAGAAATCCCAACTCTGTGAGTTTTTCAGAGGCGTCGTCAACGGGCAGTGTGTTCTGCCACAGATCGACCAGGGAAACATCCGGGCCGGTACCGACACTGGCACCCTCCTGGCGAAAGACATCGAGAAACTGGCCGTGTACCTTGTCCATGACCCTGTGCAGCTGCTCTGAAAGCATATCTTTGGATTCAAGGCCCAGTGCCAATGCGATTCGCTCCAGAGCGAGTGGGTCGTTCGGCATCGTGTGGGTCTGCTGGTCATCCAAGACCTGAAGGCGGTGTTCCAACCGTCTTAGATAATCATAGGTGTCATGCAGCACCTTGCAGCGAGCGCTGTCGAGAATACCGAGTGACTCAAGTTCGCCCAGCGCACACCAGAAGCTCGGTGTCTGCAAGCTGCGGTTACGCCCGCCATAGATCAGTTGATGGCTTTGCACGATAAATTCGATTTCGCGGATACCCCCACGCCCCAGTTTGATGTTATCCCCGATATTTTTTCGCCTGAGCTGGCGTTCGATCAGTTCTTTCATCGATCGAATGGCTTCGATGGCACCGAAATCTAGATACTTTCGGTATACAAACGGTCGCAATTGATCCAGCAGTCTTTTACCACCTTCAAGATCACCGGCCACTGGTCTCGCCTTGATCAGAGCGTAGCGTTCCCATTCACGGCCATGGGTAAGGTAATAGTGATCCATGGCGTCGAAGGACAGTGTCAGTGGCCCACTGCTGCCGTTGGGCCTGAGCCGCATATCCGTGCGGAAAACGATGCCCTCAGGCATGGGTTCCTCGAGCAGACCAATGAGCATCTGGCCGACACGGGTAAAAAACGCCTGGTTGCTGATCCTGCGCTGGCCGTTGGTCTCACCGGGTTCGGGGTAAACGAACACAAGATCAACATCCGATGATAGGTTGAGTTCCCGGCCACCCAGCTTGCCAAGCCCCAGGACTGTCAGTCGAATCGGCACGCCGCTGTCACCGCCGACCGGTTCGCCGTGGTGTGCAGCTACCTCGCGATGCGCATACTGAAGCGCCGCGCCGATCGTAGAATCCGCGAGTTCTGACAACGTCTCTACAACTTCTTCCAGAGGTGCGGCGCCTATTAGATCTCGCCAGCCGACGCGAGCCACTTCTTTCTGACGGATGGTGCGCAGCTCCCGTGCCAGTGTCTCCCGATCTGGCCCAGGACGGCTAACTCGATCTACAGTGAGGCTAATCTCGCCCGTTTCTCGGGCTTGTGGTACGCCACCGGCTGCTTGTATTTCAACCAGGAGTTCCGGCAAAGCTGCCAGAGCTCTGGTAATAAAGTCGCTGCTGGCAATAACCTGGGCCAGAATCTTAAGCGGCTTCTGATCCCGGCCCTTGTTGGCGGTCGGGGCAAATGCGGCTGGGTTTCGTTCTGCGAGCTGGAACAAGTGGTGCTCAGTCAGAGGCCGTAGTGACTCAGGCAAAGTGGCCGCTGCAGTGCGACAGATTTCAGCCCGATCTATCATCCGATCGTCGGAGCCCAGGCAATGAATCCAGCCACTGCCAGATGACCTGAAACAAGCAATGCCGCCTTAAGCGGCCAAGCGATACGGCTCGGGGTCAATTGTCGGGGTATGGTCATTGAGTATTTGGGCGATCATCTGGCCGGTGGCTGGTGCCATGGACATCCCCAGCATGTTGTGGCCAGCAGCGACATAGACATTTGATGCCACTGGGCAGGGACCAATGCGGGGTAAGCCGTCTGGGGTCATGGATCGCCAACCGACCCAGGTTTCTTCAACAGTCTCAGTGCAGGGCTCAGCGAGGTACTGGTTTGCACCATCTCTGAGCAGAGCCACACGGCGTGGATCAACGCGCCGGTTGTAACCGGAGAACTCAAGAATCGATCCCAGGCGATAGCCGCTTAGCCAGGGTGTGGCAACGACTCCGTAATCGACAAAGTGCAAAGCAAGTCGTGGGCACGGTTCCGGTCTTGGCATGGTCAGCGAGTAACCTTTGGCGGGCTGTATGGGGGCTTGCCAGCCCAGATCGCGAGCCAGGAGCGGCGTCATGGCCCCTGTCGCGAAGACGAACTGCTCGGCACGGATATCACCGCGGTCCGTGATGACCGCCCGGGCACACTCCTTACGCAGGGAAAGAGCGCGGACCTCGGTCTGTTCTTGTACCGTTACACCGCGTTGAACCAGAGATTCTCTCCAGCTTCGAAGCAGATGGTCCGGTCTTAGGTGGGCGTCATCAGGAAAGTACCACGCTCCTGCGAGCCCTTCACGCAGCGCTGGCTCCATGTCGGTCAATTGCTGATCGACGAGCCTTCGCGCCTGGATGCCAAACTCGGTTTGCAGCAACTCGCTCTTTGCACTGAGTGCCTTGAATGCCTGTGGTTGCTTGCACACGTACAGTGCACCGTTGGTTTCCCAGTCGCACTTCAGCTGGTATTTTGTGATCAATTCGTCGTACAGCCGTCGAGATTGTTGCAGCAGTGCAAGCGCGAAGTGGCCGGTCTGGATCATCTGTTTTTCGCGACAATTGCCTGCAAATCGAAGCAGCCAGTGCCACAGACTCGGATCGAATCGCGGTGCAACGAAAAAAGGGGTGCTGTGGCTAACCAGGCTGGTCAGAGCCTGACCAATAATTCCGGGTTCGGCTAGGGGCAGGAGGTGGCTGGGGCAGATACATCCACAGTTACCATGGGATGCTTCACCACCGACTGTGCTGCGGTCGACCAGCGTAACCCGTCGACCGCTCTCAGCAAGATAATGAGCGCAAGCCGTGCCTATTACCCCGGCACCAACAACTAGGACATGGGGTCCCGATTGTTCCATTACCCAATGCCCATACAAAAGGGGTCTGACGGGTCAAGAATAAGGGTAGATTCCGCGTTGACATAGGCACTGCCCGTGATCTTCGGAATCACCGTGTCACCCTGCCACTGACCTTGAGCCTCGAAAACGCTGCCCACAATGCTTTCCTGGTGCCAGGTTTCACCGGCCTTGATTTTGCCTTCTGCCATCAGGCAGGCTAGCTTGGCGCTTGTGCCGGTGCCGCAGGGTGAGCGATCGTAGGCGCCGCCCGGGCACAGAACAAAATTTCTGCTGTCAGCACCATGACTGGCAGGTCCAAAAAGTTCCACATGGTCGATCTGCTGACCGGCTTCACCGGTAATTCCGCGTTGCTCCAATGCGCCTCGAATCTTCTGGGCGATGCGGGTCAGTCGATCAATGTTTTCAAACCGCACGTCTTCGTTGTGATCGCCAACGAGGAAGAACCAGTTACCGCCCCACGCAATGTCACCAGCAACTGTACCGTCTTCGTCGAGGTCGAGCTCAATACCGGAACGGAAACGGTAACTTGGCACGTTCGTGACGGTCACCCGATGATCCTCATGGAGCGCCACCCTGACCTCACCCACCGGGGTCTCTATCAGATGACTACCGGGCCCTATACGCCCTAGATGGGCAAGGGTCACCGCCAGACCAATCGTGCCATGACCACACATGTTGAGCACCCCGACATTGTTAAAGAAAACAATACCCGCAACCGACTCCGGCCGGATCGGTTTGCACAGAATGCCACCCACCCAGACGTCACTGCCGCGGGGTTCATTGATGACTGCTGATCGGAAGTCATTGAATTGGTCGTTGAAGAGCTGTCTTCGGTTGGCCATATCCCCACTCCCCAGATCGGGTCCACCCGATACTACGATTCGAGTGGGTTCACCGCCGGTGTGGGAATCGACGACCTGGACGCGCTGGCTTTCCGGTTTCATAACCTTACCTGGACTTTGATCCATTTACACTGTGACGAGCTGAGAATAGTATCGAATACACTCAAACGACCAATGGCACAATTATGCCGGCGGATTGCAACCCGTGTCACGAGGATTCAATAAAACTCTGCAAAGCCTGAAGTCATCAGATGAAAGATCTATTTGATTTTGAAATTCCTCGGCAACGGTTCGCAGTTGTCGGACACCCGGTTGCACACAGCAAGTCCCCACAGATTCATCAGGCATTTGCGGAGCAATGTGGGCTAAAGATTGGCTACGATGCAATTCAACTCGATCGTGGTGGGTTCATTCAGGGTATACGCAACCTTCAGGCAGGTGGGTTTAAAGGGTTGAACGTGACTCTGCCGTTCAAAGAAGAGGCTCGGGCAGTCAGCGATGAACTGAGTGACCGGGCCAGGATTGCCGGGGCAGTTAATACGATTTTATTTGCCGATGATGGCACCGTTTTTGGTGATAACACCGATGGTGCAGGGCTTGTTTTTGATATCCAGGACAACATGGGGATCAAACTCACCGGCCGGCGGTTGCTTCTAGTCGGTGCCGGCGGTGCTGCCAGAGGTGCTGTTCAGCCTCTGCTGGAGACAGGGTTGGCAGCACTGTCCATTACCAATCGAACAGCGGAACGAGCCCGGAGACTAGCAGTAGATTTTCAGCAGATCGGGTCTGTCCAGGCTCTGGCAATAGAGCAGGTTGGAGGGCAACGTTTTGATGTCGTTGTCAATGCAACATCAGCTGGTTTGTCCGGCCAAGTGCCAGAATTGCCGAATACGATATTTTCGGACGGCGCAATCGCGTATGACATGTTGTACTCTAATCACCCAACGCCGTTCATGCTCTGGGCAAGGTCATGCGGTGTTTCCCATGCTGCTGATGGTCTCGGCATGCTGGTTGAGCAGGCAGCTGAATCTTTTTTTCTCTGGAATAACGTCCGGCCTAAGACCGACAGCGTTATCCAGTCACTGCGCTCTGGTAGTTGAGTTCAGTTGGCCCAATCACCGGTTCGAAGGAACAGGTAAACAGTATCGGTCGTTAAAGAGAAAGCAGTCATCCGGAAGACTCACAGCCAGGCGGCCGTTTCTTTTTCAAGTATGGCTGCCAGTGCTGTGACATGGTCAGGGCGATCATTGAGACAGGGGACATAGCCGAATCGCTCTCCACCCGCGGCAAGAAAAATTCGGCGATTTTGCTGATCGATTTCCTCGAGTGTCTCCAGGCAGTCGCCGGAAAAGCCAGGACACACGACGTCGACACTTCGTACACCGGCTTTGGCCAGTTCCTCTAGAGTTTTGTCGGTGTAGGGTTGCAGCCAGGGCGCCCGTCCGAACCGTGATTGAAAGGTCAGATACCACTGCCCATCTGCCAGGCCAAGCCTCGCCACCAACTCTTCGGCAGTCGCGTGGCACTGGTCAGAATAGGGGTCACCGTTCCGTCGGTAACGCTCTGGGGTGCCGTGAAATGAGATCAAAAGTCGTTCAGGTTGTCCTTTCCGGGACCAGTGTTCCGACACCGACCTCGCCAGAGCATCAAGATAGCCGCCATCCAGGTGGTAATCACGAATAATGTGCAGGTCTGGAAGACTTCGCCAGTACTTCAGGACACCGCTCACGGCGTCGTAAATCGAAGCGGTGGTCGAGCACGAGTACTGTGGATAGAGTGGCAGTACCAGTAATTTACGTACACCAGTCTCAATTAATCGCTGCATCGCAGAGGTGATTGAGGGATTGCCATAACGCATTCCAAGTGCTACCTGTACCTTGTCACCGTGCCGCTGGTCAAAATGCTGCTGAAGAAGTTCACTCTGGCGCCTGGCTATGGCCAGCAGTGGCGAGCCGTCCGTCTGCCAGATCTGCCGGTAGGCGGCCGCGCTGCGGCCTGGCCGAACACGGAGGATCAGGCCGTGAAGGATGGGGTACCAGAGTAGCCGGGGCAGTTCCACTACCCGGCGATCGTGTAGAAACTGGCTCAGGAATCGGCGTACGGCATTGGCCTCCGGTGCATCGGGTGTCCCCAGGTTGGCCAACAGTATGCCCACACGTTGAGTCTCTTTGCTATTCACGCCGCAGTGGTAGTGCATGATTCAGAGTGACATGGACCGAGTCAGATCATGGGATAATGAAACGCTACCAGGTCTGGTGCAATGACCTGGATGCGTGAACTTTCTGTTCTTGGGCATCGAGTCAGATAACGCGAGAGTTGAAACATGCACTGGGTGGCTCTTGGCATCATTGGTATCGGTCTTATTGTAGCCGCGAGCCGCTATCCGAAACTGGCTTTTGGCATCCTGGCAGGTCTAATCGGAACGGTGTTGGTGGTCGTAAAGTTCAATTCGGACGAACACGAGCGCTCAGCTTTACTTGTCTTAGCTGGTGATGTGGAATTTTCAAATATACTGTTCAGTCCGGGGTATGCTGGCAGCTACAACATGAGCGGCCGGCTGATTAACCGCTCGATCAAATCCGGTATAGCTGAAGTCGGGTTGAGCGTTACGATGCTGGACTGCAGTTTGGAGAGTGCGGGTATTGAATCAGATTGCAGCGAGCTGGCTGAGGTTTATACAAGAATCAGCATCGAGATTCCGCCTGGCCAGACAAAGGAATTCTCCACCAACCTGCCGTTTCCTGATCGACCACCTAAAGGCGAGACGAGATGGGCATATGTCGTTGATGGCGTGATCGGTAGGGAGTACTAGATAATCGTCAGTTTTGTGGTGGTAAAGTCTCGGTGTGGGTTGATCTGGGATCCGCACCGCGGGCCTGCCGGTGTTTTGCGTTTTGAAAAAAAAGGCGACGGCCGGAGCCGTCGCCTCGATTTTCTGAGTTAGTTTGGGTGCCGGGAAGTAAACCTGGCAGTCCCAAGTACTAACGTCTTCCCTTTTTCCGGGTTGCTTTCTTTTTTGCAGCCTTTTTCTTGGTTGCTTTTTTCCGAGTTGCTTTCTTTTTTGCAGCCTTTTTCTTGGTTGCTTTTTTCCG
>PBDS01000038.1 GCA_002718155.1 Pseudomonadota bacterium
CGCTGTCACGGATTCCAACCTTGATAGCGCCTTCTATATGACTGCGCGTCACGATTGCCCATCAGAATCTTACAGGTGTCCGATCATTAGCCCTGGACTGTCTCAACATGGATAATGGGCGCACTGGCCCGCTGACTTGCATGGAGAACCATTTGCTGTGACCACTGAAGTACTGCTGGCCATCCTTGCTGTACTGGCCGTCATCAACATTATCCTGCTGGTTCGCTCGATGAATCAGAAGCCAGCGGCCGATGCCACACAGACTGTGCGCGAGGAACTGCGCGCCGGACGCGAAGAATCCGCCGGGCGCAGCCGTGAGTTACGCGAGGAGGTCTCCGGCAGCCTGGGAAAAACTGCAGAATTACTCACAAGTACGGTCGGGCAACTGGGCACAACCCAGAAAGAACAGCTCGAGAGTGTGACTACCCAGGTCCGCAGCCTGGTTGAAAGCAATCAGCAACGCATGGACGGCCTGCGCGCCACCATCAGCGAGCAGTTGAACGAGATGCGCGAGGCCAACGAGAAAAAGCTCGAGGAAATGCGCCGCACCGTTGACGAAAAACTCCAGGGTACCCTGGAGAAACGCCTGGGTGAATCGTTCAAGCTGGTCAGCGAACGCCTTGATGCCGTACACAAGGGCCTTGGTGAGATGCAGAACCTCGCCACCGGTGTGGGTGATCTCAAGAACGTGCTGACCAACGTCAAGGTGCGGGGCACCTGGGCAGAGTACCAGCTGGAGGCCATCCTCGAACAGGTGCTGACTCCGGAGCAGTTCGACCGCAACGTCGCTACCCGGGAAGGTTCGTCCGAGCGGGTCGAGTTTGCGATCCGCCTGCCCGGCCGGGGGGATAACCCCGAAGACTGCGTCTGGCTGCCGATCGACTCCAAGTTTCCCCAGGAAGATTACCTGCGCCTGGCCGAGGCGGCCCGTGAGGGTGATGCCGACTCGGTCGCGCAGTCCACCAAAGAACTCCTGCGATCGGTCACGCAGTCGGCCAAGACCATCAGCGACAAGTATCTGAACCCGCCGAGGACCACCGACTTCGCAGTGCTGTACCTGCCGACTGAAGGACTTTACGCCGAGGTCCTGCGTCAACCGGGGCTGGTCAGCCAGCTGCAGCAGGACCACCGGGTTGTCGTCAGTGGACCTACCACCATTGCCGCGCTTCTGAACAGCCTGCGGCTCGGGTTCCGTTCACTCGCCATCGAACAGCAGGCGAGCGAAGTGTGGCAGGTGCTCGCGGCCGTCAAGGCCGAATTTGGCAAATTCGGAGGTGTGCTGGATAAGGTCAAGAAGCAGCTGGCCACCGCCAGCAACACGATCGACGAGACCCAGACCCGCACCCGTGCCATGGCGCGCAAACTGCGCGAAGTCGAGCAACTCCCCGCCGGGGAAAGCGATGAACTGCTCGAACTGCTGCCCGAGGAAGACTTCGAGGACAACTGATCCCGCGCAGGATTTTTCAGGCAATACCCACCCGGATCTGAGGTGCCCGGTAACATCAATGCTGGAGCGGGCAACCGAGCCACTCTGACACACACCTCAAATACCCCGCCAGCCCAACCGACAGCGAGGACACACATGCCCCAGGTCATCAACATTGAACGGGAAATGGAGCCCCTGGTCTTTCTCGAGGGGCGGCACGCGGATAGCCCCGCAGAAGCGCTCGATGCGGCCTTTGCGACTCTCGCGAACTATCGGGACGGCGCGGTATTCGCCGGCGGCTTCTCAGGTATGAGCCCGTGGGAGCGGCACCGCAATGGCGATGAGATCGTCCAGGTGCTCGGCGGTGCGACCACGCTCACCATCATCAGTGACGCCGGTCCTGAGACCTTCGAGCTCACGGCCGGTAGGATGATCGTTGTGCCCCAGGGGTGCTGGCACCGGTTCCATTCCGAGGCCGGTGTCCGTCTGATGACCGTAACACCCCAGCCAACCGATCACAGCCGTGCGGACCATCCGACGACTGCCGATGACATTTGAACTCGCATCTGAAAAGGAACCAAGGCCATGGCCACTCGAGTTTTTGACTGGATCGCCCATCATGCAAACCGCAGTCCCGAATCGATTGCGATAACCGACGTACACAGCAACAGGAACTGGACCTACGCTGCATTCAACCGACGGATCAGTCAGCTGGCCGGCTCACTGGCGGAGACTTATCGCATCACGCGGGGCGACCGCGTCGGCGTACTGGCCGAAAACAGCAGCGACATTTTCGAGATTCAGTTCGCCTGTGCCCGGCTCGGAGCGGTCTTCCTGCCACTCAACTGGCGCCTGACCGTTCCGGAACTCGAGTTCATCGTCAATGACGCAGCTCCGAAGATCCTCTTTCACAGCCGTCAGTTCGAGACCCACGCGACCGAGATCCAAGCGTTGTGCGGTATTGAACAATTGTTGTTGCTCGATAACGGGTCCGAGGACAGCCCTTATGAAAATGCCCTGGCACAAGCGCCGGACGAATACAGCCCGGCAGAACTCGATCAGGATGATCTCTATGCCATTCTTTACACCTCCGGCACAACGGGCCTGCCCAAGGGGGCCATGATCACTCACGGCATGGTGTTCTACAACGCCGTTAACCTCGGGGCACCGGCCCTCATCACCCCGCAGTCCAAACACCTGTCGATACTGCCTCTGTTTCACATCGCCGGTCTGAACGTCTTTGCCAACCCCGTTTTCCATGCCGGCGGCACGGTGGTCGTCACCCAGGCTTTTGACCCTGCTGAATCTCTGGCTCTGCTCAGCGATCCGACCAACGGCTTTACCCACTTTTTCGGCGTGCCGGCCAACTACTTGTTTATCAGCCAGCAACCGGCATTTGTCGATGCCGATCTGTCGCACCTCAAAGTCTGTGGCGTTGGCGGCGCGCCCTGCGCACTGTCGATCCTGGAAGCCTTTAATCCGAAAGGGGTGGCTGTACAACAGGGCTACGGCATGACCGAGACCAGCCCGGCGGTGCTGTGGCTCGAAGGCGAGGCGACCGTGAAAAAACTGGGCAGCGCCGGCCTGCCGGTGCTGCACAACGAAGTCCAGCTGACTGATGACAATGGCGAAGTAATCCTGGAACCCGATGAGATCGGTGAACTATGGGTCAGGGGCCCCAATGTCACTCCGGGCTACTGGAACCAGCCCGACGCCACAGCGCAAAGCATCACCGACGGCTGGCTGCACACGGGCGATGCCGCCAAGCGCGACACCGATGGTTATTACTTTATTGTCGATCGATGGAAAGATATGTACATCTCAGGGGGTGAAAATGTCTATCCAGCCGAAGTCGAGAACGTCATCTACCAGATGCCCGAGGTGGCCGAGGTGGCAGTGATCGGTATTCCCGATGAGCGATGGGGAGAGGTCGGGGAAGCCATCATTGCGGTCAAGCCGGAAGCAACGATAGCCGCTGATGCAGTGCTCGAGCACTGCAGCGGACGCCTGGCACGTTACAAGCAACCAAAGCAGGTTCGCTTTGTCGAAGCACTGCCGCGCAATGCAACAGGGAAAGTCCTCAAGCGCGAGTTGACGCCCAAGTCAGAGGGCTAAAGGTATTCGATTCAGCCTAAGCCTTCAGAATTTCAAGCAGCGTTTCGGCCTCCTCCAGCACGGCTTCCTGGTGCGGCTGCAGCGCCTGCCCACCGATGGATTCGAAAACCTCAAGCAGCGGATCATCAATTTCGGTCTTGATCCCCGAAAGCTCTTCGAGAACGGCCAGGCCCAGATAGGGCACGGTCGATGCATCGTATCCGCCTTCATGGCACATCATCAAACGACCAGCACAGACTTTATCCGCAGCACGCATCAGTTTTCCCGTAAGTTCCCGGTAACCCCGGGAGTGCATCAACTGCCGGCCGAGTGAATCATGGATTCCCGCATCAAATCCTGAGGGAACAATGATCAACTCCGGCGCATAAGCTTCCAGCGCCGGTATCACCACCCGGTCAAAGGTCGCCTCGTAGGCGCCGTAACCGGATCCTGGTGGCAGGGGGATGTTGAGATTGAATCCTTCGCCTGCTCCGCCCCCGCGCATCTCCATACCGCCGGAGTGCAAGGGAAAAAGATTCTGCTGGTGAATGGAAATGGTCAGCGCCCGAGGGTCTTCCCAGAACGCGGCTTCTGTTCCATTGCCATGATGAACATCCCAGTCCACATAGGCGATGCGTTCGACACCGCGATTGTTCAACGCGTGCAGGCCCGCAATGGCACCATTGCAGAAGATACAGAATCCCATACCCATATCCGCCTTGGCGTGATGACCCGGGGGTCTGACCAATGCATAGCCGTTATCAACGCGTTGATCGAGTAGCGCATCTACCAGTTCAATCACTCCGCCTGCAGCCAGCAAGGCGATGTCATACGAGCCTACCCCCATCGGTGTGCCGGTACCGGCTTCACCCCCAGTCTCGTTCAGGGCTTTAACCTGCTCCAGATACGCAGGCTCGTGCAGCATCAGAATTTCTGCTTCTGTCGCGGCTCGAGGGGAGACCGCAACAAGTTGTTCGGTCAGGCCGGCAACATCCAGCAGGTTCTTGAACCTTCTTTTGGTCTCGGGATTTTCCGAGTGCTCATAGGGTTGTACGGCCAACCCGGGCGGCATGACCCCAGCATATTTTCCGGTGTTGTGCCACATATACAGCTCATGCCAGACCAGACCTGTTTTGCGCGACATACGTTTCCCCGGGTTCAGTGACTTGTTGCTCAGAATTCAGACCGATTTTAGCGTGGAGTGCTTCAGCTCGAAAAGCACCCGGCTATCGCAGGCCATGACTGTATAGCGTCAGCCCCAACAACTGGCTTCTATCCTGACTGTTGATCTGATACCTTGTCGACGAAACTGATTTGCAGATTGTCATCACCGGCCGATCCCCATGAACAGTGTGTTCGAAGTCTTCCAGGCTACCACCGAGCGCTATCCAGAAGCGTCTTTTCTATGTGTGCCTGCCAGAGCAGAACGCGATTATTATCCTGAAGGTGCCGAGTTTTCTTATCACTGGATGGCCGAGCATGCCCTCGAGGCCGCCCGTTGCTATGCTGAAGCGGGCTATGGCCCTGGCCATCGCATCGCCCTGCTGCTTGAAAACCGCCCGGCATTTTTCGTCCACTACCTGGCACTCAACAGCCTGGGCGTGTCGATCGTACCGGTCAATCCGGACTACCGCCATGACGAGATCGTCTATCAGCTCGAACACGCCGATGCGGTGCTCGTCGTTGGCATCTCAACGCGGCTTGCTGACCTGGAGAAAGCAAGCCGGGAATGCCCCCTGCAACCACCAGTCATCGACCAAAGCACATTGCCGGGGCAGGATCCACCCAGGGCGCTGACTGCCCGGAGGTCCTCCGCGACAGCGCCCGGACGCGACACCGAGTGCGCGATGCTCTACACCTCCGGCACCACCGGGCGCCCCAAAGGCTGCATCCTCACCAACGACTACTTTCTCACCGGCGGCGAGTGGTACCTGGCGTTGGGAGGGCAACTGACGATGGAACCAGGTCACGAGCGGGTGCTCAATCCGCTGCCGCTCTACCACATGAATGCCCTGGCCGTGACCGCTACCGCCATGCTGTGTTCGGGTGGCTGCCTGATCTCACCGGACCGGTTTCATCCGAAGAGCTGGTGGCAGGATGTAATCGCTACCCAGGCAACCGTGATCCACTACCTCGGCGTGGTGCCACCGCTGCTCCTCAACCTGCCCCCTGCCCCGGAAGAAACCCAGCACAGCGTTAAGTTCGGTATTGGTGCGGGCATCGACCCCGATCACCATGCTGCATTTGAAGCTCGATTCGGGTTTCCCATGGTCGAGGTCTGGGGTATGACCGAAACCGGCCGGATATACGCTGACAACCACGAACCGCGCACGATCGGCAGCCGCGCGTTCGGAAAGGCTGTGACAGGTCTTGAAGCCCGGGTGGTCGACGAGCACGATCAGGACGTTGCACCCGGCACAGCGGGCGAGCTTGTTGTCCGACACAACGCAGATGATCCCCGCCGCGGCTTCTTCTCGGCCTATTACAAGAACGAGAACGCCACCCGGGAGGCCTGGCACGGCGGCTGGTTCCACACGGGCGATACGGTTCGCCAGGATGAAAAGGGCATGCTCTATTTTGTCGACCGCAACAAGAACATCATCCGCCGGTCCGGTGAGAACATCTCTGCCGCCGAGGTCGAGGCCACGCTCCAGATTCACGAAACCGTCGCCCAGGCCGCAGTCATCGGCGTGCCCGACGAACTGCGCGAGGAAGAAGTGTTTGCCTGCATTGTGGTCATGCCAGGTGAAGGCATCGTCAGCGACAGCGCGCGGATCCTTTTTGACTGGTGTATGGCCCGGCTGGCCTACTTCAAAGCGCCAGGCTATATATTGTTCTGTGACACCCTGCCCACCACCGGGACCCAGAAAGTTCAGAAGACCCAGATCTTTTCCCCGGACACTGACCCGCGCACCCTGCCGGGGGTCATCGACTTCAGAGCGTACAAGCGCCGGGACTAGCCGGCCAACCAGGGCCACTTGCCGATTGACGGGTGGAATATGTGGCCTATCATGTCGGCACCTGCCGGGCTTCCGGAAACGGACCCGGTTTTCTCAATAAAGCCAACGGGAGGCGGGCAACATGGGCAGACTAGCCGAGGCCCTGAAAGCATCACCATTCGTCATCACCGGTGAACTTACGCCACCGAAAGGCACTGACCTTGGCGATCTGTTCACCAAGGCCGAACTGCTGCGCGAGCATGTGACGGCGTTCAATCTGACCGAGTCGCACGCCGCGCGCATGGCCATGGACCCGGTGGCCGTGGGGCACCTGCTGATCGACCGTGGTGTCGAGCCGATCGTCCAGATGACTTCCCGCGACAAAAATCGCCTGGCGATACAAGCCAGCATCCTCGGTGCAGCCGCGCTTGGCATCTCTAACATTGTCTTCATGGGTGGAGACCCGCCAAAGAACGGTGATCACCCCGATGCCAAACCCGTGTTTGACCTGTTTGCCTCACAGCTGCTGGAGGCCGCGTCCGCCCTGAACGCTGGCAACGACCTGACGGGCAATCCGCTCAAAGGAGTCCCGCAACTCACCATCGGCGCTGTTGCAAACCCGGGCGCAAACGACATCGATACCGAGATCGACAACATGAAACGAAAAGCAGACGCCGGCGCGGAGTTCTTCCAGACCCAGGCGGTCTACGACACAGAGGCCTTTGGCCGCTTCATGGACAGGGCCAAACCCGACAAGACCGTTCTGGCCGGCATCATCCCCATCAAGTCGGTCAAGATGGCTCGGTACATGAACGACAGGATCCCCGGCGTCGATATCCCGCAGCAGCTGATCGACAGAATTGACTCGGCCGGTGACGACCAGGCACAGATCACCGAGATCAGTATCGAGATTGCCAGCACCACGGTCCGTGCGTTGCGTTCGATGACCGGCGGTGTACACGTAATGGCCATCGGCTGGGAAGACAAGGTCCCGGCGATTCTCGACCGGTCGTCGGCTTGAGACGCCCTGCCCCGTCCCGATTCTCTCTCACCTGAGCGCGACCAGCGCTCCAGTTAAATAACAGCTCCTGCCGTGGCCNACNCCTACCGGNTTCTGGTTCTGGGCGGTGATGGCATCGGACCCGAGGTCACTGCCGCGGCTGTGTCGATCCTGACCCACACCGCGCACCTTAGCGGCCTGANAATNNAGATCGAACNNGATCTNCTCGGCGGGGCNGCCTACGACCGGNATGGCGTCTTCTGCACCGACCAGACCCTGGACAGGGCCNTGGGGNCCCATGCGGTGCTGGTTGGNGCNGTCGGCGGACCGAACTGGGATGGAATTCAGAGAGGCGGTACGGCAGCAGAACAGGATGGTCTGATGCGACTGCGCCAGGCCCTGGCTGTGTATGCCGGGCTGCGGCCGGCTCGGCACTGGCCTTCGCTGACGGCGACCACGCCTTTTAAGCCAGGCCTTGCCGACCATGCCGATGTGATTGTCGTGCGCGAACTCTGTGGCGGTGCGTTTTTTGCCGAGCCGCGCGGTATTGAACCCATCGAAGGTGGTGGGTTCCGTGCCTTCGACACCAATCTCTACACCACGACCGAGATCGAACGCATTGCCCGGGTCGCCTTTGAGCTCGCCGGGCGNCGCCGCGGCCGGGTCACCTCGATCGACAAAGCCAATGTCATGGAGAGCTACGTGCTATGGCGACAGGTGGTTGAGGCCATCGGCCAAGACGAATACCCCGACATCGAACTCGAAGTGCTCTACGCTGACAATGCCGCCTACCAACTAATGCGCCAGCCCGCCCACTTCGACGTGATCCTCGGCGATAACCTGTTCGGCGACCTGTTCTCGGATCTCGCCGGCACTATCTCGGGCTCGCTGGGGATGCTGCCGTCAGCCTCTCTGCCTGGTCTTTCGATCTCGGCAGCATCGCCGGCCGCGGCTATCTATGAGCCAGTACATGGCTCGGCACCGGGAATCACCGNCCAAGGAATCGCCAACCCGATGGGCGCNATTCTCAGCGTCGCCATGATGTTCGAGTTCAGCTTTGACCGACCCGACCTTAGCCGCGCCATCGAACAGGCCGTGGAGCTGACACTTGACGACCGCTGCATGACGCCTGATGTGGGCGGGACAGACAGCACCACCTCTGTGACCGCGCGGGTGATCGATCACCTGACAGGTACCTTGCACCAGCATGCCGGTGCGGCGGCCCAGAGCGTCTGACCACAATCGCCACGGTCGCTGCCCGGACNGCTCGGCTTTCCTTACATCTTGGTAGCCAAAATCGAACGATTGGTGTGGCCAGACTTAACTCCCAGGAGTACTCTGATTCGAGTACCCTTACGCGCTAGCGACCTGGGCCCGGACCTGCCTTCACTTTGGATCCGTCCGAGCCCGGACTCAATCAAGAGAAATAGACACCTAAGGAGACAAGCAGTATGACGAGACCGGTGACCTGCGGTGAATCACTGATTGCACTGCTCGAGTCTTACGGGGTGGATACCGTTTTTGGTATCCCCGGGGTTCACACGCTGGACCTCTACCGCGGTCTTGCCGACAGCAGCATCCGGCACGTACAGGCACGCAACGAACAGGGCGCGGGTTTCATGGCGGACGGCTATGCTCGTTTGAGCGGCAAACCCGGGGTCTGTATCCTGATTTCCGGCCCGGGGGTGACCAATGCCTGCACACCCATGGGGCAGTCCTTTGCCGACTCGATTCCGGTACTCGTGATCTCCAGTACCACGGCCAGTTACAGCCTGGGTAAGGGCTGGGGCTGCCTGCATGAGGTCACTGACCTGGAATCCGTGACCCGTCCGTTGACTGCACTCAGCGCCACAGCGGGGTCTGCCGCTGAGCTTGAAGGGCTCATCGGTCAGGCGTTTTCGATTTTCGCCGCCGAACGGCCCCGGCCCGTGCACATTGCCGTACCGATCGATGTGCTGGCAGAAAACGTACCCAGTTCATGGCAGGTACGCCAGCCGCCCGCCCGGCCCGCGCCGCCAGCCCAGGCCATAAACCAGGCTGCCGCACTGCTGCGCCAGGCCGAACGCCCGGTCATTTATGCCGGTGGTGGTGCGGCCGGGGCTGCGCAGACCCTGACAGGTATTGCCGAACGACTGGATGCCGCGGTTATCACCTCCAACGCAGGCAAGGGTGTGGTACCCGATTCACACCCGCTATGTCTGGGTGGGGGCATCGTGCGCTCCCCNGTCAGGGACTTCCTGTCCCAAGCGGATGTTGTTCTCGCCATCGGCACAGAGATCTCCGAGACCGACAGCTTCGTTCCAAAACTGTCACTCACGGGGAAACTGATCCGCATNGACATCGACCCCCGNAAGATCAACGATCTTTACCCCGCCGACATCGGCATCTTAGGTGACGCGGCGACCGCTGCCAGTCAACTGCTGGAAGCACTGGGCCCTGAAGACACCGCCCGAGGCACGGCCGAGACCGTTAGCGTGGTGCGCCGCTCGATGTTCGACGACCTGACCGACAGCGAATCCCGCCACATCCGCCTGCTGAAGGTNCTGCGCGAGACCNTGCCAGACGACGCAGTGATCGCCGGGGATATCTGTCAGGTGATCTATACCGGCGCCTTTGCCTACCCGGTGGAACAGCCGCGGCAGTGGCACTACCCGGCCGGCTACTGCACGNTGGGCTGCGGNCTGCCCAACGGGATCGGCGGCAAGCTGGCGCTGGGTGATACGCCGGTGGTGGTGCTGGCGGGTGACGGCGGATTCATGTTCACGGTCCAGGAACTGGTCACAGCCGCAGAGCTGGAACTGGCACTGCCGATCATCGTCTGGAACAACGCGGGGCTCAAGCAGATCCGCGACGACATGGCGAACCGCGGCATACCCGCAACCGGCGTCAACGGCATCAATCCGGATTTCATGCAGTTGGCCAACGCCTGCGGCTGCCACGCTACCCGGCCGGAGAGCGAAGAGGCTTTCAGGGATTCTGTGAAGGGTGCGCTGGTGGCTTCAGGACCGACCCTGATCGAGGTCACCGAAAAAAGCCCCTGGCTGGCAGACGGCCGGCCCTGACAGTCTCCGACATGAAGACCTGTCAGTACTTCACTGGTGGAACGGGCATAACCCTGCCAGCGGGCAGCTCCTGGCCTGATTCGATCCCTGTAATGGCCAGTCCAACGAGCGGGGGGGTCTCGGTTACAAATCCAGGATCAGGGTCTCTCCAGCTGCCGCCCGCGACACACAGATCATGATCGCCTCATTGGCCTTTTTCTCCGCGCTGCTCAGCACGTGATCACGATGCTCTGCCCGGCCACCGAGCAGACGCGTCTGGCAGCAGCTGCACAACCCGTCCTCGCACGACGCCTCTACCGGGTGCCCGGATTCGCGGACAACCTCGAGAATGGACTTGTCATGAGGTACGCTCAGAGTCGTCTTCTGGCGCGACAGAAAAACGTCGAAGGATTCGTTGGCCCGGGCCGGGGGTTCGGCGTCCAGCGAAAAAAGCTCGGCGTGGAACAAATCCTCGTTACGGTGAGATGANTGGGCCCGTNCGGCATCCACCAGGCCGGAGGGACCNCAGACATAAAGATGCCCGGACTCGGACACCGCTCCCAGCACNGCTTGCAGGTCGATCCCCCGGGAGGGATCACCACCGTCGTGATGAAAGGTCACNCGCTCACCGAACACTGACTTCACGTCTTCGGTGAAGGGCGTCTCAGTTTCACTGGGGGTACAGTAATGCAGATGAAAATCGCTGGCCTGACGCCTGAGTTCATAACCCATNCCCAGCAGTGGTGTGATCCCGATGCCGCCAGCAATCAGAGTATGACAGTCGGCGTCTTCAGCCAGAGCGAAACTNCCNCGTGGCCGCGACGCAATCAGCTCNTCACCCACTTTGACGTTGTCGAAGATCCATTGCGAGCCGCCGCGGCTCTCTGCCTCGCGGCGCACCCCCAGNANGTAGCGCCTAGGGTCGGCCGGGTCGCCGGCCAGTGAATAGGAGCGACGCAGACCGTCCGGGGTAAAGAGGTCGATGTGCGCACCGGCTGTGTAGACCGGAAGATCACCGCCNTCACGGGCGGCCAATTCGTAGCGCTTGACGTTGGGCGATGTGATCNAGACCGAACCCACCGTCAGCGTNAACCGGGGCGGGTCGGAGGGGACTGGCAGTGTCTGACCCGGTTTGAGGAGCAGCCGCTCGACAAGCTCGCCTCCCACCACGTGCCGGTCCAGAATCTCGTCCACGTCCTGCCGGGTCGCATAGGTGTACCACACACCTTCAGGATAGATGACCATCGCCGGCCCGAGTTCACAGCGCTCCAGGCAACCGCTTTTGTTCATCCGNANCCGGCTGCCAAGACCCAGCTCCTTACCCCTGGCCTTCATGTAGGCTTGCAGGGCCTGCGCNCCACGGGCACTGCAGGAGCCACGCGGATGCCCCGGCCCGCGCTCGTTGATGCAGCAGAACACATGGATATCGTAGTGAAGATCAGTAGCCACTGTCGGGATNGTGAACTCTGGTTAAACGTTGAAGTCGGCGACATGCCCGCCTGCAAAGGACNGTTTCTCGCGTATCGCAGGCGCTGATCCTANATCCNGGCAGTACCTTTTGTATTACAGGACCGGAGTAAACACAACCCTATTAAGGTTCCGGTTGAACGGATCGTTGATTCTGCNGCAACTGATGCNGGGTTTGATTCATACGCGGGTTGCGGGCCGGCCGGAGCATGGCACACTAACCGCTGGCCTCCATCAAGACCCGCCTGTCACTTGGAATCCGATGAACGATCCAGCTGTCTCTGCCGATAAGATCCGTTTCGACCGGGGGCGGCACCACCGGGCCAAGATCGGCTACGTACTCCTGGCCACCGAACAGACCATTGAGGACGATGTGGTCAAGCTGACACCTGAAGGGGTCGGCGTTCACTTCACCCGCATGGCGATNCCGGACAGCATCACCAACGAGACTCTGGCCGCCCAGGCTGAGCTGCTGGCCGGCGCTGCCCGTGACATATTGCCCGACGGGAGTCTCGACGTGATCTGCTATGCCTGTACTTCCGGCAGCCTGATCATCGGTGAAGACCAGGTNTTCGCGGAACTGAAAAAGGGCGCCCCAGGTGCCGAACCCACCTCGATCATCACCGCCGTGCTGCGGGCACTGAAAACACTGGGCAAGCGGAGAATCGCGGTGGCNACCCCTTACCTGGATGAGATCAATACCCGTGAGGCGGATTACATGCGAGCCGCGGGCCTCGAGATCGTTAATCTCGCCGGGCTGAACCTTGAGAAAGACAGTGACATGNTCCGGGTCGCGCCGGAGTTCATCGCTGAATTCGCCACATCCGTGGACCGACCCGACGCCGAGGTNCTGTTTATCAGCTGCGGAGCNCTCCGCTCCCTGGATGTGGTCGATACCCTTGAACAGCGGGTCGGCAAACCGGTGATCTGCAGTAACCAGGCCATGGTCTGGGATGCTCTGCGCCGCGCTGGTATCACCGACCAGTTCCAGGGCTATGGAATGCTGCTGGCTGANTACTGAAGGGGAACTGATACAACAATGGTTCTTAGTGGCCGGCTTTAGCTGAATTATTATGTAAACAGATGTAGAGTCAGCGGCCCCAGTAACCGCTACTTGAGAGTCGATGCCGGTTCTGGCTTTTTTTTTGCAAGACCTTTCTTACGGGTCAAAACATTCAGGATGATCAAACGTGGCAAAACGCATTGAAGTTCATGGTCTGCAGGTCGACCAAAACCTGCTCGACTTCGTCAATAACAGCGTCATTCCGGGCACCGGGGTACCCGTGGATACGTTCTGGCACAGTTTCGCGGCCATCGTCGATGAACTGACCCCCGAGAATCAGGCGCTTCTGGACAGACGCGACGACCTGCAGCACAGGATCGACGCCTGGCACCTGGCCCGGCAGGGACAAGAACACGATCCGGAGGCCTACCGCGATTTTCTGCTCGAGATCGGTTACCTGGTTCCGGAAGGTGACGACTTCAGCGTCACAACCGCTCAAGTTGACGAAGAGATCACNTCGATCGCGGGGCCCCAGCTGGTTGTGCCGGTCAACAATGCCCGTTACGCCCTCAATGCAGCCAATGCCCGCTGGTGCTCGCTCTACGACGCGCTCTACGGCACGGATGTTCTTTCCGAGGACGACGGTGCGAATAAAAGACCAGCCTACAACCCGCTGCGCGGCCGTAAAGTCGTGGCGTACAGCCTTGGTTTTCTCGATAGCGCAGCGCCGCTTACGGGTGCCTCACACGCCGACGCCACCGGCTACCAGATCAATGCCGGTACGCTTCAGGTAATGCTGTCCTGCGGCGAAAGTACCGGGCTCGCGCAACCCGGGCAACTGGNAGGTTTTACCGGTGATGCCGACGCGCCCACCGCGGTGCTGCTGAAAAACAACAACCTGCACGTTGAGCTTAAGATCGACCGGCAACACCCGGTCGGCAGTGAGAGCCCTGCTGGGGTCTGCGATGTGGTGCTGGAATCCGCTATCACCACCATCCAGGACCTCGAGGATTCCGTCGCAACGGTCGATGCCGAAGAGAAGATCGCTGCCTACCGAAACTGGCTTGGTCTGATGAAGGGTGACCTGGCGACACGCTTCGACAAGGAAGGGGCGACCGTCCAGCGTTCGCTGAATCCCGACCGGCAATACNGCGCACCTGACGGCTCCACGCTGTCGCTGCCCGGGCGCTCTCTGATGCTGGTGCGTAACGTCGGGCACCTCATGACCAATCCCGCGNTGCTTGATCGTCATGGCGCCGAGATCTTCGAGGGGCTTATGGACTCCATGATCACGAGCCTTATCGCAATGCATGATCTGGCAGCCAAAGACGGGTTGCGCAACTCCCGGTGTGGGTCGATCTATATCGTCAAACCCAAGATGCACGGCCCCGAAGAAGTCGCCTTTGCCATAAAAGTGTTTCAACGNGTGGAAGCGGCACTGGGGCTCGAGCGGAACGTCATCAAGATCGGCATCATGGATGAAGAACGGCGGACCACGGTGAACCTCAAGGAGTGCATCCGCCCGGCATCGGAACGAGTCATTTTCATCAACACCGGGTTTCTCGACCGCACCGGCGACGAGATCCATACGTCCATGGAGGCCGGCGCGATGATTCGCAAGGCCGANATGAAGNCCCANCCCTGGATTGCATCTTACGAAGACTGGAACGTCGACATCGGACTTCAGTGCGGCCTGCCTGGCCACGCACAGATCGGCAAGGGGATGTGGGCGATGCCGGACGAGATGGCCGCCATGATGGCGGCCAAGATAGGGCACCCGCAGGCCGGAGCCAGCACCGCCTGGGTCCCATCACCCACCGCCGCGACACTGCACGCCATGCACTACCACCAGGTCGATGTCCAGGCCCGGCAGGTGGAACTCGGTTCGCGNACTCGCGCCAGCCTGGACGACATCCTGACCCTGCCACTGGCGCCGGACAGCCACTGGTCGGATGAGGAATTACAGGCNGAACTCGATAACAACTGCCAGGGCATTCTCGGTTACGTGGTGCGCTGGATTGACCAGGGCGTGGGCTGCTCTAAAGTACCCGACATCAACGATATCGGGTTGATGGAGGACCGGGCAACGCTGCGGATCTCCAGCCAGCACATTGCCAACTGGCTGCATCACGGTGTCGTGACTGAGGAGCTGGTCAACGCAGCACTCGCGCGGATGGCTGTGGTAGTCGATCGTCAGAACGCTGGTGATCCGCTCTACATCGACATGGCGCCGGATTTCAATGGCCATGCGTTCAAGGCGGCGCGCGATCTGATCTTCGGTGGTCGAGAGGAACGCAACGGGTATACCGAACCGGCGCTGCACCGCCGGCGCCTGGAGATGAAAGCCTAACGCTTACTCGGTGGCATCAGGGTTCAGATCGGCCAACTGACCGACCGTGATCGGCTTGACCGGCGGCCGGATCCGGTAGTGCCCAACCTCGTCCATGGCAAGCCCATGATGCTCGGCAATCAGCCGGCTGACCGTCACACCGCACTTGCGCCCCATACAGGGCCCCATGCCGCAGCGGGTAAACGCCTTGCCCTGGTTTGGGCCGACACAACCCAATGCGGCCACCCGCCTGATCTCCCCGGCCGTTACTTCCTCACACCGGCAGACCACGGTGTCGTCTTCTGGTGGCAGTTCGAATTCTCCAGATGGCGGATAGAACAGATCCAGAAACCGTCGCAGAGAACGATGCCGCCAGAGCGATAACGATCTCGATCCGTCGTCCNCAATCACCGGAGTGTGATCCGCAAGACATCNCGCTACCTCGCGGGCGACGGCCTCGCCGTGCAGAACACAGGCATCAGCGCCCACGATTCCCGCGGCATCACCAACGATCGAAATTGACGGGCGGCTGGTCTGGCCAGCACCATTGATGTCTGGTGCCCAACAGCGCTGGCGTTCATCCCAGTGGTGCCGGCAGCCCGCAGACATAGCCAGCCAGGTATTCGGTATCACGCCATCGTGAACCAGCAGCAGGTCAGTTTGATGATTGAACTGATGGCCGTGCGACTCAAAGCTAATAGACGTCAGCCGGTCATCGCCGGTCGCCCTCANGCAGCGGGTCATCTCGCGGACAGGGACCTGCCCGCGCACCTCGCGCATCCAGCCCAGCCCGCGGACCATGGAACGCGGATCGGCGGCCAGCGCAGGGAGCGCCGCGGCCTTGGCTCGCCACGACGCGCGCGGCCGTGTATCCAGAATGACATCCGGCAACTTTCCGGCGCCGATCAACTGGCTGGCGTAAAGATAGAGCAGCGGTCCACTGCCAGCCAGCGCGATACGCCCCTCCGGAACCAGCCCGGAGGATTTGAGCAGTGTCTGGGCGGCNCCTACCGTCATAACGCCGGGAAGCGTCCAGCCTGGAAACGGGGTTGGGCGCTCCATCGCACCTGCTGCCAGGACGATGTGCCGTACCTGGATCATGCCGGCTTGTTTGTCACTCACCGTGCCGATCGTAAGCGCCGGTTCCTCGATCGCCGAAACCTGCCAGACGGCGGTCCGGGGCCTGTAGATCACACCACTGTCGCGAAACCTGTCGATCAGTCGTAACCCGGAACGGTAGTGCCGGCCCAGTGCCTTAAGATCTGCCGGCCTTCCACTGCGGACCTGCTCCGCACTGCGAAATACCTGACCGCCGGGCGCCGCNCACTCATCCAGCACTACGACCTGNAAGCCGCATTCCGCCAGGTAGCAGGCAGCGCTCATGCCGGCAGGTCCGGCACCGACGATTGCGACGTCGAAATCGGTCATTGGCCGATCAGTTGCCACGGATAGGAGTCGCTGTCAGTCATCCGGTTCCGTCGAGCGAGGCCGCTGTTGTCTGCGTACTTTCATACCCTCACGCACCGTCGCCAGACAACTCTGGCGGGCGGTCTCACCATCGATCTCGACCAGACAGTCGAAGCAGTTACCTATCATGCAAAACGGTGCACGCGCCGCACCGTTGACCGCGGTATGTCGAAAGACCGACACCCCGGCGGCCAATAATGCGGCAGCGAGCGACTCTCCCTGCTCTGCCTGGACCTCCTCGCCCTCGAACCAGATCGTGACCGGTGCACTGACCGGTGCCCGGCGCCTAAACATCAAAACGTTCCGGGTGAAAACAGCGATACTCGGAAGGGATTCCCCCTGACAGCACCCAGCGGGGAACCTCAACGGCATGAACCGCGGCAAGCGTCACACCGCTGTGACAAGAAAACGAGAATGCATCGGGATAGACATCCGACTGCTGATAGACGGGGAAGCCGTCCGGCGTCATGATGCGCAACGCCGCCCAGGTACGCTGGATTCGCAGATTCTTAAGGTGCGGAAAGGCCCGCGTGCACTGGCGGGTGATGCCCTGCAGAGTGGCAGTTTGCGTGTCGTCATTAAAACCCACGTCCCGCGCAGACGGGCCGAGCAAGAAATTACCCTCGTCCGTCTGGCGAACGTAATTGGTCGGGTAGATCATCGCCGCTGGCGCCCGCTCTGTCACCACGACTTGTCCTTGCACGGGAAAGATTGGAACTTCCATGCCCAGCATCCTACCCAGGTCGACCGAGCCATGACCTGCGGCGATGACCAGTTTCTCGCATCCCACCTGGTGCTCAGCATCGCTGAGGATCTCAAAGCCACCTGTGGATAGCGGCCGGATCTCGCTGACCCTTGCCCTCGGCACATAGACACCGCCGTTCTGATTGAACCCCTCCTGCAATGCGCGGAGCAGTCGCAGCGGATTGGCATGACCGTCGTGAGGGCAATAAGTGGCGCCCGGCACAGTGGGGCCGACCTCGGGCAGATACTGGCCCAGTGCTGCCCGATCGACCACTTCGTAGGCGTAACCGTGCTCACCCGCCTCTTCTCGCAGCTGTTCCATCAGCTTGAGATTGCTGTTGAACTCAGCCTCGTCAAGGGCCACACAAAACCCGCCAGGCCGGTGATAACCAGGATCAGTGCCGGTTTCCTCGATCAACTGCTCACTGAACGGCGTCCAGGCGTAGGCTGACCTGCGGCTCCAGAGTGCGTATTGCGGCATGCCCTGGCCCTTGCCCTGAACCCAAACCAACCCAAAGTTGCCACGCGCCGTCCGGATCGCATTGTCACCTTCGTCCAGGAGAACGACCCGCACACCCTGTGCGCTCAGCCCGTAAGCAAACGCGGAGCCCAGAAGGCCCCCGCCAATCACAGCGACGTCATAATGCTTCACGCAACCGGTCCTCGCCCATCAAATACCGCAGCCCCATCATCATAAACATAGTCAGCCCAGAAAGTATTCATAGTGGCCAGCGTTTACGTTCCAGCAGCTGGCGAAGTCCGACCAAAGCCAGTAACGACCCCGCTGCCATCGCGACAAAGGCGAGACCCCAGCCCATGCTGGATTGACGCCCGCCCGCAACGTCCAGCACCAGCCCTACAATCAGCGGCCCTAAGAAACCGCCGGAAAACCCCATCACTGAATGCATGGCCAGCGTTGCGCCACGTTCCCCTTGCCGCGCGGCTGCCACAGTACCACCCGTGAGCGCCGCCGAATCACCCATGATCAGACCGGAATAAAGACCCGCTATGACGACCACAATGACAAATGGCGCAGTGCCGATGAAACCCAAGCTCATGCCAACGATCATAGACAACACCATGACCCACGATACGGTTCGACAGCGATCGCCGCGCAGGGCAAGCTGCGCACCGATGACACTCACCGGCATGCCGATCAGGCTGAACAACGCTGCGTATCCTGTGATGGCCTCGGTACCCGCCACCGCACCCGAAGCGGCTGCGGCAAAAACCAGGAAAGCCACAATCCAGGCGCGGTAGGCAAACAGCTCGTAGGTATGACCGGTATAGCCCCAGATATAGGCGAGCGCTGCTCGATTGGTAAAGACCGGCCGGAAGTCGAGTGGGTGCCGATAATTGCCACTGCCAGGTGTCGGTTGCCTGGGTACAACTGCCAGCATCACCAGCAACAGGCATGCAGCCTGCGCTACACCGGCCACGAAAAACACCGACGGCCAGGCGAATCTGGTACTGAGCCAGCCACTCATATAGAACGAGGCCGCGGTTCCGAGACTGAAAGCACTCAAGTACCAGGGCAACATGCGCTGGCGGCCGGCTTCCGGTAACCGATCGTTGAGGATCTGGAGGCCGGGCATATAGGTACCAGCGAGTGCGATACCCGATAGAAAGCGAAAACCCATCGCGCTCCAAAAACCCTCTGCCAGCAGCGCGAAACCGATCGAACCGGCCACACCCACCCCCATGCTGAGAAGGTAGACCCGCTTGGCATCAACAATATCGGTCAGGCCAACCAGCAACGGTACTGCCACCACATAGCCGGCATAGTAGATGCCGCCGATCCAGCCGGCCTCGGTGTTGCTCAGAGCCCACAGCACCACGAAATCCGGCAACAGTGCCGCAAAATTGGCGAAGCTGGTCATCGCGAGCACCTGAGCGATGCACAGTGTCGTCAGCAGGACGATCGGTGACATCTCTGATCTCCGGAACAAAGGCCCAGCATAGTTTTGGCCGCCTGCGAATCAGGCACCCGGGTGATTGCAGTACCCGATCTTGTCGCTCTCGGTACTGACAGCGCGCCCGTCAGGGCAGGGCCCGTCCAGAATTCTATCTTCGACGATTGGCCCGCCAACCCGGTGAAACCGATCGCGCCGAAGGTCAGTGGAATGGGGTATCACCCTTTATGGTGATCCGCACACCGCTACGGGTCTGCGGACAATAGTTCCATGACCAGATTGTCGGGCAAGGCACGATAAACGAATTCAAAGGACTCTCCAGTAAGCGGCTGGCGTAGATCCAGGCCATGAATCTCGGCACCAATGTCGCGAGTAAGCGATTCAATCCGAATGCCGCTGTTGGGCATAGCACCCTGTCTCCAGGCTTCACGCTTAACTAATCTGTTTTCCGATGGTTGGGCTAGCTATGATTGCTCGGGCGACACCAACACGGCATCAATGCCCAGAAAGTATAAACACCTGCTTTACAGGCTGCACTGATGATGATGTTCGGCTGTTCCTCGCCGTACACGGGTGTTCTTCATCGGGCCTGGCAAAGGTTTTTCGGTGGCGGGGCTGGCCTGACAGCCACCGGCCCAGACGATAAACTTCCACTCCCTACAGATGAACCCCAGTCTGAAAACCGGGCTGGCACAACACCGGCCAGGTCAAACGCATGAAAATAGAACGCATCTCGGTCTACCGTGCAGACCTGCCCATGAAGGAAGGGTTTTACAGCTGGTCGACCCAGTCCCACAGCGCCTTTGATACCACAGTCGTCACAATCGATACCGATGACGGGGTGAGCGGCACAGGTGAGTGCTGCCCGCTGGGTCCGACCTACCTGCCCGCCTACGCGGATGGTGTCCGGACTGGGATCGCGACGCTGGCCCCCGACCTCATTGGACAGGACCCTACCCAGCTCGATTGCGTCAACGACAGGCTGGATGACCTGCTCAAAGGCCATCCCTATGTCAAATCCGCCATCGATATGGCGTGCTGGGACATTCTGGGCAAAAGCGCCTCGTTACCACTCTACACGCTGCTCGGTGGCAGGCAGCAGGACAAGGTCAAGCTGTACAAGGTCGTGACCCGTACCGACCCGGACGCGATGGCTGCACGAATCACAGAGTACCGGGCTCAAGGCTATCGCAACTTTCAGGTCAAAGTGGGCGCAGACCCATTGACGGACATCAGCCGGATCCGCAAAGTCGCAGCCTGCATGGAACCGGGTGAGGTACTGAACGCGGATGCCAACACCGGCTGGAAGCAGCACGAAGCCCTGGTGGTGGCCGACGCCATCAAAGACCTGCCCCGCGAACACGGCATCCTGGTGTATTTCGAACAACCCTGTCTGACTTACGAGGCGTGCCTCGCCGTCCGACAGCACACTGATCTGCCCTTTGTACTCGACGAATGCATGGACAGCCTTGGGGCTGTACTGCGGGCGAGTCACGATGGAGCCATGGACCTGGTGAACCTCAAGATCAGCCGCATGGGCGGCTTGACGCGCGCACGTCAAGTCCGAGACCTGTGCATCTCGCTGGGCCTGCCGATGAATGTCGAAGACAGCTGGGGTGGTGAAATTGCGACCGCCGCTATCGCCCATCTCGCCCATTCCACGCCGGCCGCATTTCAACTACAGTCTTCAGCATTCCATGAATACGCCACAATCGACATCGCACAGGGAGCACCGGTGGTTGCCGACGGCTACATGAGCGCCGATGATGCACCGGGTCTGGGTGTCACACCGATAATGGATTCACTTACACCTGTCGCTGAATTCAGCTGACAAAAAACCCCGAAAGGAACGCGAACAATGGACTTCGAAGGTATTTACACACCTGTCATCACGCCGTTCAACGACGACTTCTCCATCGACCGGGAAGGCTTTGCCACCGTGATCGAACACCTGATCGAAACCGGTGTACACGGCATTGTGACCTCTGGAACGACCGGAGAATACTACGCACAAACCATCGCCGAACGCATCGAACTGACGCAACTGGCTAAAGACGTGATCGCGGGCCGGTTGCCGCTGATCGTAGGCACCGGTGCCATTCGGACCGAAGACTCGGTGGTCCTGGCCGAAGCTGCCCGGGCCGCCGGTGCGGACGCGCTGATGGTCAACTCGCCACCCTATGCGCTGCCCACAGAAACCGAAAACGCCGAACACGCGCTGGCCATTGACCGGGCAGCCGACCTTCCCATCATTCTGTACAACTATCCCGGCCGCACCGGTGTCGGGATGGGTGAGACTTACCTACAGATCGTCAGCCAATCAAAGAATTTCTGCGCCATCAAGGAAAGCTCGGGAGACATCAACCGCCTGCACCTGCTCGCCAACAACTATCCCACCATTGCACTGTCTTGCGGCATGGACGACCAGGCTCTGGAGTTTTTTGCCTGGGGGGCCCGCAGCTGGGTAGCGGCCGGCGCCAACTTTGCGCCACAAGCACATCTCGCGCTGTATCGGGCGTGTGCCGTCGAAGGCGACTACGACCGCGGCCGGGCGATCATGGCTGCGATGCTGCCGCTGATGGCGATACTCGAACAGGGTGGCCAGTTCGGCCAATGCATCAAACACGGAATGACCCTGCGCGGCCTGCCGGCAGGCCCGCCGAGGAAGCCACTCAGCTCCTTAAGCGCCGCAGACCAGGCGGCCCTGGCGGGCGTGATCGCCACCATGGACAAGACAATTCAATCCATCGTTTCCGGATAGACCTGCAACCGGGTCTGAGATTTCCAAGGAGAAAGCCTCATGCAATCCCATTATCAGGTCATCGTCATCGGCGGCGGTGTGGTGGGCAGCTCCGTGCTCTATCACCTCGCCAAATACGGCTGGACCGATATCTGCCTGATCGAGCGTTCGGTCCTAACCGCCGGTTCTTCCTGGCACGCAGCGGGTGGCATACACGCACTAAATGCTGATCCCAACATGTCCGCCCTGCAGGCCTATACCATTAACCTGCTGGCCGAAATCGAAAAGGAGTCCGGTCAGTCGATCGGGCTGCACATGACCGGTGGAGTCAGTGTGGCTTCTACAGCGGAGCGGTGGGAATGGCTGCAGTCCGCCTACCGGACGTACCAGACAGTCGGCATCGATGATTGCTATCTCATGACACCAGATGAGATCCGGGAGAAGTGTCCAATTATGGATACGACCGGTGTNCTCGGCGGGCTGTGGGCCGACCGGGAGGGCTATGTCGACACCACCGGCACGGTGCTGGCCTATGCAACAGCAGCACGACAGCGCGGCGCCGAGGTCATTGAACACAACAAGGTCGAGTCTCTTGCCCAGCGTGCTGACGGCAGCTGGGACGTGATGACCGAGCAGGGAACCGTGCACACCGAACACGTGGTCAATGCCGGCGGCTTGTGGGCCAAACAGGTGGGTCGCATGGTGGGGCTCGATCTGCCGCTGTCACCGCTCGAGCATCACTACCTGTTGACCGACACGATCCCAGAAGTTGAAGCCATGGATTTCGAGTTGCCGATGGCCGTCGACCTCGAGGGCTTTACCTACATGCGCCAGGACCAGCAGGGAATCCTGGTCGGTATCTACGAGATCAATCACCAGCACTGGAACATCGACGGGGCACCCTGGGACTACGGTATCGAACTGATCCAGGAAAACACCGACCGGATTGCGGGCGAGCTCGAGATGGCCTTCAACCGCTACCCAGTACTGCAAGACGTGGGCATCAAGAACTGGGTCAACGGGGCCTTCACCTTCTCTCCCGACGGCAATCCTCTGGTGGGGCCGGTCAGCGGTGTGCGTAACTACTGGCTTGCCTGCGGTGTTATGGCCGGCTTCCTCCAGGGTGGCGGTGTCGGTAAGACACTCGCCGAGTGGATGATCCACGGTGAGGCCGAAGCCGATTCCTGGCCAATGGACATCGCCCGTTACGGTGACTTCACCTCAAACCGGGAGTACATCCGCCAGACCACCGGCCAGTTCTACTCCCGCCGCTTCGTCATGACCTACCCCAACGAGCAACTGCCCGCCGGGCGCCCCTTGCGCAAGGCGCCCGCATATGACGCAATGACGGCAGCAGGCGCAAACTGGGGCTGCAGCTGGGGACTGGAAGTGCCGCTGCTCTTCGCACCGCCGGGTTTCAGCGAGACCCCGACTCTCAAACGCTCAAACGCATTTCCGATCGTTGCCGAAGAATGTGCCGCCGTACGTGAAGGTGTGGGGCTGCTCGATATCAGTGGTTTCTCGCGCTACCAGGTCACCGGGCCCAACGCCCGCGCCTGGCTCGATCGCCTNATGGCATCACGTCTGCCCTCGCCCGGCCGGGCGAGGCTCGCACCAATGCTGGCCCCAAGTGGTCGACTCAAGGGCGACTTGACGCTCTTGAACTGGGGTGATGGCAGCTGGTGGATCATGGGCTCCTATTACCTTCGGCAGTGGCATATGCGGTGGTTCTGCGATCACATTGAAGAGGGCGTTGAGGTGCGCGATATCTCGGATGCGGTCGTGGGGTTTGGTCTCGCCGGACCGCGCTCCCGTGACGTCCTGACAAGCCTCACCCACCAGGACCTGAGTCACCAGGCTCTGGGCTTTCTGGGCTGCACTACACTGGATATCGGTCTCATCCGCGCCAAGGTGGTGCGCCTATCGGTCTGTGGTGAACTCGGTTACGAGATCAACTGCTCGGCAGCCGAGCACATCACCCTGCGAGAGACGCTGCTCGAGGCCGGCCGCCAATGCGACATCCGCGAGACTGGCTTCTATGCCATGAATTCGCTGCGACTGGAGAAGAGCTTTGGCGTGTGGAGCGCTGAGTTCACCCAGGATCGCACGCCTGGCATGACCGGAATGGACCGCTGGATAGACTTCTCGAAACCAGATTTTATCGGCCGGACTGCGGCCCTTGAAGAACATGAGAAAGCCGATCCACCGCAACGNCTCGTCACTCTCGAGATCGATGCCGACGACGCTGATTCGTCCAGTTACGAACCCGTGTGGGCGGGCGACACCCGAGTCGGCTTCACCACCTCGGGCGGCTATGGTCATTACACCGGTAAGAGTCTCGCCATGGCCCTGGTAGACAGTGCGGTCAGCAACGACACTGACCTTGCAGTCCATGTGGTCGGCAGGCAGCAGGGCGCCCGCATCCTGTCTGAACCCGCCTGGGACCCGGCCGGTGATCGCATGCGGACCTGACCCGGCACCTTCACAGTCATCTCGATGAGCCCGTCACGCTCCCGGCCAGGTAAGAGCCGGCGTCGAGGTCGCGGCAGCTCCCGTCAATCTGCCCGGACGGGCCCAGACCCGACTCGGCTGCGCCTAAAGAACCCCTACCCGCCCATCGAAGAATTCAGCGCTGACCAGATCGAGACCATTCACCAGACCTCGCTGACCATCCTGCGCGACAAGGGAATCAAGGTGTTGAACCACGAGGCCCGCGCGCTGTACCGCGAAGCCGGGGCTGAGGTCGATGACAACGACCTTGTGGTCCGCTTTGACCCCGACCTGATCATCAATCAGGTCGAGCACGCACCTGAGCGTTTCACCCTGAGGGGGCGCGGTGAGCAGCGCTGGTTTGAAGTCGGTGGCGACAGCCTGGCCTTCGCCACAGTCGGTGGTCCGCCACATTATTCGGACATCGAAGGCGGGCGGCGGGCCGGAACACAGGCCACATTCGACGACCTGCTGCGCCTGGCGCAGGTCTACGATGTTATTCACCTCACTGCCCCACTGGTCGAACCGCAGGACCTGCCGATCCACCTGCGTCACCTGCATATGACCCGCTCGGTCGTCGAGATCACTGATAAGCCGGCCTTCATCTACTCGCGTGGCAAGTCAGCCGTCGCGGATGCGCTGGAGATCCTGCGAATGGGGCACGCGATGGACCGCGACACTTTTGAGGCCAGCCCNCACTGTTACACAGTGGTCAACGCTAATTCGCCACTGCAGCTCGATGAACTGATGTGCGACGGCATTATCGATTTTGCCCGGGCCGGCCAGGTGATGATCCTCACACCGTTTACGCTCGCCGGAGCCATGGCCCCCGTGACCCTTCCGGGCGCCCTCGCCCAGCAGAACGCCGANGCCCTGGCCGGGATCACGCTCTCGCAGATCGTGCGGCCCGGAGCNCCTGTGGTCTATGGCGGCTTTACAAGCAACGTAGACATGAAGTCGGGTGCACCGGCTTTTGGCACACCGGAGTATGTGAAAGCAGCCTTTGCCTCGGGACAGCTGGCCCGGCGCTATTGCCTCCCCTACCGCTCCTCCAATGTCAATGCGTCCAATGCACCGGACGCTCAATCTGCCTACGAATCGCAGATGTCCTGCTGGGGCGCCATCATGGGCGGCTGTGACATCCTCCTGCATGGCGCCGGCTGGCTCGAAGGCGGGCTGACGGCGTCACTGGAGAAATTCATCATCGATGTCGAGATGCTGCAGATGTTTGCGGCNCTGATGCAACCGGTGGAGTTCAANGAGGACACCNTGGGGCTATCTGCAATCAACGAAATCGAGCCTGGCGGACACTTTTTCGGNACCCANCACACTCTGGCGCGTTATGAGACGGCTTTCTATACACCGCTGGTCTCGGACTGGTCAAACTTCGAAACCTGGCAGGAAACCGGCGGTATGGATGCAACGGTCCGTGCCAACCGTATTGCGCGCAAAGCGCTGGCCGAGTTCGAGCCACCGCAGTTGGCCGAGGAGTGCAGGGAGGCCATCGACGACTTTGTCATCCGCCGAACTGAACAGGGCGATNCGGACCTGCAGAGCTAGCCCGGCGGGCAGGTAGCAGGCTATTTCAGAAAAACGTCTGCAAGCGGTCACGCCGTTAAGGTTTCGGTGTTCTCCGGATCAGCGNCCACGCAGACGNGGGTCGAGTGCGTCGCGCAGNCCATCGCCGATGTAATTGACNCTCAGCACCGTCAGCGCNATAAAAAGACCCGGCCANANCACCCGNGACGGCGTGATCTGNATNAATTTNGTGCCNTCNTACAGCANCCGNCCCCAGGTCGGNAANTCNGGCGGNAANCCCAGNCCNAGAAACGACANNGCNGANTCNGTNATAATNGCNTTGGCNATCCCNAGCGTNGCNGNNACCATNATCGGGCTCAGNATATTNGGCANNATATGNCTGAANATGATCTTGCGNCGNCNNGCNCCNATNCTGTGNGCNGCGAGNACAAACTCCCGTTCCTTAATCCCCAGAACATCGCCCCTCACGATCCTGGCGGTATGCATCCAGCTGGTAATGCCGATCATGAACACGATCAGTATGAATATGCCGTTTTCCGGACCATAGAGCGTGCGCAGCGGATCCCGAAACAACATGATACTAACCAGCAGCAACGGCAGTAAAGGCAATGACAGAAAGAGATCAGTCAAACGCATCAACGGACTATCAAGAGCCTTGATAAACCCTGCCAGCACACCAACCAGTGTGCCCAACAAGAGCGCAATCACCATAGCCAGAAAGCCGACAGCCAGCGAGACCTGTCCGCCGGCAAGCATCGCTGCCATCGTGTCACGCCCAATATTATCGGTTCCCAGGGGATGCTCGAAATTCGGCGACAGGTTACGGGCCCTGAAGTCGATGGCGTTGGGAT
>PBDS01000039.1 GCA_002718155.1 Pseudomonadota bacterium
CCTCGCTCTGTTTTTCCGCTGCACGGGGTTTTTCTTGTAGGTATGCTCGTCGGAACCCGGATTCTTTACCGGCTCTATCGAGATCGGGAGGTCAGCAGAACACCGGGGAAACGGGTGTTGATCGTAGGCGCCGGTGCGGCTGGCGATATGCTGGTGCGGGAGATGAAGGCCGCAAAGCCGCGTATCTATCAACCTGTAGGATTCCTGGACGATGATACTAACAAAAAAGGACGAGACATTCAGGGAATCCGTGTCTTGGACAATTGTTCAAAGATTCCCAGCTTGTCGAAACTTCTACGTGTAGAGTTGGTACTGCTTGCCATGCCCAGCGCTTCCGCCGAACAGATGCGACGCGTCGTTGAATTGTGCGATCAGAGTGATGTTCCCTACAGAACCTTGCCTAAGGTACAGGATATCTTGGACGGGACTGCACGGTCTCAGGACCTGCGTCGTGTCTCGCTGGATGATTTACTTGGTAGAGAGCCGGTTTCGTTGGACGAAGAACGCATACGCAAACGCATAGCCGACAAGCGAGTGCTGATCACCGGTGGGGGGGGATCCATCGGCAGTGAACTTTGCCGACAAGTGGCAAGACTTAAACCCCGGGAGATTGTCTTGTTGGAGCAGACCGAATTTAGCCTCTACTCAATTGCACTGGAGATAACCGAGGAGTTTCCAGATGTAACCCTACACACCAGACTTGGTGACATTTGTGACGAGCCCGGAGTCGTCGATGTCTTTCTGGCGCACCAGCCAGAAGTCGTATTCCATGCTGCAGCTTACAAGCACGTCCCGTCCTTGCAGGAGCAAGTCAGGGAAACGATTCGAAATAACGTACTTGGCACTGAGATCGTTTCTCGAGTCGCACGGAAACATGCCTGTGAGACTTTTGCTCTAATCTCGACCGACAAGGCAGTAAATCCTGCCAGTGTTATGGGTGCCAGTAAGCGACTGGCAGAGATGCTGATTCAAGCACAGAACTCACTGTCGTCAACATCCTTTATAACGGTTCGTTTCGGGAATGTTCTGGGCTCAGCAGGCAGTGTTGTTCCCCTTTTTGAGAAGCAGATCTATGAGGGAGGTCCTGTGACCGTAACAGACCCTCAGGTGACGCGATATTTCATGACTCTTTCGGAAGCCTGTCAATTGATTCTGCAGGCAAGTGTATTGGGGCAAGGTAGTGAAATATTCGTTTTGGAAATGGGTGAACCTGTAAAGGTCGATTACCTGGCCAGGCAACTAATCCGGATGTCCGGATTGATCCCAGGCAGAGATATCGACATTGTGTACACTGGCCTGAGACCGGGAGAGAAGTTGGATGAAGAGCTCTTTCACTACGATGAAAAATTGGCCGAAACGACTCATGACAAGATTCGCCTGGCGGAAAGCAGATCAGTAGATCCCGAAAAAATCAAAGAAGGCATAGAGAAACTCATTGAGGCGAGCCGTAAGGCCGACAGCCTGGCCATGAATGAGATATTGAAGCACCTAGTGCCTGAATACAAAACAGAGCAGCCTTTTGACGAAATGCAGCAACTTGCTTGACGGCATCTATTCGGACGCTGGATGACGTCGAATGGTCAGCACAAGGCCAAACTCAGGATGGTCGAGATAGTGAATTTCCCTGAGCCTGAGACGACGGGTTTCCTTTAGAAGATGAGGCATGTTAGATGCGCCTGATAAGGCGGTCGTTGGTGAATTATGTAAAACAATTGTTGTCTCCAAAAATAGGAGCTGGTCGATATGAAGCCTAAAGGAGCCCGACAGAAGGCTTCGCCCATCAACCGATGTCAGGTCCAATCGTGCCGTTTTGTCGTTGTCTGTGCCCGGTGTCTGATTCCAGTGCCCGTGAAACAATACTTGATAACGGTGACTGGCAGCTAGTTTATGGCGAACGGGTTCCAATTGTCCGGTAAACGCTGCTTGAAATCTGAGGTTTTTGACAATCTTTTTGCTCGGGTTGAGTTTATGGCGAGTTTGCTCAAGGATTGCGTAGCGGGATCGGTGTTCGGTGTGGGGCTCTCCCTTGAGATTCCGAAATATCAGAAATTCGACTTGGTATCCGAAGGATTCACCTGCTATGGTATTTTGCGGGACAAGTACAGTAGCGAGTAAACAAACTAACCAACGCACTCTGACCTTTTGATTGCTCAAGATCGACAAGAGGGAACCCACTAGTTTTCGATCGCCAGTTTATCCAGTAGATCCTCAACGAAACTGATTCTCCGCTCGGGATCCGGGAGATCGACAGAGATCGCAAGTTCATTACTCCCGCTCATCCTGATTTGCTCGTCGTTTTGCTGGATTAAGCAGATAATGCGATCCGGATCAACCGGCGNGTCAGGACCAAAAACAATNTTTCCCGATGTGGCGTNTAAAACTATTTTGCTTACACCAAGCCTTGTCGCTTTGATCTTCAGCTTGCTTATCCGGAACANTATTTTCGATGGAGGAGGTAAGAGGCCAAAGCGATCGACGGTTTCGAGTTGGAGATCGTACAGTCCCTCAAGATCCTTTACCCCTCCCATGCGCTTGTATANAACCAACCTTGTGTGGACATCCGGTATGTAATGATCAGGGAACAACGCTGGCAAGTTGAGGTCGATCTCAACCGTCATTGTAGGGGGAACCCTCTGCGACGAACCAGGGGCGGGAGCCTTTGAGACCTCTACAATAGCCCGTTTCAAGTACTCGGCATAGAGTGTGAAGCCTATTTCGTCGATCGANCCGCTTTGATGTTCGCCGAGTAACTCTCCGGCACCGCGAATCTCAAGATCATGGGAGGCTAATGTGAAACCAGCGCCCAGATCGACCAGGGATTCGATGGCTTCCAGCCTTTTGCGGGCATTGCCGGCAAGTCCGTCAAGGCTTGGTATCAGCAGGTAAGCATAAGCCTGGCGATGAGAACGGCCGACTCGCCCACGAAGTTGGTGTAATTGCGCAAGACCAAGTCGATCTGCCCGATTGATGATGATAGTGTTTGCATTGGGGACATCAATTCCGCTTTCTATAATCGTACTGCAAACCAGAACATCTGACCGCTGNCCGTAAAAACCCTGCATCACTCTATCAAGCTCTGCTTCAGGCATTTGCCCGTGAGCGACGGCGATGTTTGCTTCCGGTAATAATTTGCCTAGCCGCTCTGCNGCTGAATCGATTGTTCTGACCTCGTTGTGGAGAAAATANGTTTGCCCGCCTCGCTGTATTTCCCGTAAACAGGCTTCNCTAACGAGGCNGTCATGCGACTCCCGAATAGAAGTCTGGATAGCGATCCNTTCTTCCGGGGCTGTCGCAATTAGTGATATGTCTCGAAGTCCAGCCATGCTTACATTGAGGGTACGAGGTATGGGCGTCGCGGTCAGGGTAAGGATATCGACCGATTCTCGAAGTAGTTTCAGAGTTTCCTTCTGGCGCACCCCGAAACGTTGCTCCTCATCGATGATCAATAGTCCTACGTCCCGAAATCGCACATCATCTTGAAGCAAACGATGTGTTCCAATCACGATATCGACAGCACCTTCATGCAGTCGTTTTATGACNGNCGCAGTCTCAGCGCGGCTGCGAAATCNCGACAGAAGTTCGACCACAACTGGTAAGTGGGCAAAGCGATCACAGAAGGTGTGGTAGTGCTGTTGGGCAAGGAGTGTCGTGGGAACGAGCATCACAACCTGTCTGGAATTATCAACCGCTACGAAAGCAGCCCGAAGGGCGATCTCAGTCTTGCCGAAGCCGACATCACCACAGACGAGGCGATCCATCGGCATCTCGGACTCAAGGTCTTGTAACACCTCTTCAATGACATTCTTTTGATCATCGGTTTCTTCATAAGGAAAGCGTGAGACNAAAGTGGGATAATCNTCGTGAGATATCTGAAAACTGTGACCCTTTCTGCTGAAGCGCTTCGCTTGCGTTTCGAGCAATTCCACTGCAACATCTCTGGTCTGCTCTTTGGCTCGTTCCCTGGCCAGTCGCCAGGTGTCACCCCCAAGCTTATGCAGTGGTGCGGTTTCGNGATCGCCTCCAAGGTAGCGGGATACTATGTGTAGGTTGAGGACAGGCACATAGAGTTTGTCACCGTCACTGTATTCGATGATCAAGAACTCGTTTTCTGTCTCCAGAATCCCGAGNACCTTCAATCCGCGGTATCGACCGATTCCGTGCTCTTCGTGCACTATGGGATCATTTATCTGTAGTTCCGCCAGCGACTGGATTATTTTTTCTGGGTCTCGGCGCCGTTTGTTACTACGACGCCGTGAGTTCTNTCGAGCTCCAAAGATCTGGTCTTCGGATATGATTTCGATTGCTTCTTCACACAACACCGCGCCACGTTCCAGTGGCGCAACTACCGAGGCAATTTGCACCATATTAGCTTCGACAAAATCAGACCAACAAGTAACTCGACTGACATTGAAGCCGTTAGTTTCAAGAACCTCATTGACCGTTTCAGAGCGGCCGGTAGAGGATATAGCGAAGATTATTCGTGCCTTGGATTCTTCAATATGGGTCAACAAAGGGGCAAACGGTTNNGGGTCTCGAATGTTAACCGGGAACGTCTCCGGCAATCGAGTATTGTGATCAACAGCGGTGGCACTGCCTGATCGTGCGTCGTTACGTAAACAAACCACCTTGTGCCTGGAAAGCTCTCTTTGGATTTCCAACGGATCCGCAAANAGTAATTGCGGCTCCAGAGGCATGCGTTCAGGGATCATGGTGGCNTGTTGGTAGCGATCCCTAATGACTGCCCA
This sequence comes from Pseudomonadota bacterium, assembly GCA_002718155.1. Lineage (GTDB taxonomy): Bacteria > Pseudomonadota > Gammaproteobacteria > Arenicellales > UBA868 > UBA9619. The sequence continues at coordinate 4,746 of PBDS01000039.1, forward strand.
GTTCGAATCCATTGAATCTTGGTGATCGAAATCCAGTATCCATAGAGCCTGATCATCCACGTAGTCGAAAAGTGTCGCTTGCTTATCGAAGAACAAAGGCCAAAAATAGTCCAGACCAGCGGGTAGGCGCCGTTCGCTTAGCGCTCGGTAGATGAGATGCTTCTGGGGGTCACCTTCAAACAGTTTTCTAAAGTTGGCCCGGAAAAGACTGATAGCGTCGTCGCTGGTCGGATATTCTCGACCNGGGAGTAGTTCAATAGAATCTGTCGAGTGCGTACTCTTTTGAGTTTCGGGGTTGAAAAAGCGTATTCTCTCCACCTGGTCACCAAACANATCGAGACGGAATGGTTGATCGGACCCCATCGGATAGATGTCAATAACACCACCTCTGACTGCATATTCACCGGGATAAGTCACTTGGGAAACAGANACATAGCCGGCCATTACTAGCCGAGTCCGGAGGTTGGCATTGTCGATATTTGTCCCGGAGCTCAAGGCAAAACTCTGTCCCAGGACATAGTNTGGTGGCGGTAGCCGCTGAGAAAGTGTGCTGACCGTCAGCAGAAGTATTCCATTCGACACCTCCGTCAGTCGGGACAGCGTTTTAAGTCGCTCGGAAGTGATGTCTGGGTGAGGTGAGACCGTGTCATAAGGCAGACACTCCCNGTCCGGGAATTGGATAATCGGTACTGTAGAATCTGACCCGATGAAAAAAGTGATCTCATCTGCAAGTACCCGTAGACGCCGCGCACTGTCGGCGACAACGACGATAGGTGCATTGNAGGNCCGGCTGGCCTGTGCCACAGCCAAGCCCTCCGCAGCACCATGGAGCCCGGTCCAGTTGATGGGGTTGGTTTGGTCCATCGGAAAGTACTGCACTGGGGCGTTGTTTGGCATNCNGCAGGTGGGNCTGGAGGTTGTGCGACCGGCGAATTCTATCCTAGCCCGGCGATTATGGTGCGGAACTCACCCTTGGGAAAGGGGGAGCCAGTGCCTGGAGGTGAAGGAGATAGGATACGGGCCATTGTTCCCGCGGCCGGGAANAGNGAACGATTCGGTGGCTTATTACCGAAGCAATATTGCGAGATCAATGGTAAAGCGGTCATCATACATACACTGGAGAAGCTCAACAGTGTCGATCGCATAGANAGCATCCAGGTCGGGTTGTCCCCAGATGATGATCTATGGCAATCATTGANNGACATTCCCGGCAAAGTAATCGATGTTTTTCACGGTGGTGAGACNCGCGCCGANACCGTAATTCAAGGCCTGAAAAGACTGACTGGNTCATCTGGGTGTGACGACTGGGTGTTGATTCACGATGCTGCACGACCCTGTGTGAGAGTCGAGAGTATCAAAAGATTAATCGCATACGTTTTGACTTCCGGTCAAGGGGGATTGCTTGCTGTGCCCGTAACGGAGACCCTGAAAAGAGCGAGTGCCGATGGTGTGGCAATAGATACGGTTGATCGCAGGTTGCTTTGGCGAGCGCAAACTCCCCAAATGTTTCGAACCAGGGACCTGCTCAAAGCGATGCTCGACCTAGGCCAAGAAATGTCCACGATCACTGACGAGGCCAGTGCGATGGAGAGAGCAGGCCTCGGCCCACTTCTCGTCCATTCCCACCAAGATAACATCAAGATCACGACGCCTGAGGATCTCAGGCTGGCGGAACTGCTGCTCTAAGGAGAAACAGAGCCAAGTGAAAGTGGGCCAGGGATTCGATTCCCACAAACTGATCGCTGGACGCCGCCTGATATTGGGTGGTGTCGATATCCCACATGACAGGGGACTCGAGGGTCATAGCGATGCTGATGTGCTTGTTCATGCGATCTGTGACGCTCTTCTCGGTGCGGCTGGGTGGGGAGACATCGGGCAGCATTTCCCTGATACCGATGAGCAATACGCCGGCTACAACAGCCGCAATTTCCTCCTGGAGATTCGAGCAAAGCTCGACAAGGCAGGGCTGCAGATCGGCAACATCGATGCAAGCATAATCGCCCAAGCGCCACGGTTGTCTCCTTACATGGAACAAATGAAGGACAATTTGGCGGCCGACCTAAAAGTAGACCGGCAGGTCATAAATCTCAAGGCGACGACAACCGAGGGGTTGGGTTTTACCGGTCGAAACGAAGGAATCGCTGCGCTTGCCGTTGTGTTAATCGAATGAGTCTGAGTCTTTCTTGGCCCGAAGAAGAACATAGAAAGCCCCATACCCACCATCACGGGGTAGGGCGCAACAATAGGCGAGAACTGATTGATCAAGGCGCAGTTTTTCCAGAGCAGTATTCCTCACTATTGATTGTCTATCTGGTGAACTTCGCCCTTTTCCAGTAATGACGAGAATGCATCTTTCTTCATCTCCAGCGCATTGGCCGATAAAGCTCTTTATGGCAGCCCCTGTATTCGAGCGAGTGTATCCGTGCAGGTCCAGAGAAGCAGAAATGCTAAATCGCCCGCGCTTGAGATTCCTTAGTGTCTTCTTTTGCACTCCCCCACGATAGAAAAGGTCACCATCAAGCCCCAATGTACCAGGGGTCCTGCTCGAATCACCTTCAGAGGTGATGCTATCCTCGCTGATCACTTTCAGTTCCGCTTTGGGCCGGTTGAACAACCAGTACTCAGTACCGGAATTTCAACGACTCTTCAACAGAAATCGTTCGGCGTCTAGCGCGGCCATACANCCTGTGCCGGCCGAGGTTACAGCCTGCCGATATACATGGTCCATGACATCACCGGCGGCGAATACACCGGGGATGCTTGTGCCTGTTGCATCGCCTTCTAATCCACCGTTTACCTGTAAGTATCCTCCTTCCATATCTAACTGTCCGGCGAATATTNCGGTGTTCGGATCATGGCCAATAGCTATAAAGACCCCATGTACACCCAATTCCCGTTGCTCGCCTGATTTGGTGTTCTGGATCGTCACTCCCACCACCCCTTGCTCATCGCCTAACACNTCAGCCAATATAGAGTTCCAGCATATACTGATGTTTCCGAGCTTTCCCGACCTGCCAATNAGCTTGTCTCGCAAAATAGCTTCTGCGCGCAACTCGTCGCGTCGATGAACCAGAGTGACGGATGAGCATATGTTGGATAAGTAAAGGCTTTCTTCGACCGCGGTATTCCCACCTCCGATCACCGCGACCGGTTTGCCTTTGTAGAAAAATCCGTCGCAGGTTGCGCATGCCGAGACGCCTCGGCCTTTGNAGGCGTTTTCTGACGCCAATCCCAGGTATCGTGCGGATGCGCCTGTTGCGATAATCAGTGCATCAGTGGTGTATGTACCACTATCACCCTCCAGGTAAAACGGAGACCGTGCGAGATCTGCCGAGTGAATCTGATCAAATATAATTTCGGTATCAAAGCGTTCGGCATGGGCGAGCATGCGTTGCATCAGATCAGGCCCTTGTACTCCATTTGGATCAGCAGGCCAGTTGTCGACATCGGTAGTCGTCATCAGTTGGCCGCCTTGCTCGATCCCGGTGATCATCACCGGTTCCAAATTGGCACGGGCAGCATAAACCGCAGCGGTATAACCCGCCGGGCCTGACCCGAGTATCAACAGCCGCGAATGTTTTTCGTTAGACATAAAAGATTTGTCCGCTTGATTTACGTTCTGATTGAGTCAAGGACTCAGGAAAAGATCGNTTTAAGGATAACGANCAATAGCCAGTGTATATGATAATTTGTTCGGTCCCATCCGGATACCCTTTAGAACCCGGGTGTGTCTATTCAGATATAATTCGAAGATCCCAACCGGTGCCGAATGTCCGGTATCCCAGATCGTGGTTCCTGAATAGACTTGGCCCAGCCGAAGCGTAAATCTATACAACAAAGACCGGCCGTGCGAGTGTCACAGAGATTCGTNCGCTTGGGTCGTGAGTTATTGATCATCGCNCTGAGCGCTTTGACGATCTATTTCCTGATATGTCTTAGCAGTTATTCGGCAGAAGATCCAGGATGGTCCTTTAGCGGTTCGGGCGACGAGATAAAAAACCTCGGCGGTCGATTTGGCGCCTGGTTTGCGGACCTGATCCTGGTTGCTCTGGGGTATTCAGCCTACTTGCTACCACTGGTTCTGGGTATAGTCTGTTGGCGAATGTTCCGAGTGCTACGTGAAGCTCCGACCGGATATTCACGGGTGGTTCACAGTGCAGGGATGGTGCTGGCTCTAATNTCTGCAGCTGGAATTGAATTTCTTCATTTTTTCCGCANGTCATCCACAATGCCATTTAAGGCCGGCGGTGTGGTTGGGGAGTGGACGGGTGCTTGGGTTCTCGATAGTTTCGGGACAGTTGGCGGTACAGTGATTTTTCTAGTTTGCCTGATTGCTGGTATTTCGTGGGCTCTGGATGTCAGCTGGTTCAGCATGATGGATCGGATCGGAGAATGGGCNTGNCGGGGGGCTGGGTGGGCCTGGGGGAGGTTCCTTGTGTGGTTCGATGACATGCAAGGGTTGCGGTTGAAACGCAAGCGTCAGGGAGCGGTGGCTGTTATAAGGCGCGAGATGTCGGAGAAGGATCCTCCCCGGATAGAGCCTAAAGTGTCCCAAACAAAAGAAGGGCAAAGAATTTACCAGGAAAAACAGGCGCCGATCCCGATCTTTGTCGAAGGGTCAGTGCCTCAAGGGTCTCTACCGACGCTCGGTCTGCTGGATAAACCCGAGGCGCAGACCCATGGTTTCCGTAAAGAAACTCTNGAGATGATGTCCCGACTCGTTGAGAAGAAATTGCTCGATTTCAACGTGGAAGTCCGCGTTGAATCTGTCCAGCCTGGCCCAGTCATCACTCGGTTTGAGATAGAACCAGCACCGGGAATAAAGGCCAGCCAGATTGTGGGTTTGGCGCGGGATATTGCCAGAGCGCTGTCTGTCGTCAGCGTTAGAATTGTTGAGAATATTGCCGGTAAGACCTTCATTGGATTGGAGATCCCCAATGAAGAGCGCGAAACTGTCTACCTGCTTGAAGGACTTGCTTCTGAAGTTTATGAGTCCAATAAGAGCCCGCTGACGGTAGTGCTTGGCAAGGATATCTCAGGAGAGACTGTGATCTCGGACTTGTGCAAGATGCCTCATCTGTTGATCGCAGGTACGACTGGTTCTGGCAAGTCGGTCTGCGTCAACGCTCTTATTATCAGTATCGTCTACAAATCCACGCCAGAAGACGTCCGCCTGATNATGATCGACCCAAAGATGCTGGAGTTGTCGAGTTACGACGGAATCCCACACCTTTTAACTCCAGTTGTAACGGATATGAAAAAAGCGGCGAACGCGTTGCACTGGTGCATCAACGAGATGGATCGACGTTTTCGACTGATGGCCGCACTGAGTGTCCGAAATATCGTGGGTTACAACCGAAAAGTCATTGCAGCCGAGAAATCCGGGCAACCAATTCCCGACCCCTTATATGAAAACACGGACGCCAATTCGGTAGATCCTGGGCCCGTGCTTTCTAAGATGCCATACATCGTCGTCATCGTTGATGAGTTTGCCGATCTTATGCTGGTGGCAGGCAAGCGGATCGAGGAACTCATCATACGGATCGCTCAGCGAGCTCGGGCCGCGGGAATTCATCTAGTTGTCGCAACTCAAAGGCCTTCCGTGGATGTGGTTACCGGTTTGATCAAGGCAAACATTCCGACTCGAGTCGCTTTTCAGGTCAGTTCACGAGCGGATTCGAGGACGGTGCTGGACCAGATGGGCGCTGAGCAACTGCTTGGTCATGGGGATATGTTATTTCTACCTCCCGGTACCGGGTATCCGGTANGGGTCCATGGTTCGTTTGTATCCGACCAGGAGGTGCTGCGAGTCACAGACCAACTCAAAAAGGGTGGCACCCCAGAGTATCTGGATGAAATCATTGAAGGGGACAGAGGCGATGATAGCGAAGCTCCAAACGGTACATCGATCGGGGGTGAAGAAGATCCACTCTACGACCAGGCATTGGCTTTNGTCACGGAAACCCGGCGAGCTTCGATATCTTCAATACAAAGGCACCTCCGGGTCGGATATAACCGTGCTGCACGAATGATAGAGGCCATGGAAGTTGCTGGTGCGGTGGGGCCGCTTGAGAGTGGCAAGCGTGACGTTCTGGTTCCAGGCCCTGTTGACTAGAGCGGCCGAAATCCTAGCTNGAGGGGGAGATCGGGATAGGTCTATGCGAACCTTTAGGATCACATTTACTGGTATTGCGCTGTGCGTTTTGTTTTCCGGACCAATTTCCGCAAATGACGGTCTGAAGCTACTGGCCCGATTCTTCAAAGAGGTCGATACCTTGGAGGCTGACTTTCAACAAGTGGTTCTGGATGAGAATCTTCTGGCACTGAGTGAGGCTGCCGGACACCTTTGGATTTCCAGGCCCCGGCGGTTCCGCTGGGACTATGACCTCGCAACGGGGCAGTCTATAGTAGCTGACGGCCGAGACCTTTGGGCCTACGACGCAGAGCTTGAGCAAGTCATTGTCCGGGATCTTTTTGAGTCGCTGGGTGAGTCACCGGCCATGCTGCTTTCAGGGGAAGGTGGACTGGANANNAATTACATCGTCAAATCCATGGGGAAACAGGGAATGTTGGAATGGGTGTCGTTGGTACCGAGGACCGAAAAAGGAAACTTCTCTGAGGTTCAACTGGGTTTTGAAGGCAATACCTTGCGTCTTATTCAATTGCTGGACAAAATGGAGAGAATCACACGACTCACGTTGAGTCAGGTTATTGAAAACAAGCCGATCGATGATTCAGTGTACCGCTTCACGCCGCCTGCGGGCGTGGACATTATTGATGAGTCCGGGTGAGACGACATGTTGCAGTGGGTTGTTGTTGGTTTAGGTGGGGCAGCTGGAGCGATGATGCGGTACCGCATCTCGCTGCATGTGTCGCACCTAGTTGGAGATGGCTTCCCCTGGGGCACACTGGTCGTCAACGTCATCGGGTGCCTGGTGCTGGGCCTTCTGGTTGCATTGGTGTCGGGNAAATACCCGATTGGAGACATTGCTCGTAGTGGTCTGCAGGTNGGATTGCTTGGTGGCTTCACTACTTTTTCGGCATTCTCACTGGAGCTGGTTCAAATGGCCGAAGACGGGTTTTGGATCAACGGCCTGCTTTACATCGTCGCAAGTTTGTTCTTGTGCGTGCTTGCAATCGTGTTGGGTACCGCGCTGGGTCGTCAGTTTTGACGCTCCNCCGCATGGAGAAAACATAAATGTTAGANCCCCACCTGCTGCGCCGAGACCCNAAAAAGGTAGCCGAATCGTTGCAATCGCGNGGTTTTAGCNTGGATGTNCAACAACTTCAAACNCTTGAAGANCAGAGGAAATCGTTACAGACCCGACAACAGGCATTGCAGCAGAACCGCAATCAGAACTCCAAAAAAGTCGGTCAATTGAAAGCCAGTGGCGGTGACGTGGCGTCGCTCATCGCCGATCTCGATCAGTTGGGTACGGAGTTAACGGCCATAGGCCAGGANCTCCAGGAGGTTCAGCAGGTCCTTGCCAGCCTCGTCGAAGGTATACCCAATATTCCTCACGCCAGCGTCCCACCTGGGAATACTGAGACTGACAACGTCGAGGTGCGAAAGTGGGGGCAGCCTGCAGGCTTCCCTTACCCGGTGAGAGACCATGTGCAATTGGGCGAAGACCTGAAGATGTTGGACTTTGAACAGGCCACCAAGCTGACTGGCTCGCGTTTCGTCGTAATGACCCGGGACCTTGCTCGCCTACAACGTTCTCTGACTCAGTTTATGCTGGATCTCCACATCACAGAACACGGCTATGAGGAAACCTATGTGCCGTACATGGTGAATTCTGCGTCACTGTTTGGTACCGGTCAGTTGCCAAAATTTGAAGATGATCAGTTTGCCACGGCGACCGACCCNCCCTATTACCTCATCCCGACGGCTGAAGTNCCAGTGACGAACCTNTANCGGGACGAGATCCTCACAGCCGAACAATTACCTGTGCGACGAGTCTGTCATACCCCNTGTTTTCGNCGCGAGGCAGGTTCCTACGGAAAGGACACTCGTGGAATGATCCGTCAGCACCAGTTCGAGAAGGTGGAGTTGGTTCAAATCGTTGAGCCCAGTCGCTCATGGGATGCGCTAGAAGAACTGACCAGTCATGCCGAGTCGGTGCTNCAGAGGCTGGAATTGCCTTACCGNGTCGTCGTGCTATGCGCGGGGGATCTGGGATTTTCTTCTGCCAAAACCTATGACATTGANGTCTGGCTTCCAGGCCAGGAAAAGTATCGTGAGATCTCCTCCTGCAGCAATTTCGAAGATTTCCAGGCGCGTCGCCTTCGTGCTCGCTGGCGTGGTTCTGATTCGGAGAAGCCAGAGTTNGTCCACACCNTGAATGGATCTGGANTGGCGGTCGGCAGGACGTTGATCGCNATTATGGAGAACTACCAGAATGAAGATCGCTCGATCTCGATTCCCGACGTTCTACAGTCCTACATGGGTGGTCAAAGCGTGATCCNGTAGTCAAAGAAAAGCCCCGGTATCGCCGGGGCTTTTAGTCGCACTGATCATNAGGCTTCTAATCGTCACCCCCAAATATGCCCAGCANTTGCAGGAGGCTCAGGAAAAGATTGTAGATGGCTACGTANAGAGTAATCGTCGCCATGATGTAGTTGGTCTCACCCCCATGGATGATCTGGCTGGTCTGGTACAGAATCAACCCACTCATCAAAAGGATAAACATGGCGGACACGGCCAGTGAGAGAGCGGGAATGCTGAAAATCACNGCTCCTAAACCGGCGATGAATGCCACAAGGATNCCTGCGAACAACATCCCCCCGATAAAGCTGAAATCTTTGCGTGAGATCAACGCATAGGCAGACAACCCGAGGAATATGATGCCGGTGCCCCCAAGCGCGGTCATCACCAACTGCCCNCCATTGGGTACCGCCTGAATATAGTAACTGACGATGGGCCCAAGGGTCAGTCCCATGAAACCAGTCAAGGCGAACACAAACAGCAGTCCAAGCGCAGAATTGCGGAACCGGCTGGNCAGAAAAATCAACCCGAAGTAACCCACAAGAGTCACTATGAGGCCTGGGTGTGGCCAGTTAAAGGCCATGGACAAGGCGGCAGTGACTCCGCTGAAGATCAGGGTGGCGGACAACAGGCCGTAGGTGTTTCTCAGTACTTTGTTGGTCTCAATAGTGCCCGATCCTGGTCGGACTACAGCAACTTGTTCTCTGTGTGCCATGTTATTGAATGCGCTCCAGCGAGTCAGTGAAATCAGTACCAATTGGTAGAGCTATTATAAATGATAGGGTCGGATAAGGAAATTTCAAGTCATTCTGACCCAAAGGTCGGCGCCCTATTTGGATCGAGCGACCAACGGATTGGCCGCCTGCGCTAAAATCACACATTAGGGAGAGGTGGCAGAGTGGTCGAATGCGGCGGTCTTGAAAACCGTTGAACTGAAAGGTTCCGGGGGTTCGAATCCCTCCCTC
>PBDS01000040.1 GCA_002718155.1 Pseudomonadota bacterium
GCTATGCCGATGCTGAGGTACTTGCCGCAAGCGCTGCTTTCGAGCGCCTGCGCCCCTGGCAGGAGAGCTACCGCCAGTGTGCAGAGCGGGTTCTCTGAATTAGCGGCCAGACCCTCACAGCGATGTGCTCCGGATCGATCTTCTGATGAGCGGCCGTCTGCAGGGAAAAAGAACGTTGATCACCGGCACGGCCAGCGGCATCGGCCGAGCTGCCGCNCGGCTTTTTGCCGCCGAAGGCGCCCGACTGACTCTGTGTGATCGACAGACCGCCGAAAACCAGCAACTCGCCGACGAGATCGTGTCGGGCGGCGGGATTGCCCAGGCAATTCAAACCGATGTCGGCGATCCGAATGCGATGCAGGCCGCTCTGNCNCNCGCAGTGGAGTCCTACGGCGGGCTGGACGTGATCTACAACAATGCCGGCGGTGCCACAACCGAGGATGGGCCGGTCACCGAGATCGATCTTGATGAATTCTGGCGGACCATCCGTGTCGATCTGTTTGGCACACTGCTTGGCTGTCGTTATGGTATTCCGCACCTTGTCGAGGCCGGTGGTGGCTCGATTATCAACACCACCTCGATCCGGGCCATGATCGGCACTGCCGGTGCCGATGCCTACACTGCGGCAAAGGGTGGCGTGATTACTCTGACACGCGCACTGGCTCTGCAGTGGGCAGAATCCGGGATACGGGTGAATGCCATCGCTCCCGGAGTCATCCTCACCGATCGCGTGCGACGGATGCTCCCAGAAGACGACCCGGTCAGAGTCAAGACACCACTTGGGCCGAGCGAGCCCGAAGAGGTCGCACCACTGGCGCTGTACCTGGCATCGGACGAGTCACGACAGATGACCGGTATGATCCTGCCGCTCGACGGTGGCGCCAGCGCAGTCTGAAGCAGCGGGCACAATTTCGCTCCAGTCCAAGATCCCAAAGAGCCATCCTTGATGAACGAAAAAGTAAACCGCCGCGTGACCCTCGCCGCCCAACCTGTGGGTGCGCCTAAGGACAGTGATTTCCTGATGGTCGAAGGATCGGTCCCCGTGCCCGGTGACGGCGAGATGTTGCTCAGGACCATTTACCTGTCGCTGGATCCCTACATGCGCGGGCGCATCAGCGCAGCCCGGTCCTATGCAGCCAGTGTTGAGATCGGTCAGACCATGGTCGGGGCGACTGTCAGCAGTGTCGTCGCCTCCAACCATCCCAAATTCGAACCCGGTCAGTTGGTGCTCGGATATTCCGGCTGGCAGGACTACGAGGTCAGCAGCGGCAAAGGTCTCACTTGGCTGGACCCGGATGCCGGGCCGGTCAGCACGGCGCTGGGCGTCATGGGCATGCCGGGACTAACAGCTTACGTCGGGCTGCTCGACATTGGTCAGCCTAAGCCTGGAGAAACCGTGGTGGTCTCTTCGGCCGCAGGGGCCGTGGGTTCGGTCGCCGGTCAGATCGCCCGGCTCAAGGGCTGCCGTACGGTGGGTGTTGCAGGGACAGCTGAGAAATGCCGTTACACAGTCCAGGAATTTGGATTTGAGCGCTGTCTTAACTACAACGATGACGACTTCGTCGAGCAACTGAAAGACGCCTGTCCCGACGGCATCGACATCTACTTTGAAAACGTTGGCGGCAAGGTGTTTGACGCGGCTTGCGCTCTGATGAACACAGCAGGCCGGATACCGGTCTGCGGCATGATCTCCCGCTACAACGACACCGCCCTGCCCGAAGGGCCTGACACACTGCCCCGGCTGATGCGTGCAATCCTCACCCGGCGGCTGCTGGTATGCGGGTTCATCATCACGGACCATGGCCACCGGCTTGGCGACTTTCTCAAAGATATGGGTGGCTGGCTGGAATCGGGTGAAGTCCACTATCGTGAAGATGTGACCGCCGGGCTTGAAAATGCAGTGCACGTGTTTCAGGGGCTGCTTGCTGGCAGCAACACCGGGAAAGCCCTGATCCGCGTCTCCGACGACCCGACCATGAAACGTTAGGTCCTCTCTGGACACAGGCCATCGGTTATCAGTTTTCTTCTCATATTCAATTCCTTATGCCAATCTTGTTGCGGGGAACCTGCAGTGGTTATACTGGCAGGGCTTTTACCCACTAAAGGAGCTTCAACCTGATGAAAACCATGAAATGGATATTGGGGTTGATGGCGGCGGTCACATTGTCAATGACAGCCGCAATCACAACGGCGCAGGCCGGATCGGTCCTCAAGATCGTACCCCACGCCGACCTCAAAAACACCGACCCGATCTGGACGACGGCGTATATCACCAGAAACAACGGCTACATGATCTACGACACCCTGTTTGCGATGGATGAAACCTTCAACGTACATCCGCAGATGGCCGGCTCCCATTCGGTCAGCGACGATGGTCTCGTGCATACCATTACGCTGCGCGATGGTCTCAAGTGGCATGATGGGAGTTCAGTCACCTCTGCCGACTGTATCGCGTCGATCAATCGCTGGGGCAAACGCGATGGTATGGGCCAGCAGTTGTTGGCCGTCGTCGATACGATGTTTACAGTCGACGACAATACTTTTGAGATCACCCTCACCGAGCCCTGGGGTCTGCTGACCACCGCTCTGGGCAAGATGAGCTCCAACGTGCCTTTCATGATGCCGGCAGAAAAAGCCTACACCGACCCGTTCAAGCAGGTCCCAATGCCGCTGATCGGCTCCGGGCCCTACAAGTTCGTCGAAGCCGAATGGGTCCCCGGTGCGAAGGTCGTGTATGAGAAATTTGCCGATTACGTGCCGCGCAGCGAGCCGGCCAGCGCCGCCGCAGGCGGCAAGGTCGCAAACTTTGACCGCGTGGAATGGCTTTACATCCCCGACCAGAACAGCGCCATGAATGCGCTGATCAACGGGGAGGTCGATTACTTTGAAGCACCGCAGTCAGATCTCTACGACCTGCTCGACGCAGCCGACGGCGTCACCACAGGACAGCGTGACAACTACGGCAGCCAGGGCTGGCTCCGGATCAACCACCTGAATGCGCCGTTCGACAACGTCAAAGCACGTCACGCAGTGCAGTTGCTGGTCGACCAGGAGACCTATCTGCAGGCGATCGTTGGCACACCGGATCTCTACCGGACATGCGGCGCGATGTTTCTCTGTGGCACGCCGTATGAGACGCTTGCCGGGTCTGAAAGAGTCATGACCCAGGACATCGAGAAGGCCAAGGCCCTGCTCAAGGAAGCGGGTTACAACGGTGAAAAGATCGTCCTGATGCACCCGACGGATATCCCGGCGCTCAGTCACGCGACCCAGGTCACGGCCAGCCTGCTGCGCAAGGCCGGTATCAATCTTGAGGTTCAAGCGATGGACTGGAGCACCCTGACCTCTAGACGTGCTGAGAAGAAAAGCATTGCTGACGGGGGCTGGAACATCTTCCACACATCCTGGATCGCACCCGACCTGCTGAACCCGGTCGCCAACATTGGCGTATCCGGTGGNGGCGTGGAAAAGGCCTGGTTCGGCTGGCCCACAGATGCGAAGGTCGAGGAACTCCGTCAGGCTTTTGCCCGCGAAACGGATCCGGCAAAGCAGAAGGATCTTGCTGATCAGGTGCAGGCCCGTGCCATGGATGTCGTAACCTACGTACCGATCGGGCAGTACTTGAGCAAATACGCCTACCGTTCGGACCGCCTGCAGGGGATCCTCAAGGGTCCGGTCCCGCTGTTCTGGAACCTCAGCGCAAAATAGCAGTTACCGATTGCTGAGCCCGGTTCAGGACCGGCGCTCAACGCTCTTCAAACCCCCAGGCGCTCTGCCTGGGGGTTTTTGTTGTCAGAGAATGCTCTTTCGATCCGGATCAACAGCGCCGATCCCTCTGCGGCGGCGACAGTCTTCTTCTAAACTTGTCCCGTACCCGGAGTAGGGATTGCCATCAGCTTCGCCACGGGTCGTCCACTTTGGGCCAGTATGGCGCAGTGCGTTTGACCAAAGGCAGGGCACCGTAGTCCGAAGACAGAGCGCCTGGCCCGGCGACATAGTAGATCTCGGAGGCAATGGCCTCAAAACCTGCGTAGAAATGCTGGGTCGACTTGACGATCACGATCCTGTAGGTCGAAAGCTCAATACCCAACTGGGTGAATGCATCGGGATGAAAGACCTGGGTCCGGACTGAATTGAGCACCAGATCCACACCCTGNTCTGACTTGACCCAGACGATATCNCCTGTCTGATTACGCGAGGGGCCNAAGCTTTGAGTGCCCTCTCTGACGACCCTTTGGANGGAAACCGTCAGATCGACCGGCTCNCCCGAGGCAGGGCCGCACTTACCCCCGACTCGCAACTGCAAGGCGCTACCCTCCCCGGCCTCGATGCAGAAGCGCACCGCCACCGGGTCCCAGTAAAGCCCCGACAAGACCCNCTTTATCTGCCTGTCCAGCAGGCGCTGCAGGATGAACGTCGCATCGCTGGGCGCNCCGCCACCTGCGTTGTCGGCCGTATCAGCGAGCACGACCGGGCCAGCAGACGAATCAAGTGCCAGATCCAACGCCTCGTCGATCCCGGTTCTGGGTGCTGCGATCTCGTCACGCATCGCCCAGACTTCGCTTGCAAGTTCACGCGCAAGATCTGCGGCCTTGCCCTGATCATCGTCCGATATCACCAGCATCTTNCCACCCACATCAGCCACATCACCATAGGGGAAAGAGTGGCTCATCGAGACCGACAGGATCCCGTCAACGCCCTCCAGAGCCTTCATACGGGCGACAAAAGACTTCATCGGCTCGATCGGGGTACGGTAGGAATTGATCATTCTAAGATCGCAGGCCGCGATCACCGGCCGGACGGCACCGCGAGCCGCCCCCGCACAGATGTCGAAGAGTTCCTGCGCCCGNTCCCGGGGATCGATATGCGGATACTCCTTGAAGGTCACCAGAGCATCGGCACTGTCCATCATCTCGTCCGTGATATGACAGTGCAGATCCAGCTCAGCACCGACNACGACGTCCGGGCCCACGATCTGCCGNATACTGCGCAGCAGGTCACCTTCACAGTCGTCATAACCGTCTGCGACCATCGCGCCGTGCAGGTTGATCAGAACGATCTCAACCGGCAGCGCTGCGCTCAGGTCCTCAAGGATCCTATCCCGGTANGTCTCATAGACCCGGCGAATGGTTGGACCGGCCGGCTGGGCAAAGGCGGCCAGGCTTTCGACNACTTCGCCGCCCTCNCTTTCGGCTGCCNGGCGCCAGACATGCAGNGGGCCGGAAAACAACGAGGNCTCGTGAGCCGTCGCGTCACCATGATAGAGCATGGTNTCGGCGAAGGTCTGCTCNCCCGTTGGTATGGGCGAGAACGTATTGGTCTCNGTNCCNAGACAGGCNATAAAAGTCTTCANCAGTCAGGTCCTCCGGNNAGCAGTCCGTGGNTNNANCCNCTCTCGATCAACTGCACTCGATNTCGGCCCANACATCAGCAACTGCAATTCTTGCAGGCTCAGGAATCAGGAAGCGAGTGTGGNTNNGGCGCTGCCCGGCTCCCGCAGGTGACAGGCNACNCGATGCCCNGCAGCGACCTCCTGCAGAGGCGGNTCATCNACCCGGCAGCGGTCGACGACATANGGACAGCGGGTATGAAANCGGCANCCNGGAGGCGGNTTGATCGGNCTGGCCACATCCCCTGCAAGTATGATCTTGTCCNTGGCTGCNCGGGGATCGGGCACCGGCACTGCTGACAGCAGCGCCTCNGTATACGGATGCAGGGGGTTCTTGAACAGGGCCCGGGTATCGGTGATCTCCACGATCTTGCCAACATACATCACCGCGATCCGGTGACTGACATGCTCGACCACAGCCAGATCATGCGAGATGAAAAGCAGCGCAAGGTTGAACTCTTCCTGCAGATCGATGAGCAGATTGATGACCTGCGCCTGAACCGAGACGTCAAGTGCAGAGACCGGTTCATCAGCAACAATCAGGGAAGGATTGAGTGCCAGTGCGCGGGCGATGCCAAGTCGCTGACGCTGCCCGCCCGAGAACTCATGGGGGTACCGATCCATAGCGTCGGGTTTAAACCCTACCTTTTCAAACAAAGCAACCACCCGCTGCTTGATCTCCGCCGTGCTGCCCTCGTCAAAGTTCTTGAGCGGTTCGCCGACAAGCCCCCCCGCCGAAAGTTTTGGGTTGAGGGAGGAATACGGATCCTGAAACACCATCTGCATCTCGCGGCGGTAGGAACGCACCTCGGATCTGGAAATCTTCGAGATATCGGTCCCCTTGAGATAGATCTCTCCACCGGTCGGTTCGAGCAGCCGCAGCACCACTCGCCCCACCGTAGACTTACCGCAGCCGCTCTCACCCACCAGTCCCAGTGTCTCACCCCGGGCGATGTCGAAGCTGACTCCGTCAACGGCATAGACAGAACCTGACCTTCTGCCAAACAGACCCTTTTGTACGTCGAAATACTTTTTGACGTCGCGTACTGACAGCACCGTTTCAGGGGATGCTGCCGGCGTCATGATGTGGACTCCTTGAAGCCATCGGCAAACTGAGGCGACTCCCAGCAGGCCGCGTAATGCTGCTGGCGGTATTCGGCCAGATCCGGAGAGGTTTTACTGCAACGTTCCGATGCGTAGCCGCAACGCGGCGCGAACAGGCAACCGGGTATCTCTTCGATCAACGAAGGCACCATACCGCGGATCTCCTGCAGTCGATCTCTTTCGCCCTCTTTTGCGAGACTCTCGTTCAACCGTGGAATCGACGCCATCAAGCCTTCGCTGTAGGGGTGCAGCGGATAATGAAACAGTTCCTCGATCGATGCTTCTTCGACTTTGCCGCCGGCATACATCACCAACACCCGCTCACCCATTTCAGCCACCACGCCGAGATCGTGAGTGATCAGGATAATGGAGGTTCCAAAATCAGTCTTGAGACCGCGCATCAGGTCGAGGATCTGGGCCTGAATGGTGACGTCTAGCGCGGTGGTCGGTTCGTCGGCGATCAGAATCTTCGGGTTGCAGGACAGCGCCATCGCGATCATCACCCGCTGTCGCATTCCGCCGGACAACTGGTGCGGGTATTCGCCGGCCCGCTGCCTGGGGTCAGGCACCCGGACCCGGTCAAGAATCTCGACTGCCTGGTTCCGCGCGACCCGATCTGATACTTTTTGGTGAAGTGAGATCGCTTCACTGATCTGCTCACCCACCGTAAGCACCGGATTGAGCGAAGTCATCGGCTCCTGGAAAATCATCGAGATATCGTTACCCCGGATAGTCTGCATCTCGTTTTCACTAAGCTTGAGCAGGTCGGTACCCTGAAACAGGATCTCGCCGGTCTCAATCCGGGCCGGCGGCATCGGCAACAGGCCCAACACGGTCATCGCCGTAACGCTCTTGCCGCAACCGGATTCGCCGACGATACACAGGGTCTCACCGGCATAGACCTCAAGAGACACTCCATTGACTGCACGCACAGTGCCATCCCGCGTATCGAAAAAAGTACGCAGATCCTTGATCTGGAGAACCGGTGAGTCTGTTCGGGAAGCCACGTGTGTTGAATTGTCCATATTGACCAGCCCGGCTTACCGCATGCCCCGGGCAATTCGTGGATCCAGCGTGTCACGCAGGCCATCGCCCAGAATATTAACCGTCATCACCATACAGGCCAGACACAGGCCGGGGAAGAACAGCAGCCACGGCTTGAACTGAAAGTACACCCGGCCTTCAGCCATCATATTGCCCCAACTGGGCACCTCTGGTGGTGTGCCTGCACCGAGAAAACTGAGATAAGCCTCGACGATAACGGCCGAGGCACAGATGTAGGTCGCCTGGACCATGAGCGGGGCAAACGTGTTTGGCAGAATATGCCGAATGAGAATCTGTGGCAGCCGTGTACCCGAGGCGACGGCGGCCTCAACGTAGGGCATCTCACGGATGGTCAGAACAATGGCTCGTACCAGGCGCACCACGCGAGGGATCTCTGGTACAGATATGGCAATGATCACGTTCTGCACGCTAGAGCCGACCAGAGCCATCAGTGCGATCGCAAACAAAATACCCGGGATGGCCATGAGACCGTCCATGATGCGCATAACCACCGCATCCACTATCCGGACGTACCCGGCGAGAAGACCAATAAAAAGCCCGGCCCCTGTGCTGACTACAGCCACGAACAGGCCGACACTGAGAGAGATCCGGGCACCGTAAATAGTTCTCGAAAAAACGTCCCGACCCAGGTGATCGGTACCAAACCAGCCGAATTCACCGGGCGGCTTAAGCCGCTGCCAGGGCGCGAGTTCGAGCGGATCTGTTGCCAGATAAGGTGCAAAAATCGCGACAAGGATCATCACGCCGAGAATGCATGAACTGATGACGACCGTCGGGTTGCGGCGGACGAAATCGCGAATCCGCCCGGCCCTTTCGACCCCGACCGTCTGTTCTGCTGCTGTCGTATCGATAACGGCCATCGACTGTCAGTACCGTATCCGGGGGTCGAGAAACACGTAGCTCAGATCGACGAGCAGATTGACCAGCACGTATACCCCAGAAAACAGGATGATAATCGCCTGGATCACGGGGTAGTCNCGGTGCAGTATGGCATCCACGGTCAGCCNGCCCAGGCCTGGAATATTAAANACACTNTCGGTCACGACCACACCACCGATCAAAAGAGCAATACCCACTCCAATAATCGTCACAATAGGCACCGCGGCATTCTTCAGCGCGTGACGAGTCAGGACGACCCGCGAACTCAGGCCTTTGGCCTTCGCAGTCCTGATGTAATCCTCGGAGAGAACCTCCATTACGCTGGCCCGGGTGATCCGCGCGATGAGCGCGATATACACGACCCCCAGCGCGATACTTGGCAGAACCAGGCTCTTCAAACACGGGATCCACCCGTCTGCCAGATGTTTGTAGCCTTGAACAGGAAGCCATTTAAGCTGAATCGCAAAAACATACATCAGCATGTAGCCGATCACGAACACCGGCACCGAGAACCCCAGTACTGCGAATATCATCGCAAACCGGTCAATGAACGTGCGGGACTTCCAGGCGGCCAGCACACCAAGCGGAATCGCAACTGCGATCGCGATGATAATCGTGAACAGCGTCAGCATCAGCGTCGGTTCAACTCGCTGGCCGATCAGTCTCGTCACGGGCAGATTGGAGAAAATCGATATTCCGAGATCACCTTGAGCGACACTTTTGACCCAGGTGTAGAACTGGACAGGGANGGGCTCATTCAAACCGAGCTTTTCGCGGATCTGTTCGATGTCAGAGGGGCTGGCGTAATCACCGGCAATAATTGCTGCGGGGTCACCCGGNGTCAGGTGCAGCAGCCCGAAAACGAAAACAGCCACGACTGCCATCACCGGAATGGTTGCCAGAATTCTTTTGACGATATACCCGTACATTCGACTTTCGCCACTGCTCCTGTTTACGCAGAAATCATTTTTTGCCAGCGATAACCAAGACAAATCCCGGAACCCTTGTACGGTGACCAACGTTTCCGTACCGGTCCCGGGATCTGCTTCCAATATATCAGTAGCTGACATGCTTGGGAACCAGTAAACTGATGTTGGACCCAACATTCAAGCAAGGATCTGATTCGTGAAAGTATTTATTGCCTGCCTGGGCACGGAGACCAACACTTTCTCCAATATGCCGACCGGCTTGACCAATTTCGAAGAGACAATGCTGTACCACGGTGATGCCACCCAGAACAGCACGGCCCTTTTTGCCATGCCGCTGATCATCTGGCGGGAAAAAGCAGAGGCCGCCGGCGCCGAAGTCGTCGAGAGCCTGTCCGCTTTTGCCCAGCCGGCAGGCCCTACCGTTCAGGCGGTGTACGAGGCTTTTAGAAGCGAGATTCTCACCGATCTGAAGGCGGCCATGCCGGTCGATCTGGTGCTGCTCTGCCAGCATGGTGCGATGGTTGCCCAGGGTTACGACGACTGCGAGGGGGACCTGACAGCCAAGGTCCGCGAGCTGGTGGGTCCGGAGACTGTGATCGGTGTAGAACTGGACCTGCACTGCAGCATCAGCAGCACCCTGATGGCAAGCGCCAACGTCATCATCACGTTCAAGGAATACCCGCACATCGACCCACCTGATAGAGCCCACGAACTCTTCGACGTGTGCTGGCAGGCCTTGCACCGTGAAGTGCAACCGGTGATGGCGCTCCATGATCTGCGGATGATCAGTATGTGGCGTACCCCGGTCGAACCGGCGGCGTCACTGGTGCGGCGTATGCAGGAACTTGAAAAACAGGACAGGGTGCTGTCTGTTTCGCTCGCTCACGGGTTTCCCTGGGGAGACGTGCCCGATGCATCGTCCAAGGTCCTGGTCGTGACTGACGGTGATCTGGAACTGGCCGGCCGGGTCGCCACCGAACTCGGCCAAGAGATCTGGGCGCTCCGCGACAGCACCCATCCGAGTGGACTGAGCATCGACCAGGCCCTCGACCAAGGCGTGTCCGCGCCATCAGGACCGGTGGTGCTCGCCGATCTTGGTGACAACGCGGGCGTCGGTGCACCATCCGATTCGACCTTTATCCTGCGTTCGGTCCTTGAACGAGGCATCAGCAATGTTGCAACTGGTTTCTACTGGGATCCGGTCGCCGTTCGCTTCTGCATCGAGGCCGGTGAAGGGGCCCGATTCTCACTGCGGATCGGCGGCAAGGTCGGCCCCGGCTCTGGTGACCCTCTCGATCTGACGATCACTGTGCGCCGGATCATGCTGGAGGCCGCCCAGACCTTCGGCCAGGCGCGCCAGCATATGGGCCAGGCTGTCTGGCTGACCTGCGACGGTGAAGTCGACATCTTCCTGAACACGGTGCGCACCCAGACCTTTCACCCAGATGCCTTTGAGCAGTTCGGCATTGATCTCGCGCAGAAAAAAATTGTGGTGGTCAAGTCAACCCAACACTTCTACGCCGGATTTGCACCGATCGCCGAGTCAGTACTCTATGTTGCGGCGCCAGGCGCCATCCCGATGAACTTCTCCGAGATCCCGTTCGAGAAATTTACCGATCCGTACTGGCCGAAGGTCGCAGACCCCCACTCGGTCTGACGTCAGACAGTCGGTACCGGATCCAACGGATAGATCGGCCGGCGCAGATTGTCATAGGTCAGCTGATCGTAACGAGAGGTCGTCACGCCGTAACCATCACAGGGGATGGTCGCTCTGGCCAATGGCCCGAAACCCGCCCGGTAGTGGATCCTGGACTTCAACAGCAGGTAACGGCATCTCGCAGGCTCGATTCCGTTGTTAGAGAAGATCCCGGTGTCCCACGGCTCATGGTGATAAGACACCACGACGATACGCATTCGGCCTGTATCCAGCACGGCCGTTGGCCCGGTCGACACCCGCACACCGGTGTACATCGGGCCTTCGACAGTCCAGCTGCCGTCGGTCAGCGAAACCACCCGGCCCTGCACGTGGAACGGCTCCCCGGTCCGACCGATGCTCGGCATATCGCTACGGCCACCGAGCGCTATGGACACGCTGTTACCAAGCCCGGTCTCGCGCATCATCTGCACGGCCTCGGGATCCCAGACTGCGCCCACGGCCACGTCATCGAGCCCCTGACGGTACACCTCACGAATCACCTCCATCACATCCGCGGTGCCGCCCGAACCCACGTTGTCGGCATGATCGAGCAGCAGCACAGGGCCTTCGGTGTGCTGACCGGCCTCTTGCACCGCCGCCTCCAGCGGCCGGCCGTGGTAGACAAATTCGGACCGCGAGCCCCAGGCTGAGTCCAGCAATGCCTGGCAGGCTGAAGATGCCGCCTGATGGTCATTATCTGTAACCACAACCGCGGAGATTCCGGCATCGGCTATGTCGGCCATCGGAAATCCCCCGAAAAATGTTACCGCGAGCAGCCCGTTGCGCTCCAGATCACGGGTCATCGCCTGAAGGCCGGCCATCGGGGCGTCGTCGCTGCCCATCCGTAACGTCTGGGCCAGTACCGGCCGATTGCCCCAGGCCATTACCGGTTTGATCCGCCCTTCCAGGGTCCGGAACAGCAGCTCGGCGATCTGGTCACCGACATCGTACATATCGACATGCGGGTAGGTCTTAAAGCCGATCATCATCGTGCAGTTGTCGACCATCCGCTGAGTCAGGTTGCAGTGTAGATCCAGGGTCACAGCGATTGGCAGGTCAGGCTGTACCTCACGGATCCGGCTGAGCAGGCCGCCCTCTCCGTCCGGCTCGTGCTCCGCCACCATGGCACCGTGAAGATCAAGCAGCGCCGCATCAAACGTCTGGGCCTTCAGTGGCGCGAGAATGGTCTCCACCATGTGTTCGTAGACGTCACGCTGTACGGGGCCACTGGGCATTGCCTCGGTGGCGATCGGGGTGACCATTTCGCAGCCGCGTTTTCGGGCATTGTCGATGTAGGCACCAGTCGGGGTATTGGTGCCGCCAAGGTCATCGAGTACTTTCTGGCCGGTGCAGTACAGCCAGCTCTGGAACCTTCCAAGATCAGTCGGCACGGGCGAGAAAGTGTTCGTCTCGTGCTTCATCATGGCAATCAATACGCGCATCAGGATGCCCCCTGGCTGAAGGTCTCAAACAGGTCAAGTTAACACGGACCCGGCTGGACCGCACCTACCACCAGCCCGGGTTGTTGCACAGACTGGCTGGTCCAGACCGGTTGGCTGCGCCGCTGGCTTGACCTTGCATGAACACCTTGGTCAAATGGCCTTGCGCACCCTGGCAGAGAAAACTCTACGCGGGTGATCCAGAACGACCTAAAGACCTTTACCGGGGACCCCAGCATGAAACTAATCGAACGCATTGTCGAACGCCATGGACAGCTCGCCGGGTGGCGCCAGGACATCCACGCGCACCCGGAACTTGGATTTCAGGAGGAACGCACAGCTGCCCTGGTCGCCGAACGACTGGCGTCATTCGGTTGCGAGGTCCACACGGGTATCGGAGGTACCGGTGTGGTCGGCACCCTTGAGGCCGGCAGTAATTCAGGCACGATTGGTCTGCGGGCCGACATGGATGCGTTACCGATCCAGGAAGCCAACACTTTTGATCACCGCTCCACCCATGACGGCAGGATGCACGCCTGCGGCCACGATGGACACACCACCATGCTGCTGGGCGCCGCCCAGTACCTGGCCGAGACCAGGCAATTCAACGGCCGCGCCCATTTTGTTTTTCAACCGGCCGAGGAAGGCCTGGGGGGTGCCAAGGCCATGGTCGAGGACGGACTGTTCCAGCGCTTTCCCATGGACGCGATATTCGGCATGCACAACAAGCCGGGGCTTGAGACGGGCCGATTCTCCATTCGCCCGGGGCCGATGATGGCCGGTGGCGGTTTCTTCGACATCACCCTCACCGGTCGCGGTGCACATGGTGCCCACCCCGAATCGAGTGCCGACCCGATCGTCGCCGCGGCGCAGATCGTCTCGGCTTTGCAGAGCGTCGTTGCGCGCAATGTCGATCCCCAGGACACTGCCGTGCTGAGCGTGACCCGGCTTCTGAGCGGCGATGCCTACAACGTCATTCCAAACGGAGCGACCCTGGGCGGAACCGTACGTGCTTTCCAGCCCGCTACATTGGAGTTTGTCGACAAAAGAATCGGGGAGATCACACGCCACATTGCAGAAGGTCTGGGCGTGACTGCGGACTACCGCTTCCGGTTGATCTTTCCGCCACTGGTCAATGAAGAAACTGCCACCCGTCTTGCCGGGGACGTCGCCGCAGCGATCGTCTCCGAAACGCACCTCGATCGGAACGGCCCGGGAATCATGGCCTCCGAGGACTTCTCCTATATGCTGAACGAATGTCCGGGTGCCTATATGAATATCGGCAATGGCGGTGAAGAAGGCTACTGTGAAGTCCACAACCCGGGCTATGACTTCAACGACGAGATCATCCCGCTGGGTGCGACCTTCTTCGCCCGGCTCGTCGAGAGCAGACTGAACGCCTGACCGGCACGAACGACAGGCCCTCCCAGCTTGCGGGCCGTCAGAGCCTGTCTTTGACGGCCATGGACAGTGGCGTGATCTGTTCCGCGCTACGGCCAAGGAAATCGTGGTTGGGCACGTCTTTCAGCATACGCTGCTGGGCCTCTTCGAGCCGCCCCGCCGCATCGGCCATGTCCAGGTGACAGACCGAGCCGTTCTCGACCACCGTCTCGCCGTCGACCAGAACCGTTACAACCGCGCGCTCGGCGCCGTGGTAGATGAGGCTCTTCAGCGGGTCCCGGGCCGGACGCATGATCGGATGTGTGGTGTCCACAAGAACGAGGTCCGCCTTGGCGCCCGGCGTGAGACGACCGAGGTCGTCGGCGAGCAGCGAGGTGGCCCCGCCAATGGTCGCGGCGTGAAACACCATCGAGGCGTCAGTGGTCTGGATATTGTTCGCCATCACCCGGGCGAGAATGATGGCAAGGCGCATCTCCTCGATCAGATTATGCGGTGTCACGTCGGTGCCAAAACCAAGATTGACCCCGGCCCGACGGTAACGGCCGAAGTCCGCCATCGCGTGCCCGTAACGGGCAAACGGCGACGGACAGTGCGCCACGCTGGTGCCGGTGTCTGCCAGCAGAGCAAGATCCTCGCGCGCGCGCCACTCGATGGAGGGGTGCTCGTCGATGAAGATCGCGTGCCCGAGGGTGGTCCGGGGCGTCAGCAGACCGATGTTCGATGCCCATTTGAGCGGTGAGATACCATGCCGCTTCGCCATCTCGAGAAACTCGACTTTCGCCTGCGACGCGTGGGTGGTCAGTGGCCGACCGGTCTCTTCGGCGAGNGCNATGCTGTCGCGNAGCAACTCTTCACTGCAGGTGTCGATCTGCATCGGATAGACCACGCCCTTAAGGCGCCCGCAGGGGTGCCTCTCAGCCTCATCCATAAAGGCGCTCGCATCGTTGAATGACCTACGGGCCGCCTCCTCGTCCCAGTTGAATTTCAGCTCCTGCAGACTGTCCATGTACCAGCGTGCAGAGGCAAAGCCCGGGGCGACGTAGCCGCGCAGACCACTGCGGGCCATCAGGTCCAGCCACCACCCTGACATCGATGACAGGTCGGCCAGGGTGGTGACCCCCGATTTCAGCAGTTCTCCGTAAGCCAGTTCTGCCGAGGCCTGGCAACCCTCATCGTCCAGCGAAAATGCCTGTAACCGTTCGTATAGGCCCGTGTCGTACATCTCAGGGCGGCCGTGCTCTTCACGAACGCCCCGGTAGGCCGGTTCATGTTGCGGGTGAGAGTGGATGTTGATCAGGCCCGGCATCACGAACCGGTCACGACCATCGATCTCATGATCCGCATCCCCGTTATAGTCGGGGCCGACATGAACAATCGACCCACCGGAAAATGCAACGTCCACACCGCGCAGATAACAATGCTGGCCGGCAGCTGAATCCCAGGCAGCGGTCCAGTCGGCCTTTCGAATCACCGTAGTACTCATCGTTTCATCCCCCTTGTCTGGAACGTAAGTAATAAATTCAAAATTACGGTTTAGCTGTCGCCTGCCATAATCCGATAAAGCACGTGCCGGCGGTTGTGCGTGTATGGCCTGACCTCGCTGGGCCAGCGCCCCTGCTCCACCGCGGCGGCCCATTCCGGGCTCTTGAGCACAGCAGGGCTCTCGATCTCATAAGTGGCCCCGTAACGAGCCTCACCCTCAGGGTCGATCTCCCGCAGTTCCCCGCCGATCGAAAGCGTGCACGGTTCCCTGATCAGTCGTTGCACTGCGATCACACCTGGCACCTGGGACAGCAAAGGAACATGCTCGGTGTCGTAGACCTCGTTGAACAGGGCTTCCTTGTCCGGGTCCACATCCATGCTTGCGGTAAAGAGATAACGCGCCTGTTGTGCCATGGAAGATCTCCTATAGCTTTAAAGGGTTGTCCGTCAGCCAATCATACAGGCACCGATCACCCGCGTCTGCCGCCTGCGGCTAGATACAATCCGGCGCCGACCAGAACGACTCCCGCAACGATGCTGGCCGTGACCGACTCACCCAACATCCAGACACTGAGGAACACACCGGATATGGGCGATACAAAATTGAAGCTGGCGACCACACTGGGTGAATAGCGTTTCATCAGGAACGAGAACACCATGAAACCGAGACCTGCGATGATCATCCCCTGATACAGTAAGCCCCCGACCGGCATCCAGCCGAGATTCTCCCAGCGGATCGACTCGAACAGCGCCCCGCAGATCCCGAACGGCACCAAACTGAACACCATCATCCAGAGCACCACGGGAATCTCACCGATTGCCCGCAGCGGCTTGACCATCAGCACCAGGCGCAGCCCAAGCAGCATGGAACTGGCCAGCACGAGGAACCCGCCCAGGCCGACGACACCCAGCCCATCTCCGCCGCTAACCGTGCCCCGCAGGAGCACCACTGCGGCACCGGCAAAGGCGATCAGCAGACCTGCTGTTCTGCGCCGGTCCAGGCGATCACGGGCCAGAAGAAAGTGTGCAAACAATGCGACGAACAAGGGATTGGTCGACTGCAACACAGCGGATACCGTACCGCTCGCGAGGCTGAAACCGATGTTCATGACCCCGATCTGAATCGTGAACGCGACCGAGACCAGCGCCAGAACCGGCCAGTATTCCCGCTTCGGCCATAGCGACAGACCACGGTATCCTGCCCATGCCGCGACACAGACCGTTGCGATGGTAAACCGCACGAAGGCGCTCCACATGGGCGGGAACACTTCCAGGCCGAGTTTGACGGCCACCGGGTTTCCGCCCCACAGCGCATGAATGGCGATACTGGCAAGGACGGCCTGAAGCGGCAGGCCGACCGCAAGGTTAGCGTTTCTGTCAGTCAAACTTCAAGAAGTATCCTGACACTCAAGGCAAAGTGACGCGGCCGCCATCGACGACGAAGGTCTGGCCGCTGACAAAGGCAGCCTCATCGGACAAAAGGAACAGCGCCGCACCGGAGATGTCCTCCGGAACCCCGAGCCGTTTGACGAAGGCCTCCTGCTCCATGCCCGCCAGGATCTCCGGCTCCATGCTTTCGGTCATGTCGGTCCGGATCAGACCCGGTGCAATACCGTTGACCCGGACATTCGGACCAAAAGCACCGGCGCAGCTGCGCACGAATCCGATGACCGCGGCTTTCGAGGTGCTGTATGCGATCACCCTGGGCCTGGAGCGCAAGCCGGCGATCGACGAGATACAGACAATGCTGCCGCGGCCGCGGGAGATCATGCCGTCCTTGACGGCCATTACGGGCAGGAAGGTGCCTTCCACGTTGACCCGCATCACCCGTCGGAACGTCTCCAGGTCGAGATTCTCGTAGCCGCCGGCTTCCATGATCCCGGCGCTGGTGACCAGCATATCGATCGGCCCAAGGTCCGACTCGACGGCCGAGATCATTCTGTCGACCTCCGGCGCAGCGGCGACGTCGGCCTGGTATATCCCACCATC